>CALUPK010000029.1 GCA_944322575.1 uncultured Bacteroidales bacterium | reverse complement strand
CCCGCGATTCTCTGCCGTTGCGGAATAGCTTTTCCGCCGTATCTTTGCTACAGGCCCTCTGGACGCTATTGTCTCTCAGGCCCCTTTCCACAACGGCAGCATTTCCCGCGATTCTCTGCCGTTGCGGAATAGCTTTTCCGCCGTATCTTTGCTACAGGCCCTCTGGACGCTATTGTCTCTCAGGCCCCTTTCCACAACGGCAGCATTTCCCGCGATTCTCTGCCGTTGCGGAATAGCTTTTCCACCGTATCCCTGCTACAGGCCCTCTGGACGCTATTGTCTCTCCGGCCCTTTCCACAACGGCAGCATTTCCCGCGATTCTCTGCCGTTGCGGTAAAGATAGACGTGCTTACCTTCCAAAGGTGATACGAAAAGCCGGATATGGTCCGCCTTCGGAAGGTGGATTTGCGGCACGTCAGGGGAAAACGACTTCACATAGCCCGCGGAGCACATTTGCAGAAATTCCACCTTAGGAGAGTGAGATAGAAACGAGGAAAACTGCACACCTTCGGAAAGTAAGACGAAAATGCGATAAAACTACTCACATTATGGATAAGAAATCGAAGCGAGTCCGGTGAGAAGAAACTCTGAGCCAAGTCTGCATATAACGAAAAGACTCCTTTCGAAGGAGTGAAGAGGTAGACGAGACCAAAACGAGAAGGTGACGGTCAACGGCACTTTCGCCGGCACCTTCCGGACGGGGATCCGGGGCAAGGCCGGCGAGGGAGGCATTAGAGGCAGGTCGGCTTATAACGAATCTGAGAAGGTGGTGGAGAAAGGACGTTGCACCCGGCACCTTCCGGCCAATAGGGGGCGAAACGTCAAGAGGGGGGCATGGGGCGCCTCGGCATAGCAAATAAATTTGCTCTGCTCTCGGCTTCTGCGTATATTTACATATCGAAATATGAAATAGGTATATGAAAATGCGAAATGTGCTCTTACTCTGCCTGATGGCTGTTTTAGCCACTCACACAGGCATGTCTGCTGACATACTAAGTTCCGGCAACACGGCAAACATTCCCGAGGCCGGTGTGCCGCAGGAGCTGGCTCGGTGGCGGAAAGCCACTTACACGGATGTACGGTACCGGCTGCATTTCGACATACCGGGAGAACGCACGGAGAGGGTCGGTGGGAGGATTACCGTCAGCCTGAGGCTGGAGGCTCCGGCTGATATCGTGCTGGATTTCAGGGAGCCGGCATCGAGCGTACATGAGGTAAGCATCAATGGAATAAAAACGTTCATGACTTCTATTGGAAAATCCGAGATGCAGACAAACGGGACAAGGGGAGAGTCAAGTTGGGCTGATGGAGAAAGGATAAGCCGGGCAGACGGAGAAACAAGAGGGGCAGACGGAGAAACGAACTCGACAGACAGAGAAACGGGCCGGACAAACGGAGAAACAAGCGGAGCAAACGGAGAAATCAGCCAAGTAACTGAAAATAATGGAAGGACAGCGGGGGATGTCGGCAGTGCCAACGTACAAGGAAATAGGACAGGTAAAGACAGACAGCCGCAGCCGTGCTGCATCATTCAGAACGAACACATCGTCATACCGGCGGCGCTGACTAAGGCCGGGGAAAATACGGTGGATATCGTATTCACTGCCGGAGACCAGTCCCTGAACCGCAACGACGAGTTCCTGTACACTCTCTTAGTACCGGACCGGGCCCGCACCCTCTTCCCCTGCTTCGACCAGCCGGACATGAAGGCTCTGTACACCCTGTCGCTCGAAGTTCCGATGACATGGAAAGCTGTATCCAACACACACATCACAAAAGAGCACCTGATATACACAGGCTGGACAGACATACAGAAATACGAATTGACAAACGGCCAGCCAGGCAATAGACCGAACACCAAGAACCAGGACAGCAACAGCCCCGGCAACCATGATCAGCCAGGCGAAAGACATGCAAAGAAAATACCGGGCAGCAACAGCCCGACAGAAAACAATCAAGTAAACAACGACCGGACAGGTAACAGACCGGATGACTACAACCAGACAAACAGACCGGGGGACTACGGCCCCGACAATCAACCGCATAACCGGCCGTACACCCAGAATTTACCTCCGACAGACACTCCGGCGGCAGGACAGCCCTCCTCCCGCAAGCTGATCACCTTCTCCGAGACCGAGCCCCTGAGCACCTACCTCTTCTCATTCGTGGCCGGTGAGTTCTTCCAGAAGGACTACGATGACGGCCGCCACCGTTTCAGCGCCTACTACCGCGAGACCGATACGGCCAAGACGGCCCAGCTCGACGACATCTTCGCCCAGGTAGCCGCGTCCCTCGAGTGGCTCGAAGAGTACACCGGAGTACCCTACCCCTTCGCCAAGTACGACTTCATCATCCTGCCCGGATTCCAGTACGGCGGCATGGAGCATACCGGAGCCACCCTCTACAACGACGGACGGATGTTCCTCGGGCCCAACCCCACCCTCAGCGACGAGCTGGCCCGCACGGAACTGATAGCCCACGAGACCGCCCACATGTGGTTCGGTGACTTAGTGACGATGAAGTGGTTCGACGAGGTGTGGACCAAGGAGGTCTTCGCCAACCATTTCGCCGCGTGGATATCCGAGCCCCTCTATCCCGAAGTCAACCACCGGCTGAACCGTCTGCGCTCGTTCAACACCGCCGCCCTCAGCGAGGACCGCACCGAGGGCACCGTCTCCATCTCCCAGGAGCTGCCCAACCTGCGCTACGCCGGCCTGGTCTACGGCCAGATCATCTACAACAAAGCCCCGGTGATGATGGAAAAACTCATTGAGATCATGGGCTGCGACGTATTCCGGGAAGGCATACAGACGTACCTGAAAAGATATGCCTACAGCAACGCCACCTGGGACGACCTCGTGGGCATCCTCGACAGCCTCACCACCGCCGATCTGCGCGGGTTCAGCCGGGCCTGGGTCTACGAGAAAGGCATGCCGGACATCACGTTCCGCATCTCCGGCAGCCGGAAAGACAGCCTGACCGTCACCCAGACCGACCCCATCGGCCGAGGCATCGTCTGGCCCCAGAGCTTCGGAGTGACCGTAAGTGACGGCACACAGTCCGCACAGATAGAGGTACGCATGGATGCCGCTGAAGTCACCGTACCTATCAGCATGTCTGCAACGGCAAACACCGCCCCCCTCTACATCCTCCCCAACACCGACGGCCGGGGCTACGGCCGCTTCATCCTGCCGAAGACATCTGCAGACTGGCTGCTGGCACATTGGTCCGGAATAAAGGACGGCACCGCCCGCTTCGCCACCCTGATGAACCTCCAGGAGAACTACCTCGCCGGCCTCATCTCCGCCCGCGACTGGAGCCGCTCCATACTGGCCGGATTAGAGACGGAGACCGACCAGCTCACCGCCTCGTCCCTCTCCGGCTTCCTCGGCTGGGCCATAGACGACCTCAGCGGCACTGACCGCGAAGCCGTCGAGCAGCAGCTCTGGACCCTTGCCCACACCCATCCCGAGAAGGCGGTACGCACCATACTCATGCGTTCCCTGCCGGGCCGGATATACTCCGACGACCTGTGCGACAGCCTATACAGCATCTGGGCCGGACAGAGCGAGCCCCTCTACAGCGAGAGCAACTACACCTCCTTAGCCTGGGAACTCGCCCTCCGCTTCCCCGACCGTGCAGAGGACATCCTGAAGACCCAGAGAGCCCGCCTGACCGACCCCGACCGTCTCCGCCGCTTCGACTACATTTCCCGCGCATTGTCCCCCGATGAGAGTGCCCGCGATACTCTGTTCCATAGCCTCATGAAGGCTGAGAACCGCCGCATCGAGCCCTGGACCGCCTCCGTCCTCAGCTACCTCAACCACCCCCTGCGCGAGTCCTCCTCCATCCGCTACATCCGCCCCGGCCTCGACATCCTCGAGGAAGTCCAGCGCACCGGTGACATCTTCTTCCCCCGCAACTGGACCGGCGCCCTCCTCGGCAGCCACCGCAGCCCCGAGGCCATGCTGGAAGTCCGGCAGTTCCTCGAGGACCATCCCGACTACCCCGCCCTCCTGCGCAACAAGATCCTCCAGGCCGCCTATCCCCTCCTCCGGGCCAATACCACCGCCTCCATCCGCACCTCGCCCGAAGACACGCTCATCTACCGCAGAACCATGGAGAAGCTCCTGCCCCTGTCGGACCGTCCCGCCGGTGAAATCATGAAAGCGGCCGCAGAGGCATTGTACGGCACTCCTTATGCGGGCGGCACCCTCGAGGGCGACCCCGAAGTCCTCACGGTCAATCTCCGGAAGACCGACTGCATCCTCCTCGTCGAGGCCTGCACCGCCATGACCCTGCTGCTCAAGGACAATGACGCCAAGGGCATCCCTCCCTTCAAGGACTTCTGCTCCATGCTCCGCACCCTGCGCTACCGGGACGGCATCACGGCCGGCTACCCCTCCCGCCTGCACTATACCTCCGAATGGCTCCTGCAGGCTCAGGACAATGGCTTCCTGCGGGAGGTCACGGCGGAGCTCGGCGGAACACCCCTTCATCAGGAATTCTCCTTCATGTCCTCCCACCGGGACAATTATCCCCGGCTGCGGGAGGACGACGGTGCCCTGGGGCTCATCCGCAGGGCCGAGGAACGGTTAGACACCGCCGCAACATATTTTTCCATTCCTTCGGAGAAAATACCTGAGATAGAGGACAATATCCAGGACGGAGACATCATCTGCTTCCTAAGCACCACCCCGGGGTTAGACATCACCCACACCGGCATCGCCTGCCGCGGGAAGGACGGCAGCCTGCATTTCATCCACGCCTCCATGAAGGAGGGAAAGGTGGTTTTTGAACAAAAGACTCTGGCGGAATATGCCCGCAACGGCATAAGAATCGCCAGAGTGCTCTGTATGTAAATACTGGTAACTATTATCGGATTATGGCTGACAATTATCTCGAAAAAAGATACGATGAATATTTAGAGCGGAAAGCCGCGGCCGAAAAAGCCAGACGGGCTGCCTGGAAAAAGCGGCTGAACGCCTACCGGAAACGGATAGCTGAAGAACGCAAGGTCCGCTGACAGACTCCATCAGTCCTTCAACCGGGTAAGCATTATCACATCATTGTCTGTATTCTGAAGATTTGAGAGTATCTCCTCCACCTGCTCAGCAGCAGAACCGGTGAGCAAGCCTCGGCTCAATGCGTTCTGCCCTACCTGCTTGAACTCGATAGCATTGAACGACTGCACCATATAACCGTTCTGGAAAGAGAAATTCTGCACACCTAATCCGAGTATATCATTCCGCAGGTTCATTCCGTAGCTCACGGACTCACCGGACTTGAGATCCGTAATCACCATTGCCGTAGGCATAGCGACCCTGACGTTGGGGATTACCTCTCTCTCTTCTGAAAGATAAGAGAACACCTTGCCCGGCAGCAGCGTACTGTTAAGGGAAGCTCCGCTCTTAAGTTCCCGCTCATTGTATGTGAACACAGGCTTCAGAGCGCCGTCGGACAGCACATACAGCGTATCAGGCTGATCTTGTCCGCCATGAATATCGACATCCATGAGACCTTCCACATTGTATGTTGTTCGGATAAGACTGTTGGTATGCTTCCTCGACCTTTCCCGGCCGTCCTCCGGGATATCCCAGACGATATTGCCCTCCATGTCCTGACACCAGGCTATAGAAGGATTGGCATCCCCCTCATACGGAATGGCCGCGACCGTAACTGTCCCCGCATCCGAGTCGACAGAGAAGGTAGCCGACGCCGCCTCATATTCCTCATATACCTCATGCGCCAAAGGCACGTCCCCGATATATTTCCCGCTCAGGAGATCATAGGTCTTGATATGGTCCCTTGCGTTCATTATCCACACCTTGCCTCCTTTCTCGTCCACAAAGGTACAATAGGAGCTGAGGTACTCCCCGGGTCCGCGTCCGAGATGCCCCACATTGCAGACAAACCGGCCGGTATGCCGGTCAAAGACCCTGACAGGAGCTTTGTTAACACTGGAAATAGCCTCAACGTTCCTTATGATATAATTGTCAGTAATTATTATGGTACCGTAGGCAAATGCATCCAAGGTGTCGCTGTCCAAGGCGATAAACTCCGGCTGATCCGACAGAGCCGAGACAGTCAGCATCTCCGCTTTCTTCATTTTGGAATAATCGAATGTGATTACGTCACCCTTGCCGCTTCTTCCGCAGGAAGAAAGGATAAGAACAGCTATGAGCGCGGCGGGCACGATGATATTAAGTTGCAGTCTCATGATAAATCTGTATTTTGTTGATGATTATAGCAACAGATGGGTTCCAAGCAGCGGCCGGTAGCCGTCGCGGATAAGGGCATCGAGCATCAGATACAGCTCGCTCATCTGTCCCACGTCGATCCTGCCGGCCTCTCTCCACCCCTCGATAATCGGCTCCGAGACATCGAAGACCTGGTCCTCGACCTCTAAAAGATGCTGCATGTAACCGCCGCCGGAAGGCCTCCACAGCAGTTCCCAGTTCATGTAGCGGTCAGTACCGTCGCCCTGGTGATAGGAGTACACCCGGTCCGCAAGAGTCTGGGAAAAATCGCACAGGGGAGAGAGCTTCGTCGCCTCGTCCCGGGCCACTAACGCTGGCAGATACTTGTCCGCCCCTTTGACCCACAGCGGCATGGCCACGCCTGTCGGAGGATAGCCGAGGATGGTCCACATCACCGTCAGCTCTGGATTCTCCCCGGGACGCACGCCCTGCACCACCGCCGAGCTGGTGGATCCGCGGCGGGAGATAAAGTCATAGTCGATGAACCAGCCGTTGGTCTTAGGCTTGTTGAAATCCCCCGAGCGCAGGTCGATGCCCATGATCGGATTCTCGAAGCAGCGGGCCACGTCGGTCAGAATCCACTGCGGAGTGAACAGTCCCATACCGGAGCCGGGCATCAGCAGCCCCTCCTCGATGAGGTAGCGCACCTGTCCGAGCCCCCCGTTCACATCCCCGGTGAAGGAGAAATTGGTCCGGGCCACATAGCCGTGAGGCGCCACCGCCGGGTCATTGGCATCGTACACCACGTACTTGTAGTAGTCCACCTCCAGCATCTGGGCCCCGCCCTGAGCATCGATCACTCCGAGACTGGCCTCGATCATGGAAGGCTTCGCCAGCGTATCTAAAAAATGATGGAAGTCCTCCACCGTAGCGCATATCTCTAACGCCCGGCGCATAATCCGCCCGTTAGCAGCCCCGCGCTCCTCCCCCGGAGCCACGTCCACGAGGTTGAACGACTGAGTGTTCATGATAGCGAAGCCGGCCGAATTGACCCCCATCCACACATCCGTCGGATTATCCTCCACGCTGTTGACGACAGCGATGAAGGAGTATTTCTCCCCCTTGAAGAACTTCACCGAATTCTGCAGATAGTCCGAGTCCCTGTGCTTCCACAGCAGCGGCCTCCCGTCCGGAGTCACCTTGCCGGAAATCACCACCGAGGAGCAGGCGGATGAAGGCACCGCCGTGAAGAGCAGGGCGGCCGCCGCAATAAAGATTGTCCCTATTCTTGTCATCGTTTCTAAAGATTAACCGTTAATAATACCACAAACTTAAAAATAAAAACGGATATTCCGCCATCATGCCCGGAATATCCGCTGGAATTGTCAGCGTTGCAGCCGTCTACATCAGCGTCACCACCATCAGCGAGGACACCGAAATCACCGCCCACAGGGAGATACCGAGCAGGAAGGGCCTGAAGCCCACCTCCTTGACGCTCTGCACCGAGAGGCCGCAGCCTATCAGGAAGAGGGTCGAGCCGAGGGCATTCTTCGCAAATCCGGCGATACCGGCGGAGACGGCCTGGGGGATATTGAGGTACGTATTGGCCAGCATGGCGCCGATGAAGAGGAAGATAAACCAGGGGATGGAGATCTTCTTGCCCTTCTTCTTGAAAATGAAGGTGGTGGCAATGGCCAGGGGAATAATCCAGAGGGCGCGGGTCAGCTTGACGGTCGTGGCAATCTGCAGGGCTTCCTCTCCATAGGCGGCACCAGCACCCACCACCGAGCTGGTATCGTGGATGGCAATGGCTGCCCATGTGCCGAACTGCTCCTGGGAGAGTCCGAGCAAATGTCCTATCGCAGGGAAAATGAGCAGGGCCACGGCGTTGAGCACGAATACAGTCACCATCGACATAGTGGTCTCATTGTCGTCCGCGTCGATGATGGGAGCCACGGCGGCAATCGCGCTGCCTCCGCAGATGGCCGTACCGGAGGAGATGAGGTAGGAATTGTTCCGGGAGAGCCTGAACACCCGTCCGAGCAGGGTGCCGATGGCCATCACCCCCACCACCGAGACTATCGTGAAGAGCATACCGTCCTTGCCGGACTCCACAGCCGAATAGAGGTTCATGCCGAAACCGAGACCCACCACCGAAGCCTGAAGCAGGTACTTCGAGACTTTCTTGGCAAATACGGGGAAGGGCGAGCCGAGGGTCACGGCCAATGCTATTCCGGCCAGCAGGGCCACCGCCGTAGGCAGGAAGAAAGAAGCTACGAAAAGTGCGATAAAAAGTATCCGGGCTGCCCACTGGCGTGCCTGAAGAGTTCCGGTTGATACCTGCGCGGCCTGCACAGCCGGCGTCACAGATGTTGAGGATGTTGCTGTTGTTTTCATGCCGCAAAAGTACAATACCCGCTGTAAAACATCCCAACACACTTACTTATACGGCATAACCATTTGTTATACCCCATCCCGCTCCACAAGGCAGACTCCCCCATATCAGACTTAACACAAACAGGACTTCAGTAGAGCATTTTACGACTGCCTTTGGCCGGATTTCACTATCTTTGCACACAACGCAACAGAGTAGAATAAAAGCATGCCTATGAATACACACGACATAAACATATTGCTAAAGATTGGAGAGCGGATTGCGTTTGAGTGCAAGAAAGCTGAAAGACAGATTCCCAAATCTGTGTGGGAAACATATTCCTCATTTGCCAATACAATAGGTGGAACCATATTGCTTGGAATAAAGGAAAACCCAGATGAGGAAGACATTGGAAAAAGGTTTGAAATCACGGGGGTTTCAAATCCTGAAAAAATGAAAAAAGAATTATTCGACACCTTGAACAGTAATAAAGTAAGCCGCAACATACTTACCGATGAAGATGTCGAAATAATAGATTATGACGGGCATTACCTGCTGTACATCCATGTGCCGCAGGCAGATTACCGGCAACGTCCCATCTATATCAACGGAAATATAATCAGCGGGACTTTCAAACGGAACTACGAGGGAGACTATCATTGCTCTGAGGACGACGTAAGAGCCATGATCCGTGATGCAAACGACAGTGGCAATGATTCTGTACTGATGGAAAATTACACAATGGATGATATTGACGTACCAACATTGTCGGCCTATCGGAACAGATTCCGCACTGCCAATCCAGATCATGTTTGGAATGATTATTCTGACAAAGAGTTTCTCTTGAATATGGGAGGATACACTGTTGACAGAAATACACAAAGAGAGGGACTTACATTAGCAGGACTACTGATGTTCGGCAAAGGGCTGCCTATCAGGGAAAGGTTCGACAATATCCGTATGGACTATCTCGATATGACAAACTTACAGCCGGACAGCCGCTGGAGCGACCGCCTCACGTATGACGGGCGCTGGGAAAACAACCTGTATAACTTTTTCATGCGCGTACAGACCAAACTGGTCAGTGACATAAAACGCCCATTCAGACTGGAAGGCATGGAGCGCATAGATGACACTTCTGTCCACAAAGCTATCCGCGAGGCTTTGACAAATCTGATTATTCACTCAGATTATATGATAACCGGTGTCCTGAAAATAGAAAAGCACGATGACTGCTTCGTATTCTCCAATCCCGGAACACTTAAAATCCCCGTCATGGACATCTACGCAGGAGGACACTCCAAGGCCAGAAATCCAAATATGCAGGCTATGTTGCGAATGATTGGCTTTGGAGACAATATCGGCTCTGGGTTTCCCACCATTTTGGATGCATGGAGAAAAGAAAACTGGCGTAAGCCCTTCTTGATAGAGCGGTCTGATTTACATCTTGTAGAACTTACCATGTCGATGGTGTCGCTGATACCTGATGAATGCCATAATGCCTTGAAAAACATTTTTGGAAATGAGTATAATAAATTGGACAAGGAGTATCAGCTGATTTTGTCCACGGCTCTTACTGAGGAGAACATCTCCAATTTCCGTATACAGCAACTGCTTGGCAAAAATCCCTTGGAAGTGGGCAGGATGCTCTATTTATTGGCAGACAGGGGAATGCTGACATCAACCAGTAAAGGGCGATGGACCTCTTACTCCATTAACTCTGAATATAGTCAAGGAGTAAAGTCAAGGAGTAAAAGTCAAGGAGTAAAGTCAAGGAGTAAAAGTCAAGGAGTAAAGTCAAGAGAGCAGAAAAAACAGGAGATACAAAAGTTACTGACAGCGTATTGCCGTGAGCCGCGCACCTTGCAGGAAATAGCTGATTATTTGGGATATTCCGACAGAAATAGGATGAAACGTGTCTATATCAATCCCATCCTTGGTGATTTACTGGAAATGACTTTCTCCGAAAGCAGGAATGCACCTACACAAAAATATGTAACGATAACGAAACAGGATAATAGTCAATGAAAAGAATCCTCACCATACTCTGCCTGCTCGCGACACTGACAGCGCAGGCCCAAAACGCCGACGAACGTATCGGCACACTGATCAGCGGAAGCCGTTGGTTTGACCTGGCACGGGAACTGAAAGTCACGCCGGCGGACTCTGTCAATCCCATGCTTCACAAAATGGCCACGGCCCTTACGCACCACTATTTCAACCGCCCGGACTCGGCATGCATCGTCCTGGAAGACCTGCTGAACAACTATCCGGAAGCACTGGGCGACAACACATTGAGCATGGCCATGCTGATGGGAGTAAACTTGGCGCGTACCGACCGTTACGCCGAAGCCGCCGGCCTGATACAGGACATCTGCAGCCAGCTGGCAGCACAAGGCGTGGACAGCTCACAGACCGGCAATGCGGAAGCTGACGGCACTCCTGACTCCCTGCGTGTAGCCGGTGTCGGAGGCGTCAGCATCACCCGCAGCTACCGCCTGCCGTACAAGGAGTTCCGCTTAGGAAACGGTACAACAGTACTCGACTCGGTAATGGTGGACACAGGCATCGACCTGCACACAGGAGTCACACAGACGGTCCAATATCTGAACGGCGCGGAAGACGGCACCATCGGCCTGGACATTTTAGAGAATTTCAAGATGGTGATACTGAACCTGGAGGAAATGTACATCGAGGCCATCCCGTACTAAAGCCGAGGGGCAATACAGCACTGTTCCAACGCTGAGAGGGATGCCTTAATTATCTGAGATTGAGAAAATAAAAACAGCTTCTAACGCATAGAGGCCTTGCGCACGGCGAAGTGATGGAACCGCTCGTTCAGCCCGGAGAACTCGCCGGGACGGACGACTGTGGCGAATTCCCGGGGCATGTCCACTCCGTCGATGTCCACAATCCTCAACGCTCCGTCAGCCAGCTCGCGGCGCAGGGCTATCACCGAGACCACCGCCAGCGTATCGCTGCTGCGGACAAATGCCTTGATGGCCTCCGTGCTGCTCAGCTCCATCACCACGTTCAGGTCCTCAGGGCCTATACCGCAGCCCCGGAGCACATTCTCCAGAATCTCGCGCGTACCCGATCCCTTCTCCCTCAACACCAGCGGCAACGACCTCAACTCCTGCGGCGTGACCGACTCCAGGGACGCATAACGGCCGTGAGTGCCCGCCACCAGCACCAGTTCATCCGCCATCAGCCGCTCATAGTGCAGCCACGGCCGGCGCGAGGCATTCTCCACGAAACCGATGTCCACCGTCCCGTCCCTGAGCCATTGCTCCACATTCTCGCTGTTGCCCGAGAGCATGGACACCTCTATCCCGTCCGAACGCTCCATGAACGAGGCCAGTATCTCCGGCAGCAGGTACATCGCGATGGTCGTGCTGGCCCCTATCGCCAGCCTGCCCTGACCGGCCTGGGCCAGCAGGTCCATGTCGTAGTCCATTTTCTGGTACGCCGACAGCAGCCCCTCCGCATGCTGGAGCAGCAGCCGGCCGGCCTTGGTCAGCCCCACCCCGGCACTGCCCCTGGAGAACAGCGGCACCCCGAAACGGGCCTCCAGCTCCCCGATATGGCGGCTGACCGCCGGCTGAGTGATATTCAGGGCAGCGGCGCATTTGGAAAAACTAAGAGTCCTCGCCGCAGTGACGAAGACTCTCAAACGGAACTCGTCCATGGGTGGATGGAGTTAAATAGTCCTGTGGACCTCGTGTCCTGTAACGTATATCGCAGCGAAAGGCCGGGCCGGGCAGACATACTCGCATGAGCCGCAGCCGATGCACTTCTCGGTATTGATGGCGGGAACCATCAGATTCTTGCCGTCATTGCCCTCCTCACGGCCTCCTCTATGACGGTGATTCCCCTTCAGAGGCACCATCTGGATAGCCCCGGCGGGGCAGTGACGCGCACAGTTGCCGCACTCCTCGCCGTCCCGCACAGGGATACAGTTCTTCTTCACCCATACGGCGTGACCTATCTGAGTCGAGGACTTCTCCGCACGGTCTATCGGACGGATGGCTCCGGCGGGGCAGACCTCCGAGCATTTCGTACACTCCGGACGGCAGTAACCCCTCTCGTAGGACATCTCCGGCTGCATCATGCGCATCAGGTCCGTGGCCGGACGCAGCACTCCGTTGGGACACACCGAGACGCAGAGCTGACATCCGGTACAGTGCTGGGCAAAATGCCTGAGACTCACCGCTCCGGGAGGCACCAGCGGAACAAGCCGGTCGGGAATGACCTTATCCTCGATCACGGCCAGACCGCCGTCGACTTTCTTCTCCTGAGCCTTGACCGTCACGGCTGTTGCTGCCATCAGGGAGGCCGTAAGGAAACCCCTGCGGGCGGTGTCGACGCTCTCGGCCTTGTCGGCTTTTCTGTCAGCACCGGATACCGCTTCAGCCTGTCCTCCAGTCACTGCCGGAGCAGCGGCTTTCTTAGGATGAATATATGAGATGGCGTCCTTGGGACAGTTGCCGATGCAGTCCATGCAGGTCACGCAGCGGCTGTAGTCTATCTTGTGATTGGCGATATCTATGCAGGAGGCCTTGCAGTTGCGCTCGCACTTGCGGCAGCTGATGCATTTGTCTGTGTCAATTACTGGCTTGAGCCACGAGAAACGGGCCAGGAAGCTCAGGAAGGTACCCACCGGACATATTGTGTTGCACCAGGTACGGCCGTTCCTCCATGCCAGCACGGCAATCAGCACCAGCATCACGGCGGCGATGATGAACGTCGGCAGACTCTTGAGCCATACATCCGTGGAATAGAAGGCGTAGCTGTCAGCCCTCTCGGCTATGAGCGCAAACAGGTTGTTGATCCAGCCGTACACGGGAGCGAAGATGTTGGAGGCAATGCGTCCGTAGGCGCTGTAAGGCTCCAGCAGGGCCACAAACGAGCCCACACCCGCAATCAGGGCGATGATGAAGAGCCCAAGCATCGCGTAACGCAGCCAGCTCTTGGCCTTTGAATAGGTGTAGCGGTTCTTTTTCTGCTTTTTGCCCAGCCAGGCAAACACATCCTGCATTACTCCGAGCGGGCAGATGACGGAGCAGTACACCCTGCCGAATATCAGAGTCAGCAGCACTAAAGCGACAATGACCCCGGCATTGAGGGCCAGGACTGCCGGAAAGAACTGGATCTTGGCCATCCATCCGAGCCAGGCGTGAAGTGTCCCGGTAAAGTCGAGAAACAATAGAGTCACGCACACGAAAAATATCAGTGCGAGGGTTATTCTGATCTTCCTTAGCATACTCATAAATTTGCTGCAAAAATATACAAAATCCAGCTTTCCGACATACAGAAAACACAGATATTCTTACCAATTTTACGGCTGTGCCCCAGGGCTTCGGGCGGAAATGATGTTATTTGAGAAAAAAGTCCTATCTTGCCGCACTTTTCAAATCAAGAAACAAAGCGATAGAAATATGGCAGACGAGAAAATCATCTTTTCAATGAACGGCGTAGGCAAGGTCCTCCCGCACAACAACAAGGTAATACTCAAGGACATCTACCTCTCATTCTTCTACGGGGCCAAGATCGGCATCATCGGTCTCAACGGCTCGGGTAAGTCCACCCTGATGAAGATCATCGCAGGAGTGGAGAAGTCCTACCAGGGCGAGGTAGTCTGGGCCCCCGGCTATTCGGTGGGCTATCTGGAGCAGGAGCCTCAGATGGACCCGGACAAGACCGTCATCGAGGTGGTAAGGGAAGGAGTGCAGGAGGTCGCCGACCTGCTGAAGGAATACGAGGAGATCAATATGAAATTTGCCGAGCCCATGTCGGACGACGAGATGAACGCCCTCATAGAGAGACAGGGCGAGCTGACCGAGAAGATAGAGCACTGCGACGGCTGGGAACTGGACTCCAAGCTGGAAAGGGCCATGGATGCCCTCCAGTGTCCTCCCTCCGAAGCTAAGATAGCCAACCTCAGCGGAGGAGAGCGCCGCCGCGTAGCCCTGTGCCGCCTGCTGCTGCGCCAGCCCGACGTACTGCTGCTCGACGAGCCCACCAACCACCTCGACACCGAGAGTATCCAGTGGCTGGAGGAGCATCTGCGCCAGTACAAGGGCACCGTCATCGCCGTCACCCACGACCGCTACTTCTTAGACAATGTGGCCGGCTGGATCCTCGAGCTGGACCGCGGCGAGGGCATTCCCTGGAAGGGCAATTATTCCTCCTGGCTGGAGCAGAAGAGCAAGCGCTTAGAGATGGAGGAGAAACAGGAGAGCAAGCGGCGCAAGACCCTCGAGCGCGAGTTAGAGTGGGTGCGCATGGCTCCCAAGGCCCGTCAGGCCAAGTCCAAGGCCCGTTTAGGCGCCTACGAGAAATTAGCCAGTCAGGACGGCAAGGCCAAGGAGGCGGCCCTCGAGATATACATCCCCAACGGTCCCCGCTTAGGCAACAAAGTCATAGAGTTCAACGACGTATCCAAGGCCTACGGCGACAAGCTCCTCTTCGAGCATCTGACATTCTCCCTGCCGCCCGCCGGCATCGTCGGAGTCATCGGCCCCAACGGAGCGGGCAAGACCACCCTCTTCCGCCTCATCATGGGCATAGAGCAGCCCGACAGCGGCTCGATAACCGTCGGCGAGACCGTCAAGCTCGCATACGTGGACCAGCAGCACAAGAGCATTGACCCCGACAAGACCGTCTACCAGACCATATCGGAGAACTCCGAGTTCATCCGCCTGGGCAACCGCGAGATCAACGCCCGCGCCTACGTCTCCCGCTTCAACTTCTCGGGAGCCGACCAGGAGAAGCTCTGCGGCATCCTCTCAGGCGGTGAGCGCAACCGCCTCCACTTAGCCCTGACACTCAAGGACGAGGGCAATGTCCTCCTGCTCGACGAGCCCACCAACGACGTGGACGTAAACACCATCCGGGCCTTAGAGGAAGGTATCGAGAACTTCGCAGGCTGCGCCGTGGTCATCTCCCACGACCGCTGGTTCTTAGACCGCATAGCGACCCACATCCTCGCCTTCGAGGGTGACTCCCAGGTATATTTCTTCGAGGGCACCTACTCCGAGTATGAGGAGAACCGCCGCAAGCGCCTGGGCACCGACGAGCCCAAGCGGTTCAAGTACAAGAAACTGATGGAATAAAGCCTACACTGCCAGCGTCTCTAACGCACGGTCGAGCAGATAAGACTCCAAGCGGGAGGGCTCAGCCTCTCCGAAATACCTCATGGCTGCGGCATAGAGATAGAGCACCGTCTGATCCGTACCCGTAAGTTCTGGATTCCTCCACGTTCTTCGGGGTATGGGATCAGATATGCGTCCGCAGCGGCTGATATCCATGGAGAACAATGATTCTCCCCGGTCAAAATAAGACACATAATAACCCGGAACTTTAGGGAATATCGGAAAGACCGGCAGGCCGGCATACCTTGCAAGCAGGAAATATACCATCGATATACCTACAACACCTGCCTTGCGGTCCTGTATGATGTCTGGAATCAGGACGACGGTCTCATGGCCGTCATCCGCGCCCCCGACAAGGCTGAAACCGAAACTGTCAAATACTAAATAATTGAGCATCTCGACCTTCTCCACTGCCGTCATGGAATCCCGCAGCTCAGCCACCAACTCATCGGCCATCGCCTCATACATAGAAGTGAATCCGCGGAGGGACAGCTCAGGTTCCATAATACGTGTCAGGAAATACAGGCCGTCAGGCAGGTAGAACGAGTCCGGACCCGGCTTGAGCAGTTCAGAAAGCTCCTTCAGGGCATACACCGAAGACGTGTCCCACACAAAACGGCGCACCCTCTCCCTCCTGTCAGGAGGAATATTCCGGTCAACATGTGCAAGGCAGTAGGATATCGCCGGCCAGCCAAGCACGCAAAGCCGGTCACGGACGATCTTGAGAGTGCGCACATCCTTGTCAAGCATCAGCTCGAGAAGACTGTCAAGCTCACTCATGACTACTTTGAAAGACGGTCCAGACACATCTCCACGAGCTCACCCATCATGGACTTGTAGTCCGTATCGGCATCCTTGGCCCAGCGGTGAGCGATAGCAAGACAGACTGTAGCGCCCTCATGACCGAGCTTGCGGGCAAGTCCGGCTATGGCCGATCCCTCCATCTCGAAGTTGGTAAAACGGAGCTCTCCGAAGCGGAATGACTCAAGTCGCTCAAGCATATCCGGCATAGCCAACGGCAGGCGCACCACCCTGCACTGAGGGCCGTAGAAACCGGACGCCGACACCGTCATTCCCGGTACCGTACAGTCCTTGAACAGAGACGTCAGCTCATCCGATGCCTTCACGAAATAAGGTATCGGAAGATATTTGTTCCAGTCCATGTGCGCGAGGAAGGCCTCCTCCACATCCTTCATAACTGCAGCGTCACGGTCTCCGTACCAGTTGAGAAGACCGTCAAAGCCTGCTGATACCTTTGAAAAGACATAGGAGCCCAAGGGTATGTCCGGCTGGATTACACCGCAGGTACCTATCCTCAGAATCGTAAGCTTTCTCCTCACGGGCTTGATCTCACGGGTAGAGAAATCTATATTGGCAAGCGCGTCCAGCTCGTTCATCACTATATCGATATTGTCACAGCCTATACCCGTGGACAGGACAGTAAACCTCGTCCCCCAGTAATGTCCGGTAACACTGCGGAACTCCCTCGATGAGGAAGTGCTCTCTATATCCGAAAAGTACGAGCTGACCAAGTCTACCCTGCCCGGATCTCCGACCAGGATTACCTTGTCCGCTAAGTTCTCAGGACGGATATGCAGATGAAACACTGAGCCGTCGCTGTTGATTATCAATTCAGAATCACCTATCTTTCCCATGGCTGACATGATTTATTGGTTTTAAAGTGATACCAAAGATAATACAGTTTTCCGATTTTTACCTATTTTTGTCCCCGCAAACCTATAAAATCGACTGATTATGTTTTTTAGAATACAGAGTCTCTTTCTGACCATCGCAGCCGGACTGCTCATTTCCATGTTCTTCGCCCCCATGATCCGCTTCGTCGGTGAAGACACCGTAATCCACTTCGTCGAGGTAGCCGCCTTCAAAGGATTCACCCTCACCACCATCTTCCAGATAGTGTGCGCAGTCCTAAGCATCGTGATACTCGTATCGTTCAAGAACCGCATCCGCCAGATCCGCCTGTGCAACCTCAACACCATCATCCTCATCGCCTACCAGATCATCATCGCCATCTACTTCCTCCAGCGCAACAACCCCGAGAAGCCCCTCGGCCTGCTCCTGGCCAACACCGGCGAGAGCCCCATATTCACCATTCCCTGCATTTTCCCCATATGCGCCGCCATCCTCACCTTTATCGCCATGCGCTACATCGCCCGTGACGAGGCCATGGTCATCGCCTCCACCCGCCTGCGCTCCGGCAAGAGGGGACACCGTTCCGGGAAATAACCCTACTCCTCAGTATCGCAGTACTTGTTGATTACACTGTAAGCCTCATCGATGCCTAACTCACCGGCCTTGCTGAGGTCGAGACATCCCTTTGCCTTGTCCTTGACATAGATAAGGACAAGCCCCCTGTTGTAGTAGGCCTCGCCGAGACGGGGATGGAGCTCAATGGCCTTCGTGTACTGGGTGATGGCTTCCGGCATGTCGTTGGACAGACAGTAGAGATTGCCGAGATTGTAGTAGATAAAGGGGAAGTCCGGATAGAGGGACGCCGCCGTATTCATGTCGCTTATGGCCGAAGAATAGTCATAGCTGCGTGATGAGCCGTCGCGGACCCGGGCCTTGGCCGTACCGGCATTGTCCATGGTGAGCACCTGAACATTGTTCTCGATAGAGGAGATGAAATCTATCATCTCCGACTGCAGGGCTCCGCGGTTGATATAGTAGAACACCTCCTCCGGGCGCCGGTCGATAGCCTCGGAATAGCACTGAAGGGCAGCATTGAACTGCTTATTCTCACTTTCAAGCAGAGCCTTGGCAAACAGCACGCGGTCATCATTCCCGGTGCGGCGCAGCTCATCATCCACTGCGTCCATCAACCGGCTGTTGTCAACAGAGGCCGCGCCCGAAAGCCTGCACGATATCTCCACATCCACCGGCACCGCAGCCTCAAACTCCGTCATACGCGCATCCTCATAGTTGTTGCTCAACAGGATGGGCATACCGTCAGCACCTGTCGTGGTCCGGGAGATGACAAAACGGTAAAGAGGCTTGAGGTTGATGCTGACATTGCGGTTCTGCAGCAGTTCATCGTTAAAATCGCTTCTGGCAAAATCCGAGTCCAATGCCAACAGTCTGTCATACTTACGGGATGTATCCGCAAAGGCAGCACGCCCGGCACTGTCCGAAGTCATCGAACGGTACTTCGATATCTTGCCCTGGGCAGTCCGGTAATCCTGCTCAGCCGAGGCATACTGACCGATCTGATTCTTGACATAGGAACGGTTCATATAGGCATTGGCAAAATCAGGATACAGCTCAATAGCACGGCTGAGGTCATCTATGGCATCCTGCCAGCGGCCCATCTCGATGAAAAGGATTGAGCGGTTGTAATAGGCCAGGACATTCTCAGGATTGATGTTCAGAACCATGTCGTAATCCTCGAGAGCACGGTTGTAGTCTCCTATCTGAGAGCGGATAAGCGCCCTGTTGTAGAGAGTAAGGGAGTTGTCCGGCTCACGGGAAAGGACTTCGTCAAAGTCACTCAGAGTCCCTCCGATATCCTTCATCTCATAGCGGATGAGAGCCCGGTTAAAATACGCGAATGTATTGGCCGTATCCAGCTCAATCGCCTTGTCAAGATCATGCAGGGCATCCTCTAAACGATGCTGCGAATAGTAGATCCTCGAGCGGCGGATATATCCCTCCGGGTCGAATCCGCGCAGGGTGATGGCCCGGTTGTAGTCCTGCAGGGCCTTGACAGTGTCGCCGAGAAAGAGATAAGAGGCCCCTCTGTTCAGATATGCATCCGGCTCACGCGGTTCCTGACGGATGAAACGGTTGAAGTCCTCCACCGCCTTCTCAAACTGCTGGGAGAGAAAGTAGGTCACCCCACGGCTGAAATACAGGCCGGAATAGTTGGGGCGCAGGTCCACAGCATGCTGCAGGTCCGCTATCGCCTCATCATACCTCCCGAGACGGCTGCGGGTAATAGCCCTGTAATGATAAGCTAAAGTATAGACCGGATTGATCTCTATCGCCCTGTTGAAGTCAGATTCAGCTCCCGCAAAATCCCCAAGATTATACTTCGCTATCCCACGGAAAAAATACGCCTCATACAGAGAGTCGTCAAGCCTGATAATGATGTTGAAATTATTGATTGCCTGAGTATACTGACCCTCCATCATCGCCCTCTGCCCCCTGAAGAAGAACTGGTCGATGTCATACTGCGCCCTCGCGCTCCATGCCGTCAGCAGCAGGAGCAGGGTCAGTAGCGGCCTCATCAGTACAGACATTCTGCGTTTCATGGCCGCAAATATACTACTTATATCATAAAAAACACTCTAAATATCTCTACTTGACCTTCCCTGAATTTGGTTGTCTTATTTTCCAATGACGAAGTTACACTTTTTCCAACGAATGCAATCAAGTGATGACCAAAGTCAGTGCCGGCATTGCTCATATAAATTACAAAAACATCGTCATATACACAGGAATATACTCAACCCCATTTTCCATCCTGTAATCCTTGGTATAAATCAGATACTTGTTCAATATCCGGTCTGAGAATTTGGCACAAAATTGATTCAATGACTTATGAGTTTTGTAGCCTGATGATTTCACTTCTACTGGCGAAATTTTATGCTTGTCCGGAATGACGAAATCTATCTCGTAATACTTTTTCCCTCCGGCATATGGAATGGTATGATAGAACAGGTTCTTTCCAGCAGTTCTCAGCATTTGGGCTATGCGAATATACACTTTATGTGCATATTCCGGCGGATACCCGTTCAGCATTTCCGGTGATATCCGTTCAGTCCCCAGTTAGTATTCAGTGTTGTTGG
>CALUPK010000028.1 GCA_944322575.1 uncultured Bacteroidales bacterium | reverse complement strand
TCGACATGACCGAGTACATATCCCAGTCCATCCACGAGGTGTACAAGACCCTCTTCGAGGCCCTCTTCCTCGTGATTTTAGTGGTGTTCCTCTCCCTGCAGAGCTGGAGGGCGACCCTCATCCCGGCCATCGCGGTTCCCATCTCCCTTATCGGTACTTTCGGAGTCATGCTCATCTTCGGTTTCTCCCTCAACACCCTGACACTGCTGGGTCTGGTCCTTGCGATCGGTACTGTCGTGGACGACGCGATAGTGGTGGTCGAGAACGTGGACCGCATCATGAACGAGGAGAAGCTGTCGGCCTACGAGGCGACCAAGAAGGCCATGAACGGCTTAGGCAGCGCCCTGATAGCCATGTCGCTGGTACTCTGCGCCGTGTTCATTCCGGTGAGCTTCCTCTCCGGCATCACCGGCGCCCTCTACCGCCAGTTTACGATAACCATCGCGGTATCCGTGATTATCTCCACCATAGTGGCCCTGACCATGAGCCCCGTGATGTGCGCCCAGTTCCTCAAGCCCAAGAAGGAAGGCGAGGAGGAGCGCAAGAACTTCATCTTCCGCGCCATCAACCGCTGGCTCGCCAAGGGACAGACCGTCTACGCCCGCATCATACGCAACTTCCTGGCTCACTCCAAACGCTCCTTCGCAGCCTTCGGCATCGGCATCGTCTGCATCTGGGCCATGGCTCAGATCGTGCCCCAGAGCTTCCTGCCACAGGAGGACCAGGGATATTTCACCGTAGAGTTCGAGCTGCCTGAGGGCGCAACCCTCGAAAGGACCCGCGAGGTCACCGACCGGGCCATGGCCTGGCTCTTAGATCAGCCGGACGTACGCTATGTGCTCAACGTCACCGGTTCCAGCCCCCGTGTCGGCACCAACCAGGCCCGCAGCCAGATGACCGTCATCATGAAGCCCTGGGACGAGCGTGAGGACCCCGACCTGCCCGCCTTCATGGCCCGGGTAACCGATGAGTTCTCGCAGTACCCCGAGAGCAAGGTCTACCTCAGCACCCCTCCCGTCATCCCCGGATTAGGTACCTCGGGCGGTTTCGAGATGGCCCTCGAAGCCCGCGGCGACCTGACCTACGAGGAACTGCAGAGAGCCTCCGACACCTTAGTATATTATGCCTCCCAGCGCAAGGAGCTCGCCCGTGTAAGCAGCTCGATGCAGGGCGACATTCCGAAACTCTACTACGACGTGGACCGCGACCGGGCCAAGCTCCTCGGAGTCTCCGTCTCGGACTTGTTCACCACGATGAAGGCCTTCACCGGCTCAGTCTACGTCAACGACTTCAACCTCTTCAACCGCGTCTACCGCGTCTACATCCAGGCTGAGGAGCCCTACCGCCAGTGGCGTGACGACATGAACATGTACTTCGTCCGCGGCAACGGCGGAGCCATGATACCCGTAACCTCGATAGGCACCACCGAATACACGACCGGCCCCGGTACCATCAAGCGCTTCAACATGTACTACGCCGCCACCATCACCGGCGAGGCCGCCCACGGCTACAGCTCCGGCCAGGCCATGGAGATCATGGAAGAAATAGTCCGCGAGAAACTGCCTGCCAACGTAGGCATCGAGTGGAGCGGCCTGTCCTACCAGGAGAAGCAGCAGAGCGGTCAGACCGGACTCGTCCTGGCCCTGGCGTTCCTCTTCGTGTTCCTGTTCCTTGCTGCACAGTACGAGAGCTGGTCGGTGCCCATAGCCGTCATCCTGTCCCTGCCCGTGGCATGTATCGGAGCCTTCCTCTCGATTCTGGTCTTAGGCATGGAGAACAACGTCTACTTCCAGATCGGACTCGTAATGCTCATAGGCGTGGCCGCCAAGAACGCTATTCTCATCGTGGAGTTCGCCAAGGAAGAGGTGGAGAAGGGCAAGGACATAGTAGAGGCCGCCATCGCCGCATCCGAGCTGCGCTTCAGGCCCATCGTCATGACCTCCCTGACCTTCATCCTCGGCATGCTGCCCCTCGTGCTCGCCTCCGGTCCCGGCTCCGCAAGCCGCCAGGGCATCGGTGTAGGAGTATTCTTCGGCATGATCGCGGCTATCACCCTTGGAATCGTCTTCGTTCCCTTCTTCTTCGTCTGGATATACAGGCTCAAGGAGAGATTTGCCAATAGAAAAAAGAAGAGACTGAAAGCATGAGACACACTATCGTAAAAATATCAGCCGCAGCGGCGGTATGCGGAGCGCTCTTCCTCCTGCAGGGTTGCGGAGCGGCAGTAAAACAATGCGCCGACCCCCAGCTCGACATCCCGGAGACCATCATCCCCGGAGGCTACGCGGACACACTCTGCATAGCCGACATAGAGTGGTCGGAAATCTTCTCCGACCCCCTGCTCAAGGACCTGATCCAGAAAACTCTGGACAATAATAAGGACATGCTCACAGCGGCCGCCCGCGTCCGCGAGCTCGAGCGTCTCCACAGGGTAGTCCGCGCCGACCAGTTCCCGTCCTTCAACGCCAGAGGCTATCTGGACCAGGAGAACTATCAGTACACAGATGCGGCCCCCGTCAAGGACAATGAGTTCGGTCTGAAGGCCGGAGTCTCCTGGGAGGTGGATTTCTTCGGCCGCCTGCGCTGGACCAACCGCGGGGCTATCGCCCAGTACCTCGGCTCCATCGAGTCGCAGAGAGCCATGCAGATGACCCTCGTGGCCGCAGTGGCCACGGCATACTTCGAACTGGCCGCCTTAGACAACGAACTGGACATCGTCCTCCGCACCCGCGACACCTGGAGAGAGAACGTCAAACAGGCCCGTCTCCGTTTTGAAGGCGGACTAACCACCGAGATACCTTACCAGCAGGCACAGGTAGAGTATGCCAGCACCGCAGCTCTCGTACCTGACCTTCAGAGAGACATCGCCATAAAGGAACACGAAATAGCCCTCCTTGCCGGAGAGTTCCCTTCATCCGTAGAGCGCTCCAGGCTCAACACCCACGACCGTTTCCCCGACCTGATGCACGTAGGAGTACCTTCCGAACTGCTCCAGCGCCGTCCCGACCTGCTGGCCGCCGGACAGGCCCTCAAGGCCGCCATGGCCGATGTGGGAGTAGCCTGGGCCAACCGTTTTCCCAGGCTGGAGATATCCTTTACAGCAGGAGTGGAGAACAACACCTTCACCCACTTCTTCACAGGGCCCTACTGGTATCCTGTCCTGAACCTGACTTCGCCCCTTTTCGCTTTCGGCAAGAACAAGGCCCGCTACCAGGCCTCCATAGAAGCCTACAACCAGGAGAGATACCAGTACGAGCAGAAAGTCCTCGAAGTCTTCAAGGAGGTCAATGATGCAGTCGCCTCCTACAACTCCGCACGCGAGAAAGTATCCCTTCTGGGCAATCTGCAGGACGCCTCCCGCAAATACGTGGAGCTCGCCCTCTTCCAGTACCAGAACGGCTACATCAACTACATGGATGTCCTCGATGCCCAGCGCAGCTACTTCAACGCCGAGATCGACTACTCCAACTCCGTCCGTGACGAATTCCTTGCCATCATCGGCCTCTACAAGGCTCTCGGCGGCGGCTGGTCCGTCCCGGAAGAAGAATCCGAAACCTCCGGAAAATAACATAAAATCACAATTTATTGGGAATTCCGTTGATTTTCTCAGCGGAATTTTTTATTTTTGGCAAAAATCACAATACACAGTGAATACAGAAGAAATAGGCAAAGCCATCCGGGACCGCAGGAAGGCACTCCAAGTCCGGCAGGAAGAGATA
This sequence comes from uncultured Bacteroidales bacterium, assembly GCA_944322575.1. Taxonomy (GTDB): domain Bacteria; phylum Bacteroidota; class Bacteroidia; order Bacteroidales; family UBA932; genus Coprenecus. The sequence goes on along the minus strand of CALUPK010000028.1, from coordinate 18,623 downwards.
GCCGGACTCTCGGATGTCGGAATCAACACGCTCGTCGCAATCGAGCGCGGACAGAGTAATCCGAAACTCCGCACACTGCTGTCTATCCTCGACACCCTCGGCCTCGAACTCACCGTTAAACTTAAGGACTGACGATATGAGACAATGCGAAGTATACGTTCACGATATCAGGGCAGGACTGCTGACTGAAGAGGACAACGGGGAATATATCTTCGCATACGATTCCCCGTATGTCGCTGACAAAATGCCCCCCGTCAGCCCGACCATGCCGCTGAGAGAAGAGCCCTACCGCTCCCCCTACCTGTTCGCCGTCTTCTTCAACATGCTCTCCGAGGGAGAAAACCGCCAGACTCAGTCCCGGCTGCTGCATATTGACAGCGACGATGATTTCGGAATACTTCTCGCCACCGCGCAGAATGACACCATAGGAGCCATCACCGTCAAACCTATAGAGCCATGAGACCGCTGACCGTATGCCCGTCCACTCTCGCCCCGGGATTCAGCACATTTTGCCCGCTGGCAAGAAGACTGCTGTTCGACGGAAAGACTGTATCCCACATTTTCCCCGGGACAAGTCCGGCTGATCCGGATCACAAGAATGTCCAGAACACGGCGCAACATATCGGACGGATATCTCTGTCCGGAGTTCAGCCTAAGTTCTCTGCTGTCGTGGGTGAGGACCTGCGCCTGCGCTATACCCGCGAAAATGAGCGCGGACATTTCATTCTGAAACCGCAACCGTCCAGCTACCATATAATCAACCGCGAGTTCTGCGCCGCCAACGAGAACCTTACCATGCAGCTCGCCTCACAGGTCTACCGGATTGAGACCGCGGCCAACGGACTGTGCTTCTACGAAAACGAGGAAGCCGCCTACATCACAAGAAGATTTGACATCCACAGCGGAGGCAAATACATGCAGGAGGATTTCGCTTCCCTGATGGGCCTTACAAAATCCAACGGCGGCGCTGACTACAAATACAGCCGTGCAAGCTACGAAGACTGCGCGGACGTAATCCGCCGCCACGTAAAAGCCTACCGTATAGACCTACTGCGTTTCTTCCGGCTGGTACTGTTCAATTTCATATCACTGAACGACGATGCCTACCTAAAAAATTTCTCTTTGATCAACACCGGCCATGAATATCGCCTGACTCCGGCCTACGACCTCATCAACACTTCGCTGCATCTGGTCAACCACAGGATATTTGCCCTTGACAAAGGGCTTTTCAAAGAAGGAATGCAGTTTTCCGATGTCCGCCAGGTCTGCCGCAAGGACTTCGAGGAATTCGGTCGCAGAACAGGCCTAAATGACAAGACCGTGCAGCGGGAACTGGACTTCTTCGCGGCAATACATTCTGAAGCAGAACAAATCATCAGCAGATCCTACCTCTCCGAAGAACTGAAGGAACAATACAGAAGTTCACTCGACTATCGCCGCAAAATGCTGACATTCTGAGGGCATCGGCCTCTACAAGGCCCTCGGCGGCGGGTGGTCTGCCTCGGCACTGCTATTTCGTCTAGCACACTTTAGAGGATTTTGCGTAACTTTGTAAGTTGAAAACAAAAACAGATATGGTACAGTTCAAGGATAAGACCCTGCTGATCACCGGCGGGGGCACAGGCATAGGCGAGGCTATCGCCTATCAGTTCGCACAGAGAGGTACTAACGTGATACTCACCGGGCTGGGCGAGGAGCAGCTGACTAAGGTGGAGGAGCGCTGCCGGCAGTACGGCGTGAAGGCCTGGCACCGTGAGGTCAACTTAGAGGACCCTGCGTCCATCGACGCTTTAATAGAGTACGTGGACAGCCTCGGCCTGAAACCGGACTTCTTCGTGCTCAACGCCGGCATCTCCCAGAGGGCCCTGACCCTCGACTGCGACATCTCGATGGACCGCAAACTGATGGAGATCAATTATTTCGGCGGAGTATACATCATCAAGAAATTCAAGGAACACCTGAAGGCCGCCAAGGAGATACACATCGCCGTGACCACCTCCATCTCCGGCCTCTTCGGCTTCCCGCTCCGCTCGGCCTACTGCGCCTCGAAGCACGCCCTCTTCGGCTTCTACGAGTCCCTCGAGCTGGAGTACCCCAACATCAAGGTCACCTTCCTCATCCCGGGCCGCATCCGTACCGAGATATCCAAGAGCGCCCTGCTCGCCTCCGGTGAGAAATTTGCCAGGATGGACCCCGGTCAGGCCAACGGCATGGACGTCACCAAGTGTGCGAAGGTGGCCCTGAAGGCCATCGCCCGCGAGAAGCACAAGAAACTCATCGGCGGCAAGGAACTGCTCATGGCGTATTTCTACAAATACACCCCCTGGCTCTTCTACATCCTGGCCCGGAAGGTATCGGCTCATTAATCGGAAAATACAAAATCAAGGACAATATGGAAAAAATCATCTGTGGAATACAGCAGGTCGGCATCGGCGTGAGGAACGTCGCCGAGTCGTGGAAATGGTATAAGGACAATTTCGGATTCGACACCAAGATCTTCGGCGCGGAGGGCGTCGCAGAGCGGATGCTGCCCTACACCGGCGGCAAGCCGCAGCCCCGCTACGCGATTCTGGTGTACAATCTCCGCGGAGGCGCCGGCTTCGAGGTATGGGAGCCCCGCGGCAGGAAGCTGAACTACGTGGCCTTCGAGCCCGCCCTCGGAGACCTCGGCATCTACGCCTGCAAGATCAAGTCCCGCGACGTCCGGGCCGCATACGAGCAGCTGAGCAAGGCCTCCGGCGCCCGTATCGTCACCCCCGTGACCAAAAACCCCGCCGGCGGAGAGCATTTCTTCCTCTACGACCCCTGGAACAACCTCTTCGAGGTCGAGTCCGACACCTACGTCTTCCTCAACGAGGACAAGAACCTCGGCGGCGGAAACGGAGCTGTGCTCGGAGTCACCGACATGGACCGCTCCGTGAAATTCTATTCCACCCTGATGGACTACGATAAGGTCGAGTACGATGTAACCGGAGTGCAGGCCGACTTAGAAGGGGTTCCCGGCAGCCAGTATCCCCTGCGCCGCGTCCTCCTCTCCCGCAGCAAGCCCATCGAGGGCCCTCTGAGCGAGGTGATGGGCACCTCCCATATCGAGCTGGTGCAGCGCATACCGGAAGGTTTCGAGGTACCCGCTCCCAAGAAGATATACGAGGGCCGCTACTGGGGTGACCCCGGATTCATCCACCTCTGTTTCGATATCCGCAACATGGAGGCCATCCGCGAGTGCGCCGAGTCACTGGGCCACAGCTTCGTCTGCGACGGCGGCCGCGACTTCAAGATGGGCGAGGCCGACGGCCATTTCACCTACGTGGAGGACCCCGACGGCACGCTGATAGAGTTCGTGGAGACCTTCAAGGTCCCGATTCTCAAGAAGTGGGGCATCTACCTCCACCTCGAGCACCGCGACCCGCACAGGCAGCTGCCCCGCTACATGACCCGCGCCCTGCGCTTCCTGCGCTCGAAGTAAAAAATGCTTGACAGTTCGGGAAAAATACCTATATTTGCAGGCCTTTTCTCGAGAAGATAAGGAGGTTTTAAATTATTAATTCACTAATAACCTGTAAGTACAATGGCAGTTAAAATCCGTTTGGCACGCCACGGCAAGAAGAACCACGCTTTCTTCCACATCGTAGTAACCGACATCCGCTCACCCCGTGACGGACGTTACATCGAGCAGATCGGAACCTACAATCCCAACACCAATCCCGCAACCATCAAGATCGACTCCGAGAGAGCCCTCTACTGGCTCGGTACCGGTGCTCAGCCTTCTGACACCTGCCGCCGTATCCTCTCTTACGAGGGTATCCTCCTGAGGAAGCATCTCAACGGCGGTGTTGCAAAGGGCGCTATCACCCAGGAAGTAGCCGACCAGAGATGGAACGCATGGAAAGCCGAGAGAGACGCCAAGGTCGAGTCCAAGAAGCAGAATCTCAAGAAGACTGACAATGAGACCCGCCGCGAGCTCCTCAACGCCGAGGCTAAGGTAAATCAGGAGAGAGCCGAGGCCATCAGCAAGCGCAAGGCCGAAGAGGCTGCAGCAAAGGCAGAGGCAGAGGCCAAGGCAAAAGCCGAGGCTGAGGCAGCCGCAGCAGCAGAGGCAGCTGAGACCGCAGAGGCCGCTCCCGCAGCAGAGTAGTCAGATGCAGCCCGCGGAAGACACATTGCTGCCCGTCGGAAGGATCATCAAGTCCTACGGCACAGAGGGAGAGGTGATGGCCGCCTTCCAGGAGGGCATCGCGGACTTACTCAAGAAAGATGAACCGGTATGGCTGTTCTATGACGGCCTGCCGGTTCCTTTTTATATCATGTCGCTCCAGCCCAAGGGTCCGCGCAAGGCCGTCATCCGCATAGAGGACATCGACACCCTCGCCGACGCGGAGGAGGCCGCCGGCAAGGAAATCTGCATCGATCCTGCCGGTTATCCGGAGCTTTCAGACACTGATGCACACACCATCACCGAGGACGGCCTCACACTCGAGGACCTCATCGGATTCAGCCTGCAGGACCAGGACGGCCGCACCGCCGGCACCATAGCGGACATCCTGGACTTCTCCGGCAACATCTGCCTCGAGCTATCCGGCTCCGGCGCACTCGTCCCCTTCCACGACGACCTCCTCATAGACCTCGACCCGGAACTCAGAACCGTCACCCTGCGCATAGACAAAGGTCTTCTGTGATATGCACCGCTCGACATTTATAAGCCTGCTGCCTATACTGATTCTGACTGCCGCGCTCCACAGCTGCGGGCATACCAGGCAGACAAATCTGACTCTGAAAGCCGCAGACTCCCTGATGAGCACTTCCCCACAGGCGGCACTGGACTCTCTGATCAGTATAGACAGCATATCTCTCGCGCAGATGGGGCGGAAAGACGGCGCATATTATCAGCTGCTTCTTACTGAGGCGCACTACAAATGCTACCTGCCCATAAATGCAGACACAGCTATATTCAAAGCCACCGGTTACTTCAGGAAGCATGGCCCCGGACTGTTGTACGCGAGAGCCCTGATTATGCAAGGGGCACTGCTCACAGAGCGGAACGCCCACGCAGATGCCCTTATCTCCTACAAAAAAGCCGAGCCTGTTCTGACTGATGTGCAGGATTACGAGCAGCTGGGCCTCCTCTATACCCGCATAGGAGAGCTCTACCAGACAACATTTTCAGAGAAGAAACAGTCATTGCTTTATTATAGGAAAGCGCTGTCCTTGTTCAGACAGGCCCACGCAGATCACAGGCTGGCCGCTGCCAATCTTACATTATCCCGCATCCTGCTCATAGATTCTGCCGCGGCTGGCAGAACCTACTTTGAAGAGGGATTCAAAAAAGCCGCAACAGACCATGACACAACACTTATTCTGGAAGGGCTTGACCAAAAGGCCCTCTACCTGATAGCCTGTACCCATGATTCTCTTGCTGCAGCCAGAACCGCAGCAAACGCAATGCGCACCCCCGAATATGCCGGATACCTCACAAAATCCCAGCACAATTCCCTTTGCATGATAGCGGCAGAAGGATACTCCGCGGCAGGGAGAGCGGACTCAGCACTGTTTTTTGCCGACAAGATGATACTTTCAGGTACTTCTGACAGCGCACTATACTACTGGACTCTTTCAACGGCAAAACAATACAGCGGAGAGTTCAAAAAAGCACTGGAATATGAAAAGAAAGCGTCCGAACTAAGCCACCGGCTCAAAACATACTCAAATAACCTCAACCTCGAACTCAAAGAGCAGTCATATCAGGCAGAATATAATTCCATGGCCGCGAAATACCGCATTTCGAAACTTATAAACACCATCCTGATACTTACTGCCGCTGCATGCATCCTCATCTTCTTTTTGGTAAAAGCAATACTGTATCTCAAACGCACCCATACCAATGTCCGGAAAAGTATCAAGCTGATACATGACCACACCGGAATAAATCCTGACGCCGCTCAGGAAGACGATGACATCAGGCTATTGAATCTGGTCAAAACCATTCTCAATAAAAAACAACACTCCTCCGGCGCAGACAGTTTCTACGCGACCATGCTGAACTTAATCGATATATTATTGACTTCCTACTGCAAATTCAGCAACGGTGATGTATTCCGGCGCCAATGCACAGATTTGATTCAGTCCCACCTCAGCAGCAACAGCCTGGCAAGGACTGATATTACCAAAATGGTAAAAAACATCTACCCCCAACTTCTTGAAAATATTCAGAAAGACTTTCCGGACCTCACAGACCGCGACCTCGAGATTATAGCCATGACAGCATGCGGCTTCTCGAACTACAGCATAAGCATCATCACAGGGAACAAGCCGGAGACCGTAATGGCCTACAAGTCCCGCATAGCTGCCAAAATGAAGATAAAGGTCCGGCTGTCCTCCTATCTCAAACAGGAATTACAGAAATCATTTCAGTAAATTTTACTTGATTTTAGCATCATCACCCCTTATTCACAATTATCCACAATCACACCACCTCTTGACGCACTGATATAATTTACTAAAAATCAGTAAATTCATAATCAAGTACTAATTTTGTCCTTCTTTTGTTTTCTTACTGCTTATAGTGTATTTTTGAATATCCATTCACACTACTCTTATGAAAAGATTACTGTTTATCCTGACTCTTGCTTCATTTCTGTTTATAACTGACCATACTCTGACAGCAGATGAAAAAACAGAAATCCTTATTCAATACACCAACCCTACCACACGCAGTATTGCGTCATATCACCCAAAAGCATACATACAGCACGATATTCTTTCTTTACTCGCTGAAAACGGAGGGATTTATTCATTTTCCATTGAGAACAACCTCGGCGAGACCCTCTTTTCCTCAACTTTCACGGCCGATGGTGCCGAATACGATTTCTGCATTTCAGGCATTGGGAACGGTCTCTTCCGTTTAATCATAAAAGGAAACGGCAATGTCTATGAAGGATTATTTACCATATAACATATAAGCTACAATATGAAAAAAAAAAATTATAACTACTCTCCTTATTTTATCATTAATAATCCTTGGAGTGCCCTATGGACACTCCAAGGATTATTATGGTGACAACGGCCTTCGCATCAGGTACAAATTCTACTTCAAGGAAGACAGCACTATACGGGGACATTACATGGACTCGACGATGTGCTTAGACATTTTCGGTGACAAAACAGCTTTTTACAGCGAAAAGGCATATCGCCTGGATTCTACTGTCTCTATTGCACCAGTGCCTATATCTGTCGCAGTAAATCCTCCGGCTGAATTCAAAGGCACAACTGAGAGATCAAAATATTTTATCGACATCAAGAAAGGCACTTACATCAAGTATGACGCATCTCTCGTCACTCATCTGAAGGGTTACGGAACATTGGAAACGCCGCAGTGGAGACTCCTGGATATCACCGACACCATCTGCGGATACCCCTGCAGGATTGCAGAGGCCAGCTACTTAGGCAGGACCTGGCGCATCTGGTACACGACGGACATACCGGTTTCTGCCGGACCCTGGCTGCTTTGGGGGGCACCTGGCCTGATTCTCAGGGCACGTGAAAGCCGCAACCTTTTCGTATTCATGGCATTTGAGGCAGGGCAGCTGTCTTACGACAGAAGCAGAAGCATACAAAGGCTCGCGGATGCCGAATACCACCTGAGGACTTACAGATCCATGAAAAAAATGGAGGAGATACTTACCCGCGTAAAGCGTTCCTACGAAGAAGATATGATTTTCAACGGATACGGCAGCGGACCTGGATATGTCACCGGACCGGACGGTTCTATAATTAAAGAGACACCATTACATTTCAAGTATATACCACTTATCTCAGAAGAGTACTGGGATAAGTAATAAATTTTACTTGGTTTCAACATCATCACCCCCTGTTCACAAGTACTTACAGCCATATCCTCTTTTGACACCATAATATAGTCCGCTGAAAATCATATAATTACACAATCAAGTGCAGATTCCGTCCATTTTTTTGTTTTTTTTATTTATAGTATATTTGCATAACATTTCTGTAATCAATTATTGAGACACTATTATACAGATGAAAACTGCAATAATTATTATCACTCTTTTGCTCCTGATCCCGGGCCAGGCATATAGCCAGGCCCGGAATATCTCAGGAGATAACGGACTTCGTATCAAATACAAATATTACTTCAAGGAGGACAGCACTATACGGGGTCACTATGTCGACTCGTCAATGTGCCTGGATATAAACGGCAATAAGGCGATATTCTACAGTGAGAAGCAGTTTTTAATCGACTCCACGCTGGATATAGCGCCGCTGCCGATTACGGTAGCCGTAAACCCGCCTGAAGAATTCAGAGGAACGAAGGAGTATTCAAGATACTTCATAGATTACAACAGTTTAAAATACGTTAAGTACGACAGGGCGTTAATGACTGTTGCCAAAGGCCACGGTACTCTCGAACAGCCTTTATGGAAAGTACTTGACGGCACCGACACTATTTGCGGATACCAGTGCAGCATGGCTGAAGCCAGGTACTTGGGAAGAACATGGAGGATATGGTATACTTCTTCCATCCCCGTATCTGCCGGCCCCTGGCTGCTCTGGGGAGCTCCCGGACTGATCCTACGGGCAAAGGACAGCCGCGGACTCTTCGTTTTCCACGCCATAGAAGCCGGCATCCCCGCGTCTGACAGAACAGATGATCTGACCAGATTTTCTGAAAACTCCTACAACCTTAGGACATACAGGTCCATACAGAAGATGGAAGAGGTAATGACTCTTGTAAAGCGCTCCTACGACGAGGACATGCGTCTCAACGGACATCCAAGAGGGCCGTTACGGGCCACCAACCAAGACGGCTCCGTCGAGATGATCGAGCTGGAGATGAAATACATTCCGCTGATTCCGGAAAACTATTGGGAGAAAAAAGGACGTAAACACTGACAGTATGAGACTGATCGTGACAACACTCCTGCTCTCCGTCCTGAGCCTGATGCCGCTCATGGCACAGGGAAGCATCAGCGGCACCGTCGTGGACGCTGAGGATGGCAAGCCTATCGCAGGGGTGTACGTATGCGCTTTCAGCGGAGATCTGATGGTGGCGGCCGGCTTCACTGACGATAACGGCCGTTTCAGCTTCTCCCGGTATCAGAAGCGTCCCGACAGGCTGAGCGCCTCTTTCTTAGGCTATGCCCTGACCGAAGCCGCCATCCCCGCAGGAGAGAGCACAGTGTCCGTCAGCATGAGGAAACAGAACATTCAGCTTGACGAAGTGAGCGTCACAGCAGCGCCCATAGTCAAGGAGAACGATACCACCACCTACTACGTAGAAGCCTTCCGCAGGGATGAGGACCTGACTCTGAAGGACGTACTGGTCAAGCTGCCGGGAGTGGAGGTCAACAGCAAGGGTACGATTATTCACCGGGGCAAGCCCATCAACAAGTTCTACGTGGAGGGCATGGACATGCTCTCCGGACGCTACTCCCTCGTCACCGAAAATCTCGACCCGAGCAAGATAGCCAAGATAGAGCTTATCGAGAACCACCAGCCGGTCAGGGCCCTCAAAGGTCTGACTTCCTCCGACAGGAGCGCCGTGAACATAGTGCTTAAAGCCGACTCCAAGGGTGCGTGGCTGTTCTCGGGGGATGCGGCCGGAGGATACATGGAGGACACCAGCGCCATAGCCGAAGGACGCCTGTGGATAGCCAATTTCGGAAAGTCGCGCCAGAGCATGATGATGCTCAAGGGCAACAACACCGGAAAGACCATAACCGATGAGCTACAGAGGCACAGCTACTTAGGTCGCAAAGGCATCATCTTCAACCTGCCCGGCACCCTCGACATTGACTTCGACGGAGCGTTCAGGCTCTTCCGCACGAGGCAGAACTTCCCGGACGAATACTACTTCGACAACGCCTCCGCCGTCCTTTCTCTCAACCACGCCGTCGTCAACCGGCGGGGCACCCAGCTGCGCTTCGGACTGCAGGGAGCCGCCGAACGCTGGGAGGAGAACGGGATAAGCAGTCAGAGCTACGTCTTCGAGGACGGCTCGACGATGGAAATAGCAGACACTGACGACATCACCGACGACAAGCTGTACTTGGACGCGGGAATGGAGATAGAGAGCAACACCGACCGGGCCTACATCCACAACGCCACAGCCGTCAGCGGTCAGCTGCGCAGGCACACCTCCATGATCAGCACCGGCAACTCCGGGCACGACCAGCTCTACCGCCTGCCGTCGCTCAAGGTCTCAAACCAGCTCACAAGCACGGTCAGGAGCGGCCCGCGGACCGCACTGAGCATCTTCAGCGATACCCGCGCCACTGTCAACAACCACCGGTTTACCCTCGACGGGTCCACTACCCAGGAGGCGGAATACACGGACCTGCGCACATTCAACACCGTCTCGTCCATCATCATGGCCGGCCGGACCAGGATAGAGGCCAAGGGAGGCATAGAATTGGGCTACTACCGCAGGTTCACCGGACTGACCGGTATCCCCGCCTGGATGGAGGAGGCCCTGGCAGACAGCTCGACCAACCGCCTGCAGATGTTCTCAGGTGCGCTTTCAGCCGATTTATCAGCCAGATGGAACTGGAGCGGAATCGGCCTGAGGATAGGGCTGCCGCTCTTACTCGAATATGTCAAGGTGTGGAACGGAAGCGGGGTTACGGACAGACTCTTCCCAGGACTCAGGCCCGACCTGAGCCTGAGCTGGGTGATATTCCCGGACCTGAAGGCCTCCCTGTACGGAAGCTACTCCATAGATGACAACTCCAGCGCGGACATGTTCATGAGAGGATACATCCTCACGTCCTACCGCAACGCCTCCAGAACCGGAATCGTCCCCCGCAGCAAGCGGTACAATGTCAGCCTCAGCCTCGACTACAGTTCCATCCTTTCCCGTTTTTCCGCCTCCGTCTCAGGAGGATATGACAACGGTTCCTCCACCTCCGCCTCCTCCGGAATGTACTACGATGACCTGACTCTGTCCGGAATGGTGGACCGGCTGTCCGTAAGCGGCAGTCTCTACGGTATGGCGAATGTCAAAAAATGGTTCGGCGTCAATAAGGTAGTCCTCGACGCCGGGGCAGAATACCGGATCGACAGCCACAGCATGTTCCTCCAGGGCTATGACTCGGAATACAGGACCGAGTCGTGGACTGCCGACGCTTCAGTCGAACTGAGGCCGGCCGGGTGGCTCGAGGTGACGGCGGCCTTCAGATACAGCCGCTCCAAATTTCTCGGAGAGGACAGGGACCCGGTGCAGTCCTACCTGACCCAGGGCAGCATCGTGCTCACTCCGTTCAAGAGCTTCTCCGTGAGCGGTTCGGTATACCACCTCTATCAGCAGATTCCCGGCTCCTCGGTCACCAACACCCCGCTGCTCAAGGCAGGGGCCGAATACCGGTTCAAAAAGTTCAGAATCTTTTTTGAGTGCACGAACATCCTCAACGCCACTGAGTTCCGCCGTGAGAGCCTCTCCGACTACTACACTTCGTACACCTCGTTCAGGATGAGGCCCCGCAGCTATCTCGCAGGACTCAGGATGTCGTTTTAACTAACGCCCAGTATTATCTCCTTCGCCGCGGCGACCTTCTCCGCCAGCAGGTCGGGCGAGGAAGCCTCGCAGATGAAGCGCAGGTAAGGCTCCGTGTTGGAAGGGCGGATGTTGAACCACCACTGCGGGAACTCTACCCTGTAGCCGTCGAAGTCCATCACTGCCGTAGGGGTTTCAGCAGATATGAAATGCCTGCGTACGGCCTCCATCGCCGCCGGCTTGTCCGCTACCCGGAAATTGATCTCCCCTGAGTTGAAGTAACGCGCTATGCCGGCGATGAGCTGCGACAGGCTCCGGCCGCGGCGCTTTTGCTCCGCCACGATGTCCAGGATGATGAGCGAGGCCATGATGCCGCTGTCCGAGTAGAAGAAATCCTTGAAATAGTAGTGTCCGGCCAGCTCGCCTCCGAACAGACCGTCTATCTCCCGGAGCCTTGGAGCCGCGTATGCCCGGCCGACCCGCCATGTATGCATCTCCACTCCCATCGGTGCAAGGTACTCTCCTACCGCCTTGGAACTGCGGATGTCCTGCAGAGCCCGCACCCCGGAAATCTTGCCGGCGGCCCTAAGGGCAGCTCTCTCCCTGGCAGCGGGACTTGTCCCCGTACCCTCCATGAAGAAATGCCCCATAAGCGCAATCATCAGGTCCGGCGAGATGAACTCTCCCCTCTCGTCCACGAACATCACCCGGTCCGCATCCCCGTCATAGATGACACCGATGTCACAGCCGTGCTTTATGACATATTCGCGGAGCATGGCGGTGTTCTCAGGCACCAGCGGGTTGGGTTCATGACAGGGGAACGAGCCGTCGGGGGTATCGCAGATGTACTCCACCGAAGAGGGAAGCAGGTCCTTGACGAAGAGGGCCGACATGCCGTTGGACAGGTCGGCGCATATCCTGAGTCCTGAATAATCTCCGACGTAACGCCTCTGAAATGCCAGATACTCATCACGCAGGTCGAGCGGAATGACCTTACCGCGGGAAGCCTCCTCCACCGGAATGCACGGACGTTCTTCGAGAATCCATTTCTCGACGGTGCCCAGACCGGTGTCATAGCCCACGGGCAGAGCGTTCTCCCGCGAGACTTTCAGGCCGTTGTCTTCCTTGGGGTTATGCGAGGCGGTTATCTGCACGGAGGCCTTGAAGCCCCTGGCGGCCGTGGCGTAGTAGACGTAAGGGGTGGTGGCCAGGCCTAAGTCGTAGACATCGGCCCCGGCATCGGTGATTCCCTGCAGCAGGGCCTCATGTATCACCGGCGAGGACAGGCGCATGTCCCGTCCCACCGCCACTTGACGGCAGCCGAGCAGCTCCGGCAGGAAATATCCGATCTTATATACCTTATCGCGGTCGAAGTCCACACCCCAGCGTCCGCGGATATCGTATGCGTGAAATGCTCCCATAATGCGACGGTTTCTCGGTTACTTTTCGAGCTTGGTCTTATAGGCCGTGCGGGCCTTGCCCTTGGCTATGTTGTGCAGCTTGGCCGCTATCATCTTGCGGCGGATAGGCGCCACGCGGTCCACGAAGAGATGACCGTCCAGATGGTCCATCTCGTGCTGCACCATACGGCAGGCAAACTCGTCCAGTTCCTCCTCCACTACATTGAGGTCAGCATCGTAGTAACGCACCTTCATCTTCTTGGGACGCACCACGTTGCAGTGGATGTCGGGCACACTGAGACAGCCCTCGCTGTAGTCGGCGGTCTCGTCACTCTCCTCGAGCACTTCAGGATTGATCATTGCCCGCCTGAATCCCTTGAGATAGGGGTAGACGTCCGCAATGTCGTTGCCGTCCACCACGAGTATCCTGCGGCTGTCCCCCACCTGAGGCGCCGCGAGTCCCACGCCGTCGGCGTGCTTCATCGTCTCGAACATGTCGTCTATGTACTTGCGGAGCTCCTCCTTGTCCGCTTTCTCCACATCCACCTCCTCAGCCACTTCCCTGAGCACTTCGGAGCCATATACATAAATAGGTAGTATCATCGCGTTTTACGTTTTTATATTTTTTCAAAAATTTTAATTTCTCATTTTTTCCTGTCCAGATACGACTGCAGGATTATGGCCGCGCTTATCTTGTCCACCACCGACTTGTCCCGCCGGTCCATCTTCTTCATCCCCCCGTCTATCATCGCCCTGTGCGCCAGCACGGAGGTGAAGCGCTCGTCCTCCAGTTCCACAGGAGTATCCGGAAAGCTCTTGCGGAGCCGTCTTAGAAACTCATCCACATACCGTGCCGCTTCCGCCGGAGTATTGTCCAGATTCATGGGATAACCCACGACAAAAAGAGATATGCCCTCCCCCGCTGCATAATTTTTGAGATATTCGATTATCTTTGCAGGCGGAACTGTGTCTAAAGGGGACGCGAACATACCCAACGGATCCGAGACAGCAAGCCCGATCCGTTTCTTTCCGTAGTCTATGCCTATGATCCGGTTCATCCTGCAAATGTAGTCAATAAGTATGTCTGAAAAAAATAAAGAGACAAAAAAGAAACCTGACAGGAAATACCTGTTCGCCGTCCTTGATGATGACACCCACGATTTCAGGTTTGTCATCCGCGGCACCAAACATGCAGCCATCTTCGCCATAGCCGGTTCTGTAGGACTTATCTGCATCGTTATGTTCTGCCTCATAGCATTTACACCTTTCAAGAGAATCCTTCCGGGATATCCGTCCTACTCCACTCAGAGAGAGGCCGTGGAGAATGCCGCTAAAGTGGACTCGCTCGAGACCAGAATGCGCATCATGACCATACAGCTCACCAACATAAGGCGGATTATAGCAGGAGAAGAGCCGCTTGCTCTCGACAGCCTGCTCTCACGCGGGAATATAGAGACGGCGGAGATGACCGCCGAGGCCATGGAGCATGACGCTGACTCCATCCTCAGAGAGCGTATCGACTCTATTGAGAAATACAGCCTGCGTCCATCCGGTGCAGAACCGCAGATAGAGGGAATGCTGTTCTTCCCCCCTGTCAAAGGAGTGGTAACAGAGTCTTACAGTCCCGCCAAGGGGCATCCCTTTATCGATATTGCCGTACAGAACAACAGCGCTGTATGCTCCGTCCTGGACGGTACGGTTATTGCTGCTTACTGGACAGATGATACAGGGTACAACATCCACATTCAGCACAGCAACGATCTTGTTTCCATATACAAGCACAACACCAAACTGCTCAAGAAAGTCGGAGACAGGGTCAATGCCGGAGCGACGGTCTCGCTGGCCGGTGACGCAGGCAATATCAGCACTGGTCCCCACCTGCATTTCGAGCTATGGCACAAGGGAGAGCCTATAGACCCCTCGCTGTACATTAATTTTTAACTGATTATATGAATAAAAAAAGATTAGCCATATTAGGGTCTACCGGTTCCATCGGAGTACAGGCCCTCGCGGTGGTGAAGGAGCACAGGGAACTTTTCGACATACAGCTGCTGACAGCCAACAACAACAGCATGCTGCTCATTCAGCAGGCCATCGAGTTTGACGCGGCCTGCGTCATCATAGCCAACAAGGCCCTGTATGACGAAGTGTCCGAAGCCCTGACTCCTCACGGCATCAATGTTTTTGCAGGCATGGAATCCATCATTGACGCTATGGCCACTGCTGAAAATATCGACATCGTCCTGTCCGCCATGGTGGGTTTCTGCGGGCTTGAGCCTACTTTGGCTGCGCTCCGTTCAGGAAAGACCGTGGCCATCGCAAACAAAGAGCCGTTAGTCGCAGCAGGAAAGATAGTAATGCAGACTGCCATTGAGAATCAAGCGGTTATCCTTCCGGTGGACTCTGAGCACTCAGCCATATTCCAGGCCCTGCAGGGAGAGCACTCACCTATAGAAAGGATTTATCTCACCGCCTCCGGAGGCCCCTTTCTGAGGACTCCGGCATCGGAGCTGGAAACTGTCTCCGCGGCGGAAGCGGTCAACCATCCCCGCTGGAAGATGGGGCGCAAGATCTCCGTAGACTCTTCCACCCTTATGAACAAAGGATTCGAGGTAATAGAGGCCTGCTGGCTATTCGGCGTGGATCCATCTCAGATTACAGTGGTCATCCATCCGCAGTCGATTATCCACAGCATGGTATCTTTCGAGGACGGTTCTGTGATTGCCCAGATGAGCAATCCCGATATGAGACTGCCCATACAGTACGCGCTCACCTACCCCGAACGCCTCAGGACAGATATCCCAAGGCTCGATTTCTACAAGCTCGGCGGATTTACATTCTCCGAGCCGGACCTTTCGAAGTTTCCCTGCTTAGCTATCGCTATGGAAGCTATCCGGAAAGGAGGAAACATTCCCTGCGCCATGAACGCCGCCAATGAAGTGGCCGTAGAGGCATTCCTCAACGAGCAGATACGGTTCACGGACATACCGGCCGTAGTGGAGCGCTCAATAGAAAAATGTTCCTTCATCAAAGAACCGGACATGAGCGCCATAACCGATACGGACAAAGCTGTACGTGAATATGCCGCAAACCTGATTGTCAAGAGATGATGGACGTATTGCTGAAGATCATACAAGTCATCCTGTCTCTGTCCCTGCTGGTGCTGGTGCATGAGTTCGGACACTATATTGCTGCGCGGATATTCAGGATAAGAGTGGAGAAATTCTACCTTTTCTTTCCTCCTGCCGTTTTTAAATACAAGCCTAAAGGCAGCGATACCGAGTTCGGCATAGGCTGTATTCCCCTCGGAGGTTTCTGCAAGATCTCCGGGATGATAGATGAGTCTATGGACACCGAGGCCATGAAGAACCCGCCTCAGCCCTGGGAGCTGCGTTCGCGCCCCGCCTGGCAGAGGCTTATCGTCATGGCCGGAGGGGTGATTATGAACGTCATCCTCGCCATTGTCCTGTATATTGCGATTCTTTTCACATGGGGTGAGCAGTACATCAGGACTTCCGATGCTGTCTACGGAATAGAAACCAGCCCTCTCGCCCGCGAGATAGGCTTCTGCGACGGAGACCGTATCATAGCTTTCGATGGAGAAACCGCCCCAGACAATTTTGCGGAGATACAGGTCGACCTGCTCCGCGACCAGGTAAGCAGAGTAACCGTACTGCGCGGAGATGATACCGTGGACGTCACTATTGACCCCGAATATATGCCGGCCATGCTCAATTCTCCGGGGATGTTCGGAATCCGCCTTCCCATCCTTGTAGGCGGCCTGCCGGACACCTCTGTCAACGCCGGTGCGGATTTACAGACAGGAGACAAGTTCCTGAGTGCGGCCGGCAGACCTGTAACCTACTATCAGGATCTCCAGAAAGTTCTCTCGGACAACGCAGGAAGCACCATAGACCTCCGGCTGCTGCGCGGAAACGACACTGTCACCGTCCCGGTCAATGTGGGATCCGACGGCAAATTAGGCGTACTGCTTCAGAGAGATATCTCCGGCATCCACATTACCCAGAGAGAGTACAGCCTGATAGAGGCCATCCCCGCCGGATTCCTTATGACCTTCACAAACATAGGACATTATATCAAGGAACTCGGGCTCATATTCTCCCCCCAGACAGAAGCATACAAGTCCGTAGGCAGCTTCATCGCCATCGGCAGCATCTTCCCCTCAAGCTGGAACTGGCAGATATTCTGGAATATCACAGCACTGCTGTCCATCATGCTGGCCGTGATGAACCTGCTGCCTATACCTGCCCTCGACGGCGGACACATCCTGTTCCTGCTCTATGAGATGATTACCGGACGAAAACCGTCTGACCGCTTCATGGAGATAGCCCAGATGATAGGCATGTTCCTGCTGCTGATGATTATGGTCCTGGCTTTCGGAAATGACATCATGCGACTTTTAAGATAACTGTAACAATAAAATAATATGGCTATGAGAAAAAACATCTTCAGACTTGCGCTCCTTCTTCTGACAGCTGCAGCGGTGCTTTCCTCCTGCGGCAACAGGCAGTCCAAAGACCGCACACAATACCTGCCGAGCATCACCGGCAACGCCGGAGAGGTGCTTGTGGTCATCAACAAAGGCTACTGGGAAGGCGAACTGGGTTCAAAGCTCAGAGAGATTCTTGCCGGTGAGTATCCTTTCCTGCCTCAGAGAGAAGCCGTCTTCAAACTCTTCAACGCAACTCCCAGCGGCTTCACCGGCAGTTACCTGCTTCACCGTAATATCGTCATAGTCAATGTATCGCCTGAAGTTGACACCATAGGTGTAAGATACAGCGCCGACGGCTGGGCAAAACCCCAGATTATCGTGACCATATCCGCCACTACACCCGAAGAGGCCTCCGAGCTTATAGACCGGAACAGCGAGATGATCATAAACTCCATAGAACAGGCTGAAAGAGACCGCCTCATATCCAACTCCATAAAATACGAAGACCGCGAGGTGCGCATGGCCGTAACTGAAAACATCGGCGGCTCGCCATATTTTCCCAAGGGATTCACCATGAAAAAAAATACTCCGGGATTCATGTGGATTTCACAGGAGACGACATACGTCAACCAGGGCATTCTGATTTTCAAGTTCCCTTACACCGACACCACGCAGCTCTCACCCGCATACCTCAGAGACAAACTTCATGACCTGTGGCAGGCCAATGTCCCCGGTATGCGCGAGAACAGCTACATGACTTTCAACAAAGTCATAGACCCCGGATTCAAGAATATCTCCTATAACGGCATGACCATGGTCGAGATGCGAGGACTCTGGGAAGTGGAGAACGACTATATGGGAGGTCCTTTCGTATGCCATATCTTCCCCGACCTCAACAGGGAGAATATAATCATCCTAAATGCCTTTGTATATGCGCCTAAGTACGACAAAAGGAAATATCTGAGACAGGTCGAGTCGATAATTTATTCCTTCAGATGGCAATAATTTTTGGAAAAAATTTGGGAGTTAAAAAATAATGTCTATTTTTGCACTCCCAAACCAACGGTGGATTCGTCTAACGGTTAGGACACAAGATTCTCAATCTTGCAATAGGGGTTCGATTCCCCTATCCACTACTTCTTCTTTCCCCCCTTTTACATATCATGAGTGAGATAGTCAGAACACGATTTGCGCCCAGTCCCACAGGCTATATGCATATCGGGAATCTGCGCACGGCGCTTTTTGCATATCTGTTTGCAAAATC
>CALUPK010000027.1 GCA_944322575.1 uncultured Bacteroidales bacterium | reverse complement strand
CGCAAGGTCAACTTCTTCTACGGTGCCCGCAGCCTGAAGGAGGCCTTCTACCTCGAGGACTTCCACGAGATAGAGCGTGACTTCCCCAACTTCAAGTTCCACCTGGCCCTCGACCGTCAGGATCCCGAGGCCGACGCAGCCGGAGTGGCATACAAGGTCGGATTCGTGCACAACGTCCTCTACGAGACCTACCTCAAGAACCACGAGGCTCCCGAAGACTGCCTCTACCTGATGTGCGGACCTCCGATGATGACCCAGTCCGTCCTCAAGATGTTAGACAGCCTCGGAGTACCTCCCGAGAACATCCTCTTCGACAACTTCGGTTCATAGTCCCTTCGGACTACACAACCGACAGTATACACACGAAAGCCCGGACAGGACCATTTCCCGCCCGGGCTTTTCATTAAGACACGGGATTCCCCTGGATTAGATATATAAAAGCCGGAGGATATCCGGAAGCTGGGGCCGGGCGAGGTGTTTGTGTTCAGCAGCAATCTGAGCGGAATGCACGGATGACCAATATAATCCTGCCCAGCACCTTCGCCGACATCCTGTCCAGATAATTCCAGAAGCGTCGAAATACTATCAGCGTTTGCGGAGGGCGATGGAGGAAGGAAGGAGGTTGTTGCAGCGTGGACCGAGGTTCTTGACTAAACCGAAAGGGACGGCTGGAGTTGAAATGCTGGGAGAATAGGTGAGCACCACATAGCCTACGGGAGCATCGTGCAGGACGACGGGATCGCGGCGCAGGCAGGCCAGTGCGGTTTCCAGCGGGACTTCGATTTCGGGCAGACTGCCTCTCCGATATGCCTCACTCTGAATCAGGGAATACTGCGGCAATATTAAAAGTCTGCCTTTGCTGCCGTCCTTGACCTCCGCCACGGCCGAGCCGGACATCATGACACGGAGTCCGGATGAATGCTCGAATGCCTGCATCGCCTCGGCTACCTGTCCGGGGAATGCTTTGAGCATGGACCCTTTACGGAATACAGTAAAGCCGTCCCGCACCCAGTCCAAGGAGCCGAGAAGACGGTATGCAGCACTGCCGCCGGACCTGCCGCCACGGGATTTGGACGGATTGCCGTAAACCGGCGCAGCACCGCCTCCATCCTTGCGGAGAAGCGAGAAGAAGAAGCCCTCCCCGGCCATGTCTTCCCCAGGATAGAAATGCTTGTGTTCCAGTACCTCGAAGCTGTATTCGGAGGCTAACCATGCGACATTGTCCTCATCCTCAAAATGGTTGAAGGTACAGGTAGAATACACTAAGAGACCTCCCGGACGCAGGGCCGGAAGCACATCCGAGAGGATACGGCGCTGTCGGGCCGCGCAGAGGCGCACATTGTCCTCGGACCACTGGGTCACCGCCTCAGGATCCTTGCGGAACATCCCTTCGCCGGAACACGGCGCGTCCACCACCACCACATCGAAATACCCCGGAAGAGCAGAAAAATCCGCCGGATCATTATTGGTCACCACCACATTGGCCGCCCCCCATTTGGACACATTCTCGCACAGCACTGCGGCACGGGTACGTATCACCTCGTTGCTCACTAAAAAAGAGTCTGGTATCTCCCTCAGCATCGAGAGCAGATGTGTGGTTTTTCCGCCGGGTGCAGCACAGAGGTCCAGCACTGTGAATGGCCCTTCCGGGCAATCTTCACGCATCTTCCTCATCATGGGCAGAATACTTTCGAGGTACATCGAGGAGGCCTCCTGTACGTAATATGCTCCGGCGTGAAAGAGAGGGTCTAAGGAAAATTCTGGACGTTCAGGCAAGAAACGTCCCCAGTGGGAAAATGTGGAGGCTGCGGCCTTACCGCAGACTCCTGAAAGCAGAGGCAGCGTCTCCGGATCGGAAACTTTAAAGGGATTAACCCTGACGGAGACAGTCGGAGATACGTCAGTAATATAAGAAATCACCTCCCCCGCTCTTCTATGACCGAGGGAGAGTGTAAGTTGCTTAACAAATGCTTCCGGCAGCATCGGCATAAGATGCGGACGTCAGCTGAAGTTGACAGGAGACTTGATGTCAGAGATATCCATGGGCTGACCTGCAGCCACAGCATTTACAGCCTTCTCCACCTGATCTGTGATGCTGTCCACCATCTCCTGAAGTTTGTTGCCGAGCATCATCTTCATCATGAAGTTCAGCTCCGTCTGGAGTTCAATATGGAACAGTGTGGAATCCAAGCCCATAGGATCCATGTGAAAAGCCACCGAAAAATTCAGGAAAGACTTGCCGTCATCCTTGAGGACTACAAGGGAGAACGGCTCGCGGCGCTCTACAACGAAACCAAGGTTGATACCCTTGTATTCGATATGCACGCTGTCGCGGTCTGCGGTAATCTTTCCACCATACTCCTCCGGCACGTTCTGAACAAGAGCGCTCAGGTCGGAGAACAGTCCGAACAGCACCATGGGCGGCCGCTTGAGCATTACTTCCCGGCCCTTGACCGTAGTGACATCACTCATGGTCCTTGCTCCATTTATCAGGGTCGTATCTCCACTCCTTGAGCATCTTGACATCCCCTTCCCTGATATAGCCTGTATCGAGGGCCACATCTACAAGGGTGTCGTAGTTGGAGAGGGTGTGCAGCTCCACGTCTGCGTTTTCGAAAGCCCTGCGCGAACGATCAAAGTTGTAGGAGAATATGGCCACCATACCTTCGATATGCACTCCGCACTTGAGAAGGGCGTCCACAGCCGCGAGGCTGCTCTGGCCAGTGGATATCAGGTCCTCAATGACCACTACCCTCTCACCTCCACGGAGCACTCCCTCGACCTGATTGCCCATACCGTGGTCCTTTGCTTTGGAGCGGATATATACGAAAGGCTTATCCAGCATCTCGGCAACTATGGCTCCATAGGCGATAGCACCTGTAGCTACTCCGGCTATGACATCCACATCATTGAACTCTGCTTTTATGACTTCTATCATGGCTTCGCATATAGCCTTACGGAAATCAGGATAGGACAGAGCCTTGCGGTTGTCACAATAAATCGGTGAGTGAAGTCCGGATGCCCAGAGGAAGGGCTTTTCGGGGCTGAGCCGTACAGCTTCGATGTCCAAAAGCCCCTTTGCGATTTTATACTCTAATTTTTCCATATTATCTTTTCACAAAAACGCACCAAAGTTAGTAAAAAAAACAATTCAAAGTTACAGTGAACAGAAGAATGTCACGAGGAAAGGCACGCTGAAATCCACCACGAAACCATGGAACATCGACAGGACTGTATATTTTTCCCCGCTGGCCTTAATGATGGTGGGCAGAGTCACGTCCATGGTAGTGGCACCGCCGCAGGAAATGGGTGCCAGAGGACCGAACCAGCGCACTAACAGAGGGGCGAGGACGAGAGTCAGGAACTCACGGCAGATGTTGGATATGAGCGCCACCGTTCCTATTCCTGCGCCGATGTATTCCGTTATCAGCACGCTCGAGAGGGAGTAATAGGCAAATCCGGACCCCACTGCCATCGTCTCAGGCACTGTCCGGTGCGGAAGGAGCAGTCCGAGCAGAGCCGAGGCGGCCAGCGTTCCGATGATGGTCATCAGGGGCAGCAGGGCCAGGCGGGGGTTGAGACGCTTGAAGCCTCCGATGATGTCCGGATTGTTTCCCACACTGATGCCAACACTGAGTATCAGGGCGTAGAGGGCATACATGGCCACGCCTGTCTGAGACAGGTCCACAGGCAGGATGCCAGAGACACCTATGAGTATGCCGGCCACGAAAAACGCGATGATAATCAGGCTGTCCTTCAAGGCGCCCTTCCGGGCCTTCGCTCCGTCTTCCTCCGATAATGCCGATGGTCCGCTCACTGCCTCCTGACTACTCTCACTCCTACGGGTCCAGTGCCACAACAGCATCGCTGCCACACAGCTTCCTATGGCACAGACCACTGCTATCAGAGCTGCCTCCGCTCCTAATGTAGGCAGACTCCGGATCAGTTCCCGATTACAGCCCACTTCCACACCGAGGAGGAAGAGCAGCAGCCAGATAAGCGCCATGGTCACCTTTCCTATCCAGGCCACCCGCCAACGGCGCAGGAGATAACCGACAACAACACCGCCGAAGAGGAATCCAAATAATATCAACATCTTTTTACATCGTTTACAAACGGCTGCAAATATAATCAGGAAAATGAATAATCCCGCAGCACCTGACTGACGGGCACTGCGGGATTTAAACATTTTCGGAACGGACTATTTCGAAGTGATGACTATCTGATCGCCGGAGACATCGACCAGCACCGGCCTCTCCTTCGAAATCGACCCTTCGATGAGGGCCTTGGCCAGCATGTTGACCAGCTCGCGCTGGAGGATACGCTTGATGGGACGGGCACCGTAAGCCGGGTCGTAGCCCTTCTCGGACATGTAGTCGATGAACTTCTGGCTGAAGTCTATCGAGATGCCGTGATCCTCCATCTTCTTCTTCAAGACACTCAACTGGAGGTTAAGGATGCCGAGTATGTCCTTGCGGGTCAGAGGTTCGAACATGATGATCTCATCGATACGGTTGATGAACTCCGGACGCATGCTCTTCTTGAGAATGTCGATGACGGCCCTGCGGCACTCCTCCAGAACATCAGACCTGGAAGCCTTGTCATCGATGTGCTCGATGCGCTGCATGTACTCCTGTATCACCTCGGCTCCCACATTGGAGGTCATGATCAGGATGGTATTCTTGAAGTCCACCGTCCTGCCCTTGTTGTCGGTCAGACGGCCGTCGTCCAGCACCTGCAGCAGGATGTTGAACACATCCGGGTGGGCCTTTTCTATCTCGTCCAGCAGGATGACCGAGTAGGGCTTGCGCCGCACGGCCTCAGTGAGCTGACCGCCCTCGTCATATCCGACGTATCCCGGAGGCGCACCGACTAAACGGGAGACACTGTGCCTCTCCTGGTACTCGCTCATATCGATACGGGTCATCATGTTCTCGTCGTTGAACAGGGCCTCGGCCAAGGCCTTGGCCAGCTCGGTCTTACCGACACCGGTGGTACCGAGAAACATGAACGAGCCGATAGGCCTCTTCTCGTTCTGCAGTCCGGCACGGCTGCGGCGCACTGCGTCGGCCACGGCACGCACGGCCTCGTCCTGACCCACTACCCTCTTGTGCAGCATGTCCTCCATGTGCAGCAGCTTGGTCTTCTCGCTCTCGAGCATACGGGTCACGGGGATGCCCGTCCACTTGGAAACTATCTCGGCGATATCCTCCGGCTCCACCGACTCATTGATCAGCGGGTCCGGATTGGCGGCCTTCTGAGCCGTCAGCTCGTCTATCTCCTTCTGGGCCGAGGCTATCTTGCCGTAGCGGAGCTCTGCCACGCGACCGTAATCACCACTGCGCTCGGCCTCGTCGGCCTGGAACCTGTACTGCTCTATGTCCGCACGTTTCTGGGAGATACGGGCCAGCAGGTCCTTCTCCACCTTCCACTTACGGTTGAGCTCATCGAGCTGCTCCTTGGCCTCCTTGATAGAAGCCTGTATCTCGTCTAACTTGGGCGAGTGCCCCTCACGCTTGATGGCCTCACGCTCAATCTCCAACTGCCGTATCTTACGGTTCAGCTCGTCGATAGGGTCAGGCACCGAATTCATCTCGAGACGCAGCTTCGAGGCGGCCTCGTCTATCAGGTCGATGGCCTTGTCCGGGAGGAAACGGTTGGTGATGTACCTGTGCGAGAGTTCCACGGCGGCGATGATGGCGTCATCGTCGATATGTACCTTGTGGTGGTTCTCGTACTTCTCTTTCAGTCCCCTAAGAATCGAGATGGACTCGGCCGGAGTAGGCTCGTCCACCATGACCATCTGGAAACGCCGCTCTAAGGCCTTGTCCTCCTCGAAGTACTTGCGGTACTCCTCGATGGTGGTGGAGCCGATGGCCCTCAGTTCTCCACGGGCAAGGGCCGGCTTCAGGATATTGGCCGCATCCATCGCGCCTGACGAACGTCCGGCACCGACCAGAGTGTGAATCTCGTCGATGAACAGGATGATCTCGCCCTGGCTCTCGATCACGGCGTTGACCACACCCTTCAGCCTCTCCTCAAACTCGCCCTGATATTTTGCACCGGCCACGAGGGCGCCCATGTCCAGTGAATAGATTTCCTTGGTCTTCAGATTCTCCGGCACGTCCTGACTGACTATTCTCTCGGCTATGCCTTCCGAGATAGCCGTCTTGCCGACACCGGGTTCTCCGACTAAGATAGGGTTGTTCTTCGTCCTACGGCTCAGAATCTGGAGCACCCTCCGGATCTCCTCGTCCCTGCCGATGACGGGATCGAGCTTCCCCTCGCGGGCCCGCTGGTTCAGATTGACCGCGTACCGCTCGAGGAACTCCTTGTTGTTATTGTTCTGTGGGTAATTCATATTATTCATAACTTTTCTCCTTTTGAACATCTTCTATCGCAAAAAATCTGCCGTATGATTTTTTCTGCCATAGTGGCATAATATTGTCCGAATTTTATTACATTTGTTCCCGATAAAATTCGCTTATACGGAATGAAAGAAGCGCACACACAAGCAGCACCCCCATCACCCGGCACCACGCTTCCGGTTGTTGAATCTTTCTACTCTATCCAGGGAGAAGGTATGAACACCGGCAAAGCGGCATGGTTCATCCGTCTTGGCGGATGCGATGTACGCTGTCCGTGGTGCGATTCCAAAAACTCCTGGGACACGGGACTCCACCCTCACAAGAGCATTTCAGAAATCATAGCGCCCATAGCTGCATCTTCGGCGACTAATGTCGTAATCACAGGAGGAGAACCTCTGATGCACGACCTGTCCATCCTGTGCTCTGCTCTCAAATCCGCAGGATACAACATTTTCCTCGAAACCTCCGGAACCCATCCTCTAAGCGGGACCTTCGACTGGATCTGCGTATCTCCCAAAAGGCATTTCCCTCCGTTGAAAGAAGTCATAGAGAAAGCAGACGAGCTGAAAGTAGTAATCAGTTCAGCAGACTCGACTGCATGGGCGGAAGAAATGCGCAAATCTGTCAAAAGCAGCTGCGCTCTCCTGCTTCAGCCGGAATGGGACAGACGGGAAAGTACATTACCTATAATAATAGAATATGTGAAAGCACATCCGCAATGGAGGGTTTCCCAGCAGACACACAAATACATGAATATACCTTAATACTCAACAATAACTACTCACTAAAATCATCAACTATGTCTATCAAACACATCATCACCGCTTTATGCATCTGCTGCATGGTTTCTCCCGTTCTCTCCGCACAGAAGAAGAACAAGAAAGAGGCAGCACAGCCCGAAGGATACCAGTTCGAAACAGTCATTGAGGTACCCATCACCTCTGTCAAGAACCAGAGCAGCTCCAGCACATGCTGGTGTTTCTCCGCACTCTCCTTCTTTGAGTCTGAGATTCTCCGCAACGGCTACACCGGAGATCTGGACCTTTCAGAGATGTTTATCGTCCATAAGTCGTATCAGGAGAAAGCTGAGAAGTTCGTACGTCTTCACGGTGCTCTCAACTTTGCTCCCGGCAGCTCGTTCGGAAACGTACTCTATGGCCTGAAGAACTACGGAGCCGTACCCGAGTCAGAGATGCCCGGTCTCAACTACGGCACTGACAGCCACCGTCACGGTGAGCTCGACCGTCTGCTCAGAGCATACGTGGACGTCATCATCAAAAACCCCAACCGTCAGCTTTCTACAGCATGGCAGGCCGGTCTGAAGGGTATCCTCGACGCTTATCTCGGCGAGTGCCCTGAGACATTCACTGTAAACGGCAAGGAGTACACTCCCCACACCTACGTTGAATCCCTCGGCATCAACCTCGACGACTACATCGACCTCACATCCTGGACAAACAGGCCTTTCTATCAGAAGATGATCATCGAGGTTCCTGACAACTGGCTCTGGGAGTCCTCCATGAACGTGCCCATCGACGACCTCGTCGCTATCATCGACAACGCACTTGAGAACGGTTATTCCGTTGCATGGGCCGCTGACGTAAGCGAGAGAGGCTTCAACCGTGACGGTCTCGGAATCGTACCTGACTACGAAGCACTTGAGGCTGAGATTAAAGAAGTAGGCTCAGACCAGGCACACTGGATCGGCGCCGACAACTCCAACCCTCAGGCCATCGCGTTCATGCAGCCCTGCCCCGAGCTTGAGATTACTCAGGAGATGCGCCAGATCGGCTACGACACATACCAGACCACCGATGACCACGGTATGCATATCTTCGGTATCGCAAAAGACCAGACAGGCAAGAAATACTATATGGTAAAGAACTCCTGGGGCGATGCCGGCAAGTATCATGGAATATGGTATGTATCCGAGGCATACGTAAGATACAAGACTATGGACATCATGGTCAACAAACACGCCATCCCCGCAGACATCTTAGCCAAGATGGCTCTCTAATCAACCAATAACCGCAACGACTTATGAAACTCAATTACATCATTACCGGAGCCCTTGCCATAGCCATGGCTATCCCCTCTGTCGCAGCTCCGAAGAAAAAACAGCAGGAACCTGAGAAGGTGAACCCCTACCAGTTCACAGAGGTTGTCAGAATACCTGTCACACCCGTGAAGGACCAGAATGCCACCGGAACATGCTGGTGCTTCGCATCCACATCCTTCCTTGAAGCCGAGCTGCTCCGTATGGGCAAAGGCGAGTACGACCTCTCCGAGCTCTTCACTGTCCGCCACAACTACTATGAGAGGATGAATGACAACTATCTCCGCCGCGGCAAAGGCAACATCAGCGAAGGCAGCATCGCACACATGACCCTCAACATTATCGACAAGTACGGAATCGTGCCTCAGTCCGCATACTCCGGCATCAACTATGACTCCCCCCTGCCCAATCACCGCGAGTTAGGCACCTATCTCAGAGCCATAGCCGACGCCTCCGTCAAACTGAAAGCACGCTCACCCGAATACTGGGAGCTTCAGGACGCTCTTTTCGACATCTATATGGGCAAGCTTCCCGAAACTTTCGAATATAACGGCAAAGAGTACACTCCCCTCACATTCAGAGATATGCTCGGCATCAACACTGATGACTATATAGAGATTACCTCTTTCTCGCACCATCCTTTCTACCAGGAAGTTCCTTTAGAGATTCCCGACAACTGGGACCATGCTCTCCTGTACAATCTTCCTATAGACGAGATGATGGCAGTTGTCGACAATGCCCTTAATAACGGTTATACCGTATGTTGGGACGGTGACGTAAGCGAGAAAGGCTACGTATACAGTCCTCTCGGAATAGCCATTATTCCCGCCGACGGCTCGCTCGACCGCCAGGCAATTGCCGCAACAGACACTCTTATCGCTGAGGTTGAGTATGTGGACCAGGCTCTGCGCCAGGCAGGATTCGAGTCCTTTACTACCACTGACGACCACCTTGAACACCTGACCGGCATCGCTACTGATCCTGCCGGAACCAAGTACTACATCACAAAGAACTCCTGGGGCGCCGAAGGTCCTTACGAAGGCTACCACTACATGTCCGAGAAGTTTGTAAGGGCAAAAACCGTCAGCATCCTCGTACACAAGGACGCCATACCGGCCGATATCAAGGCAAAGATGGGTCTGTAACAAACAATCTGAGTATCAAGCATGAACATCGCAAGACACCTGCCCAATACGATAACCTGCCTCAACCTGCTGTCAGGCAGTACAGCTGTCATTTTCGCCTTCAAGGATGACTTTGACATGGCATTAGGATTTATCATACTGGCATCTGTCTTCGATTTTCTCGACGGCCTTGCCGCAAGACTGCTTCATGCATACTCCGACATAGGGAAAGAGCTGGACTCCCTCTCAGATGCTGTGAGTTTCGGTCTGGCTCCTTCCCTTATTTTATACAACTATCTTGACGGATTTACTTCGGTCATACACGACTACGTCTGTTATTTCCCGTTACTGACTGCAGTATTCGCGGCGGTGAGATTAGCCAGATTCAACCTTGACACCCGCCAGAGCGAAAATTTCCTCGGCCTGCCCGTACCAGCATCAGCCCTCTGCGCAGCCTCATTGGCAGCATTCGCAGAACACTATCAATATACAGCCAACACTATACTGGCCAACAACTATGCCATCCCGGCAATAGTCATTATCCTCTCTATCCTGATGCTCTCCGAACTTCCAATGTTTTCCATGAAGTTCAAGTCCTTAAAATGGAAGGACAATGCACAGCGCTACGCTTTTCTGTGTACAATAATACCCGCCGCAGTCATTCTCCTTATCCTGAAGATACACTGGACGGGTATCGTATTCACTGTCTTCGCGTTCTACATCGTATGGAACGCGGCCGCGGCACTACTCCGAAAACTGCTTCACGAGTGAGTCCACCGTCGCGGCAGCCTTCTCTCCCTTGGCACCGAAATAGAACTTAATCTTGGGCTCAGTACCCGAGGGACGCACTGTCACTACCGAGCCGTCCTCGGAGAAGAACCTGAGCACATTGGACTTGGGCAGACCGGTCTTCTCGGGTTCGGTGTAGTCGATTACCTTCACTACAGGTGAGTCACCCAGCTTAGCGGGAGGATTCTCGCGGTAGTTCTTCATCATGGCGGCTATCTGCTGGTTGCCGTCGATGCCCTTCTTGGTCAGGGAAACGAGTTTCTCGCGGTAGGTGCCGAACTCGGCGTATATCTTCTGCAGCAGACCGTAGAGGGTCAGACCCTGGTCAGCGGCCCAGGCAGCGCACTCGGCCACGAAAGAGCAGGTGATGACAGCGTCCTTGTCGCGGACGAACTCGCCTACATTGAAGCCGTAGCTTTCCTCGCCTCCGCAGATGAAGGTCCTGCGGCCCTCGTTCTCACGGACGATCTTGGCGATGTACTTGAAGCCGGTGAGCACGTCGTACATCTGGACTCCGAACTTGTCTGCGATGGCTGTCAGCAGCTCGGTGGTCACGATGGTCTTTACGCAGTAGGTGTCCTTATTGAGTTTACCGAGCTCGTGCCAGCGGGTCAGGATGTAATAGGTCAGCAGGGAGGCTGTCTGGTTGCCGGTCAGCAGGAGCATCTGCCCCTTGTCGTCGCGGACGGCCACGCCCACGCGGTCGGCGTCAGGGTCGGTAGCCAGCACGATGTCGGCCCCCCTGGCCTCAGCCAGCTCGACGGCCATCTTCAGGGCCGAAGGCTCCTCGGGGTTGGGAGATACTACCGTGGGGAAGTTACCGTCACTTATCATCTGCTCATTCACGGGATATACCTCGGTAAATCCTATCTGGGTCAGAGCCCTCGGAACGAGACGCACACCGGTACCGTGCAGAGGGGTGTATACAAACTTGATGTCCCTGTGACGGGCTATGGACTCGGGCGAGAGCATCAGCGAGAGGACCGAGTCGAGATATACCTTGTCGGTCTCCTCTCCCATCATCTTGATTTTAGAGACATTCTCCTCGCCGAACTTCACCATGGAGGGATTCTCAATCTTGTTGACCTCAGCTATGACGGCCGTGTCGTGGGGAGCGGTCAGCTGGGCTCCGTCCTGCCAGTAGGCCTTGTAGCCGTTGTACTCCTTGGGGTTGTGCGATGCGGTGACCATCACGCCTGCGTGGCAGTGATAGTGACGGATGGCGAAACTCAGTTCAGGTGTAGGCCGGATGTTGTCGAAGAGATAGACCTCGAATCCGTTGTTGGCGAAGACCTCGGCCGTAATCTTGGCGAACTCGCGGCTGTTGTTCCTCGAGTCGAAGGATACGGCCACACGGATATTCTCCTCGCCTTCGTAAGCCTTGCGGATATAGTTGGCGAAGCCCTGGGTAGCCATGCCCACCGTGTACTTGTTCATGCGGTTGGTACCCACGCCCATGATACCGCGGAGTCCGCCGGTACCGAACTCTAATGTACGGTAAAACGCATCCTCAAGTTCCTTCTCGTCTCCATGAAGGAGAGCATTGACCTTGGTCCTGGTCTCCATATCGTACTCAGGGCCGGTCCACTGCATTGCGACTTCTCTGTAATTCATATTATTAAAAGATTAGTTGTACTTTCTGAGATCATAATAAAATATCTGAAGATTCCCCTCATCGGGCGAAAGGGCCGAGACATACACCGTCCCCGGCTGTGAGCCGCAGCTCAGCCTGGAGCCTACGTAGCGCAGTCCCTCCAGAGAATAACAGCCTTTCAGACGTCCGTCCCAGTCCATCTGGAAAAGATACAGGTCGTGGTCGGTATTCGCCCCGTCGACATTATCCTCATACAGATCGTAATACCTGCCGTCGTAGATCAGATAGACATACTCCCGGTCGGAGCAGGCTGACAGATATGTATTGGCTATATTTCCGGAAAACAGCAGCTGGCCTTCCGCCACAGCATAGTCAGTACTTTCATGACGCGGCCCGGTAATCCTGCGGTTCACGGAAAGATCCTTATTCAAGATAAATATCTCTGATTCGACACTGTTGGCGAAAACCACCTTTCCGCTCTCCGGATGCACGGCCACCGGCCCCTGCACCACTCCGGCCGTCATGATCTTCGATGCATCGTACGGAGCTTTTCCGCCATCGGAGTAAAAAAACATCGGCTCGCCGTTGTGTATGCCCAGGTCATCGTTCTCGAAATAAAACGGGTTGAGGGCCAACAGGCTGTCCCCGCACGAAATCAGGGACAACGTAATGAAATCGTATTTTATCTCTCTGGCGATTCCGGCATTAGGAAGGTCCGCGCACGGAATCATGAACAGCCTGTTCTTCTGTATATCCACCACCTGCAGCGTATCTCCGAACATATTGAAAATCGGGACTAACACTTCCTGCGGACCGTTGCCGTAGTGCAGCAGCTTCCCGGCCACCTTCCCTTCCTTCAGGTCATACACCTCCGCTGCAAATTCCTGGGTCACCATCTCGCACACCGCATACCGGTCTCCATATACGAGAGCTGAACCTGCGAAAAACAGTTCGGGGAGATCGTAAACATTATCCGGAGCTATTGCCTGAGCCTCAGTCAGCACATCAGGAGACAACTCTATCACGGATGTACTGCCACTTCCGCATCCGGACAGCAGAAATGCAGCCAAAGCTGCCGCACAGATAATTTTCTTCATAACTCAATTTTCGATTAATCGGTGCAATTTACGAAATTTTCCGGACAAATCCTTAAAATATTCCCCTCTTCGGCTTAATTTTGCGGCATGACAGAGCAGGAACTAAAAGAGTTTGTCCTCGCCCATGAGGCAGACAGTCCGGCGGAGCTGATGCTGCACCGGGGCCGATGGCCTGACATAGACATGACGGTGGCGGTCAGATGCATACAGGGACGGGCGAAGGCCAGGACCAAGCTGCCGCTGTGGTATGCCGAACCGGGGTTGCTCTACCCTCAGTCCCTTTCCTTAGAACAGTGCAGCTCACAGGGAACAGCCCTCTACAAGCAGCGCTTCGTCCGCAGCGGAGACAGGGTAGCCGACCTCACCGGAGGCCTCGGCGTCGACTCCTGGAGCCTCTCACAGGCAGCCGCCTCAGTGGACTATCTCGAACGTTCGGAAGAACTCTGCGCCTGTGCCCGGCACAATTTCGTTGCTCTCGGCAGGGACAATATCACTGTACACTGTGCAGAGACGACGCCAGAAATGCTCAGCCGCATCCCCTCCGACACCTACAGCCTCATCTACCTCGACCCGGCCCGCAGGGGCAGGGACGGCGGCAGGGTCTACTCCCTCAGGGACTGTGAGCCGGACATCACCGCCCTCCGCCCCGAACTGCTGCGTATCGTCCCCCGCATCCTGCTGAAGGCCTCCCCCATGGCCGACATCCGCGTCCTGCTCTCGGAACTGCCGGAGGCCTCCGAAGTCCATATTCTCTCTTCGGAAAATGAGTGCAAGGAGGTCCTGGTCCTGATGCTCCGGGACAATGCCGTACCGGCCGGGGACATCCCCATAACAGCGGTAGAGCTCTCCTCCGGGGACAATGCGGCCGAATTCCATTTTACCCTCCGCGAGGAAAATGAGGCCGCCGCATACCTCGCCGCCCCTTCGGAAATCGCCGGCTACCTCTTCGAGCCCTCCCCCGCCCTCCTGAAAAGCGGAGCCTTCAAGCTCCCAGCCGTCCGCTTCGGCCTCCGTAAGATTTCCGCCTCCACCCATTTCTACACAGCCCCGGTGCCTGTCGGGCATTTTCCCGGGAAGATCCGCCGCATCATCGAGGTCCTGCCCTTCCACAAGGCCGCCATCCGCGATTTCCGGAAGAAATACCCCGCCTGCTCCGTCACCGCCCGCAATTTCCCGATGACCTCCGAGGAACTGCGCCGCCGCCTCGGCTCCGCCGAAAGCGACACCCTCCGCGTCCTGGCCACCACCGCCTCCGACGGCTCCCGGCTCCTCATCGTCTCAACACCTTCTATTTAAACGGCCGTCAATCGAAAAATTTCTTGTTGAAGTTGACTAAGTAGAGTTTTTTGGTGGCGCGGGTGAGGGCGGTGTAGAGCCACTTGAGGTCCTCGACGGTGAGGGTGTCCTGCCAGAAGGCGTTGTCGATGAAGACGCACTTCCATTGGCCGCCCTGGGACTTGTGACAGGTGATGGCGGTGGAGTACTTGATCTGCAGGGCGTTGTAGTACGGGTCCTCCCGGACGGCGGCATTGCGCTTACGCTTGGTGGAGATGTCGCTGTAGTCGGTGAAGACGCCTTCGTACAGGGCACTCTGCTGTTCGGCGGGCAGGGATGCGGACTCGGACGTGAGGGTGTCGAGAATCACCTTGGCCGTAATCTCCACGTCACCGTAGTCGGGGAAAGCCAGAACAGCCTCGGCAAAATGCAGGCCGTAGCGCTCCTCGTAATTCGAAATCTTAATCAGCTCCGCGATATCCCCGTTGGCGATAAAATCCAGTTCCTCGATCTTCTCTATGAACTGATAGCAGTTCTTCACCACCATCAGCCGGTCTCCGCGGGAAAGGGCCTCCTCCCGGAAGAGGACGGTGCCCCGGATGCCCTGGTTGTAGCGGTTGGCCCGCTTGTTGGAACGGCAGAGCACCACCGTCTCGTCTATCCCGTATCGCCCTATCGCATCGTCCAGTGCCTCGATAAGCTCACCGCCGCCGATACGCTCCACGTCCGCAAAACCGCGGGTCTCCAGCCGGGGATACTCCTCGCAGGCTCCGGTCACTACCGCATGCCGCACCACCGTGGCATTGAACAGGATACCGGAGGTGTCGGCCTGACGCACGACCTTGTCCAGCAGGACATAGTCCACATGGCCGTACATCCCCACGTACGAGGGGTCGAGGGCGGGACTGCGGTCGAGGCCGATGGGCGGGAGCTGGGCATTGTCCCCTACCAGGATCAGGGTATTGCCCTCCCCCTGCCTGATGTAGTCCAGCAGGTCCTCGAGGAGATTGCCGCTGCCGAAGAGCGAACCGGCCGAATCTATGGTAATCAGCGAGGCCTCGTCCACGATGTAGCAGGTCCGGCGGTCCTTGTTCAGGTCCAGGACAAATTTTCCTCCGCCGGCGTCCATCGACTTCTGACGGTAGATCTGCTTGTGAATCGTAGTGGCCTTCTCGCCGGTATAGCCCGCCAGCACCTTTGCCGCACGTCCAGTCGGAGCCATCAGGCGGAAGCGCAGGTTCAGAGCCTTCATCGCCCGCACGGCCGCGCCCATCGCCTCAGTCTTACCGGTACCGGCATAGCCGTTGACTATCATGATGTCGCCCTCCCCGGTCAGAAAGGCCGGCAGCCGCGAGAATAGCTCGTCCTGGCAGGGCGTCGGCTCATACGGGAAGGCCTCCCGTATCTTCTGCTCCAGAAATTCCCTGACCGCCATTCCTAGACTTTCTTGAAGATGAAGAACAGCATCAGCAGGGAGTAGATCTCCAGACGGCCGAGAAGCATCTCTATGGTCATCACCACTTTGGCGAATGGAGTAAAATGCGAGAAATTGCCCATCGAGCCGCTGGCTCCCAAGCCGGGGCCGACGTTGCCCATCGATGTCAGGGAAGCAGCGAAGGACTCCTCGAAATCAGGGCCGGTCAAGGATATAAGCAGCACTCCTACGATGAATATCAGGGTAAATGCCACGATATACAGTATCGCGGAGCGGATGACCGAGGGGTCGATAGTATGGTCTCCCACCTTGACCGGGATGACGGCGTTGGGATGAAGCTGCTTGAAGATATTGTTCTTGAGCACCTTGTAGAATATCCACATACGGTCCGCCTTCACTCCGCCGCAGGTCGAGCCGCTGCAGCCGCCGTGAAACATGGCGAAGAGCAGCAGGAATATAGAGAACAGAGGCCATACGGAAGTATCAGCCGTCGCAAATCCTGTAGAGCTGACGATAGAGGCATACTGGAAAAATCCCTGCCTCATGGCCTCCCCATAGGTCGCTATCTGCCCGCTGGCCTTGAGGTCCAGGCCTATCAGCAGGGACATCACTATGCAGAAGCCCGTGAAATACCTGAAGACAGGCGACTTGAGCAGTGCCGTCGAGCGCTTCACTATCAAGGCGTAGACCATGCCGAAATGCAGGGTCGAGACGTACATCAGGACTATGCAGACTATCTCTATCGGCAGGGAGTCATAGTATAATATCGACACGTTGCGGGTGCTGAAACCGCCGGTGGAGACTATGCTCATGGCGTGATTGACGGCGTCGAAGAAGGACATTCCGGCCACCATCAGGGCTATGGTACCCGCCACCGTGATGCCGACGTAGGTCGAGGCGATGACCCGGACGGTCTCCTTCGAGCGGTAGCGGTAGTTGTCCTTAGAGATGGAGGAAATCTCTATCTTCGATATCCTCATGCGGAAGGTACTCATGGACGGCAGCACCAGAAGCATGAAGACCATCACTCCCATTCCGCCGATAAAATGGGTGGACGAGCGCCAGAACAACAGTCCCTTGGGCAGTGCCTCCACATTCTGGAGAATGGTACCGCCGGTTGTGGTGTAGCCGGATACGGATTCGTACCAGGCATTCGGCAGGGTGAACTCCCCTCCCCACATGACGTAGGGCAGCATTCCGAAGATACAGCTGAGAATCCATGAGAAAATGGTAATCGCAAATCCCTCGCGGAGATTCACGTCATCCTGACCTCTTACGAAGATAAGGGGAAAGCATCCCACCATCGCAGTGATCAGGGCGCTCAGCAGCAGTGGCGAGAAAGAAGAGTCGAAACCGTTGAGAGCCGACACGCCCAGGGAGATGAACATGAACAGGGCGTTGAAGAGCAACGCTATACCGATATACCTGGCTATCAGCTTGACATTCATACTCCCCGCTTCTTGAAGGATTTGTTCTCGTCGATAATCTCCTTGATGTCCTCGTTCATGGCCTGAATCTGGTCGCCGCCGTAGTCAAAGGTGACGCTGTATGTCTTGCCTGTGCGGCGGTAGTCGCTCAGTCCCCGCGACATGCGGAGCATGGGATGAACTACGTAATGATTGAGAAAGTAGACGAAAAGTATAATCAGCACGATACTGGCGGCACTGGCTATGACGCCCGGCATGATGGAGCGGTAATAACTGTCCTGCAGACTGTTGTAACTGTCAGTAATCGCACTCTGCGAGGTGTCGGACAGACGCTGGAGATAGCCGCGCAGCTTGGTGTAGACTGTCTGGAGGCGGTTGAAGTACCAGTCGGTGCGTTCCTCCTGCGGCCTGAGCCAGACCGACTCAATCTCCCGGGCCACCTGCATGTAGGCCGAGTAGGCATAGCGGACAGAGTCGGCCATCTGCCTCTCGCTGTCCGAGGCCAGCACTTTATAAAGCCGCTCCATACCCGCCTCGAACTCCTCGGCCGGGATGGTCTCCGGCTGGGCCAGCAGACCGTCCCCTCCTATCTGGCGGAAGAGGTCGGAATGATAGCGCTCGGAGGTGTTGAGCAGGTTGCGCGTGAGGTCTACGCTGAGAATACTGTTCGAGATGAAATCGGAGATATACCGGCTCATGCGGCCCAGCTCGAAGAAAGCCAGCGCTCCTGAAAGCAGCAGCATCAGAGCGATGACCAGTGAGGCGGTGAATATCTTGCTCCGTACACCTAACTTTATCTTGTTGAATACAGGCATTGTCTTTTCACATAAGCATATCAGGACAAAGATAGCAAAAAATTCCGGCTGACCCTCATGGAGCAGCCGGAATCTGTCAAAGTTCTATGTAAGGTGTGAATTAGTTGCGGGCGATGTAGCGGGCCATCTCAAGCACCTTGTTGGAGTAGCCCCACTCGTTGTCATACCAGGAAACTACCTTTACGAAAGTAGGATCGAGCTGGATACCGGCCTTGGCATCGAAGATGGAAGTGCGGGCGTCACCGCGGAAATCGGTGGAAACCACAGACTCATCGGTGTATCCGAGGATACCCTTGAGCTCACCCTCGGAAGCAGCCTTCATGGCCTTGCAGATCTCCTCGTATGTGGTGGCCTTCTCAAGCTCCACTGTCAGGTCGACTACGGAGACGTCTGAGGTGGGAACCCTCATGGACATACCGGTCAGCTTGCCGTTGAGCTCGGGGAGCACCTTGCCGACAGCCTTTGCGGCGCCTGTAGAGGAAGGAATGATGTTCTCGAGGATACCGCGGCCGCCTCTCCAGTCTTTCTTCGAAGGACCGTCAACGGTCTTCTGAGTAGCTGTTGCGGCGTGAACAGTGGTCATCAGACCTCTCTTGATACCGAATGCCTCGTTGAGAACCTTGGAGATGGGAGCCAGGCAGTTGGTGGTGCAGGAAGCGTTGGAGATGATGTCCTGTCCCTTGTAGGATTTCTGGTTGACACCATAAACGAACATAGGAGTGTCGTCCTTTGAAGGAGCTGACATGATGACTTTCTTTGCACCTGCCTGGATGTGCTTGCGGGCCTTCTCGTCTGTCAGGAAGAGACCTGTGGACTCCACTACGATCTCGGCGCCCACCTCGTTCCACTTCAGGTTGGCGGGATCCATCTCGGCGGTCAGACGGATCTTCTGACCGTTTACTATAAGGTTGCCGTTCTCTACGGACACCTCGTGGTCGAAGTGGCCGTGAACGGAGTCATATTTCAGCATGTAAGCCAGATACTCAGGGTCGAGCAGGTCGTTGATGCCGACTACCTGGATGTCATCAGAAAATTTGTCGATTGCAGCGCGGAATACCATGCGGCCGATACGGCCGAATCCATTGATACCAATTTTAACTTTTGTCATTGCTGTAAGATTTTAAAGTCGGCGGCAAAGATACGAATTTTGATGGAATTAATCTATATTTGCGCACAAATTTGCATTAAAATATGACATCCGACACCAGAGAGATCCTCATAACCAACGACGACGGCATCGGAGCCGACGGTATCCACGTCCTGGCCTCCGTCATGCGCCGCTACGGCAACGTGACTGTCGTCGCCCCCCTCCACGCCCAGTCCGGCAAGTCCGCCGCTCTTTCCCTCGACACCAAACTCTACCTCAAGCAGATAAAGAACGAGCCCGGCTACAGGGAATACACCTTCAACGGCACCCCGGTGGACTGCATCAAGATAGGCATCAACGAATGCTGGCCCGAGGGACGTCTGCCTGACCTGGTGGTCTCCGGCATCAACCACGGCGCCAACTGCTCCGTGGCCTCCCTCTACTCCGGCACTCTGGGCGCCTGCATCGAGGGCACGGTCTACGGCATCCCCTCCATAGGATTCTCTATATGCACCCACGCCGAGCATCCCGACTTCAGTCCGATAACCGAATACGCGGATACGATCATGGAACGCTTCCTCGCCTGCCCTCCCGAAAAAGGCATCTACCTGAACATCAACTTCCCTCCCATCCCCGCCTCCGAGATCCGCGGCATCCGCATGGCCCGCCGGGGCAAGGGAATGTGGGTCAAGGAATTCGACACCTGCACTGACGAGGACGGCAGCACCTATTACCTCATGGCCGGCCACTTCGAGAACCACGAGAAGGACAGTTCCATAGGCGACCACATGAAGGTCAAGGACGGCTATATCTCCGTGGTGCCCCACCGCATCGACACCACCGACTACCAGGAGATGGAGCGCATGCGCAAAGTCTGGGAGCAATGAAATACTACATCATAGCCGGAGAAGCCTCGGGCGACCTGCACGGATCCAACCTCATGCGCGGCCTGCTCGCCCACGACCCATCCTGCGAGATCCGCTTCTGGGGCGGTGACAGAATGGCAGCCGTAGGAGGCACTCTGGTCCGCGACTACAGGGACAATGCCGTAATGGGCCTGGTCGAGGTCATCGGCCGCCTCGGCAGCATCCTCCACAACCTCCGCTTCTGCAAGAAGGACATCCTCGGGTGGAAGCCCGACGCCGTCATCCTGATCGACTACCCGGGATTCAACCTAAAGATAGCCCGTTTCGCCCATGAGCACGGTTTCAAGGTATTCTACTACATCCCTCCGAAAGTCTGGGCCCGGGGCGAGGGCCGCATCCGCCTTCTCAAGAAATACGTAGACCGCACCTTCATCATCTTCCCCTTCGAGGTGCCGTACTTCGAAGCCAAGGGCGTGAGCGCCGTCTACAACGGCAACCCGCTGGTGGACAACATCGCCGCCACCCCCTCCGTCCATATAACCCGGGAAGAATTCCTCCGCTCCCACTCCCTGACCGATGACGGCCGGGAACTCATCGCCCTGCTCGCCGGCAGCCGCAAGATGGAGGTGGACTACCTCCTGCCCCGCCTGGTCAGGACCGCCGCCATCCTGAAGGAGAGGACCGGCAGCCGTTTCCGCTTCCTGCTGGCCGCAGCCCCCTCCATCGACCGCTCCTACTACGACAGATACCTCCACGGCAATCCTGACATCGACATCATCTACGGCGACACCTACGGAGTCCTCAGCCACTCCGCCGCAGCCGCCATCTCATCCGGCACAGCCAGCCTCGAGGCCGCCGTCATCGGCACCCCCCAGGTGGTCTGCTACGGCATGAACCCCATAACCTACGCCATAGCCCGCATGATCGTCAGGCTCGACACCGTCTCCTTAGCCAACATGATTCTCGGCCGGCACATCTTCCGCGAACTGCTCCAGGGCGACTGCACTCCGGAACACATCGCCGGTGAGCTGCTGCGCATGACCGATGACACCGCCTACCGCAGCCGGATGATCTCCGACTACGACGATATGAGGGCCCTGCTCGGAGAGAAAGACTCCGCCCGGCGCACCGCAGCCGACATTGAACGTCTCATCAAGGAAAAATAACTGAGTACAATGGAATTTTTCAAATACCAGGCAGCCGGCAACGATTTCATCCTCCTCCGCTCCCTCGACCGCAGGGCAGAGCTTCCGGAGCAGGAGATCATCCGCCTCTGCGACCGCCGCTACGGCATCGGGGCCGACGGCCTCATCATCCTCGAAAGCAGCCCAGTCCACGACTTCACCATGCGGTTCTACAACAACGACGGCTCCTCCGGCATGATGTGCGGCAACGGCGGCCGCTGCATCGTAGACCTGGCCCGCCGCTCCGGCATCCCCGCCTCCGGGGAGGACGGCAGCTGGGTTTTCGAAGCCCCGGACGGCGTACACCGCGGCAAGGTCCTCTCCTCTGAAGGACAATACAGCCGGATACTCCTGGGAATGAACGATATCACCGCAGTGGAAGAAATCCGTCTCCCGCAGCAGGAAGGTCAGGAGCCAGTGGCATGGAAGATGAACACAGGCACGGACCATTTAGTGATTTTCAAGGACAATATCGAAGGTCTCGACGTCTACGGCGAGGGCCGCAAGTGGAGATACGCCCCGCAGTTCGCTCCCAAGGGGACTAATGTCAATTTCGTACAGGCCTCCGGACCGGGAGAGCCGCTGCGCGTCCGCACCTACGAGCGGGGCGTGGAGTACGAGACCCTCTCCTGCGGCACGGGCGTCATCGCCGCCGCAGCCGCCGCATGGCTCCGCGGCGACCACAGCGGAAAATACACGCTCCGGTCAACCTCGGACACCTTCACGGTATCGTTCAGCTGCCGGAGCGGAATATTCTCAAACGTCGAAATTATAGGTCCCGCAGAACTGATCTTCAAAGCCGTCATCTAACAGAACGCGCCACAGAAGTCCGCTTATCATAGCGGGTGAAATGCAAGGCGTCGAGGCGAAGGGCGAAGGAGTTTACTTGACGTAAATGACTGAGCCGTGAGCCGATGACAACGCAGCAGTTCGCCCGCTATGATAAGCGGACACCTCGAGGGCCAAAGATTTTTGTGCCTACTCGGACCATATTGCTGCCCATCTCAACCGCGATATGATAGTCATGAGTCATCCCGAACGACTTCAGACCGAACTGTCCGAGGAAAGGATATCCCAGAGCCTTGATGCGGTCGAACACTGAATTCAGATGAGCGAACTCCCTGCGGATGAGCGCCTCGTCCTCCGTGAGGGAGGCCATGCCCATGACCCCGCGGATGTGGACCTGAGTGGGATATCCCTCATTGTCCCCGGACTGACGGGCCTTCTCTATCCCTGCAAGGAAGTCCATGACCTCCTCATCGGAGAAGCCCTGCTTGCTCTCCTCGGAGGCGATGTGCATCTCGAGGAGCACGTCGATGCTGAAACCGTTCTGCCGGCACCAGCGCTCTATCTCGAAGAAGAGCTTAGGGGTGTCCACCGAATGGATCAGCCTGACGTAGGGTACGGTCATCTTGATCTTGTTGCTCTGCAGATGACCGATGAAATGCCACTCTATGTCCTTGGGCAGGGAGAGGGCCTTTTCCTTGAGTTCCTGGGGACGGCTCTCGCCGAAGACCCTCTGGCCCGCTTTGTAGGCCTCGAGGATCTCCTCCCCCGACTTGAATTTGGACACTGCCACGAGCTCGACCCCGGAGGGCAGTTCCTGCCGCAGCGACAGGATATTCTCAGTAATGTGTCCCATAGTGCGATATCTTTTAACTAACGTCTTCTCTGCTGCTGTTTCTGCTGCTCGCGTATAGCCTCCTGCTGGGCCTTCTGGATAGCCTCGAGACGCTGCTGGAACTTGGACTTGGGCTTGGCGGCTCCCTTTACGGAAGCGGCGCGCACCCTGGCCATGATCTTCTCCTCGTCCACGAAGAAACGGCGAATGATCCAGGTCTGGAGCATCATGATGAGGTTGGAGAGCAGGTAGTAGTATGTCAGACCGCTGGAGAGGTTGTTGCAGATGAACAGCATGAAGATGGGCATGAAGTAGAGGGTCATGTT
>CALUPK010000026.1 GCA_944322575.1 uncultured Bacteroidales bacterium | reverse complement strand
ACAGAGTCCCGCTTCAAGTTCAACATCCTGAACAACAAGCCGCTGATCTTCGCCCTGCTGATGTCCCTCGTGCTGACTCTGGCCGTACTGCTGATCCAGCCTATGATGACAGCCTTTGAGTTCGTTTCCATGAATCTGAACCAGTGGGGTATAATCGTTCTTCTGGCTCTTGTTCCTCTCGTGGTTGTTGAGCTCTTCAAGGCTCTGAAATGGAACGGAAGGTAATGCTATAGGAGATTGAAGATATTCTCCGAAGTATCAGGGAAGGTGTTGGCTGCCTGGGCGGCAGTCATATCTTCCCTGAATTTTTTATCAGAGCAGAGACGGTGTGCGACGGCGACCTGCTGCGCTGTATCGGTGGTGCTGTAGGACATGCCGTGGTAGTGGAAGAAGCGGGCGTTGTCCGTCTCGCAGCCAGGTATGGGTGCCGTATGGATCAGGGGAATGCGCTTGGCTGCTGCTTCGGTGCTGGACAGGCCGCCGGGCTTGGTGAAGAGCACGTCGCAGGCGTCCATGAGCAGGGGAACGCGGTCGGTGAAGCCGATGGGGTGGACATTGGCATTTTCGCCGAAATCCTTGCAGAG
The DNA here is from genome assembly GCA_944322575.1 of uncultured Bacteroidales bacterium. Taxonomy (GTDB): domain Bacteria; phylum Bacteroidota; class Bacteroidia; order Bacteroidales; family UBA932; genus Coprenecus. The sequence continues at coordinate 24,272 of CALUPK010000026.1, read as the reverse complement.
GCGGTTGCGGAGTTTGGTGTTGCTGCCACAGACGGCCAGGATTTCCACTCCGCGGCCCTCGGCCTCCAGAATTGTCCTGATGAGCTCCCCGGTCTTGCCGAAGCCCATGCTGCCGGACATTATCAGATACCAGCCGGCGCTGATGCCGATATGACCGCTGCCGGAGAATAGGGCGGCGCATTCCTCTCTCGCAGCGCTCTTTTCTACGTGCTTCCAGCATTCCTCGCTGACGGGGATTCCGAACGGATGCAGCAGATCCCGGCGAGCTCCGATGGCGACACATTCTTCTATAAGGTGAGGGTGGGGGATGACGATAGCGTCCACCTCGAGGTCCTTCATCAGCGTCAGCGCATCGTAGTCGGTCTGGACGAAAACGGTCCTGAGGCCGGAGGGCAGCAGGCCGGCACGGCGCAGGGCTGTCATGGCCTCTGCCGGGAAGACATGGGTGCAGATGGCGGAGGTGAAGCCGCCCTCGAGGATGTAGTCGCAGAGGCGCTTGCAGTAGATCTTGTTGGCCACGTAGACGGGAGACTTGACTCTGCGTGAGCGGGGTACGATCTCTCCTGTCTTGTAAATGACCTTTATCAGATTGCTCTTGGTAGTGAAGATGTACAGGTCCGACATTGTCCTGGAGAAGTCGGTGCTGATGAACGAGAGGGTGTCGGCTATCTCGCACGGTATGCCGTTGCGTTCTCCCCACTGGGCGAGAGCCTTGGCCGCGGAGTTGTGTCCGCCGCCCATGTCGCATGAGAGTATCAGGGTCTTCATATCCGTAGTATTTTTAGACAAAAGTAGGATATTTTTTACGAAACAGTTTCTAAATTTGCTACAGAATTTTAAACTGACAACTGTATGAAGATCGTTTTCTTAGATGCCGCTACTGTCGGCAAGGATGTCTCTTTGGACGGACTCAGGCAGTTCGGAGAGACGGTGTTTTATGATGCTACCAAGCCGGGTGGGGCCGCTTCAAGGGTGGCTGACTGCGATATCGTGATAACCAACAAGGTGAAGGTCTACCGGGACGAGATAGACGCGGCCCGCAACCTGAAGCTGATCTGCGTGGCGGCCACCGGAGTCAACTGCGTGGACGTGGACTACGCTGCCTCTAAGGGCATACCGGTCAAGAACGTGCCGGCGTACTCGACCGAGAGCGTGGCACAGGTGTGCTTCATGCACATCCTCAACATGGTGGGACACGGGATGTATTTCAATGAGATCTGCCACGACGGACGCTACTCCCGAAGCGGGATGTTCTCCGATGTGCTGAATCCCTTCTGGGAACTCAAGGGCAAGAAGATGGGTATCATCGGCATGGGCAATATCGGCTCGCGGGTGGCTGAATTAGCCACGGCCTTCGGGATGGAGGTGTCCTACTACTCGACTTCCGGAACCGGACACTGCAGGACCTATCCCTGTGTGAGTCTTGAGGAGCTGCTGGGCGGAAGTGATGTAGTGTCGGTCAACTGCCCTCTGAATCCTAAGACAAGAGACCTTATCACATACACGGAGCTGGGCCGGATGAAGCCCGGAGCCTATATCGTCAACTGCTCCCGCGGAGGCATCATCAACGAGAACGACTTAGTCCGCGCTCTCAACGACGGCCTGATAGCCGGAGCCGCGGTCGATACATTCGAGACCGAGCCCCTGCCCATAGACCATCCTTACATAGCCGGAGTCAAGGACCCTTCGAGGCTGATTCTCTCGCCGCACATCGGCTGGACCAGCATCGAGGCCCGTATCCGCTTAGTGGAAGTCCTCGAGGAGAATATCCGCACCTTCTTAGAGAGCGGCAAGTAGGAGTTTACTCCCACTCGATAGTTGCGGGGGGTTTGGACGAGATGTCGTAGACGACGCGGTTCACTCCCCGCACTTTGTTTATGATGTCGTTGGAGACTTTCGCCAGGAAGTCGTAGGGGAGGTGTACCCAGTCGGCGGTCATGCCGTCGGTGGAGACCACTGCCCTGAGGGCGATGGTGTATTCGTAGGTGCGCTCGTCGCCCATGACTCCCACGCTGCGCACGGGAGGGAGGATCGTTCCGGCCTGCCAGATGCAGTCGTAGAGGGTCAGGAAGCCCTCACCGGTCTCGGTGCCGCCTGTGGCCGCTGCTCCGGATGCGGGCTGCCAGCCTTCGGGGGCGGGGGTGGAGCGGAGGGCGTCGATGTAGATGGCGTCGGCGTTGCGCAGTATCTCCAGTTTCTCGCGGGTCACCTCGCCGAGCACCCTGATGCCGAGGCCGGGGCCGGGGAAGGGATGGCGGGAGATGAGGGAGTTCTTGATGCCGAGGGCGCGGCCTACGCGGCGGACCTCGTCCTTGAAGAGGGAGCGCAGGGGCTCGACGATCTTAAGGTTCATTTCCTCCGGAAGACCGCCCACGTTGTGGTGGGACTTGATGGTCTGTGAGGGACCGTTGACGGAGGTGGATTCTATCACGTCCGGATATATGGTGCCCTGGGCAAGCCAGGATGCGTTCTCTATCTTGTGTGCCTCCGCGTCGAAAACCTCGATGAAGGTGCGGCCGATGGCCTTGCGCTTGGCCTCGGGGTCGGATATGCCCTCGAGGGCCTTGAGAAAGAGCTCGGTGGCGTCCACTCCGCGGACGTTGAGCCCCATGTCCTGGTAGGAGGCCAGCACGGACTCGTACTCGTCCTTGCGCAGCAGCCCGTTGTTGACGAAGATGCAGTGCAGCTGCCGTCCGATGGCCCTGTGCAGCAGGACTGCCGCCACAGAGGAGTCGACTCCGCCGGAGAGGCCGAGGATGACATTGTCCTGACCTATTTTCTCCCTGAGGGACTCGATGGAACTTTCAATGAAGGAGGCGGGGGTCCAGTCGCCCTTGCAGCCGCAGATGCGCATGGCGAAGTTCTCTAAAATCTGAGGTCCGTAGGCCGAATGATAGACCTCCGGGTGGAACTGGACGCACCAGGTCTGCTCACCTTTTATATGATAGGCGGCGTTGACCACGTCGTCGGTGGAGGCTATGACCTCCGCGCCTTCGGGGAGACGGGCGATGGTGTCACCGTGGGACATCCAGACCTGCGAGTCGGAGGGAATGCCCTCGAACAGGGGGCATTGTTCCTTGATATGCATGATGGCGCGGCCGTACTCCCGGGCGATGGAGGGATTGACCTCCCCGCCGTAGCGGTGGGCGATGTACTGGGCGCCGTAGCAGATGCAGAGCATGGGAAAGCGGCCCTTGATGCCGGAGAGATCGGGGGAGGGGGCCTTCGGGTCGCGGACGGACCAGGGGCTGCCCGAGAGGACTACGCCGCGGACGCTGTCGTCGAGGGCGGGTATCCTGTTGAATGGATGGATTTCGCAATAAACGTTCAGCTCCCTGAGTCTGCGGCCGATAAGCTGGGTGACCTGTGAGCCGAAATCGAGGATTATGATCTTCTCCGTCATGGTGTGTGGTGGGTTACTGTTAAAATTTAATGTCAGGGTGCAAATGTAAATAAATTTCAATTAATTTTGCGCCCCGAATATGCAAAACGTAAGAAATATAGCCATCATCGCCCATGTCGACCACGGTAAGACCACTCTGGTGGACAGAATGATATATCAGGCGAAGCTCGTCCGGGAGGACGGAAAGCACGGGGGCGACCTGATCTTAGACAACAACGATCTGGAGCGTGAGAGAGGTATCACTATCCTCGCCAAGAACGTATCGGTGCCGTACAAGGGTATCAAGATCAATATCATAGACACTCCGGGCCACGCAGATTTCGGAGGTGAGGTCGAGAGGGTGCTCAACATGACGGACGGAGTGCTGCTTTTAGTGGATGCCTTCGAGGGCACCATGCCGCAGACCCGCTTCGTGCTGCAGAAGGCCATAGAGATGGGCAAGAAGCCTATCGTGGTGATCAACAAGGTGGACAAGCCCAACTGCCGTCCCGACGAGGTCAATGAGCAGGTCTTCGACCTGATGTTCTCGCTCAACGCCACTGAGGAGCAGTTAGACTTCAAGACCGTCTACGGCAGTGCCAAGCAGGGCTGGATGTCCTTAGACTGGCGCAAGCCTACGGGCGACATCATTCCGCTTTTAGACACTATCGTGGCTGAGATACCGGCGCCCAAGTATGTGGAGGGCACACCTCAGATGCTGATTTCCTCCCTCGAATATTCGCCCTACGTGGGACGTATCGCGGTGGGCAGGGTCAGCCGCGGAGCCCTGACGGCAGGCATGCAGATCTCACTCTGCAAGAAGGACGGCACGGTTGAGAAGCAGAAGATCAAAGACCTGATGGTATTTCAGGGACTCGAGAAGAAGAGCGCCGAGAAGGTGGAGTGCGGGGATATCTGCGCTGTAGTCGGTTTAGAGGACTTCGAGATAGGCGATACGGTGGCCGATTTCGAGAATCCGGAGGCTCTGCCGCCCATCACCGTGGATGAGCCTACGATGAGCATGCTGTTTACCATCAACGATTCCCCTTTCTTCGGCCGCGACGGCAAGTACGTGACATCAAGGCATCTGAAGGAGCGCCTGGAGAAGGAGTTGGAGAAGAACTTAGCGCTGAGGGTAAAGCCCGGACTGGGCGCTGATTCCTTTATAGTGTACGGCCGCGGTGTACTGCATCTGTCGATCCTTATCGAGACGATGCGCCGCGAGGGCTTCGAGCTGCAGGTCGGCCAGCCCAAGGTCATCGACAAGAATATCAACGGAGTACGCTGCGAACCCATAGAGCTGCTGACCATCGACCTGCCCGAGGACATGGTAGGCAAGGCCATCGAGATATCCACCCGCCGCAAGGCCTCCCTGACCCACATGGAGACCCGCGGGGACAGGGCCCATTTAGAGTTCGACATCCCTTCGAGGGGACTTATCGGACTGAGGAGCAACCTGATGACCGCCACTCAGGGCGAGGCCGTAGTGGCCCACCGCTTCAAGGGTTACGAGCCGTACAAGGGCGAGATAGAGAAGCGCAACAACGGCTCCCTCGTCTCCCTCGAGACCGGCCTCTCAGTGGCTTACGCCATGGACAAGCTCCAGGACCGCGGCCGGTTCTTCATCGACCCGGGTGAGGAGATCTACGCCGGTCAGGTGGTCGGCGAGCACACCAGGGCGAGCGACCTGGCCATCAACATCTGCAAGACCAAGAAACTGACCAATATGAGGGCATCCGGCTCCGACGAGAAGGTGATGCTGCCGCCTCCGATCAAGTTCTCCCTCGAGGAGGCTTTAGAGTATATTCAGGAGGACGAGCTGGTGGAGGTGACTCCTCACTTCATGCGTCTGAGGAAGATAATTTTGGACGAGAACGAGAGAAAGCGCAGGAGAATGCAATAAAAAAGTCCAAAACAGTTTAGGAATATTGAAAAATTTTATATCTTTGCCGCCCTTAATTGTCGGGAAATGAATTGCAAGATAGGGATACGCGGGCTTTCAAACGGAGAACATCCGTTCCACTTCAAGGTAGACGGGAGTTTCTTCGAGGCATACGAGAGCGATACAGTCTCGGATGCTGAGTTGGATGTCAACGCCCTGATAACCAAGGAGCCGGGCCGTATGAGTCTGGATTTGGATATTACGGGGGACGTGACAGTGAAGTGCGACAGATGCCTCGCGGACCTGAAGATTCCGGTGGATATTCAGGTGCCTTTCTCGGTGATGTTCTCCTCATACGCGGAGGATGCAGAGGAGGGAGTCTCGGATGAGGTGATACTCCTTGACGGCAGTTCTTCGGAGATAGACTTAGGTCAGATTATTTACGACTATGTCAATCTCAGCCTCCCGATAAAGAAGGTTCATCCCGAGGGAGAATGTGACCCCGTGATGATGGAAAAGCTGAAAGATATTTTAAAATAGAAATAATTAAAATTTAGAATAAGATGGCACATCCCAAACACAAACTTTCAAAGCAGCGCAGGGACAAACGTAGAACACACGATAAGTTGACTCTTCCTGCACTTTCAACCTGCTCCAACTGCGGAGCCACAGTACTGTATCACCGCGTATGCCCTGAGTGCGGCTACTATCGCGGACGTCTGATGGTTGAGAAGAACGTAGAATAACGCTGGTTTCAGCGGATGGCCCCATAGTTCAAGGGATAGAATGGAAGTTTCCTAAACTTTAGATACAGGTTCGAGTCCTGTTGGGGCTACATTCTCAGAGCTGCCGGTAACTGCCGGCGGCTCTTTTTATTTGCGGGGATGATGGTCGAGAATGGCCCGCTGCCACTTGCGGGAGTCGATGTGGGTGTAGATCTCGGTGGTGAGGATGCTCTCGTGGCCGAGCATCTGCTGTACGGCGCGGAGGTCGGCCCCGTTTTCTACGAGATGGGTGGCGAAGGAGTGGCGGAAGGTGTGGGGGGATATCTCTTTGGTAATGCCTGCAGCCTCGCATTGACGCTTGATTATCAGAAATACCATCTGTCGTGACAACTTCCCGCCGCGCCGGTTGAGGAAGAGGATGTCCTCGTCTTTTTTCGAGGCGAATGCTCTGCGGGTCTGGGAGAGATACAGCTGCACGGCTTGTGCGGCCGGTTCTCCGATGGGAACGAGTCTCTGTTTGTCCCCCTTGCCTATGACCCGGATGAAAGAGTCTTCGAGGAACAGGTCGGATATGCGCAGCGACACTACTTCGCTGACCCTCAGCCCGCAGGAGTAGAGGACTTCGAGGATGGCCCGGTTGCGGTGTCCTTCCGGGGTGGAGAGGTCCACCGATTCGAGGATGCGCTTCACCTCTTCTACCGACAGTACGGTGGGGATGTGCCGGGAAATCTTGGGAGAGTCAATGGTCTCGGCGGGATTGTGCCCGTCCAGACCGGACAGCCGTCCCTCTATCTCCAGGAATCCGTAGAAACTTTTCAGGGAACTGACCATCCGGGACTGGCTCCGCTTGGATATGCCGTGCTCTACTTCGGAGGAGAGAAAGGCGGAGAGGTCTTCTCCGCTGAGGGTCTCGGGTCCGCGTTCCGGGTACATCTCCCGGAGCTTGGCGATGTCGCTGAGGTAGGATGTCACCGTGTTGGGGGAGAGGGACCGCTCTATCCGCAGCCAGGAGCGGTAGTCGGAGAGTATGCCGGGCCAGTCGGTCATTGTCTTGGCTTTTGGGACAATGCCGGATAGGACGCGCACCACTCCGTAAGGGGACATTCCCCGCATTTGGGATTCCGGGCAGTGCAGGTGTACCGGCCGTGGAGGATGAGCCAGTGATGGGCGATGGCACGCTGTTCCACCGGGATATGGCTCTCGAGGTCGGCCTCGACTTTGTCAGGGGTCTTCCCGTTAGACAGGCCAAGGCGGTTGGATACGCGGAGCACGTGGGTGTCCACGGCTATTACGGGTTTGTCATAGAGGATGGAGGCCACTACGTTGGCGGTCTTGCGGCCGACTCCGGGCAGGGACATGAGGCTGTCGGTGTCGGAGGGTATCACTGAATGGAAGTCGCTGACTAATTTCCGGGCCATGTCTATGAGGTGGCGGGCCTTGCTGTTGGGGTAGGAGACGGAGCGGATCAGCGCCAGTACGTCCTCGAAGGCGGCGGAGGCAAGTGCCTCAGGGTCCGGATACCGTTCGAAGAGGGCGGGAGTGACCATGTTCACCCGCTTGTCGGTACACTGGGCTGAGAGTATGACCGAGACTATCAGCTCATATCCGTTCCTGAATTGCAGCTCGGACTGCACGGCCGGGCGGTTGGCGGCGAACCATCCGAGGATGGCGGCGTATCTCTGTCTTACGGTGAGTCTCTTTGGCATGACGGCTGAGGATCAGAGGGTCATAGAATCAGATGAATTCGGACAGGTCCAGCTCTACGTCGGATTCCTCCGGCACTTCTGTGCAGGAGAGTTTCTCGCAGAGGAATGTCCTTGCAGGGTACTGCTCGAAGAGGGACCGGTTGTGAGTTACCATGATAACGACGGGACCCCTTTCGCGGTTGATCCTGACCAGCAGGTCCATAATCTCACGTGCAGTGTCTCCGTCAAGGTTTCCGGTGGGTTCGTCGGCAAGGATGATCTCGGGACTGTTCAGGAGTGCCCTTGCGATAGCGATTCTCTGCTGCTCGCCTCCTGACAGCTGGTGAGGCATACTGTCGGCCTTGTGCTCCATACCCACGGCGGCCAGCACTTTCCGTATGCGCCCGGATATGGCGGCGCGGTCTTTCCATCCTGTGGCCCGGAGGACAAAACGCAGGTTCTCGTAGACGGTCCGGTCCATAAGCAGCTGGAAATCCTGGAATACGACTCCTATATTTCTTCTTAAGTAGGGTATCTGTCTTTTTTTCAGTTTTCTGAGGTTGAAGTCCCCGACTGTCGCCGTCCCTCCGCTGACCGGAATCTCACCGATGATGGCGCGGATAATGGTAGTCTTGCCGCTGCCTACCTTTCCGATGATATAGACGAATTCTCCTTTGCGGATGCTCATGTTGAGGTCGGATATTACTAAGCTGCCGCTGTTGTAGATATCCGTATGCTCGAAGTGTATGATGGGGCGGTCTGTGCTTTCTTCCATGAAACAGTGCATTTATCTTACAAAGATAGGCAAATAATTCTTACATTTGCCCCAAATAGAGTAAAATGGTCTGGAAAAGAGTAATCGCAGTTTTTCTTGCAGCGGCTTTCCTCTCCGGAGGTGCTCAAGCACAGGTGAGGCGGCAGGCGGACAAGGATTCCGACAGGAGGGTTGAGCGTGTGCGGGAACTGTACAGCAATGATATGTTCTCTGCTGTCAGAGAAGAGATAATCAGTATTATGGATGAGAACCGGCTCTCTCCATCGGAGGAGTCAGAGCTTGCGACTTATTTTATAATCAGCAGTATACGTCTGAACAGCCCGAATATTGACGCCCTGATGGACGAGTACAGGGAGAGATACAGGTACGCTCCTGAATACATGGGAGTGCAGCTGATGTATGCGGGGTACTATTTTGACAGGAAGGAGTATACCCGTGCGCTGTCGATATTGGAGCGGATAGAGTACGCTCTTCTTTCCAGGAATGATAAGAACGGGTATCTGTTCTACCGTTCGTTCTGTCAGCTGAGGGTGGGGAGGATAGACGATGCCCGCCGGGGATTCGACAGGCTGCTCGCGGGAGGTCATACGAAGTATACTGTGTCATCTACATATTACAGAGGCTATATCGCCTATGTGGACAAGGACTTCACCAAGGCAGTGCGCCTGCTCTCCTCTATAAGCGGTGACGCTCACTATGGAGCTTATTGCGGATATTATATCCTCGAGTCCAAACTGATGTCGGGCGATTATGCCTATGTCGTCGAGAACGGTGCCGCTGTCTCGTCGGCCGTAGGAAAGGACATGCGCCCCAAAGTAGCGCGGATGGTGTCTGAGGCCTATTACCGTATAGGACGTCCGGAAGAGGCCCGGAAATGGTTTGACAGCTATACTTCCTCGGGGGTGGATATATCCAGGAAGGACAGTTACTATCTCGGTATTATATCCTATTCTACCGGCTCGTACTACGAGGCTGTCGAGGCGCTGAAAAAGGTGCTTACCGCCGAGGACTCCTTGGCGCAGAGCGCATGTATGCACATTGCCAATTCCTATATTGAACTGAAGAACAAGCATGAGGCGCTGGCCTATTACAAGCGTGCGTGCGATATGACGTTCGACGCGTCTATCCGTGAAGAAGCATTTTTCAACTATGCGAAGCTGTCTTTTGATGTCAATTCCGACATCACCGCATTTGAAGATTATCTTCAGGTGTATCCCGGGACGACGAGGTCGGACGAGATATATTCCTATATCGCCACATCATGCCTGCTGGCCAAAAAATACCGGTCGGCCATCACGGCTCTCAACAACATCCGGAGGCTGACGCCGGAGATGGACGTGAACCTGCAGAAAGCAGCATTCTTCAGAGCGAAGGAGCTGTTCGACCGCGGGGCGTACGGCGGTGCCGTCACCGATTTCAACATCGCGCTGCGGCATTCCGCCTACAACCCTACTTTGGGACTTCTGACCAGATTCTGGCTCGCCGAGGCCTATTATCGCACGGGTAAGACAGACGAGGCGCTCCGTCTAAACGACTACCTGTACCAGAACTCTTCTTTCAGGAAGTTTGCCGAATATCCTCTGATGCTGTACAGTCAGGGTTACAATTATTTCTCAAAGGAGGAGTACGAAAAAGCGATAGACTGGTTCTACCTCTTTCTCGAGACGCACGGAGAAGATATGGATCTCATCATAGAGTCAAAGCTGAGGATAGGCGACGCTTTCTTCATGCTCAAGGATTATTCGAAGGCCGCTTCTGTGTATGAGGAGGTGGCGATGGTGGATTATCAGGACGAGTCTGTGGTGTATGCCGCATATCAGTGTGCTCTGTGCTGTGGGCTTCTGTCGGATATGAACAAGAAGACGGCTATACTCGAGACGGTGATGGACCGTGGTACAGATGCGGCAGTCTATCCGGCTGCTGTGTATGAGCTGGGCCGGACTTATGTCCAGACAGGGCACTCCGACAAGGCGGAGAGATGTTTCAAGTATCTGCTCAACGAGGTGAATGATCCCGTATACAATGTCAAGGCGATGCTTGAGCTCGGCATGCTGTATTCCAATGCCGGCAATTATGATACAGCGCTGTCCTACCTGACCCGCATAGTGGAAGAGACTCCTCTCTCCGAGGATACGGAGAATGCCTTGGCCGTCATAGAAAGTATCTACACTACGCTCAACCGTCCGGAGGAGTATTTCGCATATCTCGACAGGGTAGGCATGTCGGCAACCAAGACTGCGGATGAGAAGGAGGTGATGATGTTCAATGCATCGGAACAGATATATCTTTCCGGAGATTATCCTGCGGCGGAGCGTTCCCTCCGTGCGTTCATATCCAGGTATCCTGACGGTCAGAAGACCCCTCTCGCGTATTTCTATCTCGGAGAGACCCTTTCGGAGCTGGGCCGTAAGGAAGCTGCCGCTTCCGCTTATGCTGAGGTGATGGACAAGGGGGAGGGCTCTTCTGTCGAGATATCCACACTTCACTATGCGGAGATATGCTATGATCTCGAGCAGTACGACAAGGCGGCCGCCGCATACGAGGCGCTTTACGCCGGAGCCAGGATAGAGAACAACAGGTATGAGGCTCTTGTCGGAATGATGAAGTCATACTTCATGAATGAAAAGTACCGTATGGCTATAGATGCGGCGGCCAAGGTGCTTGCCTCTCAGGCAATAATGGACGACGACAGGCTATATGCGCAGTATGTGACAGCCAAGTCCTCTCTCTCCCTCGGACGGAGGACGGAAGCCCTGCCTCTGCTGCGCTCGCTTTCAGGACAGCCGTTTACACCTCAGGGAGCGGAGGCTTATTACCTCCTGATACAGGACACTTATGATGCCGGAAATTTTGAGGAGGTGGAGAATCTGGTGTATGCTTTCTCGGATTCACAGACCAATCAGCTGTACTGGTTGGCCAAGAGCTTTATCGTTCTCGGAGACTCTTTCGCCGAGAGAGAGGAATGGGAGCAGGCTGAGGCCACCTTCCGGAGCATAAAAGACGGATATGAGCCTCAGGGACCTAAAGATGATGTTTTGGACCAGGTGGACATGCGTATAGACAGACTGAATAAAATCACAGAACAACAATGACAAAGATGCGCAGGACGATATCGGTATTTCTGGCGGTGCTCACAGCTTCCGCGTGGACGGCTGCTTATGCACAGGGCGGCATCAATTCTACGGTAGAGGTAGAGAGAGACTATGAGGGCAGGATAGCGAGGGCTGTCAAGTCTCCCCTTTATGCTCCGGTGAATGATTCGCTGCTGAATTTCAGGCTCAATTTTGACTATACTACGTTCTATAACCCATATAAGGACCTGTACGAGTTTTCGCCGTTCACGACTTTGGGGCCAGCTTCAGAGGGAAGGGTGGTGTATCCCTGGCTTTATGCGCGGATAGCCGCCGCATATCCTTGGACCCCTTCTGCGGACCTGTATATAACGCCCCGTTTCGGAGAGAAATTCTTTTTCGGGCTCTACGTCAACCATGACTCTTTCTGGGGCCGTGTGCCTCAGGTGCAGCTTGCCGGAGACAGGGCCGGGTACAGCGGGCAGAAAATCTCTGGAAACAGGATGAAGAACAAGGCCGGAGCCGTTATGGGCTTCCGCTGGAAGAAGGGAGAGCTCAGGGCGGACGCCTCCTATTCCAACAGCATGTATGCGTTCGCTTCTGCCGCCGGTATGCCGGCAGCGGTGAATTACAACAGATTCGATCACTTGGATGCCGGACTCTCAGTCCGCTCGACCAATCCAGATCCCAATGCATTTTACTATGACCTGAATCTCGGTTACCGGTATTTCAACAACCGTCGCAGCATCATAGACCATCTGATGGATGCCGACCTTTCTTTAGGAGCGACCGTCAGGAGCGAGCATAAGATTTACCTTAGGTTCGGCGGGACATTCTCTGATTACGGAGTGTGGAATATATCCCCGATGTACCGTTGGGAGAGGGACCGCTGGAGGGTCAATGCCGGGGTGACGTTCTCTTCTGCTTACGGAGGTATCAATGACGGAATATCCGGAATCATAAGCAACAGCAGCCGTTTTCTCGTGTATCCGGACGCCTCTGTCAGCTTCGAGGCTGCACGCAACTCCCTGTGGCTCTATCTTAAGGCATACGGAGACAATAAGCTGAATACCTGTTATGACCTCTTCGCCATCAATCCCTGGATGGATAATTCTGACAGTCCGCAGCTGTCCTCAGTCCCCATAGCAGCGGAGCTTGGCCTGAAGGGACAGGTCAAGGACCGTTTTTCCTATAGCCTCGGCGCCAATTATTCCTATGCCCGCAACATGCTTTCTTTCATGTCGCAGCAGCAGGGACAGGATATGGTGCAGATATTGGCCGGAGGTGAGACACACGTGTTCACCGCATCCGGTATGCTGCGGTGGAAGTCATTGGACTTCTTTGCATTGGCTGAAGTTAACTACCGCGCTTTCTCCAATCCTGGGGCGGCTCTTATGATGCCTGCCTTCGATGTCAACGCAGTGTTGGAGTACAATCTAAGGCAGCGCCTGTATATCAGGGCCGACTGCTATTTCCGTACCTCCACCGCCGGCAAGGCCATGGGGGACGGACGTTCCATCACCTACAGGGTGCCTGCCTTTGTGGACGCGGGGCTGCGTATTTCCTACGCATTCAATACCAAGGTCATGGCTTTTATTGAAGGAAATAATTTGGCAAACAGCAAGATACAATATTTCTTAGGTTATGTTGAACCGGGTATCAATATTGGTGCGGGCATTTGCCTTAAATTGTAAGATTTTTTTGTATCTTTGTCCGTTATATAAAATTTTTGAACCAAGATGACAGATAAAGAAATGATTGAAGCGGAAAGAGAGTATTCTGCGGACAGTATTCAAGTATTGGAGGGGCTGGAGGCAGTCCGTAAGCGTCCGTCGATGTACATCGGGGACATCGGACCAAGAGGTCTGCACCATCTGGTGTATGAGGTGGTGGACAACTCCATTGACGAGGCCCTGGCAGGGTTCTGCAAGAATATAGAGGTAACGATTCTGCCTGACAATTCTATCCGTGTCAAGGACGACGGACGCGGTATTCCGACAGGTATTCATGAAAAAGAAGGACGCTCGGCGTTGGAGGTGGTGCTCACAGTCCTGCATGCCGGCGGTAAGTTCAGCAAAGACAGCTATAAAGTCTCAGGAGGTCTGCATGGCGTGGGTGTGTCCTGTGTCAATGCCCTGTCCTCATATCTGAAGGCGGAGGTACACCGCGAGGGCAAGGTGTTCGTTCAGGAGTACAGCAGGGGTGTTCCTCAGTATCCCGTGAAGGTTACGGGGGAGTGCGATGATACCGGGACCATCATAACTTTTACACCTGACAGCGAGATATTCAAGATGACGACCGTCTATGATGCGTCAGTGCTGTCCACGAGGCTGCGCGAGCTGGCGTACCTCAATAAGGGCATTCACCTGTCCCTGACAGACGAGAGGAAGCCCGAGCCGGAGGACAGCGGAGTGGAGAGAATGGATGATGTGGAGCACGAGCCTGAGCGTCAGGAGTTTTACTCTGAATTCGGTCTGGTGGAGTTCGTCCAGTACCTTGACGGTACCCGTGAGAAACTCACGGAAAAGCCCATCTCCCTGGAGACTGACAGGACGGGTATCCCTATCGAGATAGCCATGCAGTACAACACCGGCTTCTCTGAGAATATCCATTCTTATGTAAATAATATCAATACGATAGAAGGCGGTACTCATCTCACCGGTTTCCGCCGCGGACTTACCTCTACCCTCAAGGCTTATGCAGAGAAGAACGGATTTCTGTCCAAGCTCAAGTTTGACCTCGATGCCTCTGACTTCCGTGAGGGTCTGACGGCTGTGATCTCGGTGAAAGTGGCCGAGCCTCAGTTTGAGGGTCAGACCAAGACTAAGTTGGGCAACAGCGAGGTGGATGCAGCGGTCTCGCAGGCCACCAAGGCTGCTCTTGAGACATATCTTGAGGAAAATCCCAAGGACGCGAAGAACATCATCGACAAGGTGATTCTTGCAGCCACTGCCCGTCATGCGGCCAGAAAGGCCCGCGAGCTGGTACAGCGCAAGACCGTGATGTCCGGAGCCGGGCTGCCGGGTAAGCTGGCGGACTGCTCGAACCGCGATCCCGAGAAATGTGAGCTCTTCCTCGTCGAGGGAGACTCCGCAGGCGGTACAGCCAAGACCGGCAGAGACAGGACCTATCAGGCTATCCTGCCGTTGCGCGGTAAGATCCTGAACGTGGAGAAGGCAATGGAGCATAAAGTCCTCGAGAGCGAAACCATCCGCAATATCTATACCGCCTTGGGTGTTACAATCGGAACAGAAGATGATTCCAAGGCTGCCAATCTCGACAAGCTCCGCTATCATAAGGTCATCATTATGACCGATGCCGATGTCGACGGAGCGCATATCGCGACCTTGATTCTGACATTTTTCTTCCGCTATATGCCGGATATGATCAAGAACGGATATGTGTACATCGCCGCGCCTCCGCTCTATAAGGTCAAGAGCAAAAAAGGCAAGGAGGAGAAATACTGCTGGACAGAAGAAGAGCGTATAGCGGCTATAGCGGAGATAGGAAAGGGCAATGAGGGCAGTATCTATGTCCAGCGTTATAAAGGTCTCGGCGAGATGAATGCCGAGCAGCTCAAGGAAACTACCATGGATCCTGCAACAAGGCTTCTCCGTCAGGTGACCATAGACAATGCGGCTGAAGCCGACCGCATATTCTCAATGCTCATGGGAGATGAGGTTCCGCCTCGCCGGGAGTTCATAGAAATGAATGCAAAATACGCTAAAATCGACGCATAAATCATTTAAAACCATCAACTATGGATATTTTTGAAAGAATAAACAAAGACGAGGGAGGTCCGCTCGGACAGTACCGCGCAAGAGGTCACGGATACTTCACTTTCCCCAAGCTCGAAGGCGAGATTGCGCCGAGGATGAGATTCAACGGTCATGAGGTGCTCTGCTGGAGTCTCAACAACTATCTCGGACTGGCAAATCATCCTGAGATCCGCAAGGTTGATGCCGAGGCTGCTGCCCGTTGGGGCCTGGCCTATCCTATGGGCTCGAGAATGATGTCCGGCCAGACATCCCTGCATGAGAGACTCGAGAGAGAGCTGGCTGAGTTCGAGCAGAAGGAGGACGCTTTCCTGTTCAATTTCGGCTATCAGGGAATCGTATCCACTATCGATGCTCTGCTCACCCGTCATGATGTCATCGTTTATGACTCCGAGGCTCACGCATGTCTTATCGACGGCTGCCGCCTGCACATGGGCAAGAGAATGGTGTATCCTCACAACGACATCGAGAAATGTGAGAGAACCATTCAGCGTGCGCTCAAAGTGTGCGAGGAGACCGGCGGCGGAGTCCTGCTCATCACCGAAGGAGTGTACGGTATGACCGGCGCTCTCGGTATTCTGGATCAGATCGTGGCTCTGAAGAAGAAATACAATTTCCGTATTCTCATCGACGATGCCCATGGTTTCGGTGTCATGGGTCCTCACGGACGCGGAACCTCCGAGCATTTCGGTGTGATGGACGGTATCGACCTGTATATCGGCGCTTATGCCAAATCTATGGCCATCATCGGCGGTTTCGTAGCCGGCCCCAAGTCTATAATCAACTACCTCCGCTATAACCTCCGTTCCCAGATTTACGCCAAGTCACTTCCTATGCCTATCGTAGAGGGCTGTCTGAAGAGATTGGAGATCATCCGCGGACCCGAGGGCGACCGTCTGCGCGAGAAGCTGTGGACAGTGACCCGTGCCCTGCAGAATGGATTCAGGGAGAGAGGCTTCGATATCGGACTGGCCCAGGCCTGCGTGACTCCTGTATTTATCCACGGAACAGTGCCTCAGGCCACGAATATGCTTGTGGATCTCAGGGAGAACTACAATCTGTTCTGCTCCGTGGTCGTGTACCCCGTAGTGCCTAAGGGAGTTATCATGTTCAGAATTATCCCGACAGCAGCTCATTCTCTCGAGGATGTGGAATACACACTCAACGCATTCTCCGAGGCTAAGAAAAAGCTCGACGCGGGACTATACGACGGAGACAATATTCAGGACAAGGCTATCAATTAAGTCTTTTCCTATACGCAGAGTCAGCTGCGGATTCTTTAGAGAAGCTTCCCGCATCACGCGGGGAGCTTCATCTATTACACGACAAAAAACAATCAGATGGAACAGAATACATTTTTAAGAGATCCCAAGATATACGTAGCACTGCTGATTACTCTGGCGATAACGGTGGTATTCTTCCCCGAGGAGGGTAAGTTCAAGTACAATTATCAGGTGGGTCGCCCCTGGGTTTACGAGACCCTTCTCTCGCCGATAGACTTCCCCATCCTGAAGACAGATCAGGAACTTTTGGCGGAAAAGGAAGAGAAGGCCTCCGAGGTCATTCCGTATTTTGAGTATGACAATGCTGTGGCGAATGTGCAGATTCAGCGTCTCAGTACGCTTCTCGGAGGAGACAGTGTGAACAGCCATATAGTCTCATCCATCATAGAATCTCTGTATAAAATGTATTCTATCGGTATTCTGCCAGTCATGGAGGAGGCTCCGGCCGGGGGTACAATCGTAATCCAGAAAGATAAACGAGCTCAGGAGGTTCCTGTTGCCGAGGTGTATACCGCGAAGAAAGCCGAGGGATATCTTAAGTATGATCTCTCTGTCAGTTTCCCGAAATACGATGCGGACTCGATATTCTCTGCATACAGGCTGTCGGAGTATATCGTGCCGAACCTCATCTATGACCAGGGACTTACCGACCTCTTCCACAAAGAGGCAGTGGACTACATATCCCCAACCAAGGGTATGGTCTATGCCGGGCAGCTCATCGTCTCCGAAGGTGAGATTATAACGACAGAGGTAGGGCAGCTTTTGGACTCGTTCAAGCGCGAGTATGAGATAGCATACGGCTATACTGAGTCCAATATAGGAATAGGACTCGGGCATTTTGTCCTGTGTATAGTGATAGTCGCATCACTTTTCGGGGTGGTGTATTTTACCAACAAGGATATTATCAGAAGGCGCAAGTCGTTCTACTTCGTACTCACTCTGTATTCCCTGCTTTTTGTGCTGACGGTCCTGATCCATAATTTCAATGTGGATTACCTGTATCTGATCCCTTACGCCGTATTCTCCATCTATCTGACGATATTCTTCAAGCGCAGATATGTCTTTCCCATCTACACAGTGATGCTGCTTCCTCTGCTGTTCCAGCCGGGAACAGGCGTGCAGCTGTACATGATGAACCTTACAGGCGGTATCATCGCTATCGTGACATTCAAGTATTTCAATAACGGATGGGTGCAGTTCCTGAACTCGCTCTTCGTCTTTATCGGAATGTCCCTCGTATATCTCGGATTCCTTCTGTCAGGGGACGGTACACTGAGTCTCTTCAACATGCGGGAGGTCCTCAGGATTGCGGTCAACTCCCTGCTGGTAGTGGCGGCATATCCTATAGCATTCCTTTTCGAGAGGATATTCTCGTTGGTATCCCATTTCCGTCTGATGGACCTGTCTGATACCAACAACAGACTGCTCAGAGAGCTCGCCCAGAAAGCACCGGGAACATTCCAGCATTCCCTTCAGGTCTCCAACCTGGCTTCCGAGGCTGCCCGTGAGATAGGTGCAGATATGATACTTACGAGGGTGGGAGCGCTGTATCATGATATCGGAAAGATGAACAACCCCCAGTGCTTCGTGGAGAATACCCCTGTGGGTTTCGATTATCACAAAGGGCTCTCCCCGATAGAGAGTGCCCAGCAGATTATCCGTCATGTGGATGACGGTGTGGAGATAGCACGTAAGCACAAGCTGCCGGAGGTCGTGATAGACTTCATAAGGACGCACCACGCAAAGACAGTTACATTCTATTTTTACGCGCAGTACTGCAATGCCGGCGGAGATCCGGAGAACAGGGAGCCGTTTATGTATCATGGGGAACTGCCCAAGACCAAGGAGCAGGTGATAGTGCTTATGGCCGATGCTGTGGAAGCTGCATCCCGTTCATTGAAGGATTATACGCCGGAGAGCATATCCAATCTTGTAGACTCTATTATCAGCAAGCGCCTCTCTGACTCCCAGCTCGTAGAAGCTGACATCTCTATCAAGGAGATAGAAGTGGTAAAAAGGATGTTCAAGGAACGCCTGGAACAGGTGTATCACGAGAGGATTGCGTATCCTACGCTGAAAAAATCTTGACACGGTACGTTTTTTGCGTATCTTTGCAGTTGCAAATGGGGATGTTTTGGTTTTGACAGCACAAGACATCTGACTGTAAGCATACCGGGGCAGGTGACCCACCCCGTCATCAAGGTTACAAAGCCATAACTGGCAACAACAACTATGCACTCGCTGCGTAAGTAAACCAGGTTTACTACCTTAATCGCGGTCGCCCAGGGCGATAGCGACGAGTATCCCGCCGGACTTTCCGCCTGCTATGTCCGGCATACGGGGTATCATTAAAGCGGGATGCGGCTGCCGACTCCCTTAAAGCAGCTTAAGACTTAGGGGATAAGGATTCAGTGGCGCGTCTGTCCGCAGCTGCTTCCCGAAAACCAATGGCAGAATAAGTATGTAGAAAGCACTCGGGTGCTGTGTTTGGACGGCGGTTCGAGCCCGCCCATCTCCACAAAAAGGCCGCTCTTCGCGGCCTTTTTTGTGGAGATGGGCGGACAGGTGTCCGCACCTTTCTGATCTTGGGGGGATATTGGAAAATTTAATGTATATTTGTTGTTTGTAATAATTTTGCGTCTGACGATGAAACCGGATAGAAAAGCCGCCATATTCCCCGGGTCATTCGACCCTTTTACGCTCGGGCACATGGATGTCCTGCAGTCTGCTCTCAAACTGTTTGACAAGATATACATAGCAGTTGGCTACAATCATCTCAAGCAGGGGTTCCTCCCGCCTCAGGTCCGTGTCAGGCTGATTCAGGATGCAGTACGCCCGCTAATAGACTGTGGTGCGGATATAGAAGTTCTCTCATATACTGGACTGACAGTTGAGCTGTGCCGTCAGAAGGGGACATATTTCATCATCCGCGGACTCAGGACGACTACAGACTTCGAGCTTGAGTCAGTCATAGCGCAGGCCAATAGAAAGATGCAGCCGGAGACCGTGACTGTGTTCATTCCTGCATCGCACAGTTATTCGTTTATCTCCTCTACAGTGGTCAGGGATGTGATTGTCAACGGAGGGGACGCAGCTCCCTTCCTGCCCTCCGGTATAGATATTAATGACTATATACAGAAGTAGATATGAAAATAAGTAATGTGTTTGTAACAGCCTTCTTCCTGTCCGTTCTTCTTGCTTTCGGAACATCGGAACAGGCCAATGCCCAGACAGATACTCTCGGAGTCACGCCAAGCGAGATGACGCAGGAGGATATCAATCTTGTAATGAGTGTATTTGACGGTCAGCAGCCCTCGGATATTATAAGCCGCGCCGATGCGTTTATCAGCACCGGCAAGACACCGGAAGAGAGGGCCCGTCTTGCGTACTACATCTACAGGTATTATCGTGAATCTAAGATTATGGGGTATGATGAGATAGCGGTATATGTCGCGGATGCTTATTTTATTAAAGGCGGATATACTCTCCCCGATACAGACGCCGTGATGGAAATGAAGCTCTTCGCCCAGACCAACAGGCTTTCTCTGATAGGCATGAGGGCGCCGGGGCTTACACTTGAGGACCCGGCCGGCAATAAAGTTGAACTGGCCAATGGTAATCAGGACTATACTGTCCTTTATTTCTATGACGATGAGTGTGCGTCCTGTATACGTACGACGCCTGCCCTGATGCAGTATCTTATCCGCAATACTGAAGGACTTAACTTTACGGTGTACATGATCTATACACAGGATGACCGGGAACGGTGGATGAACTATCTCCAGAAGGCCGTGCATCCATTCAAAGTTCCTGACAATGTGAATATAGTGCACCTCTGGGATCCGGAAATGACATCGGATTTCGTTACGAAGTACGGTGTTATATCCACCCCCAAGATGTTTTTGCTGAACCGTCAGGGCATAATCGTCGGAAGGGACCTTACTCCGGCGGCGCTGTCTCAGGTCGTGGATGTGCAGGAGAGCATCCTTACGCCGACGGAGATGATTTTCGAGAGGATATTTACACCGATTGCCAATACTGCCGACACGACGTTAGTGACAAAGGAGATAGATACTTTCTTCGAGGATTCCAAGGACAATCCGGAGTTTTTCCACGAACTCTTCTACGCTCTGTACCAGTACCTGAAGACAAGTGCGAGCTATACACTCCAGCAGGGAGCAGCATACCTTGCCAACAAATATATCGCAGGTATGCCTGAGCTGTGGGAGACTGTGACATTTACTACTACCGGCGAGACCAAGGGCAGTGTCATCCGGGCAGATTTCAGCTCTCCGGAGGACTTTATAGACCAGACGGCCCTTGCTGTCCTGATGTTCTACCGCAATCCTCTGGACCGTCCTGTGGCAGACTTGGAGCTGCGTACTCCCAAAAACAAGAAGTTCAGAATCTATGACGTGAAATCCCGCTATACGGTTCTTTATTTCTACAATACCGACTGCGCCCTGTGCCGCGGAGTTACAAAAGATCTGGCAGAGATGTACGCGGAGTACGGGCGGGATGAGATGGAGATCGTGGCTATATACACTGGCAGGGACAATAAGTGGAAGAATTATCTAAAGGAGAATAACCCCGGATGGATTAATCTCTGGGACCGCAAGCGTGCTTCCGGTATGTTCGACAAGTATGATCTGATAGACGTTCCGGCAATCTATCTGCTGGATGAGAACAAGAATACGATTGCAAAGGACATCAATCCTGATGTCCTGAGTGTGCTGCTCGAGTATTACTTAGCTTCCGGAGAGGAAGAACAATAGAATAACGGAGGCAGGGTTATGCTGCTGGAACTGCTAAAAGGATTTGTCGTAGGTATCTGCGCATCGGTGCCGTTGGGGCCGATCGGCGTGCTTTGCATTCAGCGTACGCTGAGCAAGGGACGCAGTTCGGGTTTCATTACCGGACTCGGTGCTGCGGTTTCCGATACGGTCTTTGCGGCAGTGGCTCTGTTGAGCATATCGTATGTGCAGCATATTCTCTCTGATTACCGCTACGCGGTGATGATTGTCGGCGGAATAATAGTGGGAATCTTCGGGGTAAAGCTCTTTATGACCAATCCGGTCAAACAGATAAGGAGGGTGAAGTCGGGCAACCGCCACTACTGGCAGGATTTCTTCTCAACAGTCCTGATGACGATAAGTAATCCAGGGGCTTTCTTCCTCATGCTCGGCCTGTTTGCTTTTATCGGTATCAGCAGGGGGGAGGCAGAGCCTCTGCCACGCATAGCAGTGACTCTGGCGGGAGTCTTCGCCGGCGCTGCCCTGTGGTGGCATGTGCTGTCCACAGCTATCAATATGTTCCGGAACAAACTTCGGCTCCGGCAGTTGATCATGATTAACCGGGTGGCAGGAGTGGTGATAATGGTTCTGGGGCTTATCTCGCTTTTTGAGGGGATTTACCGCTTTCTCATGGCCTCGTGAGGACAGCCTATGCAGTAGTAATCGATTCCGGCAGCCTGCACTTCCTGCGGATTGTAGATGTTCCTTCCGTCTACTATGATGTTGCCTTTCATGACTTTAAGCAGACGTTTCCAGTCGGGGATACGGAACTGTTTCCATTCAGTGATGAGGGCGGCGGCATCAGCACCTTCGGCAGCATCATAGATGTCTGTGCAGTAGGTGACAGAGTCTCCGAAGATGGCCTTGGATGTATTCATCGCTGCAGGATCGAATACCCTGACGTGTGCGCCGGCTTCTATCAGGAGTGAGATGGTGACTATAGAGGGAGCCTCCCTCATATCATCCGTGCAGGGTTTGAATGCTAAGCCCCAGATGGCGACAGTCTTGTCTTTCAGATTGTGGCCGAGTGCTTCATATAATTTTTTGAATACTACTTTCTTCTGCTCCTTGTTGACTTCCTCTACGGCGCTGATGATCTTCATGCCGTATCCATTGTCCTCTGCAGTTCTGATCAGGGCCTTGACGTCCTTGGGAAAGCATGAGCCGCCGTATCCGCAGCCGGGGTAAAGGAATTTTGAACCGATTCTGTTGTCTGAGGCCATGCCTGTGCGCACCTTGCTTACGTCAGCTCCTGTGAGCTCGCACAGGACGGCAAGCTCATTCATGAAGCTTATTCTCGTCGCCAGCATCGCGTTGGAGGCGTACTTTGTCATCTCTGCCGACAGAATGTCCATGAAGATGACCCGGTAGTTATTGAGCAGAAAGGGGCGGTACAGGGATGAAATGAGTGACTTGGCGCGGTCGTTCTCTATCCCTATCACGACGCGGTCGGGAGTCATGAAATCCTTGATGGCCACGCCTTCCTTGAGAAATTCAGGATTCGATGCTATGTCAAACGGTATGTCCTCTCCTCTTTTTCTGAGCTCTTCTTCTACAGTCTGTTTTACCTTAAAGCATGTTCCTACCGGAACGGTGCTTTTCATCACAAGCAGGGTGTACCCCGATATGCAGCGTCCAAACTCGGCAGCGACCTCCATAACGTGAGAAACGTCGGCCGAGCCGTCCTCTTCAGGAGGTGTGCCCACGGCTATGAATACTATCTCCACACGGCCGATGCATTCCCGGAGAGACGTGGTGAAATGCAGCCTGCCGTCAGCGGTGTTCTTGTCGACCAAGTCCTGAAGGCCGTCTTCGTATATTGGAAGGATTCCTTTTTTCAGTCCCTCGATTTTGCGGGAGTCCACATCTACACACCAGACTTCGGCTCCCATCTCGGCAAAACAGGCTCCGGATACGAGTCCCACATATCCGCTGCCTACTACAGCTACATTCATATCTTGTTAAATTTTACGTCTGTCAAAAATACTTAAAAACCTCTTACCATACAATAGGGCTCTGCCCTGTGGCAGTCAGAAAATTGTTGGCTTTGGAAAAATGACGGCACCCGAAGAATGCCCCGCGGGCCAGCGGCGAGGGGTGCGCAGCTTCTAATATCAGATGCTTGGAGCTGTCTATGAGAGGTTTCTTACTGCGTGCATAGTTGCCCCACAGCATAAACACGATGCACTCCTTGCGGTCTGAAATGGTCTTGATGACAGCATCGGTGAAGGTCTGCCATCCGATGCTGCTGTGGGAGGTGGGGGCGCCTGCCCTGACGGTGAGGACTGAGTTAAGGAGGAATACACCCTGACGTGCCCAGCGCTCTAAATTGCCGCTTGCAGGAGCAGGTGTCCCGAGATCCGCAGCAATCTCTTTGTATATGTTCTGCAGGGAGGGCGGCATAGCTATTCCGTCCGGTACGGAAAACGACAGTCCGTGGGCCTGGCCGGGACCGTGGTAGGGGTCCTGTCCGAGAATCACGACTTTCACTTCATCGAAGGGGGTGAGTCGGAATGCATTGAAAATGAGAGGTCCGGGAGGATAGATAGTCTTGCCGTCCCTTTTCTCCTGATGCAGAAAAGCGGCGATCCGGGCGAAATATTCCTTGTCGAACTCTTCCCGGAGCACCGCTTTCCACGATTCTTCTATTCTGACTTCCATTGTCCTTAGCTGAATATGTATTTCAGAACCTCGGAGATATTGTCCACGTAGACGAAGTCCAACCCCTTGATGTAGATGGGCTTGATGTCCTTGATGTCCTTTTCATTCTGCTTGGATAGGATGATGGTGTGGATGCCGGCACGTTTGGCAGCGAGGATTTTTTCCTTGATGCCGCCTACCGGCAGGACCTTGCCGCGGAGTGTCATCTCGCCTGTCATGGCGATGCCGCTGCGGACCAT
>CALUPK010000025.1 GCA_944322575.1 uncultured Bacteroidales bacterium | reverse complement strand
TTGAAGTTCTCCTGTACCTGAGGGTCGAGGGCGAGGGAAGTGATGGTGTTGCCGTGACGGCCCTTGTTGCCGATGGTTGCCCAGGAATCGCACAGGGCGCGGATCTCCTCCTCGGTGCGGCGGGGCTTGGCGGGACGCAGCTCCACTTTCTCCATCATCTGTCCGATGACACCGTCGCCGAGAATCATGGCAGGGTTGCGGTACTTGAACGCGAGCTCGAAGGCCTCGCCTACGAAGTCGTACATGTCCTGAGCCGATGCGGGAGCGAGTACGATGGGATGGTAGTCACCGTGTCCGCCGCCCTTCACTGCCTGGAAGTAGTCTCCCTGGCTGGGCTGGATGGTTCCGAGTCCCGGACCGCCGCGCATTACGTTCACAACCACGCAGGGCAGCTCGGCGCCGGCGATGTAGCTGAGTCCCTCGCACATGAGGCTGATACCGGGGCTGGAGGAGGAGGTCATGACCTTCTTTCCGCAGCAGGCACCGCCGTATACCATGTTGATGGATGATGTTTCACTCTCGGCCTGGAGCACTACCATGCCGGTGGTCTCCCAGGGCTGTACTTTCATCAGGGTTTCCATCACCTCGGACTGAGGGGTGATAGGGTATCCGAAGTATCCGTCGCAGCCGCAGTCGATGGCTCCGTATGCGATGGCCTCGTTACCTTTCATAAGAATCTTTTCTGCCATATTCTCAAAATTTAGATTTTAACACGATAAACAGTAATAACTGAATCAGGACATACGGTCGCGCAGTTGGCGCAGCCGATGCATTTCTCGGGATTGACCAGAGAAAGGAAGTTGTAACCCTTGCCGTTGACCTCATGGGACAGGGCAATGGCTTCGGTGGGGCAGTTTACGACGCATACGCCGCAACCCTTGCACCTTTCTTTGTCTACTACAATAGCTCCTTGTGTTGCCATAAAATTAGTGTTTGTTATTGGTTGAAGTTTAAAAATCCGAATGCAGCCACCACCCTGCTGCTGATATAGTCCCAGCGCAGGATGATGCCTATGATGAGCAGCAGCCCGATCCAGATGAATCCCTTGGCGGTGGAAGTCTGCTCAGAGTACCAGTTCTTGAGTTTTGTGAATGGGTTGTTCATCTCGTTCAGGGTTTTATATTGCCGCGTCTGCTTTTTCTATCCTTATGCGGGCGTCCACCGCAGTGATGGACTTGGAGTTGCCCAGCAGGGGATTGATGTCCATCTCGTAGATCTCCGGAGCGGCGGCGCAGAGGGCTGACACACGGCGGATGACCTCGTTGAAGAGTACTATGTTGACGCCTTCTTTTCCGCGTATTCCTTCAAGAAGCTTGATGCCGCGGAGTCCGTGAATCATCTCGTCAGCTTCTACTTTCGATACAGGGGAGAGAGAGTAGCTGATGTCATTGAGGGCTTCTACATATATGCCGCCGAGTCCGCAGAGGATAAGATGACCGAACTTCTCTTCTCTCTTTGCTCCTACGAACACTTCTGTGCCGCTCAGCATAGGCTGGATAAGAACTCCGGTCGCATCCTTGATGCGCATCATGCGGTAGAACTCGGAGGACAGGGTGGTGTCGTCGGAGATGTTGAGTGAGACACCGCCTACATCCGATTTGTGGATGGGGCCTACAACTTTCATGACCACAGGGTACTTGATCTCTTTTACAGCTTCTATGGCCTGGCCTATGTCGCTTACTACATATTCTTTTGTACGGTTGATCCCCGCGGCGTCAAGCAGAATCTGCACTTTGTCGGGGGACAGATATCCGTTGGAGCTGGAATCAATGACCTCGCGTATCATTTTTTTGTCCACAGGGGGAAGCGTACAGCTGTCTATGGGCTTGGGCCTGTTCATAATCTTTACGATAGCGGAACCGAGAGCCACTTCGTCAGGGAAGCTGATGTTGCCTTTGTTGTGGAAATCCTCAATCTCGTTATGTGCGTTGACCACAGAGGGAAGGACAGGATATATGGGTTTGCGGGAGGTCCTGATTTTCTGTCCGATAAGGTCATATACGTCATATACCTCAGTAAGTCCAGGGTTTCCGAAGATGATGGTGATCGCATCTACATCGAAGTCGTTCTCACAGGCGTCGAGGATGTATCCGAGCTGTTCTGCAGTACCGGTTGCGAGGAAATCTATGGGGTTTGCCGTCGATGAGCCGATGTACAATTTCTTGAGCAGTTCCTCGGCCTTGGGTCCGGAGAGACGGGGAATTTCGATTCCGTTGGATGACAGTACGTCTGTCTGCATTACTGCGGGGCCGCCTGCGTGAGTTACAATGGCGACTTTGCGTCCCTTGGGCTCAGGGCACATCATGGCTGCGGCTACGGTCACTAATTCTGTGCGGCTGTAGCATCTTACAATACCTGTTTTACGGAACAGCGCATTGACGGCTTTGTCGGGAGATGCCAGCGCACCGGTATGAGAGGAAGCCGCACGGCTGCCGGCCTCGCTGTATCCTGCCTTGATGGCCGCTATCTTGGCTCCTTTGGCTATGAGTGACTTGGCGTGTTTTGCAAGTTTGGCTGGATTGTTCATGCTCTCGATGTACAGCATAATCACAGGAGAGCTCTTTCCGTGAACATAGTTCTCGTCCATGTATTCGAGAGCGTCCTCGACACCTATCTGGGCACAGTTTCCTACTGAGAAAACCTGATTGAAGTGAAGTCCGAGCTGCATGGCCGCCTCCAAGATGAATACTATGGTGGCACCTGAACCGGAAATAAGAGTTGCGCCTAATGGATTGATTTTAGGTACGGGCTGGATGAAAGCACCTATATAATTCTGAGTCATGACCCCGACGCAGTTGGGTCCGATGAGGGCGGTGTTGGTGGAGTTGCAGACCTCTGCGATCTTTCTTTCCCATTCGGCACCTTCCTTACTGTCCTCCTTGAAACCTGCGGAGAGGATAATTATGGCCTTGCACGCTTTTTTGTTGCACAGGGTCTCCACAGTGGGCAGGCACATCTTTGCCGGTATGGCGAGGATGGCGCAGTCTACAGAAGGAATAAGCTCGATGTCCCTGTAGGACTTGACTCCCTGAGCCGAGTCGCATTTCGGATTGACGACGTACAGCTCTCCGGAATAGTGAGTGTTCAGAAGGTTCTTGAGGGTGGCTCCACCCGGCTTGTGGGCATCGTCCGAACCTCCGACGACCACAATGCTTTTAGGGGCAATTAACTCTTTTGTTATCATTGTTCCTATATTTCTATTACATTCTGCAAATATAAGAAATATATAGAAAAAATATCCAGTCTGCTTATAAATTTAATCAACAAGGCGGCCAGTCCTTAAAAATTTAAATTGTTGACAAAAAATTCCTCATTTCTGCCGTATATTGTTATCTTTGCTATTTAGGATTGATGCGAAAATGAACGCAAACGGGAAAAATCTTTTATTGCGCAACGTCATCAGGAGTGGTGCCGCGTGCGATATCTATATAGAGGACGGGAAAATTTCCCGCATAGGACAGAATCTGCAGTGCGGGGCCGATGCCGCTGTGCTCGACTGCCGCGGTATGAGTGTTCTGCCGGCATTTGTCAATATGCATACTCATGCAGGAATGACTCTCTTCCGCGGTATCTGTGAGGACATGCCGCTGCAGACATGGCTCGATGCGGTATGGAAGGCGGAAACTGCTTTGGACGATGATCTGGTATATTGGGGAACACGACTGGCTTGTGTGGAGATGA
Organism: uncultured Bacteroidales bacterium; assembly: GCA_944322575.1. Taxonomy (GTDB): domain Bacteria; phylum Bacteroidota; class Bacteroidia; order Bacteroidales; family UBA932; genus Coprenecus. The sequence goes on along the minus strand of CALUPK010000025.1, from coordinate 25,451 downwards.
TCCGCACAGGTACAGTGGCGTTCAATGATATGTATTGGAGGATTGACCGTGCCGCGCAGGCAGTGGAAGACAGTGGTATGAAGGCTCATCTGACCTACTGTTTCCTTGACGGCGGCGACCCTGTCAGACAGAAGCAGCAGAGGGAGGAATGCGAGGCAATGTACGGGGTGTCCCGCTCCTGGTCTTCCAGAATACGTTTCGGAGTATCTGTCCATGCCCACTATACAGTCAGTGACGAGAATATGCTGTGGGCAGCAGATTTCGCCCGCAGCAGGGGTCTGCTTCTGCATACGCATCTCTCTGAGACGCGTGCTGAAAACGAGGCGCATCAGGCCCGCTACGGAATCTCTCCGACACGCCGTCTGGCAGACATGGGGCTGCTCGGCAGTGACCTGACTGCTGCTCATGCCCTTTGGCTGAGCGAAGATGACATCCGTCTTATAGGAGAATCAGGAACCACAGTGGTGCATAATATCAACTCTAACCTGAAGCTGGCCTCCGGCTGGTGTTTCAGGTACAAGGAGCTGCGTGATGCCGGGGCCAACGTGACCATGGGTACGGACGGAGCCGGATCATCTAATAATCTCGATCTGCGCGAAGCTCTTAAGACAGCCGCTCTGATGCAGAAGGCCTGGAGGGGAGATCCGGCAGCACTTCCCTTGGATGAGCTTTTAGCTATGGGTTCCGTCAACGGAGCCCGCGCCCTCGGCATTAATTCAGGGACAGTGGAGGAAGGTGCATCCGCAGACCTTATATTAGTGGATACTGATTCGACTTTTTTCGTGCCCGCACATGACTTTAAGGCCAACTTTATTTATTCGGCCAATTCATCATGCATCGACACCCTTATCTGTGATGGGCGGATTCTCATGCGGGAGGGCCGTGTGGAAGGGCAGGAAGAGGTCCTCGCTATGGCCAAGGAGGAAACACAAAGGTTTTTAAGGAAAATAAAATAAAATGCGATATGGACAATAGAATGACAGCAATAATTGAGGCGGCACAGTATCTTGAGACCCGCCTCGGAGGGCTCAGACCCCAGGTGGGAATAATACTTGGAAGCGGATTGGGTAAGCTCGCAGACAAGATAGAGTCCCCTGTGACCATACCCTATACCGATGTTCCTAATTTCGTAAAATCCACAGCGATAGGTCACAAAGGCAATTTTATCGCAGGTACTCTGGGAGGGAAGACAGTGATTGCCATGCAGGGACGGTTCCACTACTATGAAGGTTATCCGATGGACAAGGTCACTCTTCCCGTGCGGGTTATGATACGTATAGGTATCAAGGCCCTTTTTGTGTCCAATGCTGCCGGAGGAGTTAATTTCGACTTTCACGTCGGAGACCTTATGATCATACGCGACCATATTAATAAACTTCCAAACCCTCTCATCGGTCCCAATCTTGATGAGTTCGGTCCGCGTTTTCCTGACATGACCCGTCCCTACGATCCTAAATTGATTGCCATGGCAGAAGAGATAGGCCGGGTGAAGGGTATCGCGCTCAAAAAAGGTGTATATCTGGCCGGTACCGGTCCGAGTTATGAGACACCCTCGGAGTACAGGTATTTCCGTCTTATAGGAGCGGATGCCGTCGGCATGTCCACTATCCCTGAAGTGATAGTTGCCAGGCACAGCTCCGTGCCGGTTTTCGGCATGTCGGTCATCACCAACGAGGCGCATGATGACTATGCAGAGGACTTCGAGAACAACGGTGACGACGTGGTACGCGCCGCAGATGCCGCGGCGGACCGTATGACAGTGATATTTACAACATTGATAGAAAGATTATAGCGGTGGAACTCGACGGACTGTTCGGATATGACGCGGTGTCTTTGTCTTCTGAGGGCGACAGTGTGGTGATAATAGACCAGACTCTGTTGCCTTGGGAGGAGCGTTTTCTTGCTCTCAGGGACGAGGAAGAAGTGCGTGAGGCTATCGCTAAGCTCAGGGTAAGAGGAGCACCCGCTATAGGAGTGGCGGCTGCGTACGGCATGTATGTGGCTTTCAGGCGAAAGGTAAAGGAGGGTGGATTGGATCCCCGCGGAGCTGATTCGGAATTTTACAGAATCAAGAATCTGATTTGCTCGGCGAGACCCACGGCGGTCAATCTTTCAGCAGCATTGGAGAGAATGGCAGAGTGTTTCAAGTCTGTCTCCGGCAAGTCGCTTGCTCTCCAGCTTGACGCCCTGCGCTCAGAGGCAGATGCTGTAAAGGAAGAGGATATGGCAATGTGCCGTGCTATAGCAGAATTCGGAGCAGAACTTATTCCCCGTACGGATATGGGTATCCTGACCCACTGCAATGCCGGTCATTTTGCTGTGTCGCGCTATGGAACTGCGCTTGCCCCGGTATATCTGGCGCAAAGCCGCGGTCTGGCTCCGAGGGTGTTTGCCGATGAGACCCGTCCTTTGATGCAGGGTGCGAGGATTACTGTATTGGAGCTGCAGAAAGCAGGAGTGGACGTCACGCTTCAGTGTGACAACATGGCCTCCGCTCTCATGCGTGCCGGTAAGGTTGATATTGTATTTACCGGCTGTGACCGTGTCGCGGCAAACGGTGATACAGCCAATAAAATCGGCACCAGTGCTCTTGCCGTTCTTGCCCGATATTACGGTATACCGTTCTATATTTTAGGACCGACCTCATCCATTGATCCGTCAGCGGCATCGGGTGATGACATACCGGTGGAGCAGCGGGATCCTTCAGAGGTGACTGACCTGTATTTTGAAAGGAGAATAGCACCTGCCGGGGTGAAGGTATACAATCCGGCATTCGATATTACACCGGCGGATCTTATTTCCGGCATAGTGACCGAGAGAGGAATATTCCGTCCGCCTTACGATTTTACAAACCTGAAACTTAATGAGACAGCAGTATGAAGATAAAGAATCTGGTATTCGATTTAGGAGGGGTGATAGTACCCCTGAACCGTGTGGCCTGTATCCGGGCTTTTAACGATGTTGTGGGCTATAAGGATTTCGGAGATGTTCTCCGATCATACCGGCAGGTCGGATATTTCGATAAATTCGAGACGGGCAGGATATCTGCTCCCCGGTTCCGTGAGATTATCCGCTCTCATTCTGTGATGACCACGAAGGACGGTCAGCCGAGAACAGTGTCGGATGAACAGATAGACTATTCGCTCAACTGTTTTCTCTGCGATATTCCTCAGAACAGGATAGATGCTCTCCTGCATTTCAGGCAGAGCTACAGGATGCTGTTGCTCAGCAATACGAATCCCATAGGCATGAACTACTGCCGTAAGCTGTTCAAAGCTAAAGGCTATGATGTGAAGGAACTGTTCGACAGGCTGTATCTGTCATATCAGATGAAGGTGGCAAAGCCGGATCCGGATATTTTCAAAAAGATGATGGCGGATTCGGGAATCGTTCCGGAGGAGACTCTGTATATAGATGATTCACTGGCAAATGTAGAGGCCGGTAAAGCACTTGGATTCCATGTAGTGCTGTTCAATTCCAAAGATGACCTGTATGGGAAAATTTCTGAGTATCTCGAGCGGGAGCAACGGTAACTGTTATTACATAGGGAACGGACATACGGCTCTGATAGTGGATGCCGGAATAGGGTTCAGGACTATAAAGTCAAGACTGGCTTCGGCAGGGGTGGATGTGGCTTCTGTCGGGATGATATTTGTGACTCACGACCATGTAGACCATATCAGGGGACTTGCGTCTGTGGCGCAGAGGCTCTCTGTGCCTGTATATGCCACAGCCAAGCTGCATGATGCGCTTTCACGGCATAAGGCAGTAGGACCGGAGCTGTCGGGCTCGCGGAGAGTGCTGCGTGCCGGGTATGAAACGGAGATGCGCGGCGTCCGATGCGTGAGTTTTGAGGTCCCGCATGATGCAGCACAGACCCTTGGATACCGTATTGAATTCTTCGGGACTACATTTGTATTCATGACGGACTTGGGATTCGTTCCGGACTATGCGTATGGGTATTGCGCTTCTGCAGACTACGTAATCATAGAGTCGAATTATGATGTGGATATGTTGCTCGGCGGTAATTATCCGCCGGATCTCAAGGCCCGGATCATGAGTGACCGCGGTCATCTGAGCAACGAGGCCTGTGCCGCAGCCCTCCGCCGCATCTGGCATCCCGGTCTGCGGGGAATCTTCCTGTGTCATCTAAGTAAGGACAACAATACACAGGAACTTGCATACAATACGGCGCGAAGTTCCCTTACCTCACTGGGTCTTTCCGTTCCCGGGGATATCCGTCTGGAATGCATGCCGCGTTCAGAAGTGTTTTCCATGGATTTTTAAAAGAAACACCCCGTTTCCGACCGGTCACTGCCGACAGGGAAACGGGGTGCTGTATTGTTTGATTCACCTCAGAGGTCAGAAGCGGTAGCGGACACCGATGGCAGGGCCGACTCCCCAGTAGAAACCGGCTCCGTCATGTATGGCTACACCGAGCTGAGCCCTGATGTCAAATGACAGTTCGAGGGGGAACCAGAATGAGTAGGACAGACCTACGTTGCCGGCTGCCGCTACATTGAAGCGGTTGTACCCGTTGAGAACACCGAGTCCGACAGCTGCACCGGGACCTGCATACCAGGCCCATGAACCTCTGTCAGTCCATTGAGGCTGTGCGAATGTGAAATCGTACAGAGCTGTCAGGTTGAGGTCCCAGGTGAAGAGACCGAGGTCAATCTCGACGAAATCTGCATTTTTAACGAAATGCTGGTAGCTGACTTCTGCACCCCATCCGAGCCTGCCTCCTATTGCGCGGGGCTGGGCGTACACTGCTGCGGCAGTGAAGAGTGCGACTGCAAGAATAATAAACTTCTTCATCTTGATTTGGCTTAGTTAGTATTTTTAAAAGTATGTAACAGATGATTTTTCTATTTCTGAGATTATAGAGTTGGCTACCCGGCTCGCACCGAAACGTAGGAGAGAGGGGGTGAGCCATTGCTGCCCGAGAACTGTTTCTACGATAGCATAGTATACTGCCGCATCTTTGGCGGAGGATATGCCGCCGGCCGGTTTGAAGCCTATCCGGCGTCCGGTCCTGGCATAGTATTCTTTAATGCATCCGCACATGACTATTGCCGCGAAAGGTGTGGCTGCAGGTTCCATCTTGCCGGTAGATGTCTTGATGAAGTCAGCTCCGGATTCCATAGCGAGGAATGAAGCTTCGCGTATCATTTCGATGTCTGTGAGCGCACCTGTCTCGAGAATTACTTTCAGTATGGTATCAGGCCCCACAGCCTCTCTGATAGAACTGATCTCTTTCTCGCAGTTTGCTATGTTGTGGTCAAGAAAGCTGTTGAGGGCAAGGACTATATCCACCTCGTCCGCGCCATGTTCCACGGCCATACGGCTTTCGAGAACCTTTACCTCTATGAAACTCTGGGATGCGGGAAAACAGCCGGCAACGACTGTAGTATGCACTTCCGGGACAGACAGGGTTTCCTTGACAGTGCCGGCGAAATCTGGATATACGCAGATGGATGCCGGATGCGGATATTCGGGAAAGTGTTTCTGGAAGTCATTGACTTTTCCAACAAGTTTTCTTATGCTGGAATATGTGTCAGTGGCTTTCAAGGATGTCAGGTCAGTCATGCTGAGACATGCTTTGAGCACTTCAGGTGTCATCCAGTGGCTTAGGTTGTCGTGGATAGCTTGAATCCTATTTTCTATTTCGTCCATTATTCTCTATTTTTGGTGTCTATGAGGATTGTGACGGGGCCGTCATTGACGATGCTGACCTTCATATCCGCACCAAAGATACCTTTTTTAACCTGCTTCCCCAAAATATTTTCCAATCTTTCTATAAATTTTTCATATATGGGAATGGAAATGTCTGGCTTTGCGGCTTTTATGTAAGAGGGACGGTTGCCTTTTCTGGTAGAAGCATAGAGGGTGAACTGGCTTATGATCAGTATGTCTCCATCTATGTCTCTGATGGACAGATTCATTACTCCATCGGCATCATCGAAGATGCGTAGGTTTGCTATCTTATGGCACAGCCATTCGATGTCCTCGTCCCCGTCACCTTCCTCGATTCCTACCAGAATATTTGCACCCTTGCCGATTTCCCCATGACAGACTCCGTCGATGACTACCGACGAACTGCTGACTCTTTGGATGACTGCTCTCATATTATCCCCGGATCTGGACTGTTATGCCTGCGGCTTTGATGGGGGCGGCTATCTTCTCCATCTCCCCGACGGTTACTTTCTCAAGTCCCGTGGCCGGAGTCTCCCTGTCGAGAGTGTACATCATCACCTCCCGCGGCTTGAGGTCCAGTACTATGTCCACCCACGGGCGGGTGCTCTCGGGACATGTGAGGTCGATTCTTCTGCCGTTTACGGTACCTTTGAGGAACATCGTCTGAAGAATGAAGTTGCCGTTGAAATGACGGAGGTTCTCAATGGTTCCTGCGAGGGAATATTGACCTACCGGATTGTCGACAAGATGGATATATTCTTCAAGACCGCTGTCTATCTTGAGGATGGGGTTGTTCACCTTCATCAGGGCCGCACGGATTTCCGGGCGTCCGGTCATGGTGGCGTTTGAAAGAACGGATACGGCGGCATTTGGGAAGTAACGGTCTCTCATCCCTATGGTAAAGTCTATGATTTCGGGAAAATCGGGGTGGAGGGTGGGCTCTCCGTTGCCTGAGAAAGTGATGGTATCGACAGGGGTACCTTCGGCATGGAGCTGTGCGAATTTCTCGCTCATCTGCTCGAAGACAGTTTCTTTGGGCGGCAGAGTGCGGTCAGCCCTTCCGTCTTTGTTCCAACCGCACTCGCAGTAGATGCAGTCGAAGGAACATAGTTTTCCGTTCTGTGGCAGTAGATTGACTCCTAAGGAGTTGCCGAGCCTGCGGCTCTTTATCGGGCCGAAGACTATGTTGTGAAAGAGTATTGTAGACATAGTTTATGCTGTGTTATATGATTCGTTTTGATTTGCTTTCAGGTGTGAGATGCATGGAAGTGAAGTCGATGCAGTCTATCAGGACTGCTCCCGGTTTCTTGCCGGGCTCGAAGGATCCGAGGAGGCGGTCTTTTCCCAAGGCGGCGGCTCCGTTGAGGCAGCACCATTCCAGTATCGTCTGCAGAGGAATCTGCGGATAGCGGCTGTGTATGCATTTGAATTCCTCGACCATCGACAGTATATGGTTGGATGACAGACTGTCTGTACCTATTGCAATGCGTACGCCGAGTTTCATGAGCATCGGCAGGTCGGCCATCCTCCGATGTATGAAAATATTGGACAGGGGGCATGTGACCCATGTGCAGTGCCTTAGGATAGATTCGGCTGCGCGGACACTGTCTTCGCGTGATACAGTATTGTGTATAAGCAGTATATGCTCGTTAAATGGTGCTGGATGAATCTCCTGGAGGCGGTCTGTGAAGTGGAACAGTGCCGGTTTTCCGGTGGCGGGGACGATGCTCAGGTGCCGGTTGAGATAATTCTCGTAGAGCGGACCGCGGTGAAATCCTATCATGTCGTCCTCTTCTTGGGATTCCTGATTGTGATATGAGATGAATCCGGTACTGAGACCTTCCGCAGAAGCCATGCGGAGAAGTTCTGCGCTCATAGTGTAAGGGGAGTGCGGAGTGATACCGGCGTCAATGCCGGCGTCAACGGCCTTTGCAAGCAGTCTGCGTGCCTCGGTTATTACGGACTCTGCATCCTGGGGCTCGGAGCCGAAGACTTCTATGAATGTCCTGGTGTACATTTCTGCCCCGCTTTTCATGGCAAAGCTCTCGTCACAGTTGGAAATGTCTGCCATGGCGCTTACGCCTTCATTGTACAGCTTCTCAAACTGCATCCTCATAGCTTTTATACGCTGCTCCTTGGGAGCGGACTCGCGCAAGGCGTTGATCTGGTCTATGAAACCGGACATGCCGGTGGCCTCACGGAACTTCCCTTCGAGGTGGGACAGTTCTATATGGCAGTGTGCATTGGTGAATCCAGGTACGAGTATGCCGTTATAGAATTCAGTACCTGAGGTCTCGCCGTCGAGCTGTCCTACGGCGGCTACGGTTCCGTCATCGGCAAAATCTATGAATCCATTGTGAATGGGGGCTGAGGTTATGGGAAATATGTAATTGGCTGCGATGCGTCTCATATTATATGGAATTTTATTTGTATTCTCTTATTTTTATCTCTTTGATTTCTTTTATAGGTATCGGGCGGGAAATACCTGGGGCTTTTCCATCCTTCTCATGCTTCTTTTTCGACCCCTTTTCTGTTGATCGCTCAAGTTCATTCATGAATCCTTTCGTCGTGTAGAATGCGAAGCGGATGTCTGAGTTTATTGCGGAGTCGCTGAAAAGCAGGAACGGACTTTGCGGGCCGAGCAGGAATGCCGAGTCGGCCACAGGGGAACACGGTACGCAGGTATCAGGCTGGAAGAACATCATTCTTAGTGTTTTGTAGAAGCGTCCTGAATGTATTCCGTCAGCTGTTAGAATCTCGAGTGAGTCGATAATCGTCCATGACCGGGGTGTGCTCTCCTGTGCCTCTATGATCTTTTGAAGTTCTGCTTCTCTCTTTTCAAGCATAGTCTTCGTCTTTTCGAATACCTTTACAAATTTGTCCGGTCTTTCGAGATATGTGTTGACACTGCGGATATAGTCATCGGTAGTGTATCCGTAGCGGTTGAAGACAGGCTCGTAGATTCTCAGTGTGTCGACCATCCTGCGGTAGCGGCTGTTGCTGTTCACGGCTTCGTCCGTCATATAGATGTCGTAGTATATCTGTGACATGACATCCTCTGGTATCAGGTCTCTGTCCCTGCAGGACTGGGCTGTGAAGAGGCCGGAGATAAGTATCGGGAGTGCCATGAATATTTTTGCGCGCATATCGTGTGTTGCTTGAATGTGTGTGCAAATATAGCTGTTATTTCGTACTTAACGGTTTTTTACCTAAGTTTGCAGGAATATTTTGAATTTATGCTGATACGCCCGCCGAGACTGTTGAAGAGGATATATCCGTCATTTATATGGTCCTTTCCGAAAGAGAAGGAAGGCCTGTTCCTGACTTTTGACGACGGACCGTGCCCTCAAGTGACGCCGTGGGTGCTTGACGAGCTGGACAAGTATGGAGCGAAGGCTACTTTTTTCTGTATCGGAAAGAATGTGGAGCTGTATCCTGATCTTTTCGGGGAGATAGTGAGACGGGGTCATGCCGTAGGCTGCCATTCCTACAGCCATGTACCTGGCTGGGGCGTAGCGGTGGATGACTATGTGCAGGATGTGGATTTGGCGGCGGAACTGATCAGAACGAACCTGTACCGTCCTCCGTATGCCAAGATTACCCGTACGCAGGCGGAGACCCTGAGTGTGCGGTACAATATAGTGATGTGGAATATCCTCAGCCGGGACTACAACCGTAAGCTCGGGCACAGGGCATGTGCCCGCAATGTGGTACCTTATTTGGCTCCCGGCTCGATAACAGTATTCCACGACTCTATGAAAGCCTCCAAGAACTTGTGGTACGCTTTGCCCAAGACTCTTGATGCGGTGGGCAAATTAGGATTGAAGTGTAAACCTATATTATTGTAAAGATATGAAATACAATGTATTGCTGCTCGGCTCGGGCGGCAGGGAACATGCCCTTGCATGGAAGATAGCCCAAAGTCCTCTGCTCGGAGAATTCTATGCCCTTCCCGGAAATCCCGGAATCAATACACTGGCGACAGGAATAGACGGCAGTGTGACGGATTTTGATCTGATACGCAGGACTGTCATGGAAAAACAGATAGATATGGTGGTATGCGGCCCGGAGGACCCTTTGGTCAACGGGCTGAAGGATTATCTGATGTCCTTTTCTGAAATAAGGGGGCGCCTGCTGTTCGTGGGACCTGGCAAGGACGGTGCCCGTCTTGAGGGCAGTAAGGATTTTGCCAAAGAATTCATGGCAAGGCATGGAATACCGACGGCGGGATATAGGACATTCTCAGGAAATCAGGTAGATGAGGCCAAGGCCTTCCTCCGTACGCTGCGTCCTCCCTATGTGGTGAAAGCAGACGGCCTTGCAGCGGGTAAGGGGGTGATTATATCATCTACATTGGAAGAAGCTGAAGCGGCTCTGGAGGATATTTTCGGAGGACGTTTCGGCGCGGCCGGGGCTAAGGTGGTGATAGAAGAGTATCTTGACGGCGTAGAGGTATCGTTCTTTGTGCTTACGGACGGTCACAGGTGGTTGCTGTTGCCTGAGGCCAAGGATTATAAAAGGATAGAAGACGGAGATAAAGGACCCAATACCGGAGGAATGGGCTCTGTGTCGCCGGTGCCGTTCTGTACATCAGAATTTGTTAAGAAGGTCTGCGAAAAAATTATCGGACCTACAGTACGCGGTATCAGCAGCGAGGGAATGGATTACCGTGGCTTTATTTTCTTCGGTCTTATGAATTGTGGCGGAGAGCCTTATGTCATAGAGTACAATGTGCGCATGGGTGATCCCGAGACTGAGTCCGTAATGCCGCGTATAAGCAGTGACTTACTGCAGCACATGGCGGCTGCGGCGGCCGGTGATCTTTCCGGAGAGAACGTATTGTTCTCCGAAGAGGCGGCAGTGACATGCATCATTGTCTCCGGAGGTTATCCTGGCAAATACGGCAAAGGTTATCCTATCAGCGGTCTCGAAGATATGGACGGGCTTACAGTATTCAGCGCGGGTACGGCTATGAAGGATGGACGGACACTCACTTCCGGAGGACGTGTTCTGGCGGTGACTGCGCTGGGTTCTGACATAGCGGATGCCAAGGATGCAGTCTATTCAAAAATAGACCGTATCAGTTTTGAAGGGGCGTTTCACCGCAGTGATATTGCCTTGGATATGATCAATTGGAAAGAGAACAGATGAGGGAGTCCCGTAAGTCTCCGGCTCTGAGCCTGCTGTCAGCTGTTGTAATGACAGGGCTTGTAGTGTCGTATTTTTTTCTTCCTGACAGCAACTCTATGCACGCAGACGGCATGGTGGGGATCCCCTGGCTGTCCACATTGCTGGCAATAGTCTTTCTTACCGCAATAGCAGTATCGATGGGACTGCTCAATTACAGCAGTTTTCTCTTTACCTCCGATACTAAGTTGCTGTATCTTCCGTATCTGATTTTTGTGCTGTCAGTTCCCGGCTCGATGGACTTCGGCTTATGGCATATAGCAGCGTTGCTGACAGTGCTGTCTATGTTCTATGCTGCAGGATATGTCAATTCTGAGCGTGTGCGGATGGATTTTGTGTTCGGCACAGTGCTGACTGCCGGTGCGGCTTCCCTGATGATACCGCAGCTTGTATATGTGCAGGCCTTCCTGTTTCTGTACTGTTTCTATATGAGAGGATACAGCCCTTTTCGTTATCTTCTCGCAAGTGTCGCCGGTGCTGCGGTTCCATGGTTATATCTTCTTTCGTGGAGCTATGTTTTTCCTGACTCACTGATTCCGGCGGATTATCTGCGCGGATTCAGGAGCGCAGCTGCTCTTTCTATGCCGGAGCCAGGTACAATGGAACTTTCAGTGATGATATGGGCCGGATATGCCATACTTTTGGTCCTCAGGAGTATATTTTTTGTGCTTTCAAGAAACAGGGAAAGAAACAAGGCCCAGAAAAACTCATTCGGTCTTTCTGTGGCCTTGTCGTCTGTCGTAATTCTACTGACCGTTTTCTGCGGAGGTTTAGAAACACCGGCTTTTGCTATGGCAGCGTCTGTGCCGGTGTCATTTGTAGTCTTTGACCTCTTTACCAACGGAAGCAGGGCTGAGGTAAATATCTGGATGGTTCTGCTTCTGATTATCGCAACGGTACAGCGGATGTCGGAGTTCCTGCCTGAACTTATACCTTTTTAATTGGTCCTGCCTGGGTATACCCTGAGGGCTTCTTTCAGACAGATAAGAGCTTCCCTGAGGTCATCAATCTTTAGGACGTAGGCGATGCGTACCTCATCCTTGCCTTTGCCTGGAGTTGCATAGAATCCGGCCATAGGGGCTACCATCACAGTCTTGCCGTTGTAGGAGAAGTCCTCGAGCAGCCACTGGGCGAACTTGTCGCTGTCATCCACGGGGAGGCGCACAGCTGCGTAGAAAGCTCCCATAGGGGTGGGGCAGAGGACTCCGGGAATGGTCCTGAGAGTCTCTACGAGATAGTCGCGGCGCTTGATGTACTCTTCCTTCACTGCCTTGAAGTAGGATTCAGGGGCGTTGAGGGCGGCCTCGGCGGCTATCTGTCCGTACGCGGGGGAGCAGAGGCGGGCCTGTGAGTAGCGCAGAACGGCGTTCATCACTTCCTTGTTCTTAGATACGATGGCTCCGATGCGCACGCCGCAGAGGGAGTATCTCTTTGACACGGAGTCGCAGAGGATAACGTTGTCCTCCAGTCCCTTGATGTGCATGCAGGAGTAGTGGGGCTCATCGGTGTAGCAGAACTCGCGGTACACCTCGTCGGAGTAGATGTAGAGGTTGTGCTTGCGGGCGATGTCGCCGAGTTTCTCTATCTCGTCCTTGGTGTAGAGGACTCCGGTGGGGTTGCAGGGGTTGCAGATGATGATGCCCTTGGTCTTAGGGGTGATGTGGCGCTCGAACTCCTCGATGGAGGGGATGGCGAAGCCGTTGTCGATGGAGGTGGTGATGGGCACGAACTTAACGTCGTTTACGATGGCGAAGGAGTTGTAGTTCGTGTAGAAAGGCTCGAGGACTATAACTTCGTCATCGGGGTCACATGTAACAGTGAGGGCGATCTGCAGGGCCTCGGAACCGCCGGTGGTGATGTTGATGTCGTTATAGTCTACATCGATTCCGATATTCTGGTAATAGCGTGCAAGTCCCTTGCGGTAAGACTCGTTTCCGGCCGAGTTGGGATATGCTACAAGTTTGAGAGTGTTATCCTTGACAGCCTTGAGTGCCACTTCGGGAGATTCGATGTCGGGCTGACCGATGTTGAGGTGATATACGGTTATTCCTCTTTTCTTGGCTGCCTCTGCATAGGGAACGAGCTTCCTGATGGGGGATGCAGGCAGTATCTGAGCTTTTTTTGAAAGGGTTAACATGATATACGTTGTGTGTTTTGTTAAAAATTGTATTCTTTGACAACAAAGTTATTAACTTTTCCGCAAAATCTTCTTAAATTTGTAGTCTGTAAACGAAATAATGACAATCTTGCGAAAAGAACTTATGAACAAAACCGAAAGCAGATACATGCTGAGAGGAGTCTCCTCTGCCAAAGAAGATGTCCACAATGCCATCAAGAACATAGATAAAGGCCTTTATCCCAAGGCTTTCTGTAAAATTATACCTGATCTTTTCTCCGGTGATCCGGACTACTGTCTCGTAATGCATGCAGACGGTGCTGGTACCAAGTCATCCCTTGCATACGTGTATTGGAGAGAAACAGGAGATATGAGCGTATGGAGAGGCATAGCCCGTGACGCCATGGTCATGAATACCGATGACCTGCTGTGTGTTGGTATTACAAGCGGCATGCTGGTGTCCTCGACCATAGGCAGGGATAAGAACCTTATCCCCGGAGAAGTCATATCCGCCATCATTTCCGGAACAGATGAGTTTATCAAGTCCATGGACCGCTACGGTATCAAGATGACTCTCACAGGCGGAGAGACAGCGGATGTAGGAGATCTTGTACGTACTGTCATCGTGGACAGTACGGTATGTGCCAGAGTGCGCCGTTCCGATATCATTGATAACTCTAAGATAGCTGACGGCGATGTCATCGTAGGTCTTGCATCGTTCGGACAGGCTGAGTATGAAGATGAGTATAACGGAGGAATCGGAAGCAACGGTCTGACCTCCGCGCGTCACGATCTGTTCGCGCACTATCTTGCGGACAAATATCCAGAAAGTTATGATCATGCAATGCCTGCCTCGCTGGTATATTCCGGCAGCCGTCTTCTCACAGAGAAAGAGCCTGAGACAGGTCTGACATATGGAAAGCTCCTTCTTTCTCCTACAAGAACTTATGGCCCGGTAATCAAGAAGATATTCGATTCCGGCCTTAAGCCCCGTATCCACGGTATGGTGCACTGCTCAGGCGGAGCACAGACCAAGGTCCTGCATTTTATTGACTCTCTTAGAGTTGTAAAGGACGGTCTCTTCCCCGTACCGCCTCTGTTCAAGGCCATCCAGATAGAGTCAGGCACGGACTGGCAGGAAATGTACAAGGTATTCAACATGGGGCACCGCATGGAGATTTACACGGACAAGGAATCTGCATCAGAGATGATAGAGATATCCCGTTCGCTCGGTGTGGATGCAAGGATTATAGGACATGTAGAGGCTGCTCAGGAAGCCGAAGTGGTCATTTCCGGAGACAACGGTACTTTCGTATATAAAAAATAGCTGATGGGAGTTATTCTCAAATACGGCTCCCTTTTGCTTCTCTCCCTTCTCACGGCAGTATCCTGCGGAAATAAGGCAGGGACGGAGTCTCTGCTGCCCATAAGCCGTAAAGCGCTTGGGGACAGTACCTCTATATATTATGGCGACTTTAAGGATTATCCTGCAGATCTCCCGCGTCTGGCAATCGGAGTCTTCGATGGTTCTCCTGACGGCTTTGCTGTGGTCGAAAAGCTGTTGACGATAGATAATTACGACAATATAACCGGCAGGCCCGTACATGACGGCATAGCGGACTTCGGTGGAGAGTACATCCAGATACTCTTCGATGCGGCAAATGGACCGTATGGCGGGTATATCGATGGTGGAAATATTGATTTTCTCAAGGAGCAGCTTATCCGGAATACTATTTTCCTCACTGGAACCAGATATTACAATCTGGCGGTGGACGAGTATCAGTCCGGTTTCAAGGATCCGGTCAAACTTGTGATAGTTTCCTCTCCGGTGGCGGACCTTTACGGAATGAATGATATCAGTTCGCTGCTCGAGTACAGCGGGACAGGTGTCAGGGCAGTAGGAGTAATAGATGCCGGCATCAGGAAAGCCCTATCGGATGTAGACAGCGACGGCAATCTCAGCGTGGGGGTCCTGTACTCTTCGGACGGAGTCCCTTCAAAAGAGTATGAGACAGCGATCCGGAATATGGCGGCGGATTACGGAGTGGACGGCATGCTTCAGATTTTCAATCAGGAAGGTATCGGCATAGATGAGGCAATTCAAGGAGATCCTGCATATATCGATACTTCAGCCACTGTAGCGAGGAGCGGTTATGCCGGACCTGTATCAGGAATCAGCTACAACAACTTGGATGTATCCCTCCTTGACCGGTACGGTTTTGACTATAGCGGCAATGCTATGCTTTTCCCCAAAGGAAAGCGCACGATATCCGAAGTACAGCTCAACTCGATCGAGAATTACGTCCGTTATCACCTCGTCTCCATGGTAGAGCGTCACAGGCGCAGTGGAAGCCGTATACCTCTTGCATCCATAATCTTGGCTGACTGCAGCTTCAATCAGGTACGTGACATTATGGAAGAAGTCATGCGTGAGCTGTACGATTACAAGCGCGGTGGAATATACCTCTACCGCACAAGTATATCCGCGGACTTCAAGTTTATAGATCCAGTAGAATGCGCTGCTGCCGAGGCTTACAGCATCCTTAGGGAAGACGGTAATCTGGCTCTCAGGGGAGAGAAATCCAGAATCGAATCCTTTATCTCTCTGCCCTCTACCTCAGTCCCTGATGACTCCCTGACGGTCTCGGGTTATATGGAGGACAGCTTCAAATACACCCGTAAGAGCGGAACTGAGGATGTCACAACCAAAATAGTTCCATTTGCTCCGAGATACATCAGCGAGGATGTATTCAGGCAGATAGAGAACAACAAAGAAACGTATTTATTGATAAGAAATTCTCTTTATTGATATGCAGTATCCGGAAAGCATTTCGTCAGAAGAACTTACACAGCTCGACACAGTTGACTTCACAGGCCCTATCGTAGTTGTATCCGATGTGGACAGTGAGTTTGCAGAGGCGATGGAATATCTTAAAAACCAGACGGTAATCGGCTTTGATACTGAGACCAAACCCTGCTTTTCATCCGGCTCGCCGAGACATCATGTGGCATTGCTACAGCTCTCCGGAGAGGAAAAAGCATATATTTTCAGAGTCAATACGCTCGGTATGCCAGCACCTCTCGCATCTCTCCTCTCGGACGGAAGCATTCTGAAGATAGGAGCCGCAGTAAAAGAAGATGTGAATGGACTAATGTATTACCGCAAATTCACCCCTCGTGGCTTTGTCGACCTACAGAGTATGGTCGGGGACTATGGTATAAAGGATAAGAGTGTACGCAAGATGGCAGCCATCATATTGGGAAAGAAAGTATCGAAGACTCAGCAACTTTCCAATTGGGAGGCGCCTCAGCTCTCAGGGGCCCAGCTCAAGTATGCAGCTATCGATGCCTGGGTGTGCAGGGAGATGTACCTTAGACTCAAATCGGGAGAGTAATGGGACGGGTTATACTTAAAAAAGGCCGTGAGGAGTCTCTGCGCCGCTTTCATCCGTGGATATTCTCAGGAGCAGTAGCATCCGTGGAAGGCTCTCCTGAAGAAGGAGATGCCGTGGAAGTACTGTCATCTGACGGAGCGCATCTCGCCGTAGGTCATTGGCAGAAAGGTTCAATCGCAGTACGTGTGCTAAGTTTCTCCGACAGCGTGATGCCTGACAGCGAAGGCCGGATGCCTGTTGAATTCTGGTGTGCCGGTATATCTAAGGCCATTGCCCTGCGCCGTTCCTTGGGGCTGCTTGACGGTGACACTACAACATGCTATAGGCTGGTTCACGGAGAAGGAGACTCCCTGCCGGGGCTTATAGTGGATGTGTATGGGGAAGTGGCAGTGATGCAGGCTCATTCAGCCGGTATGTACCGTTCTAAGGACCGCATAGCAGAAGCCTTGATGCGGTGTGGAGCAGGTGCAGTGAAAGCTGTTTACAATAAAAGCGAGGGAACTGCCCCTCACCGTGCCGGACTGTCTCTCAAGGACGGCTATCTTACAGCCCCTTATGAATCGGACGAGTATACAGTCAAAGAAAACGGACATCGTTTTTTAGTCAATTGGACATCCGGTCAGAAAACAGGTTTTTTCCTTGATCAGAGAGATAACCGGGAGCTTGTAGGTCAATACGCTGCGGGCCGCCGTGTTCTCAACCTTTTCTGTTATACAGGTGGTTTTACGGTCTATGCCTTGAACCAGGGTGCTGATTCAGTAGTTTCTGTAGACTCATCAGCAGTAGCGGTAGAGATGCTCCGTCGCAATGTCGAGCTCAATATCGGGGCATCCGGTTCTGCGCTGCGGCACCGGACTGAGTGTGTCGATGCACTTGATTTTCTGCGGGATGTGCGTCCCGGTGATTTCGATCTGATGGTAGTAGATCCGCCGGCATTTGCAAAACACCGCGATGCCTTGGACAACGCGCTCAGAGCCTATCGCCGTCTCAACTCAGCAGCTATATCCAAAGTGGCTCATAGAGGTTTAGTATTTACCTACAGCTGCTCGCAGGCAGTAGACCGGAAAACATTTGAACTTACCGTCTTTTCTGCAGCAGCCCAGACAGGCCGTAGTGTCAGGATTCTGCGCAGGCTCACTCAGCCTGCGGATCATCCGGTGAACATCTATCATCCTGAGGGGGATTATCTTAAAGGTCTTATACTTTATGTAGAATAAAAATACCGTGCACGAAATAATAGTCAATATACAAAGTTCTAAGGCAGAACGCTATGAGGAGCTGCTGCCTCAGATAAGTTCCCTCATAGGCGGTGAGGCGGACTTGACGGCCAATCTGGCCAATGTCTCTGCTGCGCTCAAGGAGGCTTTCGGCTTTTTCTGGGCAGGTTTCTATATGGTCGGGCCGGCAGCGGCAGGACGGGAGGAGCAGCTTGTGCTCGGTCCGTTTCAGGGGCCGGTGGCATGTACCAGAATCAGTTACGGCAAGGGGGTATGCGGCTCGGCATGGAAAGAGGGCAGGAGCATCGTAGTTGAGGACGTGGAGCTGTTTCCCGGGCATATCGCCTGCAGTTCACTGTCCCGCTCTGAAATAGTGGTCCCGCTCGATGTCCCCGGGCGTGGAATCATCGGTGTACTGGATATAGACAGTACTGAGGTAGGTACATTTGATGAAGTAGACAGGAAATATTTGGAGAAGTTGTGCAGGATAATTTGTGAGTCTGTAAAATAATTCCTATATTTGCGCTCCCAAATCGCTCATGGTACCATGGCCGAGTGGTTAGGCAACGGTCTGCAAAACCGTGTACAGCAGTTCGATTCTGCTTGGTACCTCAATAAAAAGCTCCTTCTCAGGAGCTTTTTTGTTTAATGGTATATTACAGAAATATAGATGAGGTCATGAAGAATGTGATAGTTGTCGGAGCAACATCCGGGATAGGCCGGGAGGTGGCGGAGATTTATATCCGGCAGGGATGCAGGGTAGGGGTGACGGGAAGAAGGAAGTATCTGCTGGATGAGATTGTTAGGACATCACCGGCGGGTCAGGTGTTTCCGCAGGTGTTCGATGTGTCGGCTGAGACTGCGGCCGAGTCATTGGCAGAGCTTGTCGAACGGATGGGAGGGGTGGATATCTGTCTGTACTCATCCGGATACGGGCATACAAATACTGCTCTGGAACCGTCTCTCGAACTCGGTCAGGTGGATGTCAATGCGAAAGGGTTCGTGCGCTGTGCCGTATGGTTGTTCAACTATTGGGCCGATAAAGGACTGAAAGGACATCTGGCCGTAATTTCCTCAGTGGCGTCGATTCTCCCTTTGGGAGTGTGCCCGTCGTATTCGGCCACCAAGAAGTTTGAGGCATTCTATGCTCAGGCACTCAGGCAGCTGGCAGTAATCAGGGATGCTGATATCAGTATTACAGTAATCAAACCGGGCTTTGTGGATACGGATTTCATTCACGGGCGGCATTTCCCTATGACGATCAGGAGGGGGAAAGCGGCCGCTAAAATAGTGAGGGCCATCAGGCGCAGAAAAAAATCAGTGGTGATAGACGGGCGGTGGGCAGCTTTGGGATTAGTCATGCGTCTTGTACCGTTTCCGTTGTGGAACTGGGGCGGCCGTTTTTTCAGACCTTATAAGGATATGTTCTAAAAAAAGAGGAGCTCTGTTAGAGCTCCTCAAAATTTACATCCGAGAAAGGTGCAGCGGCGCTGTCTTCCTTAGGGGCTGCGGGCCTGTGCTCATATTCGGTCTTCTCAACTACCGGGCACCTCTCCTTAATAAAGGAAATTACCTCCTCGAGTCCCTGAGTGAACTTCTCGAAGTCTTCCTTATAGAGGAAAATCTTATGTTTGTCGTACGCAAAGCGTCCGTCTTTCTCTATCCTCCTCTTACTCTCGGTGATGGTAAGGTAGTAGTCGTTTCCTTTTGTTGCCTTCACGTCGAAAAAGTATGTCCTTTTTCCTGCGCGTACGGGTCTTGAATAAACATCATCGCCGTTGCGCTCCATTGCTACAGAATTATCAATATCCTCTGAGTACATCTTTTATTAAATTTTATAAAATTTCTCACAAATATAGAGTTTTTTCTGATGTTCAAGTTATATTTGCAAAATGTTTTAAAAATATTCTATGCTAAACAGACGTCTGATAAGGATAAAAGTCTTCAAAGTTCTTTACAGCGTGGTGACCTCAGGCTCTGATTCTCTGATAGAAGCCGAGAAGACGCTGGGTTATTCGTGTGAGAAGACACTCCACTTGTACTATTTCATACTCAATGCCGCCGTAGCTCTTAAAAACGCAGCTCAGGCAAAGATAGACACCGGTCTCCGGAAATTCAATCCTACTCCTGAAGAGCGCAATCCAAACCGGAAGTTCGCCTTGAACCGCGTATCCGCAACAATAGAGGGAGACCCCCGTTTTATCAAATTCTGCGAGGACCACGGCTTAGTATGGACAGAGGAACTGGCATCTTTTATAAAAAAGACACTCGCACAACTTTCAGAAAGGGATTACTTTAAGGAATACATGGCTTCTGAGACATCTTCTCTTGAAGAGGACTGCGACCTCTTTATAAAGATTTTCTCAGACCTTGAACTTTTTGAGGACAATGAGGACTTAGCTTCTACCCTCGAGGATATCTCGCTGTTCTGGACAGATGATCTCGGTTTTGTTCTAAATGTGATAGTGCGCAGTCTTGAGACGCTCCGAGCCCACGGTACGTTGCCGGTTCCAGGAGTCTTTCTCAAGGATGACGACAAGGAGTTTGCGTACGGACTGCTCAGGGCGGCACTTACCGGATACGGAAAATATATGGACATTGTGGTGGCCAACACCAGCAACTGGGATCCGGACCGTGTGGTGACTACAGACCTGGTGCTTATCGTCCAGGGCATAGCGGAGGCGGTGCGCTTCCCTAACATCCCTTTGAAAGTGACGATTAATGAGTATGTGGAGATATCCAAGTTCTACAGTACCGGCAACAGCAAGGTCTTCGTCAACGGACTTCTTGACAGAATACTCCGCAAGATGGTCGATACGGAGGAGATAGTGAAGACAGGCAGGGGACTGATTGAAAGTTAAAAAATCTTATTATATTTGTTGAATTATTAATTTAAAAAAAAGAGAAATGAATCTTATTACAATTTTCCTCCTTCAGGCACAGACTCAGCCTCAGGCCGAGCCTACTTTCTTGCAGCAGTATTCGTTCCTGATACTGATGATCCTCATCTTCGTTGTGATGTACTTTTTCATGATACGTCCTCAGCAGAAGAAACAGAAAGAAGTTGTGAAATGGAGAGAGTCTCTGAAGAAAGGCGACAAAATCGTGACAGTAGGAGGAATTTACGGTACGGTGGCCGAGGTTAAGGACACATTCCTCCTCGTGGAGATTGACAACAATGTCAAGATCCGCGTAGACAAGTCTTCCGTAGTGAAGGACATCACCGACGTTCAGAATAGGTAAATCGCTTATAGCAAATGGCTTCGGGAAACGGAATAACCGGCACGGACAAAGATAAAAAGGATAGGAAGGAGTGGCTTCTGCTGCTTCTTTCTCTCCTTTTAGCTTTTATTATATGGCTTATACACAGCCTTTCGTTACAATATTCCGTATTCCTTGAATACAACGTCAGCCTCTCATCCTCTCTCGAAGGCCGTTCCAGGACTGCAATGTCCGAAGATGTTCTCATAGTACGCGGCCGCTCTGAAGGCTATTATATACTCAGGCAGAGAATAGGCCGTCGCAAGACTCTGCAGGTGACAGTTCCGCCCGGAAGCATAGTCCATAAGGGAGGAGATGCCTTTGCCGTCAACTGCGAGAATATCAAGAGCAATATCGTAGAGGCTCTCGGAGGAAATGTGAATTTGGATTTTATAGTCTCCGAGTCTCTCGACTTCAATTTCCCGCGCATGGCCAGCAAGAAAGTTCCGATAGTGCCCAAGACCTCCATCGTTTTTGACGGACAGTACATGCCTGTGGAGCAGATAGAGCTCCGGCCTGACAGTGTAGAGATATACGGAGATGCCCGTCTGATAGAGACTATCGACTCAGTCTGGACAGAGACTATCTCGGAAATGGGAGTCGACGGTCCTATTCAGGGTATCTGCGGGCTTGTGCCAATACGCCGCGTGGACTATTCGGAGGACAACATATTCTACTCTCTTAACGTTGTCCGCTATATTGAGGAGTCCTTGGATATTCCTGTGACTGCCATAGATGTTCCGGAAGATAAGGAGCTGATAGTCCTGCCTTCCTCGGTGACGCTTAAGTTCAGAAGACTATTCAGTTCCACGCAGTATGCTCCGGATAACTTCGTCCTTGCCATTAAGTATGCTGACTTTATCAAGACGATAGACTCGGAGATGATACCGGTTCTGGTCTCCAAGCCCGACGGTGTGCTGTCATGGGAGATCAGGCCCAGATACGTGGACTGCATACTGTTGGAAAAGAGTGATGAGCGATGAAGGTACTGGCGGTGACAGGAGGCATAGGCAGCGGCAAGAGTTATGTCGTGCAGATGTTCGCTGCGTTAGGAGTTCCGGTGTACGATGCGGACTCCATGACTAAGAGACTGTATGCGGAAGATGCAGTGCTGCTCGGCTGTCTGAAGGATCTTCTTGGAGAAAGGCTGCTCCGGGACGGAACACTTGACCGCCAGTATATGGCTGAGAGGATATTCTCGGACCGCAGTCTGCTCTCGGACGTTGAGAGCATCGTGTTTCCCCGTGTCCTGAGTGATTTTGCACATTGGGCAGAGGAACACGGGACAAAAAATGGAGTGCCTTTTGTCATAATGGAATCAGCAGTATTCTTGGAGAAACCGATGCTCAGGAATACCGCTGATAAGGTCCTGACGGTGACTTGCCCTCAGGAAGTCCGGGTGCAGAGGGTGATGACACGCTCTAATCTGACGCGTGAGCAGGTACTGGCCAGAATGGCCAATCAATGGCCGGATAACCGGAGGACAGAACTTTCCGACTATGTCATAGTCTCGGATTTTAAGCATCCTCTCCTGCCTCAGGTGTATGATGTATACGACAGAATGAAAAAAGAAGAAACGAAAGCATAAATTTAAAATTTTAAAAATTTTTAGAATCATGAAAACAAACTTACAGCAGATATTGTCCATAACAGGAGAGCAGGGACTCTTCCGGTATGTATCACAGGCCCGTAACGGCATGATTGCAGAGTCCATGCTCACAGGTAAGCGTTCCGTTTTCGGTCCCCACGCTAAAGTATCGTCTCTCTCTGACATATCCATCTATACTGAGGATGGGGAGACTCCTCTGAAGGACGTGCTCTTGAAGATGAAGGAAGTTCTTGGAGAAGATAATGCTCCTGATTCAAAGTCAGATGCCAGGACTCTCAAGGACTTTTTCGCCAAAGTTCTTCCTGGATATGACGAGGACCGCTTTTATCCCTCCCACATGAAGAAAGTGGTGGCATGGTACAATGTGCTGAAACAGCATGCCTCTCTTGATTTTGAAGAACCGGCGGAGACAGAGGAAGGCGCGGAAGAAGCAACAGAGGAGAAGTAGCGATGAGTAGCGGCAGGCAGAGGGTCCGGGTGGTCATGATGGGATGCTCGAAGAACCGTGTGGACTCCGAGCATCTGCTGATGCAGCTGTCGGCTGCCGGATATGATATCTCCCCTGAGGAGGAGGAACTTGAGAACGCGGGTGTTGATATACTTATTATCAATACCTGCGGTTTTATACTTGATGCGAAGGAGGAATCTGTTCAGGCTGTCCTCGAGGCTGTGGATGCCAAGAAAAACGGAGTGATCTCCCGTCTCTATGTCATGGGATGTCTGTCACAAAGGTACCGCGATGAGCTTCCGGCCGAGATTCCGGAGGTGGACGGATGGTACGGTGCTTACTCTATTGATCCCCTTCTCAAAGACTTAGCCGTCAAGAAAGAACCGGCCTTGGAAACCCGCCGCTGGCTTACAACTCCCGGACATTACGCCTATCTTAAGATATCAGAGGGCTGCGACCGTCAGTGCTCTTATTGTGCTATTCCCGGAATCCGCGGACGTCACACATCAGTCCCTGAAGAGAAACTGCTTGATGAGGCGGCCGCTTTGGCTGACAGCGGAGTCAAGGAGCTGATAGTCATTGCCCAGGATACTACATTCTACGGTCTTGACCTTTACGGACAGAGACGTCTTGGAAGACTGTTGACCAAGCTTTCGGATATTCCTGAAATTGAGTGGATCCGACTGCTGTATTCTTATCCCGCGTCATTTCCTCGCGATGTTCTGGAGATTATGGCATCGTCTCCCAAGATGTGCCGGTATCTTGATATTCCATTACAGCACTCTGCGGACCCGGTTCTTAAGGCTATGCGCCGTTCAATAGATGCCCGGGGAACACGTGAATTAGTTGAGAATATCAGAAAAGCAGTGCCGGGGATTGCTCTAAGAACCACTATGATGGTGGGACATCCCGGAGAAGGCGACAAGGAGTTTGACGACCTGCTTTCTTTCGTAAAGGAGTATCGGTTTGAGAGGCTTGGAGCCTTTGCATATTCGGAAGAGGAGGGCACCTGGGGGGCACAGAATTTGAAGGATTCCGTACCGGAGGCAGTGAAACAGGAAAGATTGGATGAGCTCATGGAGCTGCAGGCGGCTATATCGCTGAATTATAATGAAAGCCGTATAGGGTCTGTCGAACGTGTCATCGTAGATTCCTGTCATCCGGAGGAAGGTACATTTACAGGACGTACCTCTAAGGAGAGCCCCGAAGTAGACGGGGAGGTCACAGTTGTCTGCCGGGGAAAGATGCCGGTGCAGGGTTCTTTTACCGATGTACGTATAACCGGTGCGGATGAGTACGACCTTACCGGAGAGATATTGTAGTTACTTGATTTTGATATGAATAGATATTTTCTACTGATAATTGTGTCAATGCTGGCACTCACCGCCTGCGGTCCCCTTACATATACTGTCCCTGTGGAAAAGAGGGCCGGTTCAGCGGATAATGTGGATTTTCAGGGTATGCTTCCCGGTATCGTGACCCTTACAGCAAAGGGAGACAGTGACTCTGTACTGCTGTCCTCATTCGCAATAGGGATGGCCGAGCGCATCGAGACGGACCTGGAACTCGATTCCGGATCAGTCCCTGTGTATTCCATGTATGCTGAGGAAGTAAACATGAATGTACCGGACATGCTGGATTATCTTCATTCGGCTACTGGAGTGGAATTCCTTATAGTAGCCGACTCGCTTTGTGTCGGAGAATTCTCTGTGATGATGCCGGATGAGAAAGCCTATGTAGACGGAGCATTCCTGCAGCAGACAACTGTAAACCTCCCCTATACTCTCCGTGTGCAGGTTTTCGACAGCAGGGAGGAAGAACCGGTAGATGAATATTCGGGCAGGGACAACATGCAGTGGACTCTGTTCTCGGACGGACCCCTGACCCGTCTGAGAGCAGTGGAGAAGGTAGACAGTGAACTGGCGGATTCATTCCGGAGCTTAGGCAGCACGGTGGCGGCAAGATACACGCCTCAGTGGGAGACGGTTCATAAGACCCTGTATGTCTACAATGAGTCCAAGTGGACAGAAGCGTGCCGCCTCGCTTATCTTTTTGAATGGGAGAAAGCGATGGAAATATGGTACGGTGAAGCTGACAGCCCCGATGTGCGTAGGGCCGCCTGTGCCGCACACAACCTGTCAGTGGCATGTGAGATTCTGGAACTCAATGATATGGCGGCACAATGGAAGGCCCGCTCGGAAGAGCTCATGAGCAGAAGGTGAGTATAAACGCATAGCAGTTAAACAAGAGATATTATGGTACTGTCAATGACCGGATATGGAAAGTCAGAAGTGACTTCCGGCAATAAAAAATATACCGTCGAGGTGCGCTCGCTCAATGGCAAGAACAGCGACATCTCTCTCAAATCATCGATTCTCCCCAAGGACAAGGACCTGGAGTTCAGGCAATATCTGACCAAGCGCCTGGTGCGCGGCAACATAGACGTATTCCTGACATCTGAGACCGTCTCCGGCTCGGAGGCCCGCAGGATAGACCCGGACCTGTTCAGGGACTATTTCCG
>CALUPK010000024.1 GCA_944322575.1 uncultured Bacteroidales bacterium | reverse complement strand
GTTTTAAGGAACGTTTTTTACTGAATGAGGAACTTGTTATCTACGACAATTTCTCTCTTTTTGCTTTCGGCAGTATGCAGCCTGAATGCCCAAAGCGTAAGAGTGGACAGTCTCTCCGTGTATTTTTCGAAAGATGATGTGCGGATAGACACTTTATTATCAGGCAATTACAAGACTCTTGAAAAGATTGTGGACATAGTCTCCCGTTATTCCCTCTCAGAGTCTTTTGAAATCTCGCTCACCGGATATGCTTCTCCGGAGGGATCGTCGGCTTTCAATGCGGGTATTTCGACGGCCAGGGCGGAATCATTGATAAAATTTATCCAAGAGCGTACGGGAGCAGTCCTCGACAGTGCCTCGGTCCGGGTGTGCGGAGCGGGGGTGGACTGGGCCGGATTTGAGAAGATGCTCATCGGCAGTGAGCCGTTTCCATACAGAGACAGGGTGCTGTCAGTCGTACGGGATGTCCCGTTGTGGGTCAAGCGGAATGGACGGATAGTGGGAGGACGCAAGAAGGCTCTTATGGACATCAATGGAGGACGGGTATTCAACTATATGATGGACAATATGTTTCCCGACCTCCGCAGGGTCGATGTCGTGCTGCGCTACCGCCCTTTTGAAGCGGTGGAGCGGGTGCCGGCCGTGGTGGATGAGCTGCCGGAGCCGGAGCGTGCGCCGCTGCCGCCGAGGATACTGCCGGAGCCGGAGCCATTGTACCGGATGGCGCTTAAGACCAATCTTCTCGCGGATATTGCCCTGATGCCTTCCCTTGAGGCGGAGTTCCTCATTAACAGGAGCTGGTCTGTGGCTGCTCATGGGGCGGTGGCATGGTGGAGCAAGAACTCCGAGCACCGTTATTACCAGATAGCCACCATATACCCGGAAGCCCGCTGGTGGTTCTCGGCGCGGGAGCCGTGGAAAGGGCATTATCTCGGGGTGTTTGCCGGAGGTACATGGTATGACCTCGAGAACGGCGGAAGAGGATATAAGGGCGAGGGCGGCTTTGTGGGGTTGAGCTACGGATATATGTTCCCGATAGGCAAGAGACTTTCGCTCGAGGCCGGAATAGGTGCCGGCTGGCTTTATACCGAGTACGAGGAATATCTGCCGGTGCCGTATATGGACGGTACGCACTATGTGTATCAGCAGACTTCACGGCTCAACTGGTTGGGACCGCTGAAAGTCAAGTTTGCGTTAGTATGGAGACTGTGGGATGTCAACAATAGAAAAGGAGGTGGGAGATGAGGGGACTGGCTGCTGTGACTCGGATAACAGTGCTGGCGGCCGCTATAGCGGTGCTCGCAGGATGCCGTAAGGAGCTGTGCTATGACCATGACCACTGGAAGGCCAATGTAGTGGCGCAGTGGGAGCTCGCCTGGGAGAGGGACTATGGCAGAAACTGGGCCTCACTCTGGAATTCTCCTGCGGGATATGCCTACGACAGTCTGCGTCCGGCTCCCGGCGGAGGTATCGGTGCCTTTGTCTATCGGGAGGACGGAACATATACGGAGAGGCATATAGATGCGGACGGCGGGGTGCTCCCGGTGGGAGAAGGACGGCATTCCCTGCTGTTCTACAATGACAATACGGAGTATATCGTCTTCAGTTCCATGGAGTCGTGGGCTCAGGCTTCGGCCTCGACCCGTACCCGCACCCGTTCGACCTATGCGCAGAATCATGGAGAAGAGAGCACGGTCAATTCTCCCGACATGCTTTTCGGGGCCTGGATAGAGGACTACGTGTCGGCCGGGTCTCCGGACGCTACTCCGATAGATCTGCCGGTGACACTCCGGCCGTTGGTGTACAAGTATGTGATAATATATGAGTTCGAATCAGGGATAGAATATGTCAGGCTGGCCCGCGGCGCCTTGGCCGGTATGGCCCAGTCGGTCTTCTTGCAGGATGGCCGCACCGGGCCGGACAAGGCGACAGTCCTTTTCGATGAGACGGACATCGATCTGGAACGCGGCGTGGTCAGCGTGGTGGTCAGCACTTTCGGTGTACCCGACTACCCGGACAAATACTATCCCGGCAAGGCGCCTGGAGAAGTGACAGGCGCCTTCGGACTCAATCTCGAGGTCATGCTCCCCGACGGAACCATCAAGACCTTCGAGTTCGACATCTCGGAGCAGATGGCCGACCAGCCCCGCGGCGGAGTGATAACCGTCAGCGGCCTTTCCGTCACCCCGGCCGACTTCGGCAGCGGCGGAGGCTTCGATGTAGAGGTCGGAGACTGGGGAGAGTATGAAGATATAGAGTTACCTATAACATAAGAAATATACAAACAACATCAATTAATTAACAATTTAATTCTAAGTATTATGAAACACTTTATTCTGACAGCGGCAGCTGCAGCGGCCCTCATCGCCCTCGGCTCCTGCTCAAAAATCGAGACGGTAGGTGTCTCGGATGCTAACTACATCGGCTTCGAAGGTGCGTTTGTAGGTAATCCTACGAAGGCAGTGGAAGAGGTGAATGATGTGAACATTGACCATTTTATTGTGTATGGTGGTTATGAGTCAGCTTCGGATTTATTTGACGATGTGCGTGTTGAGCCCAACGCTAATTCTGAATGGACATATTCTCCGCTGGTTTCCTGGGAGAACAATCAGACCTATAAATTTGCCGCTTACTCTCCGAGCACATTAAAAACAACACCTACATTTGACTATACTGCCGGAGGATTGACCTTTGAGAACATTAAAGTCGATAACTCCAATAATCAGGTTGACTTTGTGTATGATGAATCCGGGGAAATTGCCTCTGGAGATGAAGGCAGTCAAAGGTCTAAGGTCGCCTTTGCATTTGATCACATGTTTTCGATGATTCAATTCACAATCAAGAGTGGATTTCCCAGCGATGTCAAACTGTCTATTTCAGAGATCAAATTTTATGGAATGAACAGCGTTAGTACTCTTGAAAATGGTCAATGGCAAACAGCTACGGTTCCCATTGGTGAAGATAATGCAATTACCTTGACCGGTACAACTGAGGGACAGGAAGTTCAGGCAACAGAGACTCCGGTACATTACGTAAATAACTGTGTCGTGCTGCCTCAGACATTCCTCGGTAATCAAGTTTATGCAAAATTCACCGTTACTGCACCCGTGTCAGAAAGTATTGTAACAGAAGTGTCAAAGGATATAACGGCTGTTATTCCTGCTGATATATGGGAGAAAGGTTTCAGGTACAACTACATAGTCACCATTGACGGACAGACCCTCGACTTCATCACTTTCGATACACCTGTGGTAAATAAATGGACGGGCGAGGACATCAATATGAAAAACGATGAAAATAATGCAGGTCAGATTATAGGTGCGTAACCAATAACGACTGATAAATATCGGCCGGGCGGGGTTGAATGTCCCCTCCCGGTCCCAAATCAAAACAAAGACGCGATGAGACCATTATCATACAGAACCCTGGTGAACGCCGCTGCCGCTCTGTCTTTGCTGGCATCCGCCTCGTCGTGTGCAGAAGTGGAGGTTGACGGCTATGAGGGAGCAGAGTCTTATATTGATTTTTCCCCGTCTGTGGAGACAAAGGTTCTGGTAGAGGATGCCGGGAAGATGGATGGATTTGCGGTGTGGGCATATTACAAAGAACCCGGTACGGGCAGTTATACGGAAGTGTTCGGTAAGATTGGCGGAACGAATAACGGTGTTCCGGTTACGAGACAGAACGACGGAGCCTGGACTTACGATGGTCTGAGGAAGTGGGAGTTCGGAGTAATTTATAATTTCTATGCACTTTATCCTATGGATGTCTCCGGTGTCTCGCTGAGGCAGTCGGAAGATGGTACTGATCCGCATATCACTATCGATGGCTATCAGATCAACTCAGACGGCAATCGTGGAGACGACCTCATGATGGCTGTGTCGGAAGGCATCAGTTATTCTGATGGAGATAGGCCTTCTCCGGTTATCATGCGCTTCTCGCACCTCCTTTCCAGAATCGATCTGGTATGTCGTCCGTATTCTGACCAGGATATAGAAGGATACGAACCACGTGTACATTCAGCGAAACTTTACGGACTCGGAACAGAAGCGTCATTCAGTTCCGATCAGTTTACAGCGGGTAACACACGGCGCAACGGCTGGACCGTATCAGGAGAAAGTCTGACTACAGAAGACTATCCTCTCGCCGGAGCCGATATTCCTGACGGTGGACTGCAGATTAGCGAAAGGACATCGCTGATGTCCGATGTGCTGGTCTTTCCCCAGCAGACATTCAGGCCCGGTATGGTATTTAAGATAGAGTGGTCGGCCACCGGTGACGGCAACACGACAAGCAGCGTCATAGAACTCATCACCCTGCCGCTGGAGGCATGGGTTGGTGGAAAACACTATGTATATACATTCACCATTTTGCCTGAAGGCCGTATCATCTTCGACACTCCGTCTGTTCAGAAATGGGATGAGGCTGTAGGTGGAATTATAATAGTTGAGTAATATGAGGATTATGAAATATACATTACCGATTGTCCTGTCACTTGCGGTTTTATGCGGCTGTACAAAGACGGGAGGTGAGCCTTTATTCAGCCCCGCTCAGCGGATAATGTTCCACACTCCCTTGATGACCGTGGAGACCAAGAGCAAACTGAAGGACGCTCTTGAGGCAGGCGATGCTTTCGGGGTGATCGGATACTGTATGCCATACAAAGTCGGCACTACAACTCTGGATCCTTCGGGTGCGACTTCCAGCTGGAGTACCAAACGCTCCCTCTGCCCTCCCAATGTGTTCTACGGTCAGAAGGTTGCCGTTACAGACAATGGTTGCGTATATGATATGGGGGGTGGGGATGAGAACAATCCTAAGTACTGGTATCGCTGGGATGCCGCTGCCGGAAGCGGGTGCGGACTTGACGGCAATTCGGACGGGAATGTTACCTCGGAGGCGTCCAATTACAGATATTCATTCTTCGCCTATTATCCCTATGATGGGGCATTCACGATAGAGTCTCCCGCCAGAGCAGACGATGCCGGCGCTCCGAAGCTCGTTTTCACCATGCCTCAGAGCGGGAACAATGTTAACACTCCACTTGATCATACCGATACGCCCGACGCCATGGTGTCCGTGCTCTACAATGCCCGTAGCGGGGGCAATCTCCAGTTCTCCATGTCCCATGTCCTTACCGGCCTGGGCTTCGAGGTCAACAATTTCAGTGAAAGCGATCTTGTAATCCATGAGATTACCCTAAGCGGCAGCTTCTACAAGCAGATTGATATCGACTTTACATCAGATGTCGTGGCTTACACCTTCCCGGACAGCAGGTACACGGGAACTTACACTATTTTCGATGGGTCGATGGAACTTCCGGCTCCGGTAGAGGGCGAGGCCGTAACTTCGTCCGAGAGTCCTATCGGCGGGGAGCATATCCTGCTCATATCGGGAAAGGAAAGCTCATATTTCGGAGACGGAATCGGTGAAAACGAGGTACGGGTCAACATAGACTATACGTTTAACGGTACGAGAAAGGCAGTCTATTATACCAGGCCCGGAACATTTACCCCCAGACCCGGCGTGAAGTACACGGCCCAGCTCAACTTCGTGGGCGATGCGTTTGTCCTGCAATTTGTGGTGGACAACGGCGATATGTGGGAAGACGGCGAGATGGATGACGGTGACGACAGTAATGATGATATAATATTTCAGTAAAATATGACAGGCTTTAAGAATATATTTGCAATTGTCTCCGCAATACTGCTGATTGGCTCCTGCGGAATGGATGAACGTATCAGTCTTCCGGACTCCGGCCCTGATACAGGCTATACATCACTGTCATTTACCGGCGACCCCATGTCCAGATACAGAGTGCCGACCAAGGCCTCAGACCCCAAGGAGGAAGACGAGAAGCGTATCAACCAACTCTATATTTTCTTCTTTGATGCAGATGGAGAGTATCTGCAAGGCTCTTATCTTGAAGGATATCCCGGTGCATCCGAGAGTGGCGGATATTATGCTCCCGGCCAGGGAGTCACTACCCTGAAGATAGCCAACGATGCTGCGGGAAACCATTTCAATGACCCGGAGAAGGCCAAGAGTGCGATTGTCTATGCCCTTGCCAACGTGGATCCCGCTGTGCTGGAATTGAATGACCTGGATGGCAACGGCAGGCCTGTGGGCATCCCCAATATGCAGGCTTTGGAGGAGATGTTTTATTCTCCTTATGCGTCCCTCAGCAACAGCTCCGCCAATGAGAACAAACTGATACTGCTTAGTATTCCGGAGAGAGGTATGCCCATGGCAGGCAAGAAGACTGTGGATCTGACCAAGATCGGTAATGCCAGTGAGAATTCCGATGAGCGCACCATCGAACTGAAGGCTCTTATGGCGCGAGTAGATGTGAATATCAGGCTTGACTGCGAGACTGATGATGTGCCGGGACTTCCGAAGCTGATCATGGTGGAATGGACGGCTGTGAATATGCCCACCGGTGTCAAGATCAAGGAACTCTCCAGAACTCCTGAAGAGTATACCGTTCTGGGTGACGGTCAGAAGATTGACGAGATTACCAGGGAGCAGTACCGCCAGATTACCAACCGTAACGGAGAGATATCCCTGTCTTTCTATATGTTCGAGAATGTGCAGGCTCCCGACAATACTCATGCTCAGGATACAGTAGGGATTAAGGATTCTGAGAAGCAGAAATATAAGCCTATGCTGGCAAATGAGAATGCGTCAGCCATAAGGTTGCACTGCAACTATGCAACATACAACGATCAGGATGGCAATGCGACCTACGATGTTTACTATACTCTTTATCTCGGAGCCAATCACACCGATGACTTCACTGTGCGTCGCAACCGTCAGTACAAGAATGATATAACCATTGCAGGCCTCATTCAGCACGATGCCGTTGGGGGAGGCGACAGGTATTCTTTCGATGCCCGTGTCAATGTCGATGAGAACAACAACAAATACCATATCGCCATTCTCCGCGAGCGCAACCACGATGCGCATTTCTGCGTTACCCCGATGGATGTGTACTTGTTTGCTGATCCTAGCCTCAATCCTCAGTTGACCGTTACTGTTGAAGAGAGTGCGCGTAAGTGGCTTGGTATGGAAAGGATACCGGCTGAGAATATGGAAGCAGGTACTGCTCTGAACGATACTCAGATTGCGACAGGGACAGCATGGACTGCCGGTAACGGCAAACGCAAGTACTTTACTATAGATCTTGTAGAGCAACTTAATAATACCAACAATGGGACTGTTACGGTGACCGGCAACCGTGACAGGGTCTATTTCTACCTAGACGAGAATCTTGTCCTAGAGAACCGACAGGCAACTGTTACCCTGACCTATAAAGATAACGAAACTCCGGAGGAGTCCCGTACATTCATTATAGAGCAGGTGCATCTGCTGCCGGTCCAGACATACGAGACCAACGACAGGGATGCAAATGGAAACTTTACCTCTTCCGAAAAGCTTATCATCTACATGGAGCAGTTTGAGGAGTACCTCAACCACTACGACCCTTTGGACATCTCCTACACTCCGCAGATATATCCCGGCTTGCCTTGGGCACGAGCAAATTCGCCTCTGGAAAATCAAAAAGTATTGAGATTGGCTGAAGGTGAGGGTGTGTTAGATTATTGGTACGATTCTCCCCAATTGGTAATCCATGACGGTTTTGTATATACAGCCTATGTAATTCATATTTCAGAACAGGGAGATATGACCTTGAACGCAACGCCTCTCTCCGCATTTCAGTATTGTTGGAATAAAAATGTGAGGGATAGTAATAATGGGATATATGAGGGCGATATAGGATATCATGAACGTCCTTGGTGGGAGATAGGAGAAAATTATTATTATGTGGATGAAAACACCATTAAAGGTAAGTGGTTTCTGCCGGGTATCAGACAGATGGAGCAGTCCTTGGTAACATTCTATAACTCTTTTCCGGAGTTCCAGGGCAACTATTATTGGTCGTGTTCGGCAGGAGAACATAGTCCCGGAAATTACAGTGATCAGAACCCCATATATGCAAGGGCCACCAAAATCGATGAGAACAGTGAGAATATTTATGTTGAGAGCGGTCCGGAAAATCCATATACCGGTCCTGATGGTGATGGCGGTTATGCCCTCCGCACAACATCGGATATTCGCATCCGTGCCTTCCGCATAGACCTTAAGTCGTACGACTATGACTATTAATCTGTGCCGCATAACCATAGGGCGACCATTCCCGGCCGCTCTTTTTTATTCCCCTCCGTACCGCATTTCTGCCCATTTCCCTCTCCGTCCCTGAGCCCCTGCCGGGGAAGTGAACCGTTTTCACACGAATTCTTGGCACTTTCCCCTGCGTATCGGCACCGTACCCGACAGCCGGAGGTATAAAAACATAAATTTCTTCGCACGTTTTTTAACTTTCCCCATTCGGATGCATCCTACTGGTATCTTCGCAAAAACTTTGGTTTTGTAAACTGATTGATTAACTTTGTGGACAGAATTGTGAAAAAGGAAGGGTACAGGCGTAGAATTATCGCATACTCGCATTATTTTAAAGACTTTAAAAGGACTTTATCCCGCGATGTGTTGTGTAAAGTATATCAGGTGTTTCTTTTGATAATGACAGAAGAACTCATACCTGCAAGATTCTTTAAATCCATTACGGGAGTCAAGGGACTGTATGAGATACGCATAGATGAGGGATATCTTGTGGTATTGTTGAGTGCTTTTCAGAAAAAGACACAAAAGACACCCGGAAAAGAGATTGAAAGAGCTGTAAGGATAATGAATGAGTACTACAGTAAGAAAGATAAAATACATGAAAATGACAGATAGTGAATTGAAGGCACTTGGATGCACCGATATAGAAGAGATGATCTCAGAGGATTTTGGAGTTCCCGGGACGGATGAGCGGGAGGCTTTTGACCGGGAGGCGGAGGCATTTATCCTGGCGGAGCGGCTGAAGGAGGAACGCCGTAAGGCCGGTCTGACGCAGGAGCAGCTGGCGGCGAAGATAGGCACGAAGAAGTCTTACATCTCCCGCATCGAGAACGGGAAGACGGACGTGCAGCTCTCGACTCTCTTCAAGATATTTCAGGGGCTGGGCAAGCGGGTCAGCATCACCATCCTGTGAGCCGTTTTCCTGCAATGACCTGCGTCTGGGTATTTTCCACAGAGGTGTAAATGAAAACGGTCTCACGGCGAAGGATATCGTCGGAGACCGGAATGGGGATATTGCAGTGCCTGCTCCGGTATAGTGGGGACGACCTTACGGCAGGTGGTCTGTACTGTCTTACAGCAGGGTACGCATCTGAGCGGCCATTTCCGAAGCCTTGGCGGCTGCGGCTTCGGCGAAGTCTTCGCCTGAGGAGGCGTAGATGATGCCGCGGGAGGAGTTGACCAGCAGGCCGCAGTGGGAGTTGAGGCCGTGGCGGGCCACCTCTTCGAGCGAGCCGCCCTGGGCACCTACTCCGGGCACCAGCAGGAAGTGGTCGGGACAGTACCGGCGTATCTCCGCCAGTTTCTCAGGTCTGGTGGCTCCGACGACGAACATCAGACGCTCGCGGGAGTCCCCGAACTCGGTATCCACGTTCCTGACGGTATCACGGATCACGCGCTCATACAGAGGCATGCCGTCGGACAGGGGCAGGGTCTCGAACTCCTCGGCCGATTTATTCGATGTCATGGCGAGGACTATGCCCCAGCGTCCGGAATGCTTCAGGAAGGGCCGGATGGAGTCGGAACCCATGTACGGAGCAAGAGTGACCGCGTCGAAATCCATGGTCTCGAAGAAGGCTTTAGCGTAGCGGTCGGCAGTGTTGCCGATATCTCCGCGCTTGGCGTCTGCGATGATCAGGATGTCGGGATGCTGCGTCCTGATGTAGCGGACGGTCTCTGCGAGCTGTTGCCAGCCGGCGACACCTTCGGCTTCGTAGAAGGCGATGTTCGGCTTGTAGGCGACTGCGTACTTGGCAGTAGCGTCGATAATTGCCTTGTTGAAGGCCAGCATGGAGGCGTCTCCGTGACGCTCCCGGATGCAGGCCGGAATCTTCTCCGGATCGGTGTCCAGCCCCACGCAGAGGAATGAGCCCTTGCGCCGGATATTGTCGTAAAGTTCAGTGTAGTTCATCTTGGTATTGCATTTAAGTCAAGGTGCCGGAAAATCAGCGTCTTCCGGCACCCGTCGATGATGTGTCAGCTGTTAGAAATACTTGTAGAAGAGAGCAATGGACTCCATGCCCTTCTCGAACTGTGAGAGCAGGTAGCTCTCGTTGGGCGAGTGGATGGTATCCCGCTCGAGTCCGAAGCCTATCAGCAGCGGGTCTGCCTTGAGAATCTGCTGCATCTCGGCCAGAATGGGAATCGAACCGCCGCCGCGGCTGGGTACGGGCTCTATGCCGTAGACTTCACGGATGGCCTTAGATGCTGCCTGGTAGGCGGGGGATGAAATAGGTATCAGGAAGCCGTTGCCGCCGTGGTGTGTGATGACTTTCACGCGCACTCCCTTGGGTACGTGGCTTTCGATATGTCTGGCGAAGAGTTCCGCGATGTGTCTCCAGTCCTGGTTGGGAACCAGACGCATGGATATCTTGGCGCGGGCGGTGGTGGGGATGACGGTCTTGGCTCCTTCTCCGGTGAATCCGCCCCAGATACCGTTGACATCGAGACAGGGACGGATGCCGGTACGTTCGGGTGTGGTGTAGCCTTTTTCACCGTCCACATCCGGAATGTCGAGGAAGCGCCTGTATTCGTCTAAGTCGAAGGGGGCACGGCCGAGCAGTTCGCGGTCGGCTTTGGAAAGCTCCACAACGTCATCGTAGAAGCCGTCGATGGTAATGCGTCCGTCAGCATCGATGAGGCCGTCCACTATCTTGCACAGTGCGTTGAGGGGATTGACTACTGCACCGCCGTAATGGCCTGAGTGCAGGTCCTTGTTGGGGCCTGTGACTTCAATCTCCATGTAGGTGAGTCCGCGCATGCCGCAGTTGATGGAAGGTACGTCCTCACCGATCATGGTGGTGTCAGATACGAGCATGATGTCGCAGGCGAGCAGGTCCTTGTGCTCTTCCGCCCATGAAGCGAGGCTGGGGGAGCCTATCTCTTCCTCCCCTTCGAGGATGAATTTTATGTTGTGTCTCTGGAGGCCGTTCCGTACGAGGTACTCGAAGGCCTTGA
This sequence comes from uncultured Bacteroidales bacterium, assembly GCA_944322575.1. Taxonomy (GTDB): domain Bacteria; phylum Bacteroidota; class Bacteroidia; order Bacteroidales; family UBA932; genus Coprenecus. The sequence continues at coordinate 18,758 of CALUPK010000024.1, read as the reverse complement.
TGTGCATGAATGACTGGCCCTTGTCATCGTTGGCGCCGCGGGCGTAGATGGCTCCGTCACGGATCTCAGGCTCGAAGGGTGCGGACTTCCACAGCTCGATGGGGTCCACCGGCTGCACGTCGTAGTGGCCGTAGACCAGTATCGTCTTCAGGGACGGGTCGATAATCTTCTCTGCGTAGACTACGGGATGTCCGGTAGTCTCATATACCTCGGCCCTGTCTGCTCCGGCCTCCTTGAGCAGGGAGGTGAGCTTGCGGGCGCAGGCGTACATATCGTCCTTGTGTGCGGGGTCGGAACTGATGGAGGGTATCCTCAGCAGTTCGAACAGCTCGGAGAGAAATCTCTCGCGGTTGGCTTGGTAGTAATTTTTCATGGGCGTATGGTGTTATTGATTGATATTCTTAGAGGTTGCGTCGGCAGGAGGGGCCAGCTCGGCTATGATGGTCTCGGCTCCTACGACCTTGTCTCCCACGGATACATTGACCTTGGTCCCGAGGGGCAGAAAGACATCGGCCCTGGATCCGAACTTGATGAAGCCTATCTGCTGTCCGGCCTTGAACTTCTTGTCGTATTCGGCGTAGCAGACCACCCTGCGGGCGAAGAGCCCGGCTATCTGGCGGCAGAGCACCTCGGTCCCGTCCTCATTCCGGAACGCGATGGTCGTCCTCTCGTTCTTGGTGGAGGACTTGGAGTGCCAGGCGGCTAAGTAGGAGCCGCGGTGGTAGCGGTAGAAGGAAACGGTGCCCGAGACGGGAGCCCAGTTGACATGGACGTCGAAGAATGACATGAACACCGATATCTGGAGTCTGCGGCCGTGGAAATACTCCGGCTCCTCCACTTCCTGGATGATGACCACCTTCCCGTCGGCGGGCGCGGTGATCCTGCGGCCGTCTCCCGCGGGCCTGCGCTTAGGCTCCCTGAAGAAGCAGATGAAGAATACGGCGAATCCCATCGGTATGCAGAAAAGTATCCAGTACAGGACTTTCGGGGCGCCGAAGTACCATGACGTCCCGCCGAGAAGTACGGCGAAGACGAGCGCCATAAGTATCGTGACAGCTCCTTCCTTGTGTATCTTCATGACTCTCTTTCTGTATTACAGTCCAAACAATGTGATGTACAGGACGGTTACCGGAAATGCCAGCAGCGCTCCGTCGAACCGGTCCAGCAGTCCTCCGTGCCCGGGCATGATGCGTCCGGCGTCCTTGACTCCAAAGTTACGCTTTAATTGGGACTCTACCAAATCTCCCACGGTCGAGGTCACGTTGATCAGCACCGCTAAGGCCAGGCAGTGGTACCAGGGAAAGTCCACTAAGGAAAAATATCCGATGCACCATCCTGCGGCTATGGCGAGGACGAGCCCTCCGAAATACCCCTCCCAGGTCTTCTTGGGGGAGATGGAGGGAAACAGCTTGTGCCCGTGTTTCTGTCCGAATGCCATGCCGCTCAGGTAGGCCCCTACGTCGGAGCTCCAGATGATGATCATCACGGCCAGCAGCACCCTTCCGTCGAAGTCTCCCTCAGGGGAAAATACTATGAGTCCGGTCAGGGCGAAAGGCAGGGCGATGTACACTATGGAGGTCAATATAAAAGGCGTGGTGCGGTAGGCCTCCCCCTCGCGGGCATACAGCACGGCGACAAATATGAGGGAGACCAGCACCGGCAGCACCAGCAGCCATTTCCACTCTAAGCCGTAGCCGGAGCAGAGAAACATCAGCAGGAAGGTGAGGGCTCCGGTAATCAGGGCAATGGCCTTGGCGGCCTTCTCGTGAGGCCCTACGGTGATTCTGAGGTATTCGGTCATCATGACTGTTACCGCGAACAGGAACAGCACGGCGTATGCGGCCGGATGCCACAGCAGGGCCGTCAGAAAGAGGGCTAAGAAGACTGCCCCGCTAAGCGTTCTGGTCAGCAGGTTCTTCATGAGGCTCTACTATGTCTGCTGTGGAGGAAGTTACACTATTGGCGTCCGCATCAGCCGAGGCGGTGGCTGCAGGTGAGGCCTCAGAACTGACGGTCTGGGGCTTCTGTCCGCCGGGACGCTCTCCGAATATCCTGACTAAGTCGTCGGTGAAGATGACCTCGCGCTCGAGCAGCATCTCGGCCAGCTTGACGAAGCCGTCCATGTGCTCGCGCAGTACTTTCAGTGCAGTGGTGTGGGCCGAGTCGATGAAGCCCTTGGCCTCGGCGTCTATGAGCTCGGCGGTCTTCTCGCTGTAGGGCTTGCTGAGGTTGTATCCGGAGTTGCCCGATGAATCGTAGAAGGAGATATTGCCGACCTTGTCGCTCATGCCGAAGTAGGTGACCATGGCGTAGGCCTGCTTGGTGACCTTCTCGAGGTCGTTCATGGCTCCGGTGGAGATCTTGCCGTTGATTATCTCTTCGGCGGCGCGGCCTCCTAGGGTTGCTGCCATCTCGTCCATCATCTGCTCAGTGGTGGTTATCTGCCTCTCCTCGGGCAGGTACCATGCGGCGCCGAGGGCGTTGCCGCGGGGGATGATGGTGACTTTCAGCAGAGGGTTGGCGTTGGGCAGCCACCAGCTTACTGTGGCGTGGCCGGCCTCGTGGTATGCTATGGTCCGCTTCTCAGCGGGCGATATGATCTTGCTGCGGCGCTCTAAACCTCCAACGATGCGGTCGATGGCGTCGAGGAAGTCCTGACGGTCCACGGCCTTCTTGTTCTTGCGGGCCGCTATCAGCGCTGCCTCGTTGCAGACGTTGGCTATGTCGGCTCCGGAGAAGCCGGGGGTCTGCTTGGCTAAGAACTCCATGTCGAAGTCAGGCACGAGCTTGACCTTGCGCAGGTGTACCTTGAATATCTCTAAGCGCTCGTTCTGCTCGGGCAGGTCCACATGTATCTGACGGTCGAAGCGGCCGGCACGCATGAGGGCCTTGTCGAGGATGTCGGCGCGGTTGGTGGCGGCGAGGATGATGACTCCGGAGTTGGTGCCGAAGCCGTCCATTTCGGTAAGGAGCTGGTTGAGGGTGTTCTCGCGCTCGTCATTGGAGGAGAAGCCCACGTTCTTGCTCCTGGCCCGGCCCACGGCGTCTATCTCGTCGATGAAGACGATGCAGGGAGCCTTCTCCTTGGCCTGACGGAAGAGGTCGCGCACGCGGGAGGCTCCCACGCCGACGAACATCTCCACGAAGTCTGAGCCGCTGATGGAGAAGAACGGTACGTTGGCCTCACCGGCCACTGCCTTGGCCAGCAGGGTCTTTCCTGTGCCCGGAGGGCCCACGAGCAGGGCGCCTTTCGGGATTTTTCCTCCGAGGGCCGTGTATTTCTGGGGATTCTTCAGGAAGTCGACTATTTCCATCACCTCTACCTTGGCTTCCTCCAGACCTGCGACATCCTTGAAGGTAACCTTCACATTGTTCTCTTTCTCATATAGCTTGGCCTGGGACTTGCCGACATTGAAGATGCCGCCTCCCGGCCCTCCGCCCATATTCTTCTGCATCGGCCGGAACATGATGAACCACAGCAGTCCGAAGAGCAGCAGGGGGAAGATGATCCAGTCGAAGATCTGACCGAAGTAGTTGTTGCGCTCCTCAGTGGAGATGGTGAAGCGCTGGGTTGCGGGAAGCTCCTGACGGGCCTCCTCGAAATTCTCCTCGGCGTTGAAGTTGGAGGATACTATGAAATAGAAATGGGGACCGGCCGCGGGGGTCTGGCCTCCGAAGTAGCGGTTGACGTACTTCGAAAGAGAGTCCTTGCGGATGTAGACCTCGGCCCGGTGCAGGTTGGTGACGTAGGTGATCTTCTCCACGTCGCCCTGCGGGATCATGGACTCCTTGACCGTCAGCCACTCGGTCTTGACAGGGTCGGAACCGGAGTAGTTCCTCACTATCCAGATCATGGCGATGCCGAAGATGACGTACAGGGCCCACATCAGCCCGCGCATGGGGCGGACGGGCCCGGGTGCGCCTCCCGGCCTGCGGTTGTTGTTTCCTGTATTGTTGGTGTTCTTGTTCTGAGGGGTGTTCATATTGTCTTTACTGTTCATCCTTGTAATCTTTGCGGTCCGCGTCGGCCCAGAGGTCCTCTAAGCGGTAGAAGTTCCGGTATTCGGTCTGGAAGATGTGTACTACGACATTGAGGTAGTCGAGTATCACCCAGAAGCCGTTCTCCTTGCCCTGGGCGCGAACCACCTTGCGTCCGGCACGCTCAATCATCCTTTCCTCTATGTTGTCGGCGATGGCGGCCACCTGGGTAGTTGAGTCCGCGTTGCATATCACGAAAGCATCCGTGATGGCTGTTCCTATCTTCTTCAGGTCGAGGGCGCACACATTCTTCGCCTTCTTCTCAAGCATAGCCTCGGCTATGATGTCGATTTCTGTCATAAATATTTTTCTAATTTTGCCGTGCAAAGATAATAATATAAAAATTGTGCCATGAATATTCATTGGGAAAATATAACCGATTCCACCAATCTCGACGCCTGGCGCGGAAAGGACACGGCAGAGGACGGAACGGTCTGGTGCGCTGAGTTCCAGACGGCCGGCCGGGGGCAGAGGGGCAACCGCTGGGAGAGCTCCCGGGGGGAGAACCTGATGTTCTCCATCCTCTTCAAGCCTCTGGGGCTCAGGGCTGCGGACCAGTTCGTCCTCTCTCAGGCCTGTGCCGTGGGCATAGCCCGCTATCTCCTGGGCAAGGGGCTCTCCGGAGTCAGGGTCAAATGGCCCAATGACATCTACATCCACGACCGGAAGGTCTGCGGAATGCTCCTCGAGAACACTCTCAAGGGTGACACATTGGCAGTGAGCATCGCAGGCATCGGCCTCAATATCAATCAGAGGGTCTTCCCTCCGGAACTGCCCAACCCCACCTCGGTCCTCCTCGCCCTGGAGGAGGCTGCACCGGCGGAGCGCAGGCCGCTGCCAGTCCTCGACCCGCATGCCGAGCTGCCGCGGGTGCTGGAAGAGATATTTTCCCTCTACCGGGCGATAGGGGAGGACGGCCGCGTGCCCGGGCTGGACGGGGAGTATGAGACCCTGCTCTACCGCAGGGGAGTGCCCTCGGAGTTCGAGGAGACGGAGTATTTCACCGGCGGGGCCTCTGTCCGCTTCCGCGGGACAATTCTCGGGGTGGAGAAAAAAACCGCCCGTCTCCTTGTGGAACATGAGGACGGGCGGGTGGCTAAGTATTATTTTAAGGAAATTAGGTACTTGCTGTAGGACGGTTGTCCGGAATCATATCGATTTGAACAGCTCGACAGTAGCAATGGGGTCTTCCGAGGCGAAGACTGCGTTGCCGGTGACTACTACGTCGGCTCCGGCATCGCGCAGGGCTCCGGCGTTGGTCAGGTTGACGCCGCCGTCGATCTCGATGAGGGCGTGCGAGCCGGTGCGGAGCAGCAGTTCCTTGGTCTCGGCGACCTTGCGGTAGGTGCTCTCGATGAAGGACTGGCCTCCGAAGCCGGGATTGACCGACATCAGGACGACCATGTCGCAGAACTCAGCGATGTACTCTAAGGAAGATACGGGAGTGTGGGGATTGAGCACCACGCCGGCCTTCATGCCGTTGGCGCGGATGTTCTGCAGGCTGCGGTGCAGGTGGGTGCAGGCCTCGTAGTGTACCGTGACATACTCGGGGGCGGCGTCGCGCAGCACTCCGATGTAGCGGTCGGGGTCTACTATCATAAGGTGTACGTCTAAGGGTTTTGTGGCCTTCTTCGCAATGTTGCGGATGACCGGGAAACCGAAGGATATATTGGGTACGAAGACTCCGTCCATCACATCTAAGTGGATGTAGTCGCACTGGGAGGAGTTGAGCATCTCTAAGGTCTCGCCCAGGCGGGTGAAATCCGAGGTGAGGATGGAGGGGGCTATCTGCAGATGACGTCTGTCGCTCATGACCGTAGGATTATTTACATTCTCTGATGACATCCTCGAGCAGCAGGACGAAGCGGTCTAAGCTGGCTAAGTCCAGTCTCTCGCCCGGAGCGTGGACTCCGCGGAGGGTGGGACCGAAGGATATCATGTCTAAATGAGGGTATTTGTCTAAGAACAGTCCGCACTCTAATCCGGCGTGGATGGCCCGTACTACGGGATCCTTGCCGAAGAGGCGGCGGTAGGAGGCCTTGCAGACCTCGAGGATGTGGGACTTCAGGCTGGGCTTCCAGCCGGGATACTCGGACTCGTGGGTGACTTCGGCTCCGGCTACGCTGAAGGCGGCCTCGATACGGGAGGCGGCGTTGCGGCGGGCGGAGTTGGTCGAGCTGCGCTGGCTGGTGCCTACGCGGATTATGCTGCCTTCCTGCATCTTGACCGAGGCGAGGTTGGAGGATGTCTCCACTAAGCCCTTGACCTCTGCGCTCATGGCCATCACACCGTGAGGTACGGCGTGCAGGGCGCGGATGAGGTTGAAGGCGGTGCTGTCGTCTATGGCTTCTGACGGTACTGGCAGGTTCTCCTCCCATACGGAGGCGATATCAGGGTCGGTTACCGAGTACTCGTCCTTCAGCTCGGCCAGTATCTCTTCCAGTATGTTCTTGACTGTAAATGCATCTCCGGGGTTCACGGCTATCACGGCCGAGGCCTCTCGGGCGATGGCGTTGCGCTTGTTGCCTCCGTCTATCGAGCAGAGTGTGGCGGGAACCTCGCTCCATACGCGGAAGAGCAGTCGTGCAAGGGACTGTACGGCGTTGGAGCGGCCCTTGTCTATGTCGTCCCCGCTGTGTCCGCCGATGCCGCCGCAGAATCCGGCCTTGACGCAGACCTTGCCGGCGGGTACGGGTACAGGGGTGTAATGGAATTTCGCCGTGGTGTCTATGCCTCCGGCGCAGCCGATGAACAGCTCGCCCTCATCCTCCGAGTCGAGGTTGAGCAGGATGTTGCCGGTGAGGAAGTCGGGTTTAAGGGCGAAGGCTCCGTCGAGTCCGGTCTCCTCCGAGGTGGTGAAGAGGCACTCTATCCTGCCGTGAGGCAGGTCCTTGTCCTCCAGCACGGCCAGCTGGGCAGCTATGCCTATACCGCAGTCGGCTCCGAGAGTGGTGTCCTTGGCTATCAGCCATCCGTCCTCCACCACTGCCTTGATGGGGTCCTTGGAGAAATCGTGCTCGACCCCGCTGTTCTTTTCGCAGACCATGTCGGAATGGCTCTGGAGTATGAGGGTCGGGGCGTTCTCCCGGCCTGGGGTGGCGGGTATGGTGATGAGTACGTTGCCTGCTTCGTCAGTCCTGCAGTCCATGTTGCGGTCTGCTGCGAATTTCTGGAGCCAGGCGATAATGTGTTCCTCATGTCCCGATTCCCGGGGTATGGTCATAATCTCCCGGAAGTGGGAAAGCACTTGTTCTGATGTCATGGCTGTAGGTAGGTTTATAGGTTGGACTTGAGTTTTTTCTCGATGTCGGATATGTACTGCCTGAATGACCTGTCGGTGGCCATAAGGTCGCCCACAGTCTCGCATGCGTGAAGTACGGTGGCGTGGTTCTTGCCTCCGAGTTCGGCTCCGATGGTGGTCAGGGACTTACCGGTCATGTTGCGGCACAGGTACATGGCTATCTGACGGGCCTGCACTATCTCTCTCTTGCGGGTGTTGGAGAGCATGACGTCGTTGGAGATGCCGAAGTAGTCGCTTACTGTGTTGCGTATCTTGGTGATGGATATCTCGTCGGTGGATACGGTGACTATCTTCTCTATGACCTCCTGAGCCAGCGGAAGGGTTATCTTCTTCTTGGTCAGGGTGGCATGCGCCATCAGGGAAGCGAGGGTGCCTTCGAGCTCGCGGACATTGTTGGTGACCTTGGAGGCTATGTAGTGGATGATGTCGTCATCGAGGACGATGCCTTCCTTGAAGCTCTTGGCCTTCAGAATCGCTGTGCGGGTCTCGATGTCGGGCGGCAGCAGTTCGGTGGTCAGTCCCCATTTGAATCGTGACAGGAGTCTTTTTTCCAGGCCCTGCAGGTCTACAGGCGCTCTGTCGGATGTGAAGATGAGCTGCTTGCCGAGACGGTGCAGATGGTTGAATATCTGGAAGAATGCATTCTGAGTTCCGGGCTTGTCGGCAAACTCGTGTACATCATCTATGATAAGGACGTCCATCGACTGGTAGTAGTACTGGAAGTCTGTGACGGCATTCTTTATGACAGAGTCCATATAGTGGGTCTGAAAGCGGTTGGCCGTCACATAGAGCACTACTTTGTCGGGGAACTTCTCCTTTATCTCTATGCCGATAGCCTGAGCTAAGTGGGTCTTGCCGAGTCCTGTGCCGCCGTAGACGAAGAAGGGGTTGTAGGCGGTGTTGCCGGGGTTCTCGGCAATGGCCATGCCTGCGGCGCGGCCGAGACGGTTGCAGTCTCCCTCTATGAGGTTCTCAAATGAGTTGGCGGGGTTGAGGTTGGGGTTTACTGTGATGCCCTTGAGTCCGGGGATGATGTAGGGATCCTCGATCTTCTGTACTTTTTCCTTGGGAAGCGCTATGTCCGGATTGATGATCTCAGATGTGGTCTTTCCGGCGGGATACCTTACGGTGGAGTCCTTTACAACCGGAACCTCATACACTAACTTGGCGTCCGGACCGATGACTCGTTTCATCGTCCTGCTGAGGATGTCGATGAAGTGGGCCTCAATGAATTCGGGGAAGTAGCCTGAGGGAACTTGTATAGTAAGGGTACTGCCTTCGAGCTTCACTGGCCTGATAGGCTCGAACCATGTCCTGAAACTGCTCTCAGGTACATTGTCCTTTATGATTTCCAGACAGTTATCCCATGCTTCACTATATTTCATTCCGAAAAAGCTGTTTTGATTTTGGTTAATTTTAGTACTGTTCCCCTCAATAGGGAAGGCAAAAATGAGTAAAAAAATCCAATTAAAAAAATAAAAAATCCTGTCGGATTTTAAACATATTGTTTATCAACAGGATTAATTTTAAAAAAATTTTCAACTCAAAAAATGTTACATTTTTATTTCAGAATACAGAAATTTTTATGTACTTTTTGGGGTCCTCCTTGATGCCGCGGATAAGGGAGTCGAGGTCGTTGGACAGGCGGGTTATGGAGTTGTAGAGTGAGTCGGAGGTAATCAGGCGGCCGATGCTTCCGGACGGATCCTGAAGCCTGCCTGTAAGGATGCGTATGGAGTCTACCGCCGCACCGAGTCCGGCGTCGCGCAGTCCGGCGGTGATCTCCTCCGCGTTGGCTAAGGTGTTTCCTGCGGATGCGGCGGCGGAGTCGAGGGCTGTGGAGATGGAGTTGAGCCGGAGGATGATGTCGGAGATTTCAGGGCTTCTGTCCCTGAGGGTCCCGGAGAGGGCACTGAGGTCGTCTGCGGTGCTGCTGAGAGTGCTGAGCAGGGCGGATACCTGTTCCCGGTTGCTTTCACTGAGGAGGAGATTGACAGATGTTACGGCTGTGTTGAGATTCTGTATGAGGGTGTCGAGGCCTGCGGCTACAGGCGATATGCTGCCGGCAAGTGTGGAGAGCATGTCTGCTTCAAAGCCTCCCGTCAGGGTATCTCCCGCTGAGGCGGGAACAGAGGAGGTGCCGGCTGCTACTTTTATTTTCTTGGTGCCGAGGATGTCGGAACTGTATATTACCATCCTGGAGTCCTCTGGGATGCTGAACTGCCTGGAGATGCTGACCTGTACCGTGTAGTCCGCCGATTCGCGGTTGTACTGTATTTCCGATATCCTTCCTGCGGGAAAGCCGCCTACGGTTACTGCTGTAGATACCTCGATTCCGTCCACGGACGGATATATTATATAATAGGTATTGTTCTTGGAGAAGATGTCCTTCCCCCTGAGAAATTCTACAATGAAGAGTGTGGCTGCGATGATGATGACCGCGTACAGCCCTGTCTTGACCTCTATTCTCATTTTCTATTGATCCGTTTTGATGATAAATGCTTCCGGAAAGCTGTTCCTGACTCCGGGTAGGGCCTTGAGGGCTTCTTCCCGCGTGGAGTACTGACCTACATAGTATTTGTAGTTTTTGCCGGATCTGATGTGGCGGCAGTTCCACCCCTTGAATTCCTTGGCGTCCTTGGGCAGGAGGTAGGGGGAAGCGAGTATCTGGATTCCGAAATTTCCGGTTGCCTGCTGTGCCGGTGCCGGTGCGTCGGAAGAAGGCAGATAGATGTCTGTGTCGTAGCTTTTTTTATAGGCCTGGAAGGCTTTGAATATGTTGGTGGCGATTCTCTGCTGGCTGTTTTTGTCGGTCAGGACTTTCATGTCGTTGGGGTTGGAGATGAAGCCGAGCTCGATGAGGACGGCCGGCATGGTGCATTTCCACAGGACGATGAAGTTGGCCTGCTTGACGCCTCTGTTGTTGGCTATGGGACCGGCATCGGCATTTTTCTGAACCAATGTGGCGAAGTCAAGACTCTGCTCGAGGTGGGCGTTCTGCAGGAGTGAGAAGATTATGTAAGATTCTGGGTTGTCGGGATCAAATCCTTGATAATTCGATGTGTAGTCGTCCTCAAGAACGATTACGCTGTTTTCAGTCCGGCAGATTTCAAAGTTGTCGCTGTTTTTGTCCTGACCCATGACGTAGGTCTCGTGGCCGCGGGCGGAACGGTCGTTTACCGAGTTGACGTGGATGGAAATGAACAGGTCAGCGTTGTTTTTATTGGCTATGTCGGCCCGGCGGTACAGCTCTACGAAGCTGTCGTCGCTGCGTGTGTAGATGACCTTGACGGAAGGGTAGCTGCGTTTGATCAGGTCTCCGAGCCGCTTTGCAACAGAGAGGGTTATGTTTTTCTCGTAGGTCTTTCCGTATGTGGCTCCCGGGTCGTGGCCGCCGTGGCCTGCGTCTATGACTACGGTCTTCAGCTCTACGACCTGTCTGTTCTGAGCAGATAACGATGTGCCTGATACTGCGGGCAGGAGACAGGCGGACAGCATTAATATCAAGATAAGGTGTCTCATATCGGAGGCCAAAGTTAGTAAAACTTTGGAATGAGTTTTGCTGTAAATTCAAAAAAGACTATATTTGTCCCGAATTATTCACTCACTCCAAAATAAATCCGAATCTACATTATCATTTTTTAATGCGGTCCCATAGATTATTGATGTGTGTTTCAGCGGTAGCGGTGATATCTCTTGTCACAATGTGGCAGGCTGAAGCCCGTCGTGTGGAGCAGGATACTGTGAGAAGGGCCATGCCATTGATACTCAGTGACAGTGTCTCGGTGGCGGATACGGTGGCCGTAGCGGATACCGTGACGGTGTCGGATTCGCTGATGAGTACGGATACTGCGGCGAGAAAGGGGATGCTGGATATGCCTGCTTTCTCTACTGCCGTGGATTCGGTGATAGAGGATTTCTCTTCGGGGCGGAATATGATTTATTATTATGGCGGAGCGAGTGTGACTTATGGAGATATGAAGCTTGCAGCGGAATATATGGAATACGATGTGGACCGGCAGGTGGTCTATGCTGCCGGAGTGGCCGACTCCGCCGGTGTGGTGAAGGGTAAGCCTGAGATGACTCAGGGCGGAAAGACCTACTCGATGGACAACGTATTCTACAATTTCAAGACAGGTAAGGCGCGGATCAGAAATATGGTGACGACGGAGGAGGACGGAATGCTCCGCGGAGACAATCTCAACATGATGCCGGACCGCTCTATCAACATTTCGGGCGGAAAATATACTGTCTGCGATGCCGACCATCCGCATTTCTATCTCCGGATGACCAAGGCCAAGATAGAGACGCAGCCTAAGCAGAAGACAGTTTTCGGTCCTGCTTACCTTGTGCTCGGCGATGTGCCGCTCTACCCTCTGATGCTGCCTTTCGGCTTTGTGCCGAAGAGACCGGAAAGGGCGAGCGGTATTCTTTTCCCCAATTTTGGAGAAGAGGCTTCCCGCGGTCTGTTCATGAAGGACGGAGGAGTGTATTTTGTGCTCGGGGACTATTTCGATGTGGCGCTGACAGGCAGCCTGTACTCCAAGGGCTCGTGGAATGTCAACATGTCCACCCGCTACAAGCTGCGTTACAAGTTCAACGGTAATTTTGACCTTTCCTACTCCAACGACCAGACAGGTGAGCGCGGAAGTACCGACTTCTTCCAGACGAAGAACTTCAGTGTGAAGTGGAACCACAGTCAGGACTCGAAAGCCAGGCCCGGAACATCGTTCAGGGCCTCAGTCAATTTCTCGAGCCCTTCGAACAACCAGTACAACTACACCGATATCAATCAGGCTCTCGAGAACCAGGTCTCCTCATCCATCTCCTACTCCAAGACCTGGAGCACCATGAGTCTGTCGGTCAATGCCCTGCACAGCCAGAACTCAAGGGACAGCTCCTACGCCATCACCCTTCCCAACATAACGTTCAACGTCAATCGGTTCTATCCCTTCCGCCGGAAAAACAGGGTAGGCCCTGAAAAGTGGTACGAGCAGTTTGCCCTGAGCTACAACACGACCCTGCAGAACAAGATTGACTTCAAGGCAAGCGAGGTGCATAACCCGGATTTCTGGAGCAAGATGAAGGCCGGCATGACCCATAATTTCTCCATCGGTCTGCCCACATTTACGATTCTCAAGTATCTTACGCTGTCTCCATCTGTGTCTTACGGCATGAACTGGTATTTCAGCTCGCAGAGTATGTACTACGATCCGGAGAAGGACAAGGTGGAGGCTGTACGTACAGACCTCTTCGAGGATTTCGGAGCGTCTCATAATTTTTCGGCCAGTGCATCACTCAGTACCAGGCTTTACGGTATGTTCAATTTCCGGAGGGGTAAGCTGAAGGCCATACGTCATATGGTCTCTCCCTCGCTTTCAGTGTCATACGCTCCGGAGATGGGTACCCGGCTCAATGGTTACAGAGTGTACAACTATACCGATATTCATGGTGTGGACCATTCTGTGGAGTACAACAAGTGGTCGGGCGGACTCTATCAGCCGCCTTCGCCCGGGCAGACGGCGTCTCTCGGGTTCCAGATAGGCAATAACTTGGAGGCCAAGGTGACGGACAGGAAGGATACTACCGGTACCGGGCTGAAGAAGATAAAGCTCATCGACAACCTCAATATATCGGGCAGCTACAACTTCTTGGCCGATACGATGAAGCTCTCCAATATCAATGTCAATATGACGACCAATGTCCTCGAGAAGGTAAGCATCTCCGCCGGCATGACGCTCGATCCCTATGCTGTGAATGAGAGGGGGCAGCGTTACAACCGCTACAATGTTACGGCTGTTCCCGGCTTCCGCCTCGCACGTCTTACCAATGCCAATGTATCTGTCGGATTCAGTCTCTCCGGTGAGGGAAAGGGCAAGGGCAATGACGGGTCGGGCTCCGGCAGCGGTGGAGGAGGGGTGAAGATGACCGGCGAGTCTCCGGCGTATACAAGGGTGTTCTATCATCCGGTGACCGGTGAGTACATACCCGGAGGATGGGTCTACTACCTCAATCCGGAAGTGCCGTGGTCCGTATCCTTCAACTATTCCTATAACTACTCCCGCACCTATCAGTACAGCAACGATCAGCTGATAGTGCGCAACAACCATACCCAGACCCTCAACATCAATGGTCAGGTAAGGATCACCAAGGCGCTGAACATCAACCTGACCAGCGGCTTCGATATCACGAAGCTGAGACTGACCACGACTCAGATCAGCGCTACGTATGACCTGCACTGCTTCCAGATATCCTTCTCATGGGTGCCTATAGGCCAATGGAAACAGTGGAGTTTCAGAATCAATGCCAAGGCGGCTGCATTGGCCGACCTGCTGTCGTACCGCAAGGGTACTTCGCAATGGGATAATTAATTATTAACTATAAATATTTACAGACAATGAAAAAAGTAATATCCTCTCCTCTCGCTCCTGCAGCAGTGGGACCCTACAGCCAGGCAATCCAGGCCGGTGACACTCTTTATGTATCAGGACAGCTTCCTATCGATGCCGCTACCGGACAGTTTCCTGAGGGCGGAGTAAAGGAGCAGCTGCATCAGGTGTTCAAGAACCTCGGCCATGTACTCTCTGAGGCCGGTTATAGCTTTGACAATGTGGTGAAGACCACGGTTTACCTTCAGAATATGTCCGATTTCGGAACTCTCAATGAGGTGTATTCGCAGTATTTCAAGGAGCCTTATCCTGCACGTGTCGCTTTCCAGGTAGCGGCTCTTCCCAAGGGTGCTCTCGCTGAGGCAGAAGTTATCGCAGTAAAATAGTCTGACAGATGTACGGAATTTTAGAATTACAGGCTAAGAGCGTAGAGGAGCTTAATGCCATCGCCAAGGAGCTCGGAATCAAGAAAGCGGAGTCTATGTCCAAAGAAGATTTAGTGTACAGGATTCTCGACGAGCAGGCGGTGCAGAGCAAGGAGCTTCCCTCGCTCAAGAGACGCAGGCGGCTTTCCGGCGGCTCCGCTCCCAAGCAGGAGCAGCAGGCAGAGGAAAGTCCCGTCCAGAGTGCCGCGCCTGAAAAGGATGCGGTGCAGCAGACAGCACCTGCCGAGCCCGCACAGCCCAAGCGCAAGAGGGGCCGTCCCAAGAAGAATCCAGTAGAGGCTGCTCCCGCAGATGCTTCTCCGGTACAGAACCCTCAGCCATTGGAGGCGGAGCAGAAGCCTGCGGAGTCTCAGCCTGCTCAACAGGACAAGAGCCAGCAGGAGCCTCGCCAGAAGCAGCGCCGCGGCCGCAAGCGTGTCAGCACCTCTGCAGCGGCAGAGCAGATGCCGGAGGCAGGAGCTCCCCTTCAGCAGCCCCAGCAGTCTCAGCAGCCCCAGCAGCAGCAGCCTTCCGGACAGCAGTCCCAACCACAGCTCCAGTCCCAACCCCAGCTCCAGCCTCAGCCTCAGCAGCAGCAGAGGCCCCAGCCCCAGCAGCAGAGGCCGCAGCAGCCGAGGATTGAATTTGAGGGAATAGTGGAGGCTCAGGGCGTATTAGAGATAATGCCTGACGGTTATGGTTTCCTCCGTTCCTCCGATTACAACTACCTCAATTCTCCTGATGACATCTATGTCTCCCAGACTCAGATAAAGTCCTATGCCCTGAAGACAGGAGACACCATCATCGGTGAGATCCGTCCTCCGCGTGAGGGAGACAAGTATTTTCCTTTGGTGAAGATACACACTATCAACGGACGTACTCCCGAGTATATCCGCGACAGGGTTCCTTTTGATTTCCTGACCCCGCTCTTCCCCAATGAGAAATTCACCCTTACCGGTAATGGCCATAATGACCTTTCATGCAGGATTGTTGACCTGTTCACACCTATAGGTAAAGGTCAGAGAGGTCTGATCGTGGCACAGCCGAAAACTGGTAAGACCATCCTCCTCAAGTCTATAGCCAATGCTATTGCGGACAATCATCCGGAGGTCTACATGATCGTGCTGCTCATAGACGAGCGTCCCGAGGAGGTGACCGACATGGCCCGCAGCGTGAAGGCGGAGGTGGTGGCCTCGACATTTGACGAGCCAGCTGAAAGACACGTTAAGGTCGCCAGCATAGTGCTTGAGAAGGCCAAGAGATTAGTGGAGTGCGGTCATGATGTGGTTATTTTCCTGGATTCCATTACCCGTTTGGCGAGAGCATTCAATACAGTGCAGCCAGCATCCGGCAAGGTGCTCTCAGGAGGTGTGGACGCCAATGCCCTGCATAAGCCCAAGCGCTTTTTCGGAGCAGCCAGGAATATCGAGAACGGAGGTTCGCTGACTATCCTCGCTACGGCTCTTACCGACACCGGCTCCAAGATGGACGATGTGATCTTCGAGGAGTTCAAGGGTACCGGCAACATGGAGCTTCAGCTTGACCGCAAGCTGGCCAACAAGAGAATATTCCCCGCAGTGGACGTTACTCTCAGCAGTACCCGCCGCGATGACCTTCTCCTCGATAAGGATAAGATCAACCGTCTTTGGGTTCTGCGCAACTTCCTGGCTGACATGACCAGCGTGGAGGCTATGGAGTTCCTGAAGAAGAGGATGGAGGGGACGAAGAACAATGAGGAGTTTCTTATCTCCATGAACGGCGAATAAAGCGCGAAACGGGGCAGAATGCTGCGTTGTCCGCGGTATGTAATAAAAAAGGGAACCCGATGGGTTCCCTTCTTTTTTTATTGTTGTTTAATAAGTTATGCCGGTGAGATGGCTCCGTTAGGACAAGCGTCAACACATGTACCGCAGTCGGCGCAGGTGTCAGGGTCAATCGAATAAACATCTCCGGCGGAGATAGCTCCAACAGGGCATTCGTCAATGCAGGAGCCGCATGCTACACATGCATCAGGGTCAATTTTGTGTGCCATAAATGAAGTAGTGTTATTAAATAATGTTCTGCAAATATAGTAAAATTTTACCACGAAAAAACTATCTTTGCATTGCAAAAAATGAAGTTATGACGATAAGCAGCATGAACCGTTTGATAATCAGTATAGTAGTCCTCTTTTGTGTCCATTTTGCCAGTGCCGTGCGGGCCGATGCGCAGAATGTGTTCGAGCAGACGGTGTCATTTGACAAGATAGTCCATGACTTCGGGGATATCATGCTGTCGGACGGTCCTCAGGAATGTACATTCAAGGTAAAGAATATAAGCGACAGGCCAGTGGTGATTCACCGTGTCCTCACTTCCTGCGGCTGTACGGAACCTACCTGGACAGAGGCGCCCATCCGTCCGGGAGATACAGGTGAGATAAAGGTAGTGTTCAGCAATGACCAGGGACCGTATCCTTTCAGCAAGTCTGTGACAGTGTATGTGGCCGGACTGAGCAAGCCGGTGATTCTCAAGGTGAGGGGAGTGGTACACGAGAGGCAGAAGAGTCTCTCTGAGCTCTTCCCTGTGTCAGCGGGTCCTGTGGGATTCCGCGAGGCCTCTGTGTCATTGGGGCAGATAGAGCAGGGTCTGGCCCGCAGTGTGGAAGTGGAGATGGCCAATACCTCCGGCCGGGCTGTTGAGGTGCGTTTTGCCGATATGACCCCGGGCCTGACGGTCTCCATGGCTTCGGCCACCGTGCCTGCAAGGTCCAAGGTCCGCATATCCTGCATGGTGGATACCCGCGGCACGGAAGGACAGAAGTGGGGCAAGACCCCGTTTACATTCTCTGTGGTCGTGGACGGCAGGAAGTATTCGAAGGTACTGACGGTGGAGGCTCTTATCAAAGAGAATTTTGCGTCCCTGAGTGAATCTCAGAAGAGGGCGGGGGCGCTGCCTCAGTTCGAATCCTCTTCGATAGAGCTCGGAGTGGTCGAGGCCGGAACGGTGCTGAACGGAGAATTTACAGTAAAGAACATCGGCAAGGATGCTTTCAGGATATACAAGGTGGATACAAGTGAGGGAGGGACAACTGTGGATGTGCCGGAGCCGGTGCCTTTCGGCGAGCGCGGGACGGTCAGGGTGCGGGTGAATACCAAGGGACAGAGCGGGGAGATGCTCAATATCCTGACGCTGATCACCAATTCGCCTACACGGCCGATTATCAATCTCTTTGTAATTTATACCGTTAAATAGACATATCATGAGCAACAATAAGTCAGACAGACAGGGCGACTTCTTCGACGAGTATCATCACGATGACTCTGCACTGGTGATGAACGACGGGATAGAGCAGCCGCCTATCGTGAATCCATATCTCAGCAACATCGTCCGCCGCAGGCGTGCCGCCATGACGGTGGAAGACTATATGAAAGGTATACTCGAGGGCAACACCATAGTCCTCAGCCAGGCCATAACCTTAGTGGAGAGTTCTCTGCCCGAGCACAGGGACATGGCGCACGAGCTGATAGTGCGCTGCCTCGAGCACTCCAAGCGCAAGGAGTCGATGCGTATCGGCATCACGGGCGTACCCGGAGCCGGTAAGAGTACCTTCATCGAGGCCTTCGGCAACCTGGTTACTGCCAAGGGCCACCGTCTCGCTGTTCTGGCCATCGACCCCAGCAGCGAGAAGACCAAGGGCAGTATCCTCGGCGACAAGACCCGTATGGAGACCCTCTGCAACAACCCCATGGCCTTCATCCGCCCCAGTCCCTCCGCCGGCTCTCTCGGCGGCGTGGCCCGCAAGACCCGCGAGACCATCCTGCTGTGCGAGGCCGCCGGTTACGACGTGGTATTCATCGAGACCGTGGGCGTGGGACAGTCCGAGACTGCCGTCCACTCGATGAGCGATTTCTTCCTGCTTATCCTTATCTCCGGTGCAGGAGACGACCTGCAGGGCATCAAGCGCGGCGTGATGGAGATGTCGGACCTGATAACCGTGAACAAGGCTGACGGCAACAACATCGAGAAGGCCAACATGGCCCGCGCCCTCTATTCCAACGCCCTTCACCTCTTCCCTCCCACTGAGTCCGGCTGGGCTCCCACCGCCCTGACCGCCTCATCCGTGGAGAAGACCGGTCTGGAGGATATCTGGGCCATGATGGAGAAATACTTCAAGTTGGTCAAAGGCAACGGCTACTACTGGAAGAGGCGTCTTGAGCAGGACCGCTACTGGATGTACGAGACCATCAACAACTCTCTGCACGATATGTTCTACGAGGACCCGTCCGTGGCCGCAGCCCTGCCCGACTACGAGAGGGCGGTGCTCGACGGCAAGATAGACTCGTTCTCGGCCGCCGGAGAGCTGCTCAAACTATACCGCAGGTAACAGATGTTCTGGCATATTCTCAAGGACGTCCTTCTCAACTCATGGCTCATTACCTCGCTGGTGATGGTGATGATGATCATGATAGAGTATGTCAATGTGGCTTCGGCCGGCCGCTGGTTCGGCCGGCTGCAGGGCTCACCGCTCAGGCAGGTGATGGCCGGCTCGCTGCTGGGCCTGATACCGGGCTGTATCGGCGGCTTCGCGGCGGTGTCGCTGTATTCGCACGGCATCATCAGCATGGG
>CALUPK010000023.1 GCA_944322575.1 uncultured Bacteroidales bacterium | reverse complement strand
AAGAAAATCTTACCTTTGCAGACTGTGCAGTCTTGTTACCGAAAGTTGTGTATCGTTGTTACCGAAATCGGTGCATTATTGTTACCAAAATCTGAGCACTCCCGATTACCGAAATCTGTGCACTTATCGTTACCGTTTACAGGCATCATCCCTCAACCGTCCCCGGGGCATACCTCCAGTTCAGCATCCTCCGTCATCGTCCCGGCCCATCTGCGACCGGAACGGAGCCGGAAGTGCGCCGCCTCCGCTCCCTCGCTGTCGCCCGCGCCGCACTCGCTCACTGCGTTCCCTCGCTTGCCATCGGGCTCGGCTCGGTCCCTCCAGCACCGCACATCCGGTCGGCTCCGTTGCAACGGCAGTGCATAAGAAGCCCTCACTGGACCGGACTCCGTCCGCCCCAGAGAGGAGAAAAACAATACAATACGGATTTCATCATCTGCTTGCGTTCATTCAAAAAATCGAGCAGGCTTAGTTCCCCAAGAAGTCATAGTCAACTCCAGAACCTGGATAATCACCATATTGTCCACCTGTTAATGCGTACCAGGTCTCACGTTCCCAATCATAAGTATCGCAGGAATCGTATGGATCATCTTCAGTATAAGAATCAATGATTTCGCCATCCAAATCAATTGTATATTGAGTCCTTCCATCCTCAAGAACTCCCTTACCTTCTTTGAAATGATATGCTTTTATATATTCACAAGGCACAAGTTCTGAATAATCATCTTTGATATAACCAAATCTTAAAGAATGATATTCATTAAATTTTCCCGCGATACACCGTCCTTCGTGGAACGAAGATAAGTAGTCATAATTCGTAAGTTGCTTACTTTTGGAACACAGATCAAGAACACCATATTTATCATTAATTCTGTATGTTACTTTCCCCTCTGAAATGACTTGCATAAAGTCAGCAAAAGGTTCAAAGAGGATATTTCCCTTTATATCAATGATGCCCCATTTCGCCCCATCAAGGTAACAGCTTTTCTCATTATTCATTACTACAAGCCTCTCTTTTTCAAAGCCTTCGCCGCGCCAAGTGCCACCAACTGCAAACACAACCATTCCATTTACCGTACTCCTAGTATAACTATATTGGCAATCGATAGTAATAGTTCCATCTGATTTTATCACGCCATACTTATTGAAGGTCGCATCTTTTTTACATACCGTTCTGTAACCTTCACTTTCATTACCTATATAACTATAAAGTGGCTCTATCTCAAAGTTGCCATTTTCGTCAATAACACCGTAATTTCCTCCTTCTAAGAACAGCTCCTTCCTTTTTTTAGCATGATTATAGTGCAAAGACATTGTGCCTCCTAGATTTGCAATAGCCTTTCCTAAGTTAAATATTCCAATGTAACTTAAGTCGGCTATCCTTTTTAACCGGCCTTTCATTGAAATAAGCCCATAGTGACGGTGTCCAAATTTATCAACTGTTACTGTCTTTAAACAGTCAGCCTTAGTCTCAATGATTGCCTTAAACTTTGCGTTTGGAGGAGTCACAATACTTCCATAAGGAGAAAGCAAAAATGCAAATTCATTGTTAGCTATGTAATATCCATTGCTTAATGCATAAAATTGTTTATATTTACAAGGTATGATGATATTTCCATCCAAGTCCGCTTTGCCATTTAATTCTCCAACAGTTAGATGAATATGATCGGGTTTAATAGAGATGGATGAATAGTCACATTCCAATAACAAATTACCGACAGAATTTATTAACCCAACTCCGTCATCCTTAGCGATGAATATATACCCGGTGTCATAACAATCTTTATTCGTCCAGTATCTATCGCAATCAATTTGTTTTTCAATGTTTTTATCTGGATTAATTACATAGAATGAATCTTCTATTTTGCCGATATAGACATTGGGTATCCCGATTACATCGATAAAGTCATATTGTTTCTTTGTTACTACTGCCGACTCTTTATTTACAACGCCCCATTTGTCATCACGTCCAACAAAACGGCAGTAGTCGTCGTAAAACGACCCAGCTAAATCCCAAAAGCCCTTCATGGTAATCGTTTCTTCATCTTTCAACTTCACGATAGTATTCAATGTAAAATCTGTCATATTTTTTCGCGTACTATGTGAGTCGCAATATTCAAACGATAGCATGTTGTCTCCAGAAATGAACAATTCATAATATTTCGCCTCTACAATGAAACTATCATTATAATCAACAATTCCAAATTTTGTAGATGACTCCTTCTTTATAGAGCAGATATACAAATCATTGACTATATGGCATAAGGAGTCGTATTTACAAGGAATAAGAAAGCAATAGTTTCCATTCAAAAGACCATATTTCCCTTCTTTACAAACTATTAAAGTGTTTGCGCTGGTTATATCAATCGTAGAATAGTCCAAAGGTAAAATAAATCTTGAACCCATTGCATCGTAGATGCCGTACTGATACTCTTGTCCCCATTGACCGGTATAATGACGGACAAGCAATTTCCCATTTTCGAGTTCGTGATAAAGATTAATCTCGCGTGGGAGTTGTTTCCCTTTGTATAATAGTTGCCCTTGAAGATTGAATTTATAAGAGACCTCTCCATCTTTTACTTCAAAATATTTTTCAACAACCTTGATATCTGTATAGATTATAGGAATTATAATCTCTCCAGAATATGAAATGCATCCACTATGAGTCTTTTTCTCACCGTTATTAACTATGAAAATGCCACCCTTAATTAAAATTAATTGCAAATCGGGAAGCAATTCAATTGTGCAGTCCCCTGAATAAGACTGGTCGTTTTTGAAATATAGATATTCTGAGATGTAATCGTTTTTTATAGTATAATAACAGCGGTCATCGCTATCCCACTCTTGCTCCTCGTTTTTTACGACAACAGTAAAATGAAAGCAGTCATTTCCAATGGGGGTAAAAACGATCTGATTACCACCTTTGTTGGAATCAAAATGACTAGTATAGTAAACAGTGTTCATGTTTAGGTTGAATACACAAAGTTTAGCTCTAACATTTTTGTTGGCAAAACATGAGCAATTAATGAGGTTTATACACCAGTCGCAAGGCCCTTTTTTGAATGACTCAAAGTTTAAATGTAAATCACCATTCCTTTCATGCAAGGTAATAGGCTTCAACTCTCCATCAAAGAGGTAAAAGAACGACCCGTTTCTTGGGCGAAGGGCAATGTGGTGGTTATCAATAACTGCCCCACTTGAATACTCCTCCGGAATTACGATAAACTTATTGTTGTCGGTTTGAAGTATCAGATTGCCAGCATGGTCAATTAAGCACTCATAATCGTTTTTCCACGTCTGGACTCGAGCAAATCCGTTATTGAAATCACTTACGGAAGTAAATGAAAATGGTTTGAGAAGCTTGCCAAATAAATTGAATATATAGAACTGATTATCTGTAAATTCGGCCTTGACAATTCCCTCCTTAGGTTCCGAAATAGATTTATATCCGTACTTTTTACAATCCTCACTATGACAATACATCACAGACATATCGGAATTATAAAGCCAGTAGCGAATCATACCTTTTGACACAATAGTCCGCTCGCTCCATTCAAGATAATGAGATTGCTCCATATACACTAATCCTCCATCAACTTCATATGCTTTCTTTACAATAGTAATAAAAGCATCTCTGTATACAATTTCCCTATTTTCTGACATATCTGCTTGCATAGTATTTTAAAATCTTTTTGAAATCAATTAAAAAAATATCAGTTAGTTATTTTGTTTTGATTTTCACAATTTTATGCTATGCTTATCCAATATTTAATCGCAAAAACCAAGGCTGTATTTCAATTAGAGTGTCTGGAATAAGTCTTCTGACCTCTTAATTTTGCAAATATATCAATTTATCTGTTATAATAAGCAGAAGTGCGGACTTCTCGTTGGCATCGCCCCCTCCATCCTCGTCACCATCCGGAAGACCTTCTACAGATACACGATTCAGTTCATATTTTATTGGCTATATTTTGGAATAGTAATTCAGGATATGAAGTAAGGCTTATAGGACGCGTCTTCGCTTTTTGCGTATGCTCATTAGCCCTGTCCCATTTCTCGCAGAACAGTACCGCTATTTCCAGGCTTTCTTGACAGTATAGCTTCAGTCCCCTATGAGGGACACATGACACAGATCCTCTGCGACAGCACCTTTGTCACCGCTCCTTACGCTGCCTATCTTCCCCGCTGCCGAGCAGTACACAGGCGGCCTACGCCGCAGCTCCCCGAGCTTCGATACAGTGTCCGGATCCGCCAACCACAGCCCCTTCGGCGACGGCAACAGCATCAATGGCATTTTTCATACGGAGAGCCTTGACGGCCTCCCTGAAACCCAGTCTAAGTTTCTATACAACACCGTATGAACAATGCATTAGCACTTTTACCTCAACTATTGTAAGCAAAACCAAGCTCAAAAAATGAGCAACAACTGACCTCTGACACCACTTACAACAATATGTAATAACGAAAACATTCCTATCACTTGTCTTTTTGAGAAATTATTCCTATCTTGTATAAAAATTCAAGTTAATACAATAACTTACAAATCATTATACAAATTATGTCACAATCCTTTCATCCTGATAATTCCACCGATTCTCTAATTATAAGTGGAAAAGTAACCCGTCTGCCAGAAAAACACTACTTTGATTTACACTTAATGCACATGAACTGTGATGAGTTTAAAAACATGACACTTTATAAATTTTATAATATCAACACTCTGAAGATATTATTAAAAAACAAGACGCTATACATTGACCGAGTAAATACATGGGAAGACGTTTATGAGAATTTCTTTTTAAAAGCACATTTCTTTAGCAAAACATATAACACTTCGATTGATACTGGTGAGATCGCTAATGCCGTCTTTGGACAAAGTTGGACTTATGCTCCCGAAACTGATGCGATGTGGCGCATATATTCACAGAACAAAACAGGTGTACGTATTCAAACGAATGTTATAAAACTTTTCACTTCCATATTTGTCGATGATGAGTGCATTGCGGACACTTGGCTTGGAAAAGTCGAATACAATTCAGAGGAAGATATGAATGACTTTATTGTAGAAGAAACGAAAACGGGATCCGACCCAAGCTCAATATTGCGTTATTTGATACCTTATTCTCAATTTCTCAAGCGTAGCGAGTTCAAACACGAAAAAGAATTCCGCATAATAAAAATGCTTGACAGTTCTGCTGCTGAATCTGCAAAGCAATATAAAAGACTTGCTTTCAAAATTGATATTAATAATTTTATTGACAGTTATCTTCTTGATCCGCGTCTTGACGAAAAAACTTTCGAACAGCAGAAACAAGATCTAGTCAATCTTGGTGCTGATCCGCAGAAAATCTCGAAATCCTCTCTGTACAGCTTCAAGCCTCTATACATAACCCTTGATTGACAAATCTTTTGACATGAAACACCCTCGATACAATGCCGTAAAAGCCCAACAACACTGATTAGTCGGCATATTTATTCCATCATCTCTCAAAAAAAACAAAAAGACCGCAAAGTTAACCCCTCTCCGCCGCCCTGTCAAGGTCAAGCGGCTCCGCTGTTTTCCGCAAAAAATGACACCCCCCGGGCGTAATTTTTTCCGCAAAAACCTTGACAGGACGCCTCCGCGGGGCAGAGAAGGCAGTCCTTTTTATTTTCTTTCTTTTTTCGGTTTTCTTTCGTTTCTTTTTCCGGTTGAGGTCTGTCCGCTACTGACAGGAATCTCTTCCCTGCCCAGCGCATAAGGGCGCATCCCGGTGTCCGCCCCGCCGTTCTCACCGGACCGTGCATACCGTTTGCTATATTGGAGCCCGACCGGACCACCCCCGAGCCACGGCCCAGCATAAGACTTGCGCCGCAGGGGGACAGGGTCCGCGACACTGACGCCATGCCCGCTTTCATACCCGATATACCGCTCTCGGACTGCTGGGGCTCGGTGGGGGAAGTCACCTTCTACCACCGGGACGGCAGGTGTATGCTGCGCTCCAGGCCCCGGCCCGTCTTCGGTGGCTCCCCGGCCCAGCTCCGGCAGCTGGAGCTGCACCGCAGGGCCATCGCGGCATGGGGCTCGCTGCCCCACCGGGCACAGGCCGAGTGGAACCGGCTGGCCCGCGGGGTGCCCTCGCGCCGTCCGCCCTTCGGCGACGGCAACAGCATCAGCGGCTACTGCCTCTTCCTGTCGGCCTACCACGGGCTGGCAGCCCTCGGCAGGGAGGGCGTTCCGTCCCCGGCAGCGCCGGGGCCCTTCCCGGTCCATTCGCTCGCAGTGACCGGAGCCAGGACGGAGGGTTCCTCCCTGGTGCTGGAGACGGCCCTGACACTGGAGCCGTCCGCACCCGAAGGGCGCTTCCGGCTGCTGGCCATGCTCCAGCTGGCCCCCGAGGGCAGGGGACGCAATCCCGGGATGATGCGCCGCTTCCTCCCGCCATCCCCAGCCGGGCCGGGTACGACGGCGGCCCCGCTCCGCATACCGGACTACGCCGCGCTCTTCCGCCTCGGCTCCGGAGCACGCAGGCTCAGCGTGCATATAAGACACACACTCCTGGACACCATCACAGGGCTGCGCTCCGACAGCCGCAGCCTGTCGGCGGAGGTGGACGTCAGGGACGGACTGCAGGCTATGGCGACGGCAGGCTTGCAGAAGCATAATAACGCATAATTCAGCCACTTACGGTATCCATACCCATTCCAAGGAACTCTGTCCCTCCTTCCGCTATCTTAGCGTCCGACACTCAGACGCAGACCATGAAAGCCCTCCCCTCCATAGCATTCAGCGCCTTCTCCGGCACCGCCGGGGACGTGACGGCCAAGGTGTCCAAGGGCCGCCAGGTCCTCTCGGTGCGGGCCACACAGCCCCATGTCTGCACTCCGTCCCAGGCAGCGGCACGCAACCGCCTGGCCGACATCAGCCGGGCCTATCCGCACCTGACGCAGGAACAGATGAGGGCATGGGAGGAGCTGGCCGCACACCTGGACTTCCCCGCAGTGCTCGGGCAGAAGGCCGGATACTCCGGCATCAACGCCTTCGTCTGCGTCAACTCCAGCCTCCGCATGGCCGGACTCCCCCTGCGCAGCGACGCTCCCGACTGGAGGGAGCACATTCCCACGGTGCTCTTCTCCGACATGTGGCTCTCCCCCGACAGGGTCGTCATCACAGGACTGCAGCCGCCCAGGGAGACCATGCTGCTGGTATTCCGCATGTCCCCAGCCCAGAGCCCCGGTACCGTCTCCGCATGGGAGAGGACCGTGGTCGTCACCCCCGGCATGCGGCCCGACTGGGGGGACGCGGACCTGACCGCCTCCTGCGCCTCAGTGCTCGGAGTCACCCCGAGGCCGGGGCAGCGATACTTCTGCACCCTCTGCTGGATGGACGCCGCCACGGGACTCACCGGGCGCGACATCCGCCTCTCACTGCTGTGCCGCACAGAGTCCATCGCCGGCAACACATACGTACCCCGCAACCGCGTCACCTCCGAGGGCGCCCTCTCCATGGCCGGAGTGGCCGGGGCCGACATCGAGGTAACCCCCGGCTCGTCCGTCCTCAACGCAGACATCACCCTGACGGAGAGCACCCGCGACGGCATCGTCATGTTCTCCCTCCCCCTGCCCCAGGACGACTTCCTCACCGGCTACGGATACGTGGTCGGAAGGACAGGAGCCGCAGGAGGATACAGGACGCAGACCTACTCCGTATCACTCAGGGAATACCTAGGAGAGTACGCCGTCATGCTCTTCCACCTGGGAGGCTGCGACGACCTCGACGCAGACATACTGTCCACCGGAATATTCTTCAAAAGCGACTTCGACTGATATGATACACTCCACGGGAAACAACTTCGGCTGCGGCCCCATCGCCCTGCAGGACTTCCAGTCCGGCAGCATAGCCGTGCTCAACGGCACGGTCACCATCGACACCGCCTCCCCGGAGTACGCCGCCGCACAGGTACTGGAGATCACTCTTCCGGAGCTGTCCATCCCCCGCAGCTGCGTCACCTCCTGCTGGATGCGCTCGCTGAAGACGGTGGAGTACCCAGGCTACACCAGGACATACTCAATCGGCACCGCCGTCAGGACATGGCTCAGGGACAGCCGCACCCTCTGCATCGAGAGACTCCCCATATACGACGACCTCGGCAGCGTCACCCTCATCCTCAGCACCATGTACGCCGTCAGGGGAGTGCGCCGGCCGGTGCTCCCCGGCGCGAACACCGACCTGACGCTCGAGTACCTGACCGAAGAGCTCGACCACAGGAACGTCGTATGCGCCGTGGAGGAAGGATGGTGCTTCCTCCACATATGCTTCGACGAGTTCACCTCCGAGTTCGGAGACTCCGTATCCATACGCCTCGGAGGATTCCCGGAGGACGTCAGCGCAGACCTCTGCCTCACCGGAGGCAGCAACAACACCGGCCACCCAGGCTCCGCCATGGCCGCGGGACGCGTCGAGGGCGGAGTGCTCACCGTACCCGACCTCGGGGGCATGTCCAAGTCCACCGGATGGACACCGTTCATATTCATGTTCGCCCCAAGGGGCGGCACCCAGCAAGGAAACTTATTGTCCAACCCTTAATACACAAGCATCATGAAGTACCTACCTTCCATCGCATTCGAAGAGATGTCGGGCTCCGCAAAGGGAGTCACAGCCGCCAAGACACGCGGCCGCAAGTACATCCGCAACCGCGGCTACGGAGGCTCCGTCAGGACCTCCTCGCAGGCCGCCGTCAAGTCAGTATTCAAGGCCCTCTCACAGAGCTGGAGGAGCCTGACCAACGAGCAGATCCTCGCATGGACCGCCATGGCCGCATCCCAGAAGGGACGCAGCGTCCTCGGGACGGCATCGAAGATCTCCGGCTCCAACCTCTACTCCCGCCTCAACTTCTGGATCGTCCGCTGCGGAGGAGAGGCCCTCGCCAACCCGCCCGAGCTCACAGGAGTGGAGGCACCGGCGGAAGCCGCCATAGAACTTTCCGAAGGAACATTCTCCTTCCAGCTCCCCTCCGTCCCCGCGGACGTCACCGGACTGAAGCTCGTCATCATGGCCTCCGCACCCCAGTCCAACGGCATCTCCAACGCCTACGCCAAGGCAGTCCAGATCGGAGGTGTACGCGAGGTCGTCAACACCTCCTTCGACATCCTCAGCGACTACGCCGCCCTCTTCGGCGAGCCCGGCGAGGCCGCACCAAAGGTGTTCATGAAGTACTTCTTCGTCAACTCCGCCACGGGAGAGAAGTCCGGAGAGATGCTCCACATGGCGGTCTACACCCCCGCACCGTAACCCACGGCAGCTCAGTCCCGCCCCCGCATCAAAGAAAGCAGGAGCGGGACTTTTCCCAGACACCCCACGCCCATGACACCCGACCTCATCATACAGCTCATAGCCTCCGCCACCGGCACCGGAGGACTCATCGCCCTCTTCCTCATCACCGAGAAGAAGACCGCCGCAAGGCTCGAGAACACCCGCAGGATAGACGAGAAATGGCAGAGCGTCATCGCCCGCCAGGAGAAGGAGCTCGAGCTCCTCAGCCGCAGGTACGAGGCCGCCACCGCCAAGATCGACAGGCTCTACGACGACAACTCCGACCTGCGCAACCGCCTCGACCGCCTCGGCACAGACTGCGCCGTCAGCAGCCTCATGCGCTGCGACTGCGTAGCCTGCACCGCCAGAAAACCTCCCTTCGGCACCCATAACCCCACAGACACACAGGAACATGAACATGAAAACTAACAGGAACACGGACACCTACGCTGACCGCATCTCCGAGCACTTCACCTGGTCCGAGATGCAGCGCAGCGACACCGCCCGACGCATGGGCATAGACAACACCGTACCCGAAGGCCCCGCAAGGCAGGCCGTCATCCTCCTCGTGACCCGCGTCCTCCAGCCCCTCCGCAAGGCATGGGGCGGACCCCTGGTCATCAACAGCGGCTACCGCTCCCCCGAGCTCAACGAAGCCGTCGGAGGAGTCCCCGGCTCGCAGCACGTCAGGGGAGAGGCCGCCGACATCGCCGCACCCGACCCCCTCCTCCTGGCACAGACAGCAGTACGCAGCCGCATCCCATTCGACCAGATGATACTCTACTCCACATTCGTACACATCTCCCACAGGCCCCGGGCCCCCCAGAGAGGACAGATACTCTACGACATCTCCTACAGACAGCACTACCCCGACAGCACAGAACTATGACTACAGCAGCACACAGAACCCTCACCGCCGCCCTCGCCGTCCTGAGCCTGGTCCTCGCCGCTGCCCTGATCATTAGCAGGCACACACCCAATCAACAGCTGCCGCCTGAAGTCCATACCCTCACCGACACCCTCATCCTCCGCGACACCGTACACATAGCCCTGCCCAGCCCGCAGACCACCGACACCGTCGGCACCGTCACCATACCCGTCACCGTCCCTCCGGACAGGCACACCGGCACCATCACCACCGATACCCTCCGCATCACCGACACCATCTACATCCGCCTCCCCATCGAGCAGCGCTACTACACCGGCCCCCATTACGAAGCCTGGATCAGCGGCCACCGCCCCCGCCTCGACAGTCTCCGCATCCGGACTGAAACCCTCCGCCTCACCACAGCCACCACCGTCACCCGCACCGCTACCACAGCCCGGCAGCCGAAACCCGAACGATGGGGCATAGGCATCCAACTCGGCTACGGCATGACCATCGCACACCAGCCCCAGCTCCGACCCTACATCGGCATCGGAATATCATACAACCTCATCACATTCTGACACTCCCCGGTCAGAACCGCAGTCCCGCAGCACCCATTACAATACACCGCAGTACATACCCTGCTGAACTCCCTACACCGCCCATCCGCCCCCCAATACTCCGTTCAATCGCAGGTAACAGCATAAAAACAAATACGAACAGACTTACAAAATTGTTCGTAAATCTGTTCGTATTTTTCAAATTCGCCTGAAAATCAAGCTTTATTGCGGTGAGGGGGGGATTCGAACCCCCGGTACGGTAACCCGTACGGCAGTTTAGCAAACTGCTGGTTTAAGCCACTCACCCACCTCACCAGATCTTGCAAGTGGAGTGCAAAAGTAGGCAATTTTGATTAAAATGCAAAAAATATCATGACATCTGCAATGTTTTGCACGAAATTGGATTTAATATACGGAATGAAGAAAAAGAATATGATGAAAAAAAGAATCCAAAATCTGACACTCGCGCTCACCTGTGCAGCCACCGTGATGGGCGCATCATCCTGTGACATTGACAACAAGGAGAACGTAAACATTTATTATGCAAATGCCATCGTAACAGTCAAGCCGCTTCCTGACAGCAACCCGTCTTTCTATATGCAGCTTGACGATTCTACCACTTTAGTAGCAAAGAATATCTCCCAGTCCCCCTTCGGAGATAAAGAAGTCCGCGCACTCGCAGCACTCGAAATAACCGGAGAAGATGCGGGGATATATGACAAAGTGGCGTATGTCTACGCTATTGACAGTATTCTCACAAAAAATACCGTTCCGTTTGAAGACAGCAAGACTGCCGACAGCATGTACGGTACTGACCCCGTTGAGATGATAGGAGACTGGATGACTGTCGTCGAAGACGGATACATCACTCTCAGAGTCAGGGTCGCAACCAGCACGTTAGGCGCCACCCACAAGCTGAGCCTGTTGACAGGAGTCAACCCTGACGACCCCTACGAAGTGGAATTCCGCCATAAGTACGATGGTCCGATGATCAGTGACATACACTCTCCGTCATGCGTCCTCGGGGATGCCTTAGTCGCATTCCGTTTGGACAGCCTTCCTGACACACAGGGAGAAACCGTCAAGCTTACATTGAAATGGAAATCGTTCCGCGGAGAGAGAATGGCAATATTTGATTACTGCACAGATGCTGCGTCCGGCGGGGCAATACAGATAGAGGACGGAGCGTCTTTCCTGACCAATATCAAATAGCGACAACCGCAGAAGTGGCTACAGACAGACCTAAAAACCAAGAGCTCACCATTTTGAAGGCCGCCATAGACGGAGACCGGTCAGCCATCGGCTCCATCTATGAGGCCCACATAGGGTATCTTACATCTGTCTGTTCACGATACATTGCCGATGACGAAGACGTAAAAGACATTCTCCAAGAGAGTTTCATAAAGATTTTCCGTTCCCTCGGCACTTTCAGATACAGGGGAGAAGGTTCTCTCAGAGCATGGATGACGAGGATAGTGGTCAACGGAGCACTCAAGCACCTCCGGGATTCTGACCGGAGCCAGATGGTCGAGTTTAAGGAAAGTCTCCCGGATACGGCTGAGGAAGAGGACGCAGACGTAAATGATGTCCCTCCGGAACAGATACAGAGGATGATCAGGAGCCTGCCGGTACCATACCGGACTGTCTTCAACCTTTACGTCTTCCAGCGGATGAGCCACAAGGAGATTGCGGATGTCCTCGGCATGGCCCCGGGAACCTCTGCCTCATGCCTGCACAGGGCGAAAAATATGTTGGTAAAACTTGTAAACGAATATAAGAATGAAAGGGATGCTTGATGACATCAGAAAAAAGATGGAGGACTGGCAGGAACCGGCTCCTGACGGCCTGTGGGAGAGGATAGAGGCCTCCGGTGCACTGCCCCGCGGCAGAAGACGGGTATCTGTGACGTGGAGAGTTGCTGCAGCGACGGCTGCAGCGGCAGCATGCATTGCAGCCGCCATGCTTCTGTTTCCTTCCCGACTTCCGCATGAGGCAGAGCAGCATTCTCTTACAGCAGAAAAGAGTCCCGCCGCTGTCCCTCTGCCCACCCCGGGAGAATCATCAGGCGACACTCCGAAAAGCAGCACCGCCACATCAGGACTTACCGCACATAATTTTCAAGGGAAGAAAAATTCAGCATCCAGTGACATCCGCAACGGAATTGACTACATATACGATAAAAATGCCGTACTGAACGGCCATGGGCAAAATAAATCAGAACAAGAGACAGCAGTGGAGGAAATAAGCCCCGAAAAAGAAATCCAAGTACATGAAGGGGGCATGGATCAGACTGCAGGAGGAATGGGCACCGAAGGTGATACAATGTTGAGTGGTAATGGTGCCAAAGTGCTGTCCGCTGAGAGCGAAGATACACCTGCCCATGGCCTGTTCAGTATCGGCTTATCTGCATCCAATTCTCCAGGCAGCAGCTCGCACGGGCAGGGCTACACATCCTTGTCCGGATACTCAGCCTATCCTGTACTGGCATCGGCTACACAGCACGGCCTTTGGATGGATCCTGAGGCCAATCTGAGACTGTTCAACCACGGCAGCGAGACATCCACCGACACCCGGCACCGCCTCCCCGTGAGAACAGGACTGACCTTCAGATACCAGCTGCCCTCAGGCTTAGGTTTTGAGACCGGAGTAACATACACATGGCTTTCATCGACTTTCCAGTCCGGCTCTGAAGCCAATCATTACACATCCACCCGCCAGATGCACTACATAGGCGTTCCCCTCAACATCCTGTATTCATTTTGGGACAGCCGCCTGCTCAGCATCTACGTCTCTGCCGGAGGTCTCGTCGAAAAATGCGTCGGAGGCAGTACAGAGACCACTTACACTCTCGGAGGTGAAAAGGCCGGAACTCCACTCCGCGAACCGTCTGATGAGAGACCGCTGCAGTGGTCTGTCAATCTGACCGCAGGAGCACAGCTGAACCTAACACGCAACATAGGGTTCTACGCCGAACCCGGCATCGCCTACTGGTTCGATGACGGAACAGATTTAGAGACAGTCTACAAGGCCCATCCGCTTAATTTCTACCTGCGTTTCGGTCTGCGCTTCTCATTCGGTCTATAGGATGATGGAATTTTTCTCTATAAAATCCTGAAGTCCCTGACGGTAAGTGTCTGACACCGGTATCCTCACCTTCCCGAACACCACCCTTCCCCTCTCGATACAGGACATCCCTGAAGGCTGAATGATATACGAACGGTGTACCCTCACGAAACGGTCCCGGGGGAGCTGCTCCTCCAGCGTTTTCATGCTCATCAGCGACAGCACCGGTTCAGAGCGGTCCCGGAGCCAGATTCTGACATAGTCCTTGAGCCCCTCGATATAGAGGATATCGTCCAGTTCTATTCGCAGCAGCCGGTAATCCGTTTTCACGTAGAGGGATGCCGGAGCAATGCTGCTGCCCGCCATCTCAAACCACCGAAGGGCTTTGGAGGCCGACTCTAAAAAATCGGCATAGGAAATGGGCTTGAGCAGGTAGTCCAGGGCATTGACCCTAAAGCCTTCCACCGCATAATTGCTGAAGGCAGTGGTAAATATCACCCTAGTCCGCTCAGGCAGCATCCGGGCCAGCTCCATCCCGCTGAGCTCCGGCATCTGGATGTCGCAGAAGAGCAGGTCCACAGCCTCCCGCCGCAGGGCCTCGAAGGCCGCAGAAGCACTGTAGAAAGCCCCTTTCAATTCCAGGAATGGGGTCTTGCGGACATACCCCTCCATCAGTTCCACCGCCAGAGGCTCGTCATCCACGACACTGCAGGTCAATCTCATAACTCACTCATTTTTTAAGGTCAATACTCAGGAATGCCCGGTACTCCTCCCCTTCCTGCCCGCAGCGGAACTCATATTTCCCGGGGTAGAGCAGTTCCAGCCGGCGGCTGAGGTTCGCTATCCCCACTCCGGAGCCGCTGCGGTCGGAATCATTGGTCTTCGGGAAACAGCTGTTGGCTGTCTCACAATCCACTATACTCCCGTCCACGGCTATCCAGATACGGACATAAGATGGTCCGTCATTGCTCACCCCATGCTTGAAGGCATTCTCCACCAAGGGGATGAACAGCAGAGGGGCAATCCTCAGACCGGGCACGCCGTCGGGCAGATCCACGCTCACCTCCACATGCCGCGGCAGACGTATGCGCATAAGGGCGATATACTCCCGGATAAAATCCACCTCATCCTGCAGCGGTACCTCCTCCCGGCTGCCTCCGTAGAGAACATATCGCAGCAGGCGGCTCAGGTCGTGAACGGCACTCTGGGCACGGGGAGGGTCGATCTGTATAAGGGAATAGATGTTGTTCAGGGTGTTGAAGAGAAAATGGGGGTTGAGCTGCTGTCTGAGATTCTGCAGCTCAGCCTCGGAACGGCGGTGCTCCAAGTCCTTGCGCTCAGCCTCGGCCCTGTACCAGCGGCCGGTCATCCTCAAGGCTACGCTCGCCCCGGCCACCAGCACATACAGCGCGACGTTGCGGGACAGGAACAGGAACTGGTCCATGAACATACGCGGCGGCGGAGGCCGGTGGAAGTCAGGGCGGAAAAAATACTGGAAGCACAGATGGACGGACAGCATCACGGCGGCGATGAACACCACGTTGACTGCAATGAAGAGTCCGGCCCTGTGACGGCTCAGGAGGCGGTCGATGAGCCAGAAAAAATTGACATAGAACACCACCATGAAGGACAGGGGTACTATGAGGTAGCGCAGATACTCCGATCCGTCCATCAAGGGCCTGTCCGGAGATGTCACGAACAGGGGCATGAATATCACCACAGCCCATATCAGGGTGTGAATCAGCCATCCGGTATATCTCGTCCGTTCCAATGTCATGGTAAGAGTATCACTGGTGCAAATGTAAGCAAATTACTCATATCTTATCGCCTCTATCGGGTCCAGTCCGGCCGCCTTCCGGGCTGGATACCAGCCGAAAAATACTCCGGTTACGGTGCATACGGCGAAGGAGAGTATGACGCTCCAGGGCTGGATGAAGACGGGATAGGAGGCCAGCAGGTTGACTAACAGGGACGCTCCGACTCCGAATACGACCCCTATAAGGCCGCCGGTCACACTGATGAGTACGGCCTCGATGAGGAACTGTGCCAGAATGTCCCGGCCCTTGGCCCCTATGGACATCCTCAGACCTATCTCGCGGGTACGTTCGGTGACCGACACATACATGATGTTCATGATACCTATGCCGCCGACCAGCAGCGAGATACCGGCCACGACGGCAAGCAGCACCGTCATTGTGTCGGTGGTGGAGGTCATCATCGAGGAGAGCTCCTGCTGGGAACGGATGGAGAAATCGTCCTCGTCGGTGTCCTTGAGCCGGTGGTTGGTCCTGAGTATCTGAGATATCTCTTCTATGGCCTCATCGGTATAGTCCTCGGTGACAGCCGAACAGATAATCTCCTGAAGGTGAGTTATAGCCAACATTCTCTTCTGCACGGTGGTATAGGGGGCTATGATCAGGTCGTCCTGGTCCATGCCCATGCTGTTGTAGCCCTTGCTCTCCAGCACTCCGATGACGCGCAGGGGAATGGTTCCGAAGCGGATGACCTTTCCTATCGGATTCTGCCCGTCGGGGAACAGCTCATCCGTAACTGATTTGCCCACTAAACAGACCTTGGCGGCAGTACGGATATCCTGCTCAGAGAACATCTCCCCGTCCTGCACCCGGTAGCGCCTGATTTCTAAATAGTCCTGATTCACTCCATAGACTGTGGTAGGGGTATTCCGGGCCCCGTAGATGGCCTGACCGGAGCTGTTGACCGCCGGTGAAACGTATGTTACAAAACTGGTCTGTGTCTGAATTTCCTGAAGGTCCTCGAGCTTGAGGGACTCCATGTCCTCGGGGCTCAGCCTCACTCCTCCCATGCGCTCCCCGCCGGGATGAATCATAATCATATTGGAACCCATCTCGCTGATCTGCGCCTGAATACTCCGCTTGGACCCCTGACCGATGGCCAGCATAGTTATCACGGCCGCCACCCCGATAATGATGCCGAGCATGGTCAGGAATCCGCGGAATTTATTGTTGCCGAGAGCCTTTACGGCTATTTTAAAAAGATTGCCTATATTCATTGCCTATTCCTCCTCTACTGGGATGGACGCGAGGGTGGCAGCTGCGTCGAGGATATTCCCGTTGAGGACATCCCCGATCACCCTTCCGTCACGGAGGGTGATGTTGCGGCTGCTGTACCGCGCGATCTCCGGATTATGCGTTACGAAAATTATGGTCCTGCCCTCGGCATGAAGCCTCTGGAAGAGGACCAATACCTCGAAACTGGTGCGGGTGTCGAGGTTGCCCGTGGCCTCATCGGCAAGTATAACCGCAGGGTCGTTGACCAGGGCCCGGGCGATGGCTACCCTCTGCATCTGTCCGCCGGACATCTGATTGCTCTTATGCCACAGGCGGTCGCCCAGTCCCACGGCCTCTAAAGCGCTGACGGCCTTCTGACGGCGCTGGGAGGAGGTATAGGACGGATTGTACATCAGGGGAAGCTCTACATTCTCTACTGCCGTGGTCTTGGGCAGGAGATTGTAGCTCTGGAACACGAAGCCTATCTTGCGGTTGCGCAGGGTCGCCCTCCGGTTCTTGTCCATGGTCCGGACGGATATGCCGTCGAGCCAGTATTCTCCGGAAGTTGGGGTATCTAAGCAGCCGAGGGTGTTGAGCAGGGTGGACTTGCCCGAGCCGGAGGAGCCCATGATGGTCACGAACTCCCCTTCGCTGATGGTAAATGACACCTCTCTGAGCGCATGGACCGTCTCTTCTCCGACTATGAAGTCGCGGCAGATATCCTCCAGTCTGATAATCTCTCTCATAGCCTGCTGTCTTTATCTGGGAGGTCCGGGCATGAAGGGGCTGCGTTCCTGCTGGGCTGCCTTTACGGGCAGGACGGCCGTCTGCACTCCGGAGACTACGGTCTCTCCCTCAGTCACACCGGAAATAATCTCTGTCATCTCCCCGTCGGACTGGCCCACAGTCACCATCCGGGGTTCCAGTTGGGTACCGTTCAGGACCCAGCAGATATTTTCGGGAGCCGCCGGAGCCGGCATACCTCCAGGGATACCGCCGCCAGGACCGGACGGCATCTCCATACCCGCAGCGGGAGCAAATCCTCCGGGTCCTGCAAGGCCTCCTTCCTTCCCGGCTTCCGGAACCGCAAGGTTATAGCCCATGGACTCCATCATGCCTGGGTCGGGGACGAAGCGCAGCGCCTTGGACGGGACGCAGCAGACATTGTTGCGCTCGAGGGTATATATCGTCACATTGGCGGTAAGGCCGGGCTTGAGCTTGAGTTCCGGGTTATAGGCCGTAATCACCACTTCATAAGTCACGACACTAGACTCAGTCGTAGCCTCAAGCCGGACCTGTTCCACCGTACCTGTAAACACATCGTCAGGATAGGCGTCCACCGTGAAGTCCACCCTCTGACCCTCCTGCACATAACCTATGTCGGCCTCGTCCACATCGGCTATCACCTGCATGTCGGTCAGGTCGTTGGCTATCGTGAAGAGGGTCGGGGTCTCGAAGCCGGCGGCCACTGTCTGTCCTTCCTCCACGGCGCGGCTTATGACCACTCCGTCGATGGGTGAGGTGATGGTGGCGTAGCCCAGATTGCGCCGGATGCCGACGATGGAGGCCTGACGCTGGGCGTAGGTGTTCCTGGCCGTCTCATAGAGGTAGAGGGCCTCGTCGTACTCGGCGTCACTGACCAGTTCCTTTTCATAGAGCTGCTTGGTGCGCAGGTATTCCTTCATGCGGTACTCGTACTCGGTCTTGCTGCTGGCCAGCTGGGCCTCGGCCTCCTCCAGGTCGGACTCCAGAGTCACCTTGTCCATCTCGGCGATGAGCTGGCCGGCGGTGACCCGGTCATTGTAGTCCACATAGAGCCTGTCGATGATACCGGAGACCTGAGTTCCGACCTCCACGAGGGTGACAGGCTCGACGGTACCAGTGGCGGTCACGGAGTTGCTGATGTTTCCGCGGGAGACCCGGACTGTCTGTACGGTGATCTCACCGCTGCCGGAAGGCCTGACCATCAGCCAGACGCCGACGGCCGCCGCGGCCAGGACCACCGTCCATACGGTTATTTTTACTGCTGTTGTCTTTTTCATTGTATTATAAGTTTTTAATTCCTTGATAGATATCGAGCAGCTCGAGATTGAGCAGCGTCATGTATTTGGACTGAAGCACTTCCTGCTGAGCGGATGCCAGCTTGTTCTGGGCCGTAATCAGCTCGACAGTATTCTTCACTCCCAGGGAGAACTGCTCGTACGTAAGGTCGTAACTCTGACGGGCATAGTCCTCCTGCTGCAGGGCGGCGATGTAGCGGGACTGGTTGGAGAGGGCGCCGAGATAGGCTGACTCTACCTCTTTCAAAAGATCCTTCTCGATGCTCAGCTTCTCCAGGCGGGTGTTCTCGGCGGAGATACGGGCCTTGTTGAGAGCTGTGCGGTTGCTGCGGTTGGAGTAGATGGGGATGCTGAGGGTCAGGCCTATGTTCTCATGAAAATTGTTCCAGTACTGGTTGCCGGTGCGGTAGCCGGGCGTAGAGCCCGTGGCCGTTCCCGCTCCGGTTGCGGTCATGAAACTGGTACCCACTCCTGCCGAGAGAGAAATGGACGGAAAGAATCCTGCGCGGGCCTGACGTATCTCCAGCTCGGCCGCCTGTATGGATAGATTGCCACGCTCAACCTCAGGCATGGCGTCAAGAGCAGCCAGATAGATGTCGGACTTAGGGGGAAGTACCGACAGAATACGGTCCTCCTGCACCTCAGGCCAGGCAAGATTCATTTCGTCCATGATATCGAGTTCCAGCAGTTGCTTGAGCTGCAGGAGGTATTCGTCGTATGAGGCCTGTGCCGAGACGACCTGGTACTCGTCGCTCTTCCACTGACTCTCGAGCTGGGCAAAATCCACCCGGCTGATCGACCCGGCCTTCCACATCTCCTCCGCCCGGTCGCGCTGAACCTTCGAAGCCTCGGCCGTACTGCGGCTGACAGTAACGGACTCAGCTGCGTAGAGGCACTGCATGTAGGCCTGGATGATGGCAATACGAATATCGTTGGCTGTTTCCTCCACGGAGAGCAGGTCCATCTCGTTCTGGACTTTCTGCTGCTTGAGGGCAGTCGACAGGCTGCCGCCGCGGAAGAGGCTCATGCTCGCGTTGAGGTTGTACGAACCGGTGTACATGTTGTTGTCCGTCACATCGGAAGACGGATAGTTGGCCAGACTCTGGGAAGTGGAGGCCGACAGGGAGGGGAAGAGGGCCGCGCGGGCCTGCTTGGTGTCCTCAACACCGGAGAGGTAGGTGTTGCGGGTCTGCTTCAGCTGGATGTTGTGCTCCATCGCGTAGTCCAGGCATTCCGACAGGGTCCATACCTTGGTGGAAGAAGCATCCCCGGTCTGAGCCTGAGCCATGACCGGGATGCTCACACACATGAAACATATCTTGAACAGTAGCTTTGCCATGGTCTTTTCTTTTTTTCGGCAACAAAACTACTGTCTGCCCCGTCCTTCAGCAACTCAAATCGACCAATCGCCCGATTTCCTCGACTACTGCCACATTTTGACTATTGCCCCATTTATCTGTTTTCCTGACTACCACCTCATTTTGATTACCATCCCGTTTTCGCCACTCTATTTTTGCCACCTGCTTCGTCATACAGTTTTCGTCACAATTTTTGCCATCCAATTTTGACACTGGTCTATTTTGGACACAGTCCGCTTTCTTTGGCCGCTGGCCCGTTTTGACATTCGTCTCACTTTGGCCGCTAGCCCGAACCCACAACCCACAACGGCACCGAATCGCGGAATTTGCTGCCGTTGCGGAAAAAGGAAATGACGGCAATGGCGTCCGGAAGGCCTATAGAATGGGCGCAGAGGGATAGGGCTTTCCACAACGGCACCGAATCGCGGAAAATGCTGCCGTTGCGGCAAAGAGGCAGAGGGAGAATGCCGTCCAGAAGGCCTGCAGGAAGGGGGCTGCAGAAAAGGGCTGTCCACAACGGCACCGAATCGCAGGAAACGCTGCCGTTGCGGCAAAAGACGAAGTGAAGGCAAAGTGGGCACCAACCGAAATGCGACTATGCAAAAGGAACACGCCAATCAGAACGGGAACAGCACGGAAAGACAGAACAGGCGACTACAGCTCCGGCATGATTCCGAGCTGGTCGGTACGGAACTGTCCGTACTCGTCGGGGGAGAAGACGTAGGGCCAGGTCATCACGCGCATCGGGACGGGACACGAGTCGGGATGATAGGCCGGCTGGATGTGGTCGTGTGGATTGAGGATGAAGCCGTTGCGCTCGTAGAAAAGCTTGCGGCGGAGAGTCATCTCATCCTCCACTGAAGGTATCTCGATCTCGAGTATCATGGGGATTCCGAGGCTCTTGATGTAGTCGAGAACCTTGGTGCCGGTACCGCCTCCGCGACGGGACGGATCCACCGCGAAATGCTCTCCATACAGATAGCCGTGACCGAAGTCCCAGAAAGTGAAAAAGCCGACAGGGCCGTCCTCCTCCCGGTCTCCGTAAAAGACGATAAAATGGAATCTGTCGTCAGACAGCATTCCGGTCATGACAGCCGTATCGCGGCGCTCCTCGTATGGGAAACTCTCCTCGTATATCCTGACGCACCCGGAATAAAGGGCGTCCGAGGACGATGTGATTCTGCGTATATTAAGGGTACTCATAGTACGTTCAGCCTATGCAAATTCCGCACCACCGCTACAGGATGTTGACCTCCGGACGGAGCTCCACCCCGAAACGCTCATGGACGGAGTCCCGTACAGCCGCGGCGAGGACCTCGACCTCGGAGCCAGTGGCCCCGCCGAGATTGACCAGCACTAAGGCCTGCTTAGGATATACCCCTGCCCTTCCGAGGGAGCGGCCCTTCCATCCGCACTGCTCGATGAGCCATCCGGCGGAGAGTTTGACGCAGTCCCCGGGAGCGGGATAATGGGGTATTGCGGGCCACTGCCGCTGGAGTTCCTCGAACTTGGAGCGGGGCACGACCGGATTGGTGAAGAAACTGCCGGCGCTGCCGGTTTCCGAAGGGTCGGGCAGCTTGGAGGAACGCACCGCCCGGACTGTCTCCCGGACATCCCGCAGAGTGATATTGTCCCGTCCTGAAAGAGCCTCGGAAAGAGCCTTGTAGCCTATATTGAGCTGTGGCCGGAGCCCAAGGCGGAAGAGGACCGACAGCACCACGAACCGTTTATTGTCCTGCTGCTTGAAGATGCTGCGGCGGTAGCCGTAACCGCAGTCCGCGGCCGGGAAGACCTTCTTCTGCCCGCTGGCCATGTCCAGAGTCTCCACCTCGAGGATCAGGTCCTTGACCTCCACCCCGTAGGCCCCGATATTCTGCACGGCGGCGGCGCCCGTCTCCCCGGGGATGGCCGAGAGGTTCTCCGCCCCGTACCATCCGCGCTCCACGCACATCTCCACGAAGTCGTCCCAGACGACACCTGAGCCTACCCGGACTTCCACCGCATCTTCATTTTCAGAGACTGTCTCACAGCCGGTTATCCGTGAATGGAGGACGGCGCCGGGCCAGTCGCGGGTCAGCAGCAGATTGCTTCCACCGCCGATGTGCAGCCAGGGCGAGGGCAGGTCCCCCTCCCGCAGCATACGGGCGGCCTCCAGCAGTTCCGCCTCCGAGGAGTATTCCACGAAGGCAGCGGTGCGGGCGTCTATTCCGAAGGTATTGTGTCCCAGCAGGGAATAATCTTTATGAATGTTCAGCATAACGGCATTTCAAGTCAATGGCACATCTCAGTCAATACGGGTAATCCGGGCTCCGAGGGCATTGAGCCTCTCCTCGATGTCCTGGTAGCCACGGTCGATCTGCTCGATGTTGTGGATGCGGCTGGTGCCCACGGCTCCCATGGCGGCAATCAGCATGGCGATGCCGGCGCGTATGTCGGGGGAGGTCATCTCCCGGCCTCGGAGGTTCATCCGGTGGTTGTGGCCCACCACCACGGCGCGGTGCGGATCGCAGAGGATAATCTGGGCGCCCATGTCTATGAGCTTGTCCACGAAGAACAGGCGGCTCTCGAACATCTTCTGGTGAATCAGCACGCTGCCCTTGCACTGGGTGGCCACCACCAGCATGACGCTCAGCAGGTCCGGGGTCAGGCCGGGCCAGGGCGCGTCGGCGATGGTCATGATCGAACCGTCTAAGAAGGTGTCTATCGCATACTCCTCCTGAGCCGGCACGTAGATGTCGTCTCCCCTCTGCTGCAGGGCGATACCGAGGCGTCGGAAGCTCTCGGGGATGATGCCGAGGTTGTCGTAGGATACATTTTTTATGGTTATCCCGCTCCGGGTCATGGCGGCCATGCCGATGAAGCTGCCGACCTCGATCATGTCGGGCAGGACGGTATGCTCGGTACCGTGCAGCTCGCTCACGCCCTCGATGGTCAGGAGGTTGGAGGCAATGCCGCTGATGCGGGCGCCCATGCGGTTGAGCATCCGGCACAGCTGCTGGAGGTAGGGCTCGCAGGCGGCGTTGTAGATGGTGGTGGTGCCCTCGGCTAAGACGGCGGCCATCACGATGTTGGCCGTTCCGGTGACGGAGGCCTCGTCGAGGAGCATGTAGGTGCCGCAGAGCTTCTTGGAACGCAGCTCGAAGGTGGCATTGTCCTTATTGTAGGTAAATTCCGCGCCGAGTTTTTTCAGTCCCTCGAAGTGGGTGTCGAGCCTCCGGCGGCCGATCTTGTCCCCACCCGGCTTAGCGGTCAGGGCATAGCCGAAGCGGGCGAGCATCGGGCCGGTGAGCATGATGGAGCCGCGGAGGGAGGCATTGCGCTTGAGGAACTCCGGAGTGCGGAGATACGCCGTGTCTATGTCCTCGGCGCAGAAGGAATAGCTGCCATTGCCCAGCTTCTCGGTTCTGACTCCCATGTCCTGCAGGAGGGCGATGAGGTTATTGACATCCAGAATGTCGGGCACATTGTGGACGGTTACTTTCTCCCGGGTGAGCAGTACGGCGCAGAGTATCTGCAGCACCTCGTTCTTTGCCCCTTGCGGGCGGATTTCTCCTGAGAGCCTGTGGCCCCCTTCGATTACGAAACAGGACATGACGGTATTTTTATGTTGGTTTTCAATTCT
Source organism: uncultured Bacteroidales bacterium (assembly GCA_944322575.1). Taxonomy (GTDB): domain Bacteria; phylum Bacteroidota; class Bacteroidia; order Bacteroidales; family UBA932; genus Coprenecus. The sequence continues at coordinate 7,563 of CALUPK010000023.1, read as the reverse complement.
TCGTATCCTATGGCGGGGAGTTCCTGCTCCAGATAGCGGCCGGACACGACATCCGGGATGATTTCCGACTCGATAGGGATGTAAAAAAGCCGCGAGCTGACCTGATCGGGCATCCCTGTCAGTGAACGGAGTCTCTGCGCATCCTTTTCGGTGGTGAGTATCACCGCTGTAGGATGACGGCGCACGGCTGCGGCCACCTTCGAGATATCCGAAAGAGTATAGTCGTGATGGTCCCCGAAACTGATAGTCTCGCTTACCGTATATTTCCAGTTCACCCCGCGGCAGAGCGAACGGTCGTCCGCAATACCGGCCAGCACCACCGCACTCTTCGAATAGACGAAACGACTGTCCCCCTTCTCTGGGATTACCGGCTGCGGCGGCAGATATTTTATACCGGAGAACAGCAGGGGAATATCCGTCCTCAGTCCTATACTCTCCCTCCACCGTAGACGCTCGGAGGACGGGATTTCTCCCTCCATCTTGGTGACAATCACCATATCCGCCCTCCGGATCTGATTCGGCAGGTCGCGCAGCCTGCCTATCGGCAGAAGACTGTCCTTGAAAATGGGACGGGCCGCGCTCACCAGCACTATAGAGAAATCCGGACGCAGCTTCCGGTGCTGGAATGCATCGTCCAGAATCACTAAGTCGGGCCGTACCTCCGGAGACATCGCCGCCAGGGCATCCACCGCCCGCCTGCGGGAAGCATCCACCACCACCGTGACTTCCGGAAACTTGCGCTTGATCTGCAGGGGCTCGTCCCCCACATCGCGGTAATTGTCCTCCACGGATACTGTCCTGAACCCCTTGGTCTTCCGCCCGTACCCCCGGGACACCACGGCTATCCTCCGGCTGTCCCGGTAGAGCCGGATCAGCATTTCCACCGACGGGGTCTTGCCTGTGCCGCCGACGGTGATGTTGCCCACGCAGATGGAGGGCAGAGCCGAAGGATATGACTTCAGTACCCCATTGTCATAAAAAAGATTCCTCACCGCCAGCACTATGGCATACGGGAAAAGCAGCAGTCTGTCTATCTTCATACCTGCATTCTTCACTTTTATCAATCGCCAAAGATAGTCAAAACCGCCGGAATTAAAAGGGAGAACAGACTTAATTATTCAGCACAAATTTCTGCAGTGCATATTCGCTTTTTGAACTTTGACCGTAAGCGTAAATCCGGCTTTCATCCGCTGACAAGGACAGTGTTTTTATGTAAAGGTCTGTCTTAAATACATCAGTACACCTGCCGTCCCAGTCAAAAGTCATGATATATGAAGTGAAGTTATTCCTATTGAAATCACTTGTTATCTTGTTACCGCTGTAAGCCAGATATACCGCATTATCTGAGGATGCAATCGCCGTATATGTTTCAGGAATATCTCCATAGAACACAAGTCCTACTGCTTCGGGGCTGTAACGGTACTCCGTATATGACGGTAAGAAGTGCTCAGGACCGACAGTATATGACAACAACGATAAGTCCGCGCCGTGGATTTCTATGAGATTCCTGAATGCATCCGCATAGAATATTTTCCCTTTCGTCCAATTGATAGCAGAGACCCCCCTTACGACATTTATCGTGTTGTAACTATATTCCGACGTCTCTGTGTAACTGTATGATGTATCACTGAGAATATACCTATTGCCATTGTTTGTATACTTTTTTACATTTATATTGAAACAATAAGGGTTTTGACACAGCAGACGGTTACCGTACGGCAAAATATATTGAGTGCTTATGTTAGTGCTCTTTCCATATATGGCCCTTCCTGATACTCCACTTGCGAACTGCCGTAAGTCCACAATATATACAGATCTTTTGACATAATCATACACAAGCAATGTATCTCCTCCGTGAGGATAGAACGTTGCTCCCAGTAATTTACCCTGTGCCGCTCCATACGGGAGAAGTGTCTCGACTGTATCACCCGTATGAATATTGAACACCTCCATGAAATAACCTGCGGAAGCTGCTTCCTTCTCATCGATATCCGAGATGAGAATACTGTCTTGAAAGATATAAACATTGGTTTTCCTACCTACTGCCAATTCCCATTCTGGCTGCAGAGTCCTCGCATTGCTGTAAATATTTTGCGGTAACGTGTTTTTAGGATATTCACGCTTACATGACACGGGCAATATCAGTAGTACACTTAGAAACAACAAATTTGTCCTGTTCATAATTTTCATATTTTCCATGCTGAATATCTCACGATTTTGTCACCTGCCAACAAGTACATTCCGTCATCCACCTTTATCTCCGGCTGAGCAAGGATGACTTTCAGATTTTTGATACGCGATATATTGTCCTTACAGAAATCCGCTGAATCGGTGCTAATATAATAATCCAGCAGCTCTCTTGACTCAGCTTTAAGAAGGAGGAAAAGCGATACGTCATTTTTCAATTCGCTGTAAGTTTTGAGAAAATCCAGCATTGCGGCTATACATACCGAACAGTCCCCACTTCCTACATAAACTAACGTCCTGACAGCAGTATCGGCAGGAAAATCTAATGCATACTTGAACAATGTATCTCCGGAAACGGAATTCGGGCTGATTTCAGAACACGGAGTGGAGTAAAAAAACTCCAAATCAAATACCTTTTTATCCCCTGCTGAGCAAGCGGTCCCTGTATGTGAGCCTCTACAGGCTGAAATGAAAAAAAGTAAAAAGGTGTAAAATACTATGCGCATAATGACTGGATTATTCCAACTCCATAAAATCATTTCCGAGTTTCTTCGGTCTATGACCATCGCGCGGGATTATTGACATGTCTGAAGTTGAGTAGTTTCCGAAATAATATGAAAAATCCGCCTCAATCTGGGCCTTCATTTCCAGGTACTTCTGACGGGTAGTCTGAATGTAGTCATAATCAGGATACTTTATCGTTCCCTGAGTTTTGGACGAGATATCGGCGACATCGAACCTGAAATAATTTTCGGTATCGTATACGGACAGAATCAATCCGGGCAGTCCTTGGAACTTCCACGGGCCGTACGGAAGAGGTATCTCTGATGTAAACCAAGCGACATAGTCTCTTCCTCTGAACCTGCATGTAGCCTTCTGAGCGGTGTACTCCCCTATAGTTTTCAGGCTGTCTTCTATACTCCATTCTATAGCCGGAACCTTTTCTTGATATTTAAAATCCAGCGAACCGATTCTACCAGTAGAGACAACCTCACCCTTTGCGAAGTCGACATAACAGGCCTCGTATACGTATGAATACCAAGAGGATGGATTCAGACCATGCGAAGCATTGCTAAGTGCCTGCCTGTTCGAGTAATTTTCAAGGATATAGCAAATCTCCTCATATAAGGCGGAATAGAACTTGGTATAGTGTTCCCCTATTTCAAGCAACATCTTTTCCCTGCCCACGGAGTTCACTGCGGTATCAGTGGTAGTGAACGCAGTGTATTCAACACGCAGAACGACAGTGTCAAGACGAATAAATTGCGGGCTGACATCATCCAGCACCAAGCCCTTACCAGCATTTAACAACATTGTTGTCTGAGCAGTAGCTGCATAAAACACTGTCAATGTTAAAAAACACAGACTGCACAGAAAAAATAAATATCGATTCATAAGCCAAAATAAATGAGATAGGGATGATGCTCAATCATCCCTATCCCGTTTGTTACAAACTTAATTCGTAGGAACGACTATTATCGGCGGTAATGCTATCGAAGTCACACCATTAGTCCCTGAACAAGGTATAGTTTCACCGTTAGGACGTTCAAAATAGCAATGACCGACAGAACCTTCACAGTAATAGACAAGCCCATAATCATAATCCTCCAAAAGGCACTCAGCCTGAGCATTCTCAACCAGAGAAGAAGTACACCATAAGGCGGAAACGGCAGCAGCAGCAAAAGCAACAACTAAGCCAGCTGCAAACTTTTGAAACTTTGGAAATCCTTTCATACCTACTATATTTAGTGATTTGTTACAAATTTAAACATTTTTTTTGAGATACAAACTAATTTCATATTTTTGCAAATATGAATAGGTTTCTCCTTATTTTTTTATCTTTTCTATCGGCATCTGTGATTCCACTCCACGCCCAAAGCATAAGCGGGACTGTCGTGGAGAAGGGGGACGGCTCTCCCGTGGCCGGTGCGATGGTGATGCTGAAGAGTTCAGGAGGAGCGGTGGTCAGGTATACGTCGGCAGACGGGGACGGAAGGTTCATTATGACGTATGCTGCACAGGCCGATGACAGCTGCTACATAGAAGTGAGGATGATGGGATTCAGGACCGAGGTTCTCCGTCCTCCGTTTCAGGAAGACATGACGGTGCGGATGGAGGTGGAGGAATTCCGGCTGGGCGAAGTGGTGGTGCAGGCTGAGAAAGTGGAGGTACGCGGGGACACGATTTCGTACAGCGTGCCCACCCTGCTGTCCAACGATGACCGTATCCTGGGAGACATATTGGTAAAGATACCCGGCATAAATGTGGACAACAGCGGGTTCGTCAGATACCAGGGAGTACCCATCAACCGCCTGTATATAGACGGGAACGACCTGCTGGAGTCGAGGTACAACATAGCGACAAAGAATATCGATCCGAGGGACATCAGTTCAGTGCAGGTGTACGAGAGACACCAGCCGGTAAAGGCACTGGAGGGGCTTGTCGAATCAGACAAGGCGGCTCTGAACATCACTCTCAAGCCGGGAGCAAGAGGAAAATGGACAGCGACCCTGCAGGCCGAGGCCGGAGTATCCTCGGAAAAGCCCAGGGTCCCCTACTCCGGAAGCGGATTTCTCATGAACATTAGCCGGAAATTCCAGACCATGAATACTCTCAAGACGGATGCGGCCGGCAACGACATCATCCGCAACCGGGAGGTATCGACTCCCGGAATCGTCGTAATAGACATCAACGACAGGGACTTCGCAAACCGATACAGGGCAAGGGACTATCTCAGCATGGCCACGTCTTCGGCACCCATCAGCGCGGGGAGGACGCGGTTCAACACCTCGTATTCGGCTTCTACGGACAACAAGTTCGTGCTGGCCAACGGCTATACGTTGGGAGTAACAGGGGACTACGAGAACCTCACTCTGTCCTCGGAGGACTATATGGAGCAGACGTACTGGAATGAGGACGGAACCCGGCTGACATACTTCCGGGATGAGAACAAAGGGGCTTCCGGCGGATGGTACGGGGCGGCAGCGGTAAAACTGAATGCAAATACAAGCCGGCTGTACCTCAACGACCATCTGCGTTTCAGCATCTCCGGGGACCGGGCGTCCAACAGCCTAAGCGGCACCTCCATGCGGCAGGAAGGGACGGACGGAAGCAAAATAGAGCTCGCCAATTCCCTGAGCTTCATCACCCGGGCATCCGGCACATCGGCATTCTCGCTGTCCATGCTCAGCCAGTACGCGGAAAACAGCGAGTCCCTGCGGGTAACTGCCCCCGGGAGCGGAGACACAGCCTCACAGTACATCGGCACGAGATTTTTCTACAACAATATCCAGTCTGCCTCCTCGTTCCAATTAGGACGGTACATATCACTCCAAAGCCAGACCGGCATCGAGTTCCTGTGGCGTTCGTTCAAGACCGGCCTGAACGGTATAATGCCGGCAGAAGGGACGGGCGGAGTACTCGACAAGACGTCCAACAACCTGGATTTTTTCTACATAAGACCCCGTGAGACTTTATCGCTGTCTCTCACTCTCAGAAACTTCAAGGCATCCCTGTCCGTCAACGCATGGTACCAGTACATAAGAGGAGAGCATCACTGGGCCATCGACCCTGGACTGAACCTGAAATACACGTTCGGTCCCAGATTCTGGGCCATCGCCAATGCTTCCTACAGGCTCGCGCCAATAGACGAGCAGGGGATATACGACGGAGTAATAATGCAGAATTACAGATATTTCACCTTGGGCAGGGACGATATGACAGGCGTACCGTCACTGTATGCGGGAGGCGGACTGAACTTCAGGGACCCCTTATCAGGATGGTATCTCCGGGGATATGCGTCCTACATTAAGAGCCGGACTTTTGAAAGCACAAGATATCTTATAGGAGAGTACATAATCCAACAGCAGTCGGACAAGCAGGTGCCCTACAGCGGCGTGAATGCAGAGGTGGCCGTCGAGAAATCCTTCCTGGACATAGCCGGAAAGCTGTCCCTTGAAGGAGGCTTCAACATGTTCAGCACCTCTATGAACCAGAACGGGGTGTATACGGACTACACCGGATACAGTGCCGATGTCTCCGCCGGATTCTCAGGGGACATAGCACGATGGCTGAAACTCAGGTACAAGGGCAGTTACAGCTACGACCGCTACATGATCGAGGACCGCTGGTCCGAAGATGCCTCCCACTCGTTCCGCCAATCGCTGACCCTGTCGTTCTTCCCAATCGAGAAGCTGGAGGTGGACATCTCCGGCGAGCACTACCTGGACAAATATCAGGAACCGGAACCGAGGCAGACCTTCTTCCTGGACGCATCGGCATGGTTCTTTGTCACGGACAGCTTCCAGATTTTCCTGCATGCCAGGAACCTACTGGACCAGAAATACTACACCTACACTTTCCTCAGTCCTCTGAGCACTTCCGTGTTCTCATACAGGATCAGGCCGCTGAATGTCCTGCTGGGGTTTCAGATCAAGTTCTAGGCAAATAATTGCATGATGCCGGTATAGCGTCGGATAAGCATCTCGAAAATTAGCTATATTTGCAGCACTAAAACCACCTGTACTTGAGTATGACAGTAATTATCAAAGAGGTGCTTACCCTCAAGGACCTGAAACGCTTCGTAAGATTTCCACGTGAACTGTATAAGAACGACCCGCTCTACGTTCCGCCCCTGGACGCGGACGAGATGAACTCGCTGCGCAAGACCAACCCGGCGTTCGCTCACTGCGAAAGCCGCTATTGGCTGGCTTACAAGGACGGAGAGATAGTAGGACGTATCGCCGGCATCATCAACCACAACGCCAACTCCGACTGGAACGAGCAGAATATCCGCTTCGGCTGGCTGGACATGATAGACGACATCGAGGTCACTGAGGCACTGGTGGATACCGTGGCCGAATGGGGCCGCGAGAAAGGTCTGGAGACCATGAACGGACCCTGGGGCTTCTCCGATATGGACAAGGAGGGCCTGCTCGTGGAGGGCTTCGACCGGGAGCCTTCGATAACCACTCTTTATAATTTCCCCTACTACGGTGTACATCTCGAGAAATTAGGATTCCGCAAGGAAGTGGACTGGATACAGCGCAGGCTGCTGGTACCCGAGGCCGTGCCCGAGAAACTGGTCGCCTACGACAAGATCATACGCGAAAAATACGGTGTGTCCGTTATTGTACCCCGCAAGGCCAAGGACATCAAGCGCAGGGCCGAGGAGATATTCGCCGTGCTCAACGACTCCTACTCCGTCCTGCACGAGTTCACCCGCCTGACCGACAAGCAGGTTCAGATGTACATCGCCCAGTACATGCCCTTCATCAACAAGAACATGATCTGCGTCGTAGTAGACCAGAACGACCGCGTGGTGGGATTCGCCATCACCATGCCCTCGCTCTCGGACGGATTCCGCAAGGCCGGCGG
>CALUPK010000022.1 GCA_944322575.1 uncultured Bacteroidales bacterium | reverse complement strand
ACCTATTGCGATGAAAAGATAATGATTACTAATTGATTAGACTTTTTTACAGGAAGCTCCTAAAAGTTCTGATAATGCGATTCATCTATGAAGATGTGGTCGATGCCCATCTGTTTGAAATCCACCACGTCGTCCGTGCGCGATTGGATGGCGTGTTCCACCTTCTCCAATTTAGCCACAAGGTTGTGCTTGCGCTTCTCCAGCCCTTTCAGTATCGCCCGCGACACGTTCTTTCCCTGCTCACGCAACACTTCGAGGTTTTCCTCCACCGTGTCAAGCTCCGCTTGCAGGATACGCTGCTGCAACTCCGGTGATTGCGGTATCTTGCCGAACTGGTCGTGCGACATGATGACGCAATCGTAATCGTTGTTTTTGATGTTGTTGAAGAAACGCACACGGTTGGCGGTCGAGAAATCCTTTTCCGAAGCGTAGAGGATGCGGGCATTCGGATAGGCAGCTTGATAAGTGGCGGCAATCTCCGCGACATTGGCTTTCAGACCAATAATCATCGGCTTATGCGCCAAGTTCAGACGCTTCATTTCATGCGCTGCAATGCACATTATCAGCGTCTTACCTGTTCCGACTTCATGGTCGCATATTCCGCCGCCGTTCTGTTTTATCATCCAGACGCAATCCTTCTGCGACGGATAAACGCTTTGAATACCACGGCTTGCCAATCCTTTCAGATTGAGGTCGGGGAAGGTCTGGTGCGAGCCGTCATACTTCGGTCGCACGAAACAGTTGAACTTGCGGTTGTACATCGTCGTCAGCCGTTCCTTGAACTGCGGCGACTGCTCTTCCAACCATTCCGAGAATCCGTTACGGATTTCGTCAATCTTGGCATTGGCAAGTTGTATGCCCTCGCTGTCACGCACCTTGATGTCATTGCCGTTCTCGTCCTTGCCGATGGACTTCATCATATCAGGGCAGGTGTTGTGCAGGGCGTGTTTCAACAGGTGCATACCGTCATAGTTCCGGTAATAGCCCTTTACCAGAAATTCGTCCGTGATCTTCATGGTGCGGTAGCCACACGCCACCGAAAATTCGTCCATGCTTGCGGAGTAGGCGATTTTCACGTCCGTGTCAAAAAGACGGCTCATGTAGGCGGCATATACGCCCGTCGGAATCCAGCGTTCACCGAAGTTGAAGTCGAGGTCTTCAAAGGCGATGCGCTGCGGTTCGGCTTCCTTCAAAGCCTCCAAAGCCTGTTTCACCTCCGGCAATCTTTCGTTTTCGGGATTACCGCCTATCCATGCCTCTATGCGCTCCGCTTTCTCTATCACGTTCCCCGCAATGAAGCGGTCTTTAATCTCGTAACCGGTTACGAGCGGATTGTAGAAGATACGTCCTTTGAGGGCATTGAGCAGTTCCTCTTCCGTACTGTCGGTTATTCCCCGCATATAGTCGAGATTGACCGTACCGTACTTGTTGAGCGAAGCGGACAAGGCTTCTTCGGGAGAACCGACATTGGCGTGGTTCTCCACCGAGAAGGAAACGGGACGCTCGAAGATGTCCGCCTTGACAAACTTGCCGTCCTCTGCACGTTCCAGCGAAAGGATGTCGCGCCCGCCGGCATCCATCATCACTAACTTCACGTTTTGTTTGGCGTTGAGGTTGCCGTAGCGCATGACAAACTCGTCGTAACAGGTGTTCAATGCCTCACGTTGCGCCACCCCTTCATCGTGATACTCCGCTTCGTAGTTGTATAAACGCTCGTATGTGTCACGGAGCGACACATACAGCATAGCTTTCTCCTTCTGGTAACCGGTCAGGTCAAGCGGCTGGAATGTCGCGCCGTAAGGCGTGATGTCTTTCAGGTAGCCGAGATTGCGTGAAGCGTCCAACACCATCGAGCCGTCACGGTGGTGCGGCTCCAGTATACCATTAAACGGACGGGGAGAAAGGTCGAGAGGTTCCTCCTTCGGCTTTTCCGTTTCAAATTCCGGGAAAAGGGAAGTCGCCGGTTTCACACTTGCATTATTGTCCGTAACGTGATCGGGGGTGACTTCCTGCTGTGCTTCGGGCTGTTTCCTCGCTTCTTTTTCCGGTATGGCAGGAGTGGCTTTTACATACGTGCCGCCTACCCGTTGTTTCTCTTGATGTTCCGCAGCCAGCCTTCGAAGCTCCTTTCGCCGTTCCGGTGTCAAACCCATCATCATCTCGTAAAAGCCGTTGATGGGAGGATTGGTTTCCCAGTCCAGTGTGGCATAAATATCGTCAGGGCCGCTTTGTTTAACGGTATTCTCCGGCTTTGTTTCCTTGTTCCCGTTTATAGCTTTGGCGGTTTCAACAGGAGGTACAGCCGTAACCTGCGGCTTAGGATTAGGTACAGTTCGTTTTGTCGTGTTTCCTTTCTTCGCCGTCTTTTTCTTTTTGACAGGTTCTTCTATGGGCATTCCCCAAAGGTCAAGCAGGGTGAGCTGCACGGCTGCCGAGTGATTTTGTTGGCGTGGCTCTATTTCCGGTTTTTCCTTTATCGGTTGTGTCTGCGGTTTATCCACGTGGATTTCTTCTGCCCGTGCCGAAGATACCGTTTCCAGCTTTGCAGTTTGGGGTTCCACCTTTGTTTCAACGGCAAGCCGTTCCCGTGCCTGCCCGATTGCGCCCGAATACAGGCGCATGGCAAGCCTGAAATGACAGTCCTCGTCAAGCATACGGCGCAAATCCCCGGCGATGCCTGCGGTTTTGCCTTCGTGCAGATAGACCATTGCGGGCTTGCCGTAAGGATCGGTGTCGAGTTTCGCGGTCGTATGCACGATACGTTCGGGATGGTGGATGAAATAGGCGTTGTCCGTCAGGTTTGTCTTCGTATCCGTCTGTATCACGGTCAGTAGCCGTTCATCCTGCGACATTTCCGTCTTGTGCAGGTTCTTTTGCAGAATTATCAGGTCGCTGCCCACCTCTGTCCCCGCGTTATCCGAAAACAGGTTGTTGGGCAGTCGGATTGCCGATACCAGATTCGCCTGACTAAAAAGTTCGTTGCGCACGGAGGTCTTGGCACTGTTCAGCACTCCCTGCGACGTGATGAAAGCCACGATGCCGCCGTCGCGCACCGTGTCCAGTCCTTTTAGGAAAAAATAGTTGTGGATGGCTTTCTGTGATGAGCGTCTGCCGAAAGATTCACTCCTTTGAAATTCAGCGTCAAACACGGCTATGTCACCGAACGGGATGTTGGACACTGCCAAGTCGAAATAGTTGTTGAACGGCTTTTCGATTTTCTCAAAACCGTCTATGCGCATCTTTTTGTCGGGGTGGAGCTGTTGCAGGATAGTACCCGTGAGGAGGTCTTTTTCAAACGCCATCACATCCGCGTTGGGACTGTGCCGCAGCACGGCGTCCACGAAAACGCCGACACCGGCCGACGGCTCCAGCACACGCGACGGGTGGACACTGTAATCCGCCAGCACATCGGCTATGGTGTCTGTTATCTCTTTCGGTGTGTAGAAGGCTGTCAGCACGGACGCTTTCAGCGAATCCACAAACCGTTTGTACCCCAAGTCGTTCCGGCTGTTCTCCCGTATCAGCCTGTGCAGTTCCACGGTAGGGGCAAACAGTTCGAGGTCGGATTTCGCCCAGTGGACGGCATCCGTCAGTTCCCTTGCAGGGTTCAGAATACATTTCAGCCCGCCGAAACCGCAATACTTCCGGAGTATCGCCTGTTCCTCGGTTGTCGCCGTTCTCTGTTCCTTGTCAAGGACGAATGCCGTCCGTATCGCCTCGATGTTGTCCCGCAACCTTTGTTTGCGGTTAAACGCCATATTCCTCTATATAAAGGACGACAGCCCCCGTCAGCTCCGTGTAGAGCAGGTCATAATCGGGCGACAGGGCGAAATTGTCGTCCGAGAGGTCATAAATGGAGAATACGTTTCCGACAAGCGGCAGCAGTTTCCGGGTAAAGGATTCACGCTCCGCTTCCGGCACGTCGTCGGCAAACTCGTTTTCCACGACTTCGCGCAGGATGGCGTACTTGGAGTAGCGAAGCCCCTCCAGCAATGTGTTCATCGCCAGTTCCTGCGCACCAGCAGCAGGATAGCCTTCGAGCATTGCCCGTTCATACGTTCCTGCGGCACGGTCGGCGCGTTCACGGATGAAGGCTTCGTCGGTCGCCTGTTCAAATTTGTTCGTTCTGAGATAGTCCAGCAGGTACAGACCGTAGTAGGAAAAGTCGGTCTGTCCTTCGTTTTTCTTCTTGTTGTTCATTACTTTGGAATTTAGTGGATTGGTAGATAATGACCGGGATAACTGTCTGAAAGGAGAAAGAAAAGGCACTCGGTATCCCTCCGAGTGCCACCACTAAATCCAAAGTATGAGTGTAATCCGGTATCGAAGAACAGTTCATTACTCTGAATCAGTGGCAAAGTTACTCATTATTTCCTTCTTCTCGTAGAAGTTGCCTTACTTTTCCTTTCGGGGAACACGAAAGTCGTGTTGTAGTCCCCGTCAAAGGCAACCACGGCATCGAAGCTCTTGCCCTGCTTGCTCTTGAAGCCTTTGAGCAGCTTCGTATGTCCGTCGGTGAGCAGGTCTTTGATCTCGTCATCGGTGAGGGTACGGTTTGCCTTCAGGCGGAACACGGGCAGCCCGCACTCCGCGTTGTCGCAGCGGACAACCTTGCCGTAGAACTGCATACTGCCCGTTCCACACTGGGGACACTTGCATCCGGAATCCCTGCGGGCGAACAGTTTGTCGCACGAGAGCAATTCGGAGGCAATCTCCTTTGTGTACGCCTCTATCTCCTTGCGGAAGGTATCGGCGGGCAGTTCCCCGCGCTCGATGCGTGCCAGTTCCTTCTCCCATTCGCCCGTCATGGCGACGTCGGCGATGCGCATCGTCTTCACAACCGAATAGAGGGCAAGTCCTTTTTCGGTGGGTACAAGTGACTTCTTGCAACGTTCCATGTAACCGCGTTTGAAGAGCGTTTCGATGATGGCGGCACGGGTGGCAGGCGTGCCGATGCCGCAGTCCTTCAATGCCTGCCGCAGTGCGTCGTCCTCAATCTCCTTGCCTGCCGTTTCCATTGCGGACAGCAGGGTGGCTTCGGTATGCAGCGGCTTGGGTTTGGTCTTTCCCTCCGTGATGGAAGCGGCTTTCAGTGCCAGCGTATCGCCTTCCTGCCAGCCGGGGATGATGGTTTCCTCTTTCTCTTTCTCTTCCTCGACATAGACGGCACGCCACCCGGCTTGTTTGATGATGCTGCCTTTTGCCACGAACTCCACTCCGGCACACTCCGCCGTAACAGTAGCGGTGTCTTTGACGCATTTTTCAGAGAAAGCCTCAATCATGCGTCCGGCAATCATCTGATAGACGGTATTATCTTCTTTGGAGAGGAACAGCGGTTTCTCTCCCGTGACGAGCAGGGCATGGTGGTCTGTTACCTTGCCGCCGTCCACGCTGCGGCGTGTAGGCACTGCCTTCGGATTGACTTTGTCTTTCCATTCGGGCAGGTTGCCGATGAAGGCGAGCAACTTGGGAATTTCCACGAACACGTCTTCGGGGATGTAGCGGCTTCCGGTTCTCGGATAGGTGATAAGTTTCTTCTCGTAGAGCTTCTGCGCGATTTCGAGTGTCTGCTCCGCCGTGAAGCCGTGCTTGGCGTTGGCTTCCTTCTGGAGCGTGGTCAGGTCGTACAGAAGCGGAGTGTCCTCTATCTTCTCCTTACGTTCTGCTTTCGTTACAGTAGCTGTGCCTGCTTCCTTCACCTTATTATATAGTTCCGTCGCCGGTTCTTTCTCTTTCCATTTCTCGGAAGAAGAGAATTTCACCACTTCGCCGTTGCCATCGTCAGTGGCAATATGGAGCTGCCAGAACGGTTCAACCGTGAAACGGCGGTTCTCCCAATAACGTGCGCACACCATCGCCAGCGTGGGTGTCTGCACCCGTCCGACGGAATATGTGCCGTGTCCGGCGGCGATGGAGAGTGCCTGCGTGCCGTTGATGCCCACAAGCCAGTCGGATTCGCTCCGTGCTTTGGCGGCAAGATAGAGGCTGTCATACTTGCTTCCTGCTTCAAGGTTGCGCAGTCCCTCGCGGATAGCCTTGTCGGTAAGCGAGCTTATCCAAAGGCGCACGAAAGGCGTGGTACATCCGATATAATGGTAGAGGTATCGGAAGATAAGTTCACCCTCACGCCCTGCATCGGTCGCCACGATGATCTGCTCGCTTTCCTTGAAAAGACGGGCGATGATTTTTATCTGCGACACCACGCCGCTGTCGGGTTTGTAGCCCTTCTCCGTCTTTTCCTGACGGGGAATGAGCGTGAAGGTTCCGGGGATGACGGGCAGGTTGTCGCGGACGAAGCCGCGTATGCCGTAGCCGTCGGGCATGGCAAGCTGGACGAGGTGTCCGAATGCCCATGTCACGGCGTAGTCGCCTCCCTCGAAATATCCTTCCTCTCTTTTTGTCGCGCCCACGATGCGGGCAATCTCACGTGCCACGGATGGCTTTTCTGCAATGATTGTCTTCATGCTGATTACTTTTTTTATGAATTGTTACTTTGGATTTAGTGGCGGACACGGGAGATTACATCTTCATGCCCTTATTGTTTTTCTTCTGTGGTTTCTCCTGCTGCTGTTGCTGCTTGTCGTCCTTCGGAGCGGTCTGTCCCTTCTGCAACGGCTCTTTCAGGTTCTTGGTCGCCTCGTTGGTCTTGCCCTCGCTGTTCACCGCCACCTGTGTGCGGCTTTCGTTGGAGGGGGCTACCTTCTGTGCGTTGTCAGGATTGGTGTCGTAGCGATAAGGACGACCTTTCTCCGGGTTGAACTTGATATACATCGTGGCATGGAAACCCTGTTTGTCTGTCACGTTCTCCAACTTTATCGCCTTACCCGCTGCGTAATCGGCTTTCTGCTGGTCGGTGAAGTTCACGCCACTCCATTTGCTGATGGGGCGGATGCTACCATCAGCGTTCGTCCACGTGTTGCGGCGTTGCTCTTTCTGTGGGGCTGCGGAATTTTCCATGCCCTGAGCCTGTCCCTGCGTGGGATTGTTCTTGGCTTCCTGCGTCTGGGCGGTACGGGGCGACCTGCCGGTTCCCGGTACGAACTCCACGCCTCGCTGCTCGACGTTCACTTGAAGAGTGGTGACGAACTTCCTGCCGTCGTTGCGTTCGATGAGCTTGTCGCGTACAGGTAGCCCGGCACGCAACATATCCTGTTCCTGCTTGGTGATTTCCGTTTTTCCGATGCGTTCCGGTATGCGTACCTTGTTCGCTGGTATGTCCGTGATTTCATTTGTCTTGCGGTCTATGCTGATGAACGAGGGGATGATTTCACCCGTTTCCCTGTCCACGATGTCCACGACCCTGCCGAGGTTGCCCGTTTCGCGCAGGTTCTTACGGTCTTCGTCGGAGAACTTGTGTTCCTTGTACTCGTCGAGCTTCTGCTCCTTGCGGATGAAGTGCGGCACGAGGCTGATATTGCCTTCACCGTCTTTCTTGAAAGAGAGGCGGGCGTCCAGTTCAAAAGCCTCGCCGCCGAACTTGGGCGACACCTTTACCAAATCGGACTTGCCGTAGTTGAGCATTTTGGTCAGGTCGCCGGACTTTTCAAGGTCGTCACGTTTCACGCCCCATTTCTCTTCCAGCTCCTGCCAGTTGATTTTGCTCTCGTCGATGGGTTGGTAGCCCCGTCTGCCCTGCGCTTGTTGCGAGCTTTCCTGATTCTGTTCTTGTTTCTTTTCCATTTCTTCCTGTTTTTGTTCCGTTTGTTCCGTCTTTTTGGTAGTCTGCTCTTCCTTTACCTGCTTCTCGTAACCGGAGGTGTCCACCTTGTGGGGCGCAAGCAGTTCCTTGTTGGCTTCGGGGTCTTTCAGCAGGTCTTTCATTACCTCCAGCAGTTTGTCGGCTTGGTCTGCCGCGACACGGTAGAAACCGAAGCGGCTGGGTTCCTTGCACTGCCGGAAGAAGTTTTTGAAGAAGTTGTCCAACACGTCGCCGTGGCGGTCGAATTGCAGGAAACTCTGCGCGTTCTCCGCTTTCGCGGGGGTACGCTTGGGAGAGCCGTCGGCATCCAGCCCGGCTACCACGCTGATTTCGCCCGTCTTTTCGTCACGGACTATCAGCACGTCCTTTTCAGTTGTTTTCTTTGCCATTTGAAAAATGTTTTAATGGGTTATTTTTGAAAGAAATTATGGATACGAGCCTTGTAGAAGGCGATATCTTCTTTTTTGAAGTCCTTTACGTGTCCGGAAAGGAACGTCAGCACGTCCTCCTCGCTGTAATAGGTCTTTTTGCCGAGCGTCTTGTACGGCAACGCGCCGATGCTGCGGTAGCGTTGCAGGGTACGCTTGCTGATTTGGAGCAGCATACAGAGGTCTTGGTTGTCGAACATCCTGATACGTTCCATCGGATTCGGAGCTTTGCCGGACGGCTGTAAGGAAAGCAGCAGTTCGTCCTGACGGTCGATCCGTTCCATCAGTTTCTGCATCCAGCTCTCGAAATTGTTTCGGGTAAGCAGTTCCATACGTCACGTCCTCCTTCCTTTGGATTTGCCGCCGCCCATGCGTAGCGTGTGGTTCCGTTTCAGTTCCGTCGGTGTCGCCGCGTCTTCCATGACGGTGCAGTCCGCAAGCAGGCGGTCGATTTCAGACTGGCGGTAGCGGCACTTGCCGCGCAGCACTACATAGCCGATACGATGTTCGCTACGCATACGCTGGAGGGTGCGGCAACTCACATTCAACAGGTGCGCCGCCTCACGGGTGGTGAGCAACCTGTCTGCGGATTTTTCCTTCCTTTCGCCGGAAACGGCACGCACGTGTGCCGCTATCTCGGCTATCTGTTCCGTCAATGCGGTGAAAGCGGAACTTTCCATCGTTATTACTTTCATATTCAGTCCTTTCTTTTGGTTTATTTGCATGAACATAGGCTGCGCCTCGGCATACCGTTCAAGCGAGCTTGACGTTCTGCGCTCGGCTTGCGCTATGTTTCTGCGGCAAAATTCGGCAATAAACAAAAGGGGCTTTAACAGCTCACTACGTGTCTCACGTAAGATTTTTATTGGGAATGGCTCCGTAACCCGGACAGACGGCGCAACATACAGCCTTTCAGCGGGAAACGATATGGATTCATGCGGACGGCGTTACCTTTGCGGTAAACTCTAAAAATGTTTTGAATATGGAAATTGTATCTATCGAGAAAAAGACCTTCGAGATGATGGTGGCGTCCTTCAACGCCCTCTCGGAGAAGGTTGCCGCCCTGAGGCGCAAGAGCGACGGAGGGCGGTTGGAAAGGTGGCTCACGGGCGAGGAAGTCTGTGGGCAGTTGAGAATCAGCCCGCGCACGTTGCAGACCTTGCGCGACAGGCGGCTTATCGGCTACTCGCAGATAAACCGCAGGTTCTATTACAAGCCGGAAGAGGTCAGAAGGCTGATTCCGCTTATCGGCACGCTCTATCCCGGCGGCAGGTAATCTTATTATTCACCCACTGAATCCGAAGTTATGATGAACGAGAACAACGATGTTTTTACACTGGAGGACGAACCGGTTGCCACCGTGGTGCAGAATATGCGCAAAGGCTCTAAATGGCTCTCCGCATTTTTGGAAAACTACCGTCCGCCGCTGGACGGGGAACGTTACCTGACGGACAGGGAGGTGGCGGACTTGCTCCGTGTGAGCCGCCGTACCTTGCAGGAATACCGCAACAACAGGGTATTGCCCTTCATCCTTTTAGGAGGAAAAGTGCTTTACCCCGAATCGGGATTGCGTGAACTGCTGGAGGCGAATTACCGCAAGCCAATAGAATAAAAGAAGCATGAAAACGAACAAAAAGGAAACGGACAACTCAAATTAGGCTGTCCGTTTCCTTTTTGTTGGCACGTATGCGTGTTCAGCAATACACAGCTTTCCCGTTCTGTATGAACATCACGTATGCCTGTCGCTTTTCTTTTGAGAGAGCTTTACCCACCAGCCATGTGCGGAACACGTGCGTGCAATAAGTATTCAGCCGGAAAGCAATGGGTATGATGATCTCAAGCGAGTAAACATCCGCATACAGACCGTTTTCAAGTTGAATGTAGCGGCATACCTCGTAGTCGCTCAATACGTCCGCTTTGAGAATGGCTTTGATGGCGGCGTTCACTGCCGGGACACCCGTGTGGAACAGTCCGGCGATTTCTCCGGCGGTCATCCATACATCGTTACCGGTTACGCTGACCGCCTTGTCCTCAATGATAATTATGTCACGTTTCATGGCTTCTCTGTTTTAGATGGTACAACCTGCAAATTCTTCGATTTGGTTCAATCTCGCGGCAAGGTTCTCCATGTCTTGATTGAGCTTCTCTTTGGTTATTTTCGCGTATATCTGCGTTGTCTTTATGCTCTTGTGTCCCAGCATGGAACTGACCGTTTCGATGGGTACGCCGTTGGAGAGGAACACCGTCGTGGCGGCCGTATGGCGGCTTTGATGCCATGTAATATGCTTGGTGATACCGCAACGCTTGGCGACGGCACGGATTCCGGCAAGGCACGTGTTATAGTGGGGTACGGGGAATATCCTGCCGTCCCCGCACAGCCCACGGTATTTGTCGATGATGCGCTTCGCTATGTCGAGCATACGGATGTTGGACACCACACCCGTCTTCTGGCGGTTGATGTTTATCCACTCGTGTTCGTCAAAGTAGGTGCGGATATTCTCTTCCGTCAGGTTGCGCATATCGGCGAACGACAAGCCCGTGAAGGCGCAGAACAGGTATAAATCACGATACAGTTCTTGCTTCGCATTCTTCAGTTTACCTTCCATCAGCAGGCGGATTTCATCTTTCGTCAGAAAGCTGCGGGTCGTTTCCTCCTTCTTGATTTCATACTCGCGGAACGGGTCGCGCGTGAGCCACTCATTGTTGATGGCGATGAACACCATCGTCCGAAGCGGGCAGACATACAGCCACACGGTATTGGTGCAGCAGTGTTTGTCCGTGCGCAGGAACATTTCAAAATCGGAAATGAAAGCGGGTGTAAGCTCTTTCAGGGCAATGTCCTTCACGTGGTAGCGGATGGTGAGAAACTCTTGCAAGTGCTTGTAAACGATCTTGTACTTGTCAAACGTGCCTTTGGCTTTCATGCCTGCCTCCACCTGCTTGGCATAGTCCTCGTTGTGTTGCCGGAACACCTGCAACAGCGTGTGGTAGCGGTGTTCCAGTCCGAGAAAGGCGTTTTTCACCTTTTCCGCAGTGACGAAGTTGTCACGCTCCATGATTTCCTGATAGTGCTTGTTGATGCGTACGCGCATCTTGTCGAGCATACGGTTCGTTTCGAGTGCAGCCGTGCTTCTGCCCGTGACACGTCCTCCTTTGGTATCCCACAGCTTGGGATCGACGGTCAGTTTGCAGCTGAACTGTGTCTGGCTTCCGTCCACCGTGATACGTCCCATGACGGGTACTGTCCCGTCCTTTTTCACTACCTGACGTTTGAGGTAGTAGATAACTGAAAATGTACTCTTCATCGTCCTTAATTTTTTTAGGTTCAAAATTAGTCGGTGAAGAATCCTTCGTCAGTACGCAAAACACGGAGGAACGGCGCAATCTTTTTCCGTAACCGGATTTGTTGCGTGAGTTGTCAGTAACTCACTATATCACAATGTCTTGTTTTGCCATTCGTACCCATTTTGTTACCTATATGGTATGGTTACGAACAAGTAACGTAGCGACGTCTTGATTTGGCTTTTGCAAGGATTGTGGTGGCGTTGGAGAGAATCGGCAGCTTAAATGAAACCTCTGTAAATCAATTCTATTACTTCATTCTTCCGTATTCCACTTTTTTGTCGTAACTTTGTAAGACCATAATTTAAATTTAACTCAACATGAAATTTCTGAAAAGTCTTCTTGCGGCCATTCTTGGCTCGTTTATCGCATTGGGGCTGCTCTTTCTACTGGCCATCGGCATGATCGGTGCGCTGATGCCGGCAGAGGAAACAGTTTCCGTAGCCCCATCTTCCGTTCTTAAAATCGACCTCGGCTCTACAATCGGAGAACAGACAGTCTCCGACCCGCTCGACCTCAGCTCCATCGTGCCCTACGCAGGCAGCACCTCAAGCATAGGCATTCTCGATGCTGTAAGGGCCATCGACTATGCGGCTACCGACCCTGCCATCAAGTTTATCTACCTGACCAACTGCGGATACTCCAGCGGTCTCGCTTACATGGAGGAACTGCGCGGTGCACTCGAGAGATTCCGCACCAGCGGCAAGCCCGTGATAGCCTACGGGGACAACTTCTCCTTCGGCGGATACTACATAGCCTCCGTGGCAGACAAGATCTACGCCGACGAGTTCGCATCGAACAACATCCTCGGCGTTGCCACATCGATTATTTTCCTCAAGGACATACTCGACCGCTTCGGTGTGAAGATGCAGCTGATCCGCCACGGCAAATATAAATCCGCCGGCGAGCAGTTCATCGCCAGCGACATCAGCGAGGCCAACCGGGAGCAGAACCAGGCCATGGTGGACGCCCTCTGGCAAGCCGCCGCAGGCAGCATCTGCGAATCCCGCGAAATTTCCCTCACCGACTTGGACCGCATGGTCAACAATTTAGAGCTCAACACCGCCTATGACATGCTCGACGCCGGTCTGGTAGACGAGCTCTGCACTGTCAACGGCATGGAGGAGAATCTCCGCACCCTCGCCGGAGCCGAGAAGCTCAAGGACGTAAAAATGATATCCTTAGACAAATACATCAAGGCCCGTATCAAGACAAACTTCAAGGCCAAGGACAAGATAGCCATCATCTACGCTGACGGCCAGATCAATCCCAACGGCAGCGACGGCATCACTGAGGACAAGTTCCAGCCCATCATCCGGGATATCCGCGCCGACAGTTCCATAAAGGCTGTGGTACTCAGGGTCAACTCTCCCGGCGGATCAGTGCAGCCGGCCGAGATCATACGAACTGAACTCGAGCTGCTCCAGCAGGAAAAGCCCCTGATAGTATCCTACGGTACCATGGCAGCCTCCGGAGGTTACTGGATATCAGCAGGTGCCGACAAGATCTACTCCAACAGCACCACTCTTACCGGCAGCATCGGAGTATTCAGCATGATCCCTTCATTGGAGAAGACCTTCAAGGATATCGCCCATGTCAATCCTGTCACGGTACGCTCACACCGCCATGCCGACATGGGCTCGATGACACGCAGCCTCGACCGCGAGGAGACAGCCGCCTTCCAGGAACAGGTGGAAATGATCTACGACCATTTCATCAACATCGTAGCTGAAGGCCGCGGTCTCACTCCGGAAAGAGTGGACGAGATCGCACAGGGCCGTGTATGGTGCGGCAGCGAGGCTCTCGGCATCGACTTAGTCAATGAGATAGGCGGCCTTAAAGACGCCCTCGACTATGCCGCTGTATCAGCCGGTCTCGAAGACTACCGCATCGAGGCTTACCCCAAAGTCAAGAACAGCCTTGACAAGCTGATGGAAGGTCTCAACTCCGCAGAGACAGCCATCGGTGCATTCTCTGATCCTGAACAGCTTATGCAGAGTCTTTTCGAATCAGTGAAAGCCGAGAAAGGCATCTACGCAAGGGTTCCCTACATCTATTGTTTCGAATAATAAGGGGGAATCATTTGGAAAGAATCGAAGCTCCGCCAACTACGGTTGTCGGGGCTTTTATTTTGAACCGGTCGTCGATACGCAGTCCCGGCAGACAGACTATCTGTCCGGAAGCATCCACTATCACCGGCTGTGCGAGCTTCTGCACGCGGTCCATCTTGAGGTCGGTAAAGAGGTCGCTGAGCTTCTTTGACCCTCGCTGCATTCCAAAGGGACGGAACCTGTCGGCCGGTTTCCATCCGCGGCAGGTCAGAGGCATACGCAGACTGTCAGCAGCAAAATACAGCACCGTCCCGTCAAAGACAGGGTTGAAAGCAGCCGGGCGGGGAAAGAAATCGATACGTATGCGCATATTCTTGTAACTGTACACTCCGGGGCGGTCGATAAGCACCTCCGTTTCTTCTTCCTGCTTCAGAGGATATACTCTCAGACGCTCACGGCCGAAGACAGCCTCATGAGTCCCCGAACGGAACACTCTGCCGCTCTGCCCGGAAGAAAGACATCTTTCCATATCAGAAACCTGCCCGCCGGTAAAGCCATACTCCTTCAATATTCTGTAGAGCCAGTACCCGCAGTGACCCTCCTGCAGAAGAGCCACAGTGGAAATATTCAGGACACCGTCCTCAGACACAGAGCAGACCCTCTCACGCACACCGCGGCACACCTCCCCGATTATCTCATCCGCCTCCCGGAAATACTCCGAGTCACGGCGCACTGTATTGAGGAACGAAGGGTTGATCTTCCGGAACTCCGGAAAAATGATATTGCGGATGCGGTTGCGGGCATAATGGGACTCGAAGTTGGTATGGTCGTCACGGTAGGAAATGTCCGTAGCCGCGACATACTCCCGGATCTCAGCACGGGAGACCTCCATCAGCGGGCGGATGATGCGTCCGTTGCGCACCGGTATTCCGGCAAGTCCACGCAGCCCTGTTCCTCTGGCGATATTCAGGAAAATGGTCTCAATGCTGTCATCGAGGTTGTGGGCTATCGATAGATAATCGAAGCCGTCCCGTTCCATTATTTCCGAAAAAAAGCCATACCGAAGCTCGCGGGCGGCCATCTGAGTGGAAAGGGAGTGCTCCGCCGCATAGGTTTTGGTGTCGAATGTCTTAGTATAGACATGGATGCCGTTGCGCCGTCCCCATTGCTCGACAGAGAGCATGTCTCCGTCGCTCTCGTCTCCGCGGAGGGAGAAATTGACATGAGCGACTGCAAACTGAGGATGCAGGGCAGACCGCAGAAAAAGCTCCGCCATGCACATGGAGTCGATGCCGCCGCTGACTCCTATCAGATAGCGGTGTCCTTCCACCTTTCCATCGGAAAGGGAGAGCAGGGCAGAGTCAAATGTCTGTTCTATCCTCATACCGGGAACTACTATTCACCCTTTATATACTGGCCGAAAGTCCATGTCAGGCCTAAGCTGACAATCTCCTTGAACTGCACCCGAGGCGCGGCCACTCCGAAACGGTCCTCTATCTGGATGTTGTCATCATAGATGAGGTTGGTCCTCGCAGTAAGGGTAAGCACTTTGGTCAGCGCCAGCGAGGCATCTATATCCCAGTAGACCTGAATATTCTGAGGGTTGTACAGGTAGTTGGAGAAGAGTGTGAGCGAGGAGCTTATCTTGAATATCTTGTATGCGTAGTTGATATCCATCTTGAGCTGGGCTCCGAACTCGGCCCTCACTGCCTGATCGATATTGTTTCCATAAGTTTCTCTGAGAGACTCCTCTGTAACGACCACGAGATTTCCAGTTGCAGGGGAGATGTTGAAGGACAGGAAATTGAAAGGCCTGTAATTGACACCGATACCGAGAGACAGATAACCGGGAGCCATAAAATTGGACTGAACTGTCTTGGTATGAGGGTCTGTCGACGTATCATAGCTGTACGTAGGACTCAGCTGGGTCCTGAAGTTAAGCAAGGCCGACAGATACAGCTTATCCTTGAGAAGCCATCCCCACTTGCTGTCTATCTGGATACGGTCATCACTTTTGCTGTACTGCTCTCTCAATGGAGTTCCCTCTTCGAAAGACTGTACAAAACCGTAGGAAATCTTCAGACGGTTCTCAAATATCATCTTGTCCTTGGAGTAGTTGGCATTGGCATCAATCAGGGCGTTCAGCGACACATTGGCAGAACCGCCCTCGGCCCAGTTCGTCAGGGATACCTGCGAGAGGCCTACCTGAGTCAGAATACCGTTGGTCCAGTATTTCGGCACGACCGCAGTAGTATCTACAGCCGCCTCGTCTATAGAGGATACAATGTCGAAACATACTTTCTGCGCCGGATCGAGAGCTGCGGTATCTATCTCCACCGTCTTGATTTCTTTATACTCTATATTGCTGACGTTCTTCTTCCTGTCTGTGGCACCCGCACATACAGTCATGAGTGCCGCTATACACAGGGCAGCGGGACGCAGTATTGAAATTCTATTCATGTTCTTCGGTATTTAACACATCATCAGAGTTGTACTTATAGCCTAAACGCTTGCCTGTCTTCATCTTGGAAGACTCTATCTTGACATTTATCTCTCCGACGGTAGCCTCCTTCACCATATCGAAAGGAGGCACCAGAAGGTCAAACGACAGCGAATACAGGATGGCTGACTCCACTAAAGCTACCAAGTCCTCCCGAGTAAGGGTACTCTTGCCGAAAAGAGCCGTCATCTGACGCTTCTGCCGCTTGCCCTCCACGAAAAATGCCTTGTCCTTGTTGATGAACATCCTTGCCACGAGGTAGCCGAGGTCATCAAGGCGGTTGTACTTCATGGAGTCATACAGGAAGTTGTACACGCTTATCACACCGCAGTAGGTGTTGTAGGGATTCTCCTTGGCATAAGGATTTTTCCATACCGGATGGTCCCTGTCAAACTCGAATACATCCGTATGCAGGCTGAATATCAGCACATCGTCCGCAAACTTCAGTTCAGCCTCAAATTTGCCCCTGTCCCGGTACTCAAGGCGCACACGACGCGCACCGTTGTTCTCCAACATGTCATTAAGGTCATTGCTCATCTCGCTGAGCACATCCTTGAGGACATTGAACACTTCCAAGCACTGGTCGAAAATCTGGGACTTGATGACCGACTTGACATTAAGAAGATTGATAATCCTGTCCCGCGGACTCGCACCGTCACTGTTCATATCTGTATTGCTTAGTATGATCTGGCAAATATCACCCTGCGCTGTGAAGGACGTCCGGAATACACGCACTTGCCGGGTTCCTCGCAGACATAGCTGTCTACAGGGATACAGCGTATCGTAGCCTTGGTCTCCTCCTGAATTCTCATCTCGGTCTCGGGAGTACCGTCCCAGTGGCAGAGGAGGAAGCCTCCGTCCTCTATGCGCTCCTTGAACTCATCCCATGTGTCCACCTTATATGTCTTCGAATCACGGAATGCAAGGGCCTTGTTGTAGATATTGGACTGAATTTCAGCAAGCATGCCTTTGATGTGTCCGGCAAGTCCCTCACGGGATGCGGAAGACTTCTCCAAAGTATCCCTGCGGCAGAGCTCCACCTCACCTTTCTCGAGGTCGCGCGGACCGATTACCACTCTCACAGGCACACCCTTGAGCTCCCACTCGGCGAACTTGAATCCGGAACGGACATTGTCGCGGTCGTCTATCTTGTAGGAAATTCCGGCAGCATCGAGCTCTCTGCCGATTTCTTTCATGTAAGCCACCATGCGGTCGAGCTCGTCCTGACCTTTATATATAGGCACCATCACTACCTGTATCGGAGCGATGGTGGGAGGGAGCACCAGACCGTTATTGTCTCCGTGCGCCATGATAAGAGCTCCCATCAGGCGGGTAGACACTCCCCATGATGTAGCCCAGACATAGTCGAGCTTACCGTCCTTGTCCGCGAACTTCACATCGAAAGCTTTGGCGAAATTCTGACCGAGGAAGTGAGACGTACCTGCCTGCAGTGCCTTTCCGTCCTGCATCATCGCCTCTATGGTGAGTGTATCGAGGGCACCTGCAAATCTTTCGTGCTCTGACTTATGCCCCACCACTACAGGCATCGCCATGTGCTCGCGGGCAAACTCCGCGTAGACATGCACCATCCTCTCCGCCTCCTCCATCGCTTCCTGCGCCGTAGCATGGGCAGTATGCCCCTCCTGCCAGAGGAACTCAGCCGTACGGAGGAACAGACGGGTTCTCATCTCCCAACGCACTACGTTGGCCCACTGATTGATCAGAATCGGAAGATCCCTGTAGGACTTAATCCAGTTCTTGTAGCTGTTCCATATTATAGTTTCAGAAGTAGGCCTTACAATCAGCTCTTCCTCAAGTCTCGCACTGGGATCCACCACCACTCCCGGACCATCGGGATTGGCCATAAGCCTGTGATGGGTAACTACCGCACACTCTTTGGCGAAGCCTTCTACATGCTCGGCCTCACGGCTGAGGAAGGACTTGGGGATAAACAGCGGGAAATATGCATTCTGGTGGCCGGTGGCCTTGAACATCCTGTCAAGCTGTCCCTGCATCTTCTCCCAGATGGCGTAGCCATAGGGTTTGATCACCATACAGCCTCTCACTGCGGAATTCTCTGCAAGATCCGCCTTTACTGCCAGATTGTTATACCACTGGGAATAATTCTCTTCTTTACTTGTAACCTCTTTTGCCATTAATGTCTTGTTTAAATGGAATGATTTTTGTTAATTTGCTTGCAAAAGTATACATTTATTGACAAAAAAGGAGGTTAGGTATGAAAAAAAGTTTGATTTTGCTTTCGGTATGCTCCGCAGTCCTGTTGACCTCCTGCGGAACATCCGCCTACTATGCCTCCTCAGGATTTGAGGACGGCATATACTACAGGGCATCCAAAGACGCCCGTGATGAGATTGTTGCCGACAACGAGAAAGTGCACAGGCTCATCGAGCAGACTAAACAGGAAGCAGCCCGCTTCTCGGACACCATCATAATCGCCAGCCCGGACAGCCGGCTCGAGCTGCAGTGCACCCCCCGGACACAGTACACTATCATGTTCGATGACAACCTCGACTCACTCGGGCAGGTCAATCTCAATTTCAATTTCGACGACTGGTATCCCGGATACGGTTTCGGGGACTACTACTCCTACTGGGACTGGAGGTATAGGGATGTTTTCGGCCCTATGTGGTACAGAGGCTGGCCCGGATACGGATACTGGGGCTGGTACGACCCCTGGTACGGAGGCTGGAACTTCGGTTTCGGCATCACCTGGGATCCCTGGTACGGTCCATGGGGCAGATGGTATGCAGGATGGTACGGTCCCGGATGGTGGGGCCCAGGCCTCTGGGGCTGGTATGATTACTGGTATGATCCCTGGTACTGGGGATATCCCGTCGCATCGTTCCATCCTACCTACTACGGCAAGAGAAATACCGGTGTCCGCTCAGGCGGAAGTGCCGGCGGCCGTCAGCTCGCAGCCTCAACCGGTTCTGTACGCACCGGAGGCAGACAAGGAGCCTCTGCACCCTCGATATCCACGGTAAGAGGCAGAACAGCCTCTCTCTCCGGAGGTTCAAGAGTCCAGCAGGCAGCTGTCGCAGGCAGAACCCCTTCAAGGACATTCCATGCTTCCGGTTCCAATGTCAATCTCGGAGAGAGATACGTCAGCCGCAGCAGCACAGGCGCCATCGGTTCAAGACCGGCTGTTTCGCCCACAACAGGAAGGAATGCCGCAGCATACGGCAGCGGCAGGACATTCAGAAGACCGGCCGGTACTTCCGCTCCGGAATTCAGGAATCCGTTTGAAAGCCGCACATCAGTAAACAGCAGCTTCCGCAACAACGGAAGAAGGTTCGACAGCAGCGCGGCATTCAACCGTCAGTCAGGCTATAACAGCAGGACCACAATCAACAGAAACAACAACTCGACTGTCCGGAGCTTCAGCACCGGCAGCAGTTTCTCCCGCAGCTCATCCATGGGCAGCCGCTCCTACGGCGGAGGCGGCGGTTCCCGCAGCGGAGGCGGTGGAAGCGTAAGAAGATAATTTTAGTACATTGCAATCATGTTCAGAAGAAAAATAATCTTTACGGCATCAGTTCTGATACTCGGTGCGCTGCAGCTGCACGCCCAGCTCACGCCCCAATACAGCTACAACGCACTGATGTTCTCCAGTCAGTACTATGACGGTACTGCAAGAAGCCTCGCTATGGGCAACGCCATGACCGCCCTCGGCGGGGATATGGGCGCCCTGTCCTACAACCCCGCGGCATCCGGTGTCTACCGCTATTCGGAATTTACTCTTACTCCATCAGTCTACTCCAATCTCAGTCACACCGCATTTTTAGGAGAGCGGACCAGCAACAACAGAAGCAGATTCGCACTCTCCAACTTAGGCTGGACCGGAGCTTTCGAGACCGGAAGGACAAGAGGTCTGCTGAATCTCAACTTCGCCATCACTGCCAACCAGACCGCCAACTTCGCATACCGGAGCTCCGGTCAGGGCATACAGAACGGCTCAAGCTACCTCGGATATCTCGCAGCATCCATGCCCGCAATACCCGGAGACCAGATGACCATGCCCGAGAACTACCCGGAGCGTCCGTTCTACAACTCGAGCGCATCCTGGAGCCAGATCTTAGGATGGAACACAGGACTTCTCGACACACTCGTCGGATATCCGGATGTTTTCTTAGGTGCTACTGAGAACATCGACGCTCAAGGCAACATAGCTGTGCCGGGCGCACTCGTACAGGATTACTTCCGTGAAAAGACCGGATATGTGCAGGACATAGTCATCAACGCCTCCGGTAACGTGGACAACATCTTCTTCTTCGGCGTAAGTGTCACGGTACAGAGCATCTGGCTCAATGAGTACACCTCCATCACGGAGAAGGCCGGCAATCCGGCTCTTTTCCAGACCGGATTTACAGACTTCACACGCGAGTACACCCTCACCACATCCGGAATTGGAGTGGACGTGTCTGCCGGTTTCATCGTACGTCCGGTGGCAGGGCTTACTGTAGGAGGTTCCATCTCTACACCGAACTGGATGTTTCTCAACGAGGTATGGCTTGAGAGCATGAGCGGGTACACCGCCCAGTACGATTATTCCGAAGTAGACTCACCCACCGGTTCCTATTCCTACCGCGTGACATCACCTTTCAAATGGAATCTCGGCGTAGGATACACAGTTGGAAATTTCTTAGCCATAGGAGTGGACTACGAAAGGACTGACTACTCAGACATCTTTCTGTCATCGAGAAGCGGCAACCGTGATGAGTTTGCAGCTGACAACGAGCTGATGGCCTCCAATTTCAAAGCTGTGAACAATATCCGCGCAGGTATCGAGACCTGGCCCATAAGCTGCTTCGCTGTCAGGCTCGGCTACAACTACTACGACACTTCCGAAAAGCATTTCGACAACTCCCGCCACTATGCCTCCGCAGGACTCGGATACAGGTCCACAAGCGGATTCTTCATCGACATGGCATATCAGCAGCAGTGCAACTTCAACTCCAACACATTCAACCTCTATGACAGCTACATGGACGGGATGACCGCCCCCGTGGCCAGCGAGGACTATCTCAACTGGAAACTGGTGCTCACCTTGGGATGGAGGTTCTAACGGAGGTAGGAAACAGCGTCCGGGCCCTCATTGAAAAGCAGATCGAGGGCTGAAAGACCCGATATAAATCCGAAACGCTCGGAAAATACTTGATAATACGGCTTGAAGCGGTCTCTGAATATTTCGGGGACCGCTTTTTTAGGGTGTATGCTCCCGCGCAAATCGAGAAAATCCGGACCGTACTCATGTATATACTCAGACGTCAGGGATATCCCGCAGCGGATGCCGAGCAGTTCCATCATCTTGACCGTCAATGCGTAGTTGAGATCGAAAAGATATTGGGGCTTAGAGTCGAGAATGCCGAGAATGTCATCCTGATAATATTCGAAAAATGCTGATGTACGGTACGCCGATATGAGCGCCCTCTCATGCTGCTGCAGCCACGGCTTGGTATAGTCTACGCGCACTGAGCGGATACTGCGGCTGCTCCCCTGCACCGAGACAGGCACCGTAAGAGACAGAACACCGTCACAGGCATATATCCTGCAACGGTTCCTGTATGTCTGCTTTATATACGACTCGTGGGTTTCTATGAGTATTTTTCCGGTCGCCGCTGCGGCCATGAAATACTCCACCGGCGGGCAATACGCCGATGAGAGCACGGCGCAGGCCGGGGCCGGGCTATTCATCCGCTGAAAGGTCTGAGAACTTTACGATACCTCTCTTGGAGGCGCGGATAAAGTTGAGGATGTTGTCCCTCTCGATGCAGGGAGGTACTTCTCTCTCGACTTCCACACATGCGTCGCTCCGGTTCAGGCCGCTGTTGTAGATGATGCGGTATATCTCACGTATACGGTCTATCTGCTCGTTTGTAAATCCGCGACGGCGCAGGCCCACATTGTTCAGTCCGCAGAATGACAGTGGATTGCGGCCGGCAAGCGCATAGGGGGGAACGTCCTTGCCTATCAGCGAGCCGCCCTGGATCATGGCGTGCATGCCGACACGGGTAAACTGATGAGCGAGAGAGCCTCCTCCGATAATCGCCCAGTCATCGATGTCCGTCTCACCGGCCAGCCCGACATAGCTGGTCTGGATGACGTGGTTGCCGATACGGCAGTCATGAGCCACATGGGCATACGACATTATCAGACAGTTGTCGCCTATCTTGGTCAGGAGCTTGCCGCTGGCGGCTGTTCCTCGGTTGACCGTAGCGCACTCGCGGATAACGGTATTGTCTCCTATCTCCACCCAGGATACCTCTCCTGAGAACTTCATGTCCTGAGGGACAGCTCCGATAACGGCTCCGGGAAATATCTTACAGTTTTTGCCTATTTTCACATAATCTAAGATGGTGACGTGGGGACCTATTACGCATCCCTCTCCTATCTCTACATTCTCCGCTATGTAGCTGAAAGGTCCTATCTCCACATTAGCGGCAATCTTGGCGTTGGGGTTTACAGCTGAGAATTGCATTGCTTTATCTGTTTTTATTTTCATTCTTTATCATCTCTCTCACAATCCGTGCCACGGTAGTATTGATCTTGTGACCGGACTTATCGGCCACTATCCGGCCACGTATACGTGTTCCTATCAGGGAGAAATCCCCTATCAGGTCCAGCAGCTTATGACGGCCGCACTCATCGGGGAAGTGGAGCTTGACATTGTTCAGATAGCCGTCAGGAAGGACCCCCACCCTGTCAACGTTGAACAGGGCCGCCATACGTTCCAATGTCTCCTCTGATACCGGACGCTCGACTATAACGATTGCGTTCTCGAGGTCGCCGCCTTTGATCAGATTGTTCTGAAAAAGGAACTCCAGCTCATGGAAAAACACGAAAGTCCTGCATGGAGCCACCTCCGCCGCATAATCCACGCTGCTGTCATAGTGAATCTTCTGTACCCCGAGGACATGGGAATTGAAATCTATTGTAAGATCCACCGAAAAATCCTCTGCCGGATATATCGTAATCCCGGAGCCGGTGGCATCGTCACGGTAATGGACTGTTTCCTTTATATCGTAGTATAGACGGGGGGCGTTCTGCTCCTGAAGGCCGTCCGCACCTATGGCCCTGACATAGGGCAGAGCGCTGCCGTCGAGGATGGGCGCCTCGGGCGCATTGACCCTTACCTCCGCATTGTCCACTCCCATACCGGCAAGCGCAGACAGAAGATGTTCTATCGTAGAAATACGGGCCTCACCCTTCTCGAGGGTAGTACCTCTCTGGGTTGTAGTCACATATTCCGCCGAGGCCTCCACCACAGCATCCGGCCCTATGTCCTCACGGACAAAGCGGATTCCAGTCCCGGCGGGCGCCGGAGCGACTGTCATTTTAACCTTAAGACCGGTGTGAAGCCCCTTTCCTTCGAATGTATATTCTCTTTTGAGTGTTTTCTGATTTTCCAGCATAATGTGTCTGAATGGAATAATGAATCATTACTGCTTCCTGCCGTTGCGCCTGAACACCGCGTAGGCCCGCATAAAGTCCTTGTGTCCGAAGGCGGGACTGCCGAGAAGAGTCTGCCCCTCCTCCTTGACATCGGCCATGAGTCCGGCCTGGGCTCCTATCATCGTGCGGTCCGCGATGTGCAGGTGGCCTGCAAACCCTACCTGTCCGCCTATCATGCAGGAACGTCCTATCTTGGTGGACCCCGCGATACCGGCCTGAGCGGCGATTACAGTATTGGAGCCTATCACTACGTTGTGCGCCACCTGTATGAGATTGTCTAACTTGACTCCTTTCTCAATGAGGGTGGTGCCCATCGTCGAACGGTCGATAACCGTATTGGCCCCTATCTCGCAGTCATCCTCTATAGTTACGATTCCGGTCTGAGGAATCTTCTTGTAGGAGCCGTCGGCTGTGGGTGCAAAGCCGAAACCGTCCGAACCGATGACTGCGTTGGCATGTATGATGCAGTTATTGCCTATTTTACAGCCCTTATAGATTCTGACCCCTGGATAGATGATACAGTTGTCCCCGACCGTCACCCCGTCTCCGAGATATGCCTGGGGATATATCTGCGTGCCCTTGCCGATACGGGTTCTGCGCCCTATGTAGGCATGAGAGCCCACATAGACCCCCTTGCCCAACTTTGCGCTCCAGGCTATGTGGGCAGAAAGTGCCCGGCCGCGGCGCTTCTCGGACTTCAGGGAATTCAGCAAGTCGAGCAGGGAGGCCACTGCCTCATAGGCATTGTCCACTCTCACAAGGGTCGCGCTGACTGGCTCTTTCGGTTCGAAAGACTTGTTTATAAGGATGATACTTGCCTTGCAGGTATACAGATAATGTTCGTATTTAGGATTAGCTAAAAAGCAGAGCGTACCGGGTCTGCCGGATTCTATACGCGCCACGGACGACGCCTTTGCCTCAGGGTCGCCGATAATCTCTCCTCCGAGATGCTCCGCTATTACTTTTGCACTTATCTCCATAGTGGGGAAAAAATTTAACTGCAAAGAAAACACTTTTTTTTGGAATTTATACACAAAACCCTTACTTTTGTGCGGATTTGGAAGAGGAAAGGGACGGCAAGTCCCTTTCGTTTTATCTGCAACTCACATAAAACTTACATCAGCATGATTGAGAAAAGCACCATAGAACAGATCGCAGCCCCCTACATGGAAGAGCACAGCCTCACATTGGTCAGCGTAAAGGTAAATAAAGCCAATAATATAAAGGTATTCTTCCGCGCCCCGGGCCGCCCCGTCTGCATCGATGACTGCGTAGCCCTGAGCAGGTGGATAGAAAGTCATTTAGACAGGGACAAAGAGGATTTTTCCCTGATGGTAAGCTCTGCCGGAGATCAGTCTGCCGGAGATCAGAATGATAATTTTTAAATTTAAAAATATACACAAACCGACATGGAAGTAAACCTGATCAGTACGTTTGCCGAGTTCAAGGAACTGAAGAACATCGACAGACCGACCATGATGAGTGTGCTGGAAGACATTTTCCGCACCCAGCTGATTAAGATGTACGGCTCAGCCGACAATTTCGACATCATCATCAACATCGACAAGGGAGACCTCGAGATCTGGAGAAACAGAGAGGTGGTGGAGAAAGTGGAGGATCCCAACACTCAGATATCGCTCGAGGAGGTTCACAAGATAGACCCTTCGTACGAGCTCGGAGAGGACTTCCCCGAAGAAGTCAAGCTGGCTGATTTCGGCCGCAGGGGCATCCTCAATCTCCGTCAGAACCTTCAGGGCCGTATCGCCGACATCGAGAAGGCAAACCTCTACAACAAGTACAAGGACCGCATCCACGAGATTCTCGTAGGCGAAGTATACCAGGTATGGAAAAAAGAAGTGCTCGTGATGGACGAGGACGGCAACGAGCTGGTTCTCCCCAAGTCCGAGCAGATTCCCTCCGACTACTTCAAGAAAGGCGAAACCGTAAAAGCTGTTATCGAGAGCGTGGAAATGCGCAACAACTCTCCTGTAATCACCCTCTCGCGTACCTCTCCCGCATTCCTTGAGAGACTCTTCGAACAGGAAGTGCCCGAGATCTTCGATGGACTTATTACCATCAAGAAAGTAGTACGCATCCCCGGAGAGAGGGCCAAAGTGGCAGTAGAGTCGTACGATGAGCGCATCGACCCCGTAGGAGCGTGCGTCGGCGTCAAGGGCTCGCGTATCCACAGCATCGTCCGCGAGCTTCGCAACGAGAACATCGACATCATCAACTGGACATCCAACACCCAGCTGCTGATTCAGAGAGCCCTCAGTCCGGCCAAGATATCCTCCATGTCCATCGACGAGGAGACCAAGCACATCAGAGTCAACCTCAAGCCCTCCGAGGTATCATTGGCCATAGGCAAGGGCGGCAACAACATCAAGCTCGCAGGCCAGCTTGCCGGATATGAGATAGACGTCTTCCGTGAGAGCGAGCAGGGCGAGGAAGAAGAGGATGTTATGCTCAGTGAGTTCAACGACGAGATCGAGCAGTGGATTATCGACGCCCTCAAAGGCATCGGATGCGACACTGCAAAGAGCGTACTGGCGCTGCCTGTAGAAGAGATCTGCCACAGGGCCGACCTCGACGAAGAGACAGTACAGGAAGTGCAGAAAATACTCCGCGCGGAGTTCGAATAACAGATAAAACGAGTTACTAACTAAACAGACAATATATGGCGGGACAAGAAAAAATAAGAATCAACAAAGTACTTAAAGAATTCAACATAGGATTAGGGACATTGGTGGAATTTCTCAGCAAGAAAGGATATGAGGTGGTAGCCAGCCCCGGAGCGCAGATCAGCGGAGAAGAATATGAGCTTGTGAAGAAAGAGTATGCAAAAGATCAGCTCCTGAAGGACGAATCTAAGAAAATAGCCATCAAAGTCAAGGAAATCACTAAAAAAGAAGGTTCAAAGCAGGAGCCTGAAGAAGAGCAGTTCGGAGATGAGGTCATCATCAAGACCACGACTATCGATCATCCCTCCACCCCTGAGCCCGCCATTACTACGGAGAAGAAGAGCGAGAGTCATCAGCATGAAGAACCCGGTCCGGAACCTGCCCCGGCACCTGTGACTGCTGAACCGGAGCCTGTAAGCGAAGAGTCTGCGCCGGAACCTGAGAAAACGGCAAAGGAGACAGCTCCGGAACCTGACGTCACGGGAGACAAGAGTGATGACACCGCAGGTTCAGGCGGCCTTAAGATTCTCGGCAAGATAGACCTCAACCGGAAACCTGAGAAAAAGCCTGCGCACACACAGCAGCCCGCTGCAAAAGCCGCACCCGCGCCAGCACCTTCCCCGATCAGGCATGAATCCGAGTCCCAGCCCGAGCACAGGGCAGAACCGGAGCATATTGCCACCAGAGTTGAGAAACTCGCAGGCCCGGTCATCAGCGGGAAGATAGATCTCTCCGCATTTGAGAAAAAACACAGCTCCGGCAACGACAAGAGCGGCCACCGCAAGCGTGAG
This sequence comes from uncultured Bacteroidales bacterium, assembly GCA_944322575.1. Classification (GTDB taxonomy): domain Bacteria; phylum Bacteroidota; class Bacteroidia; order Bacteroidales; family UBA932; genus Coprenecus. Next base: position 5,903 of record CALUPK010000022.1, on the reverse strand, counting down.
CGCATCATGAAAGGCCAGAGCGAGAAAATAGACATCACCAAAGCCGATCCCGGCAATCAGAAAAACCGCAAAAAGGACTCTGGGGCAGAATCCGGCAAGAAGAAAAACCGCAAGGACAAACCCAAACCTGTCCGTGTCGAGATAGACGAGGACCAGATCCAGAAGCAGATCAAGGAGACCTACGCCCGCATGACCGAGGGCAAGGGCAAGACCAAGAGCTCCAAGCACAAGAGGGAGAAACGCGAGATGATCTCCCAGAAGATGGAAGAGGCTCGTGAGATGGAACAGCTTGAGAGCCGGATACTCAAGATGACCGAATTCGTCACGGTCAACGACTTGGCGGTAATGATGAGCATTCCTGTGACAAAAGTCATCGAGGCGTGCATGAACTTAGGTCTGATGGTATCCATCAACCAGCGCCTGGATGCTGACGCCCTCGTGCTCGTCGCAGAAGAGTTCGGTTATGAGGTTCAGTTTGTCACAGCCGATGCTGAAGAAGAGATACAGGAGGAAGTGGATGATCCCGCAGACCTCGTAGAGCGTCCGCCCATCATCACAGTCATGGGCCACGTAGACCACGGTAAGACCTCTCTGCTTGACTACATCCGGAAATCCAACGTAATCGCCGGTGAGGCCGGAGGTATCACCCAGCATATCGGAGCATACAACGTACAGCTTCCTGACGGTCGCCGCATCACATTCCTCGACACACCTGGACACGAGGCCTTCACCGCCATGCGTGCCCGAGGCGCCAAGATTACCGACTTAGTCATCATCATTGTCGCCGCCGACGACGCGATCATGCCCCAGACCATCGAGGCCATCAACCATGCCCAGGCCGCCGGAGTACCCATGGTATTTGCCATCAACAAGATTGACAAGCCGGGAGCCAACCCTGACCGCATCCGCGAGCAGCTTGCCAACATGAACATCCTCGTAGAGGACTGGGGAGGCAAATTCCAGTGTCAGGAGATTTCCGCAAAAAAAGGCACCAACGTCGACAAACTCCTCGAGAAAGTCCTTTTGGAAGCAGACCTTCTCGAACTCAAGGCCAACCCCAAACGCCGCGCGAAAGGAACCATCATCGAATCATCCCTCGACAAGGGACGCGGTTACTTAGCCACTGTTCTCGTTCAAAACGGTACCCTTCACATAGGAGACATCATGCTCAGCGGAAGCTACTACGGCAGAGTCAAGGCCATGTTCAACGAACGCGGCCAGAAAGTAGAGGAAGCAGATCCCTCCACCCCTGTATCGGTCCTCGGACTCAACGGAGCTCCTACCGCCGGTGAGGTATTCAACGTTCTGGAAGACGAGCGCGAAGCCAAAGACTTGGCAAACAAACGGGAGCAGCTTCTGCGAATCCAGGGTCTGAGAACCCAGAAGCATATCACACTCGAAGAGATCGGACGCCGTATCGCCATAGGCAACTTCCAGGAGCTCAACATCATCGTCAAAGGTGACGTGGACGGTTCCATCGAGGCCCTGTCCGACTCCCTCATCAAGCTCTCTACAGAAGAGATACATGTGGATGTCATCCACAAGGCAGTAGGCGCAATCTCCGAATCCGACGTACTGCTGGCCGCCGCCTCCAATGCGATTATCATCGGTTTCCAGGTACGTCCCTCCGTCAACGCCCGCAAGCTGGCAGAGAAGGAAGGCATCGAGATACGTCTCTACTCTGTCATCTATGACGCAATAAACGAAGTCAAGAGCGGTATCGAGGGTATGCTCGCTCCCGAGGAGAAAGAGGAAGTCACAGCCACAGCAGAAGTCCGCGAGACATTCAAGATCTCCAAGGTAGGCACCATCGCCGGATGTATGGTCAAGGAGGGCAAGATCTCCCGCAGTTCCAAAGTGCGTGTCATCCGTGACGGCATCGTAGTCTACACCGGAGTCCTCGGTTCACTCAAACGGTTCAAGGACGATGTCAAGGAGGTTGCGGCAGGTTTAGACTGCGGTCTGAACATTGACGGATTCAACGACATCAAGATAGGAGACACCATCGAGGCCTACCAGATAGTCGAGATCAAGCGAAAACTGTAATGACGGCAGCATTAAGGATTATATGCCTGGCGCTTGCTGCAGCTGCAAGCGCCTTTTCCTTTAGTCTTCAGGCCGATAACCGGAAAGACAGTCTCAGCATGTTCAGCCGGACATACAACATCGACAACATGCTGTACAACCTTAAAATCCACAACATCAGAGGGAACCGGCTGATAGCCAATCCCACAGGGGCCTCCATCGCAGTCCTGTCAGGCAACGGCACGAAGATCAGTATAATCTCAAACCGCAACAGGAACGAACAGATTTCCCGCATAAAAAGCGGACCGATAATAACTTCCGCATCATACTCCCCGGGAGCCAATGAACTCCTGACAGCGGATACACGCGGAAACATCACCACCTATTCCACCGACGGATATACAGTCGCCAACTCGTTCTACACAGGTACAGTCTACAGCAGCATAGCCGTAAGTCCAAACTACTATTACATAGCAGCTGCAAGCGGCAATGAATTAGACATCTGGGATGTCCATACAGGAGAACTCCGTAAAAAACTATACTTTAAGGGCGGCATCAACTACCTGACATTTTCTCCGGACTCCAAGGAGATAGCTGTCTGCTGCGACAGCACAGGACTTATGACAATAGATGTCCTGCGATATTTCAGGACTCCCGTATCCCATATTTCTGAGAATGTCCTACAGGCATCCTACCATCCCCAAGGCAAATACATCGCATACGCCAAAGCCGACTCCGTCATAGTATACAACCTGATAAATAAAAAATCCGTATACCGCATCAAGACAGGAAAAGACGCCGAAGCCATCGACCTGAGGTTCCGCCGGAACGGCACCACCGGCAGAATCACCCTCACCTACATCTCTGACTATAGGTTCTCCTATTGGGACATGACCTCCCTGCCCCCTCTGTACATGAGCAAGGTCAGCGAGGAAGCCGACAAGCTGATGGCAGACTGGGTCCGCCAGATGGACGGCGAGTCCATGGAAGAGTACCGGATCAGGGTCACTGACGACAACGCGGCACGGCAGAGAGCCATGCTCCTCGATCAGGCCGCAACTGCCATCGCCGCCAGAAGCATTAAGTTAGAAAATCCCTTCATCGCAGAACAGCACGACTCCGGGAACCATACAATAGACATCAAGTTCAAAGAACTCAACCCCATCAGGATAGAAGTACCGGAAGAGGAGTTCGACGAGATAAGGACCGGTGACCTCCTTTTCGAGAATCCTGTCTACACCCTCGACGGGAACGACGAGTTCCAGCTCGTCTATCTTGAGGTAATCAACAGGACCACAGACAAGACGTACATCTTCGACCGGCGCAGCTACATCATAGAGGAAGTGGAATTCGACGAGGAGGAAGAGAGCCTCGATTTCATACCCGTAGCCATGATTCAGGCCGCAAACATGGAGATGGAGGCCCTGCAGATGCAGACTCAGCAGATTATGGAGGAAAAGAGACAGGAGAATGTCATCACCGACAAGACTGAGATAACCATCAGTTCGGAAATCCAGAGCGATGTGGATGCCGACGGCAACAAGATCTACAACTACCTCCTCGGATACCGCTACGACGTCTCCGAAGGCTTCTCCTATCAGGAGGACTTCGGCCCCGGCAAGTTCATGGTAACTGAGTCCAACGCAGCCCTGACCATGCTTGAGGCCATCCGCTCCGCCCTCGCCGGAGATATGGGCAGATATCTCGAAGACGCGGCAGCCGTCGACATCACCATCACAGGTACTGCCGACGCCATCCCTGTTGGCCGCATCCCCTATGACGGTTCCCTCGGGGAATTCAGAGAGACCCCCTACTATGCCTATGACGAGCTCGCCAGCATGACCGTCACCGACGAGAGCGACATAAGGGACAATGAGCAGCTTGCATTCATCCGCGCCGCCGGCGTGAAGAAATGGCTCGAGACCGAGGTAGAGCAGCTACGTACCCACAGGGACAAATGCTCCTACCATTACAGGACCGAGGTAAGCAATGTCCGGGGCGGTGAGTTCCGCAGGATTATCGTACAGATACGCTTCCGCGACATTTTCTAAGCCCGCGACTTGGTATAATGGTTACATTTTTTTAAATTTGTAGCCATTATACTTACAAACTAAACTTTATCAACTATGAGCTTCCTGAAACAACCCTTCGATTTTCTGATCGACCGTGACGACATGATCGACGTCACCTTCCCCGGCTACATCATGATTCTTGTCGTATGTGCCGTAACGCTTTTTCTGATAATCCCCAAAGGGGATACCGTCATAACTCCGGTAATGGAGACCACGGTCACCGAGACTGTAGAGATGACTGACCCGCGGACGGTAACAAAGGGAGAGGTGGTCGCCGTCATCTCTCCCGGCACCACGCTCAGGATCTATGCCGTCTCAGGTATCTCCTTATGGGCTGAGGACAGCCGCGGCAACAGAGGATATGTACCGGCCTCCATCCTTGGAGACAGATACTATCTTGCCGATTCCGATAATTTCGGAGACACCACGTACAAAGCCGGCACCACGGTCACATTGACCGGCATCACGGGGGAGGGACACTTCGAGGTCCGCACAGACGACGGAATGACTATGGAGATATTTAATGAAGGTTCTCTCTATCTTGCCGAAGCTCTCGGCTTCCCGTCCAAGGGCAAGAACGAGATGCACATCTCTAAGAAGAAGATCCTGGAAATCTTCCAGCCCGGAAAGACCTTCGCCGAGATAGACGGACAGCCTCTCTACGCCCAGACCATCCGCAGCAGCGGAGGGCAGCTCACCGCCGACTTCCGGTACACTGTCTATGATGCCGAGGCTAAGATGATACACAGCGGCATCCGGGCGGTATTCTCAGACGGAGTGCTGGAAAGCTGGGAATGGGGCACCATGAAGGATGAGGAGTACAACCTTGCCCTCAAGGCCATACCCTGGACAGAGACACTGATCGGACTGCCCCTGATCAAGGACCTCAACTTCAAGAAGCCTGTAGGCAAGACCAAGGCCAAGACCCCGGAGGACTTCGACAAGATAGATCTGACCTATCATCCCAATCTGCCCGGGTTCCTCTCCACAGCCATCAACATCATCATATACATAGTCCTGCTGGCCATAGCCCTGTACGTCCTGCTGGACCTGCTGATACTGCTGCCGCTCTTACATTACCCGCTGCTGTACATAAGGTTCATACCCAACATCGTGTTCAAGGTGCTCGCCTTCATCATGGTATTTGTGTCCTCAGCCCTGCTTTTCATGGCATTCGGTCCTTTCTTAGGCGGCAACGACTTAGGAGACACCGGCAAGCTGTGGCTGCTGATACTGCTGCTGCTCTTCAATCTATACACCTCATACAAATACTTCGGATTCCTGCTCTACAACCGGTGTCCGTCCTGCGGCCGCATGCACACCCTCGATACCACCGATGAAGGCTGCGTGACCGGCACATCCTATACTGACAGGACGACCTACGAAGTGAAGATGCTGAACAACAGAGAAATGAGCCGCAAAGCCCTCCACACGGACCACTACAAGAATACCCACATCAAGGAGGTGCTCCAGTGCCGCCGCTGCGGCAATAAGTTCTCCCACCGCTTTGTCATCAGCACCAAGATAGGCTCTACCCAACACAACAACTGATTTGGTAATTCGGAATATTTGGCCCAACTTCGCGCTGCAGAATGGATAAAATATCTGATTTATGCAGCGCGATGCTATTGATTTCGGAACAGTAAACATCCCGTCCCTGTTCGGTAAGTATTTCGTTACTACTCTGCTGGGGATGGTGAGCATGTCGGCGGTCACGGCCATAGACGGTATCTTCATAGGCCACGGAGTAGGCAGCGACGGTATCGCCGCCGTCAATATCTGCGTGCCCGTGTGGATGATATTCAC
>CALUPK010000021.1 GCA_944322575.1 uncultured Bacteroidales bacterium | reverse complement strand
GGGTGGAAGATGGGACTCGAACCCACGACCCTTGGTGCCACAAACCAATGCTCTAACCAACTGAGCTACATCCACCATTTAAAAATTTCCCCTAAAAGGGAGTGCAAATATAAGAATACTTTTCTTATTCACGCAAATTTTCTATATTTGAAGACAAATTTTTAACAAAACACTATTACCGTATGGCACGTGAAATCAAATTCTCCCTTGTTTACAGGGATATGTGGCAGTCTTCGGGCAAATACGTCCCGAGGGTTGACCAGCTTGTTCAGATCGCTCCCGTCATCATCGACATGGGCTGTTTCGACAGGGTCGAGACCAACGGAGGAGCGTTCGAGCAGGTGAACCTCCTCTTCGGAGAGAACCCCAACAAGGCCGTAAGAGCCTGGACCGCACCCTTCAACAAAGTCGGCATACAGACACACATGCTCGAAAGAGGCCTCAACGCCCTCCGTATGAATCCAGTTCCGAGGGATGTCAGGGGCCTCATGTATAAGGTAAAGGCAAAGCAGGGCACCAACATCTCCCGCTCGTTCTGCGGCCTCAACGACCACCGCAACCTCAAGGATTCGGTCATCCTCGCCAAGGAGGGCGGCATGATCTCCCAGGTGGCCCTCAGCATCACCTACTCCCCCATCCACACCGTAGAGTACTACATGGACATCGTGGACAAGGTGGTGGAATACGGCTGCGACGAGATCTGTCTCAAGGACATGGCCGGCATCGGACGTCCCGCCTTCTTAGGCCGTCTGACCAAGAGCATCAAGGACAAATATCCCCACATCATCGTGCAGTATCACGGCCATTCCGGACCAGGCTTCTCGACAGCCTCCATGCTGGAGGTGGCCCGCGCCGGCGCCGACTACTTAGACGTGGCCATGGAGCCCCTGTCCTGGGGTAAGATCCATCCTGACGTAATCACCATCCAGGCCATGCTCAAGGACGCAGGCTTCATAGTAAAGGACATCAACATGGACGCCTACATGGAGGCCCGCCGTCTGACCCAGACCTTCATCGACGACTTCCTGGGCATGTTCATCGAGCCGAACAACTACATCAGTTCCTCCCTCTTAGTGGGCTGCGGACTGCCCGGCGGCATGATGGGCTCGATGATGGCCGACCTCAAGGGCTTCCAGAGCGCCATCAACATGTCCCTGCGCAACCAGGGCAAGAAGGAAGTTTCCCTCAACGAGCTGATGGTGATGCTCTTCCAGGAGGTAGAGTACGTATGGCCCAAGCTCGGCTATCCCCCTCTCGTAACTCCTTTCAGCCAGTACGTGAAGAACACCGCCCTGATGAACCTCATGCACACCCTCAAGGGCGAGCCCAGATGGAAGACCATCGACAAGGACACCATGAACATGATCCTCGGCAAGACCGGTACCCTGCCCGGTCCTTTAGCTCCCGAGATTCTCGACATCGTCAAGGAGAAAGGCTTAGAGTTCTACACCGGCAATCCTCAGGACGCCTTCCCCGACGAGCTGCCTCACTTCATCGAGGAGATGAAGAAGGAAGGCTGGGACCGCGGCCAGGACGACGAGGAGCTCTTCGAGTTCGCCATGCACGAGCGCCAGTACCGCGACTACAAGAGCGGAGTGGCCAAGGACCGCTTCAACAAGGAGCTCGAGGCCGCACGCGAGAAGGCCGGTGCTCCGAAGGTCGTCACACGCAAGGTGGTCGAGGTACCCGCATTCGACGTGGAGAAGATCATGGCGGAGCATCCCAAAGCCATGCCCGTCCAGGCCGTTGCCAAGGGCAAGCTCATCTGGAGGTACAATGTCTCCGATGACAGCACTGCCCCCGCCATCGGCACCAAGTTCCAGGAGCTCACCCCGATCTGCTACATCCAGACCTACTACGGAGTGGAGCCTGTCTATGCTCCCATTACCGGCAAACTCATCCAGGTGGAGGTTAGGCACAACGAGAACGTGGAGATCAACCAGGTACTCTGCTTCATCGAGTAAACTGCCGGGCCACTGAAACAGAAGAGGCCGTGTCCAAGTCGGGCACGGCCTCTTTTTGCATCAGGCACTCAGCTTATTCCTTACCTGCGAGACGCTTGTAGGACTCGTAGCGGATCTTTGCGAACTGCTCGGTCTTGTCGAAGAGTTCCTGAGCGATGTCGGGGAAGGTCTTCATCAGCGAGCTGTAGCGAACCTCACCCTTGATGAACTCCTGGAACTTGCTCCAGTCGGGCTCTTTGCTGTCGAGGCTGAAAGGATTCTTGCCCTCGTCGGTCAGAGCGGGGTTGAAGTGATACAGATGCCAGTAACCGCACTCGACGGCCAGTTTCTCCTCGTGCTGGCTCTTGCCCATGCCGTTGCGCAGACCGTGGTTGATGCAGGGTGCGTAGGCGATGATCAGGGAAGGTCCGTTGTAGGCCTCGGCCTCTTTGAGCACGTTGAAGTACTGAGCAGGGTTAGCACCCATAGCCACCTGTGCCACGTATACGTAACCGTAGCTCATGGCCATCATGCCGAGGTCTTTCTTGCGTACCCTCTTGCCGGAGGTTGCGAACTTGGCCACGGCACCTGCGGGAGTGGACTTGGACGACTGTCCGCCGGTGTTGGAGTACACCTCGGTGTCGAGGACGAGGACATTGACATTCTCACCGGAGGCCAGGACATGGTCCAGTCCACCGTATCCGATGTCGTATGCCCAGCCGTCACCGCCGAAGATCCACTGGCTGCGTGCAGGGATGTAGTCCTTGTATCCGAGAAGCTCGCGGCATGCCTCGCAGTCGCTTTCCTCGAGCATCGGTACGAGCTTGTCGCAGATCTCGCGGGTTGCGGCAGCGTTGCCTCTCTCTGAGAGCCACTGCTCGAAGAGGGCCTTGATCTCGGAGGAGCACTTGGGACACTCTATACCCTTCTTCATCAGTTCTGCAACTGTGTTGCGCAGACGCTCTGTTCCGAGTCTCATACCGAGACCGAACTCGGCGTTGTCCTCGAACAGGGAGTTGTCCCATGCGGGTCCGCGGCCGTTGCGGTCGGTGCAGTAAGGAGACGAGGGGAATGAGCCGCTGTAGATAGACGAACATCCGGTAGCGTTGGCCACCATCATGTGGTCGCCGAAGAGCTGGGTGATGGTCTTGATGTAAGGTGTCTCACCGCAGCCGGCGCAGGCACCGGAGAACTCGAACAGAGGCTGTGAGAACTGGGAGTTCTTGAGGTTCTGAGTCTTGGGAGCGACGGTATCCTTGTAGCCCACGTTGGCATGCATGTAGTCAAATACAGGCTGCTGGTCCATCTGTGTAGCAAGGTGCTTCATCTCGAGAGCCTTCTCCTTGGCGGGACATACATCCACGCAGTTGCCGCAGCCGGTGCAGTCCATAGGAGATACCTGCATGGTAAAGCGGTATGCCTTGAAAGCGGCTATACCCTGGGTGCTCTTGGCAGCCTTGGGAGCCTTGGCCAGTTCCTCCTCAGTGGTAAGGAAAGGACGGATAGCGGCGTGAGGGCAGACGTATGCGCACTGGTTGCACTGGATACATTTCTCAGGATTCCACTCGGGAACGCTTACTGCGATGCCTCTCTTTTCGAAAGCGGCTGTACCGGCAGGAATGGTACCGTCGGCATACTCACCGGTGAAAGCACTTACAGGCACGTCATAGCCGTTCTGGGCGTTGACCACATCGGCCACGCTGCGTACCCACTCGGGAGCCAGACGGTCGAAGTTGGCGGGACGGAAACGGGCTACGATTCCGTTCCACTCTGCAGGAACAGTCAGTTCCTCATACTCGGCTCCGCGGTCCACTGCGGCGTAGTTCATGCTGACCACCTTCTCTCCCTTCTTGCCGTAGCTCTTGTCGATGGCTTTCTTCATGAAGGCCACTGCCTGCTCGTAAGGGATGATACCGGTAATCTTGAAGAATGCGGACTGAAGGATGGTGTTGGTACGGTTGCCTAAACCTATCTCCTCGGCTATCTTGGTGGCATTGATGATGTACACCTTCAGATTCTTCTCGGCAATAACCTGCTTTACGTGGTCAGGAATCCTCTTGATGGTCTCCTCTACCGACCAGAGGCTGTTGAGGAGGAATGTACCGCCTTTCTTGATACCTTTCAGGACATCGTATTTGTTCAGATATGAAGGCACGTGGCAGGCCACGAAGTCCGGGGTGGACACGAGGTAGGGAGAAGTGATCGGGCTGTCACCGAAACGCAGGTGCGAGCAGGTATAGCCGCCGGACTTCTTGGAATCGTAGTCGAAATAACCCTGGCAGTACTTGGGAGTGTGGTCACCGATGATCTTGATGGTGTTCTTGTTGGCGCCCACTGTTCCGTCAGAACCGAGGCCGTAGAACTTGCACTCGTAGGTTCCCTTCTTGGCCAGAGAGATCTCCTCGCCCACAGGGAGGGACTTGAATGTCACGTCATCGGTGATTCCGATAGTAAAATCTGTCTTGGGCTGTTTCTGCTTGAGGTTCTTGAAGACTGCGAAGATCTGGGCAGGGCTGGTGTCCTTGGAGGACAGACCGTAACGGCCGCCGATGACATAGGGAGCGTCACCGCCCATCTCGGCCAGAGTAGACTTGATATCCAGATACAGGGGCTCGCCTACGCTTCCGGGCTCCTTGCAGCGGTCGAGAACGGCGATTCGCCTTACGCTCTTAGGCAGTACTCTGAAGAAATACTTGGAGGAGAAAGGCCTGTAGAGGCGGACGGTTATCACACCGACCTTCTCTCCCTTGGCCATGAGGGCATCCACTACCTCGCGGATAGTCTCGCATACGGAACCCATTGCGATGATTATATCCTTTGCTTCAGGATCTCCATAGTAATCAAAAGGCAGGTAATGGCGTCCCGTAAGCTCACCGATCTCACCCATATAACGGGCTACTATATCGGGGACGGCGCTGTAATATGTGTTGCAGGCCTCACGCGCCTGGAAGTACACATCGGGATTCTGCGCTGTACCGCGTGTCACAGGCTTGTTGGGATTCAAGGCCTTCTTACGGAAAGCAGCGAGAGCCTTCTCACTGATCATACCCTTGAGCGCATCCGAATCCAGAACCTCTATCTTCTGAATCTCATGAGAGGTACGGAAGCCATCGAAGAAATGAATAAAAGGAACACTTGACTTTATAGTGGACAGATGAGCCACCGCGCCGAGGTCCATCGCCTCCTGTACGCTCGAAGACGCCAGCATTGCGAATCCTGTCTGGCGGCAGGCCATCACGTCCTGATGGTCTCCGAAGATAGATAGAGCCTGGGTAGCAAGAGCACGGGCGGACACATGGAAAACAGTAGGGAGCAGCTCACCGGCGATCTTGTACATATTGGGGATCATCAGCAGCAGACCCTGGGATGCTGTGAATGTAGTAGTGAGGGCTCCGGCCTGGAGCGAGCCGTGAACGGCACCGGCAGCACCGCCTTCACTCTGCATCTCAGTAACCTTGACAGTTTCTCCAAAAAGGTTCTTCTTGCCAAAGGCAGCCCACTCGTCCACATACTCGGCCATAGTCGAAGATGGCGTAATGGGATAGATGGCGGCATGTTCGCTGAACATATACGCTACATGGGCAGCAGCGTAGTTGCCGTCACAGGTAATAAAGGTTTTTTCTTTTGCCATTACTAAGACAATTTAGTAGTTATTGTTATTGAGTTTTAATTACTTTTCTGCGGGAAGACACTTCTTGATAAGGCCCTGCAGCACTGCCCCGGGGCCGAGCTCCACGAACTCGGAGGCACCGTCACGGTGCATGTTGAGCACAGTCTGGGTCCATCTGACAGGGGATGTGAGCTGTCTGAGCAGCTTATCCTTAATCACAGCAGGATCAGTTGACGGAAGAGCGTCCACATTCTGATATACAGGGCACACAGGTGTCTTGATGTCTGTCTTGCTGATGGCCTCGGCCAGCTCTACGCGGGCAGGCTCCATCAGGGGAGAATGGAAAGCACCTCCTACAGCGAGGCGGAGAGCTCTTTTCGCACCGGCCTCCTTCAGCACTGCGCAGGCCTTGTCGACAGCCTCAATCTCACCCGAGATTACGAGCTGACCGGGACAGTTGTAGTTGGCAGGCACCACCACTCCCTCTATCTCGGCGCATGCCTTCTCCACCACATCGTCAGGCAGACCGATAATAGCTGCCATAGTCGAAGGATGAGCCTCACAGGCTTTCTGCATGGCCATAGCCCTCGCATACACCAAACGGAGACCGTCCTCAAAGGACATAGCTCCAGCAGCTACTAATGCCGAGAATTCACCGAGAGAATGACCTGCTGCCATATCGGGTCTGAAATCCTCGACAGTCGCTGCTGCCGCTACCGAATGGATGAATACCGCGGGCTGAGTAACCTTTGTCTGTTTCAAGTCATCGGCAGTGCCCGTGAACATTATATTGCGTATATCGAATCCGAGAATATCGCAGGCACTGTCAATCAGCGCCTTGGCTTTGGGATTAGCATCATAAAGGTCCTTGCCCATCCCTGTAAACTGTGCTCCCTGACCGGGAAAAACATAAGCTGTCATATTCAATATTCAGTTTTTATTTATACATTTGCAGTCCGTTTGCCTCCGTAGTTTAATGGATAGAATGAGAGATTCCGGTTCTCTTGGTTGGGGTTCGATTCCCCACGGAGGTACTATTTTTCTATTTCCTTTATCTCATTATTTATTTCCACTTCAATATTTTTCATTTCCCTGCGGATAGTGTACGTAGAAGCAAACTCCGACACCGAATACAGCAGAAGTGTCGCTCCGAATATCACGAAAAGTACGTTTCCGCTCTCACCCGGGAAAAAGAACATCGCAATGCCGAGGATAAGGGTTATAGCCGGCCCTATGTAGAGGGGCCAGGGAACCCTCACAGCCTTGGCCGTACGGAAGAGATTTATTATCTCCCCTAATCCGAATATCAGCAGAATAAGGCCGAACACGAACATTATCAAGCCCGTGAAAAATTTCGGAAAGATGATGAGCACCAAACCGAACGCTATGTCCACGATGGAATTGAGCAGCAGAAGGGGGACTTTTTCCTTTCTCCATTTACCCGTGTAAGAGAGGATGACACTTACAATTCCTACGGCCAATATCAGGGAGCCGAGGATGATCATAATGGAGTTCTTGACAGCCTCAGGCCAGATGACCAGAACAAGACCGCCCGCAAGAGCGATTATCGCCCTCGCATATCCATAAGACCTGTCGAAAAACACATTTGCTGATTTCATACTGCAAAGATAATAAAGGATTTTGAATACTAATCAAAACAAATTATCTTTGTAAGCACAACAAGCAATAAACACACCAATCTATCTAAATATGAAAAAATTTCTGATTCTTCTCTTCATTCCCCTGCTGCTGCACTCCTGCGGAACAGCCTCCAAAGTCAACAGGGCGGACCAGCCCTGGTCATACGAAACCGAAAGCTTAGGTGTAGGAAATGACGGGACCTACGCTATCCGCGTATGGAGCTACTACCGCAGCGCCGGTATGCCCGTGGAGCTTGCCAAGAAAAACGCAGTACACTCTGTCATCTTCCGTGGCGTGCCTGCCGGAAACGGAGCCTCCGCCCAGCCCCCGCTGAAGTCAGGAGAACTCACCCCCTCGGAAACCGCATTTTTCGAGAAATTTTTCCAGAATGAATACCAGCGTTTCGTCAATTCTGTAGCGAGCGGAAGCGTCCAGGTAATCCAGACTGGGCGCAAAGAATACAAGATAGGCTACGCTGTATCCGTAGCAAAGGACAACCTCCGAAAATACTTGGAAGACAACGGAATGGTAAAAGCCCTCTCCTCCGGATTCTGATAAACTCAACACTCGCTTATGAATAAACATCTGATTATCACCGCAGCTGTCATCATGACAGCCGCAACAGCGGCTGCCCAGACACTGATTCCATATCAGTCAGGCAACCGATGGGGCTACAAGGACGCCTCTGGGAAAGTAATAGTCAACGCTGTATACGAGGCAGTAAGCCTGCCGGCAGACGGATACGGACTGGTCGCCGGCAATGTAGACGGGAGTCTCAAATGGGGTATCGTAGGCCAGGACGGACGCACAGTCATCGAGCCGGCATACGACTATATCGACCTGTACAACGAAGGCATGGTAGCCATCTACAAAGGCCCTGTACACAACAGCGAGGAAGGTCTCTACATGTCAGGAGGACTCTGGGGATACATGGATCTGGGCAAGCCCGGAGAGGAGTTCAAGCTTCTTTTCGATGCGGCAGGTCCCTTTGTGGACAGCGTCGCCTGGGTCAACTGCGTCCGTACAGCCTCCAAGCGCCAGCGCAGGACCATGCCTATAGTGGACAAAAAGGGCAAGCCTATAGGAGAGAACATCATCTTCGGAGTATCCGGGACATTCTCCATGGAAGACATGTTTCTGTCTGAAGGCGGGGACGGACCGGTGATTCCGGACGGAGCCTGGGTTCTCATGGACCGCAGCGGCAATGCCCTGACGGACACTGATGCCCCGTATCAGGCAGTAGGCGAATTCAAAGAAGGACTGGCCTGGGTCAAGCGCAACGGGCTCTACGGGTTTGTGAACAACCGCGGAACAGAAGTCATTCCCGCTGTTTACGTCATGGTCCAGGATGCCCCCGGCTCCAGACCTTCCTCCCTCCTGCTGCACCCTGAGAGCGGTGCAGTAAGATGGGTTATGAACGACAAAGGCCAGATGGCCTGGATCGATTCAGAAGGACACGTGGTGGTGGACTTCACTGACTTCGACGGGAAAGTATCGGTATTTGACACCGTAAATGAAAATATGTGGGACTACTAAAACCTTACTGCCATGAAAAGATTTTTCGCATACATATCCGCACTTGCTGCAGTAACAGCGTTTTCATTCTGCACGCTTAAGGCCTCTGCCGAGGAGCCCGACTCCGCCATGCAGTACAGGCGTAGCTCCCTTTATTCGTTCATGGTAAGTCACCCCGACCTTAAAATGGACGACGAGATAGTAGGAGCCTTCATGGCTCTCGAGACTCCGGACAAGTACAACAACCACGACCTCAGTATAAAGTGCATCACGGCCTACAGCAAGAAAGAGGACCTCAGACGCGAGGTCGAAGCCTGGTTCCAGCGCAATGACGTCGCCAAGAGGATGGTCTCCAAATGGTTTATGAGAAACAAAGTCACCGGAGGATTCGACCCTTCGCTCGTAATGGAGAGAGGACTGTACGGAGCCACGGCCATGGACATCGAGACAGCAGCACAGAGCAGGCGCGGCATTGACGCCTTGGGAGACAAGGGCTATGAGATGATAAGCAACACCTTTGTCATAGTCAACGACATCACCTACGTAGACCATGAGAAGAATGCCGACATAGCCACCGGCATACTCTCCATCATAGGCGGCATAGCCGCAGCTGCCAGTGACGATGAGAACAACATCGTGACAGGTCTCACCACACTCGGAGCCATGGTTTCCAGCATGATTGCCGGTTTTACCGTCCGCGTCAACTCCTACCTCTACCAGCTCGAATGGGATGACCGGACTGCCGACACCTTCTACAACCTCTACTACTACGACAAGCCGGCCACAGACTCAGCCTCACTCGCCGCATTCGCAGCCGACACCGCCATAGCTGCCAAGAAAGCCGCATACGAGGCAGATGACACAACCTTCAGGCTCAAATACGTGGGCGAGTATGTGGCCCGCAGTGCCAAGCCTGTCCTCCGCGGACTCTATAACCCCGAGGACGTCTTCCGCAAAGTATGTGCCCGCGCCATAGACAACAACGTGATGGAGTTGCAGAAGAAATTCGACCAGTTCAAGGTCAAAGTCCCCCTGTTCAGCACAGAGCCTCTGATGGCACGCATCGGTATGAAAGAAGGAGTCACGGCAAAATCCAAATTTGAAGTGCTCGTTCCAGTATTCGACGAAGCCACGGGCAAAGTCCGGTACAACCGCAAAGGCGTCATCCGTCCTGTCGCAGGCAAGATATGGGACAACAGGTACATGGCTTCGGAGGAACAGGCCACAGGCTCCGAGCTCACAGCCACCACTTTCGAAGTAGTGAGCGGCATGAATTTCACCCCGGGAATGCTCATAAGAGAGATAAAATAACAATATGTCAGAAAAGAAAAATGTCGCTTTAGTCTTAGCCAGCGGCGGTTCCAGAGGCCTTGCCCATATAGGGGCAATAGAGGTTTTAGAAGAACACGGCTACAGCATAACATCCGTCGCGGGAGCCTCCATGGGGGCTCTCGTAGGCGGTATTTACGCGGCCGGCGGTCTCGATGCTTTCAAGGAATGGATGAAGACCGTAGACCGCATGAAAGTCTTCAACCTGATGGACTTTACCATCGGCAACGGAGGATTCGTCAAAGGCGAGAAGGTCATCGACGAGCTAAAGAGCATCATCCCCGACAAGAGGATAGAGGACCTGACCATTCCCTTTACCGCAGTAGCCACAGATATCCGTCACCGGAGGGAAGTTCTCTTCAACAGGGGGAGTCTGTACGATGCCATACGCTCTTCCATATCCATGCCGTCCATATTCACACCCAACCGCATAGACGACATGCTGCTGATAGACGGCGGAGTGGTCAACCCCGTACCGGTCAACCGGGTACTCCGGAACCCCGGTGACATACTCGTAGCCGTAGACCTCAACGGTCCATACATCGAGAAACACGACGAAGAACCCGAGGAGAAGAGAAGCCGTCTCCGCGGCAGAATAGAGAAAATCGTAGACACCATCTCCGACAAAGTCCTCAAAGACAAAGTCGAGGCCAGTCTGCCGACAATAAAGGACAAAGAAAAAGAGGATGACGACGATATGGGTATCGTCTCCATCCTCAATCAGTCTTCGAGTATGATGATTCAGACCAACGCGGATCTGACCCTCAAGCTCTACCCTCCGGATATCCTCGTGCGCATCGCCAAGAACGCATACTCCACCATGGAGTTCTACAAGTACGACGAGATCGTCGCCCTCGGCCGCACAAAGATGGAAGAGGCCCTGCGGGATTTCTGCTAAAGCATTCCGCCGTCGCAGATAATCACCTGGCCTGTCACATAAGATGAGAGGTCAGAAGCGAGGAACAGAGCCACATTGGCTATATCCTCGGGTGTACCGCCGCGGCGGAGGGGTATCTTCTTGTTCCACTCGTCCCGCACCTCCTGGGGAAGGGCATTGGTCATATCGGTGATGATGAATCCGGGAGCTATGGCGTTGGCACGGATGCCGCGGGAACCCATCTCCTTGGCTATGGATTTGGCCAGACCGATCAGACCGGCTTTGGAAGCTGAGTAGTTGCACTGACCGGCATTGCCGTTAACACCCACCACCGAAGAGATGTTGATGATGCTGCCGCCTCTCTGACGCGCCATGATGGGGGTCAGGGCATGGGTGAAGTTGAACGCACTCTTGAGGTTGACAGTGATGACGCTGTCCCACTGCTGCTCGGACATCCTCATCATCAGACCGTCACGGGTGATACCCGCATTGTTGACTAAGATGTCTATGTGACCGAAATCTTTCTGAATCTGGTCTACTGCAGCATGCGCCTCGGCGAAGTCAGCCGCATTGGACGCATAGCCGCGGCACTGTACTCCGAGAGCGGAAATCTCCGCTACGGTGTTCTTAAAGTTATCGTCCTCCTTGAGGTCCGTAAAAGCGATGTCCGCTCCCGCAGAAGCGAGCTTCATGGCTATTGCCTTGCCGATACCGCGGGCGGCACCTGTGACTATAGCCACTTTTCCTTTTAATAATCCTTCTAACATAGTCCTTATTTTACTTTATCGTTAGGAATGACTGCAAATGAGAGATTGGCCTCCACACAGAGCTCACCTTCCACAAAAGCCTTGGCCTCAATGTAGAAAAGCATGGCCCTGTGATTGGTGATATGGGCATGGACCTCCACAGTGTCGCCGGGACGCACCTGACGTTTGAAACGGGTCTTGTCGATACCGGTGAACAGGGTGGTGTGGCCTACTAAATAATCCTTGATAAGGAGTGAGCTGCACTGCCCCATAATCTCGCAGAGGATGACTCCGGGCACGACCGGATAGCCGGGGAAGTGCCCCTGAAGGAAGAACTCGTCTCCTCTGACATGGTACTTTCCTATACACTCAGTACCGTCGTTCTGAAGCTCCATCTCGTCCACCAGAAGCATGGGCTCACGGTGACGCAGGAATTGTTTTATTTCTTCTCTATCCATAAAATATTTAGTTTGGTTAGTACAGGATCAGACGAGTCTGAACGCAAGCACAGCATTGTGACCTCCAAAGCCCAATGACGATGACAGAGCCATGGTCAGCTTAGCCTCACGGGCATGGTTGGGATTGACATCGAGGTCGCATTCAGGGTCAGGCACTTCGTAGTGGATAGTGGGCGGTACGATACTGTTGTCCAAAGCGAGTACTGCCGCTACTGCCTCGATACCTCCGGCCGCTCCGAGAGCATGTCCAGTCATGGACTTGGTCGAACAGAGGATGGCCCTGCGGGCCTCGGTCTCACCGAGCGCGAGCTTAATGGCGGCTGTCTCCGACTTGTCGTTCAGGGGAGTTCCGGTACCGTGAGTATTGATGTGAAGCAGGTCCGAAGTAGAATAATGAGCCTCAGTAAGAGCCTGTCTGAATGCCTTGGCCGGTGTAGAACCGTCAGGACAGGGTGCGGTGTAATGATATGCGTCACAGGTATTGCCGTAACCGCAGATTTCGGCATAGATTCTTGCTCCGCGGGCCACTGCGTGCTCATACTCCTCGAGAACTACGATTCCTGCACCCTCTGCTATCACGAAACCCTGACGCCGGGCATCGAAAGGAAGAGATGCAGCCATCGGATCCTCGGCAGGGGAAAGAGCCTTGCTGTTGGAGAATCCTCCGATAGCTAATGGATTGACAGCGGCCTCAGTACCTCCGGCGATGATGGCGTCGGCATAACCGAACTTAATGGCACGGTAAGCCTCACCGATGGAATGGGTACCGGTGGCACAGGCGGTCACGATAGGCAGGCACACGCCCTTGGCATGATGCGCGATAGCGACATTGCCGGCAGCGATATTGGCAATCATAGTGGGGATAAAGAGCGGTGATATCCACTGAGGACCGTCCTTTATCATCTTGGATGTCTCATTGACGAAAGAGTGCATGCCACCGATACCGGAACCGATGTACACTCCGAACCTGTCGGAGTACACCGTACCTGGAGTATTATCCTCAGGATCATCGGTGGCCTTCAGGCCGCTCATAGCAACAGCCTGATTGGCAGCAGCGAGAGCGAAAAGGCAGAAACGGTCGAACTTCCTGGCCGCCTTAGGCTCTATGCCGTAATCAGCAGGCTTGAAGTCCTTTACCTCTCCTGCTATCTTGACTGAAAGACCGTCGGTAGGGAACTGCTTGATATAGTCTATTCCGCAGACTCCGTCCACGATGTTCTTCCAGAAAGTCTCTACATTGTTTCCGACAGGGGAGACTACTCCAAGACCTGTCACTACTACTCTTTTTTCCATATAGCTTTTATTTTACATTGACCAGCGGAGAATACATGCCCCGGTAGTGAATCCTGCTCCGAACGCACTGAGCAGCAGCATCTCTCCTGTTTTTAATTTATTACCTCTGTTGAGGTCGTCCAGCAGTGCGGGTATCGATGCGGACGAGGTGTTTCCGTACTTGTCGAGATTGAAGGGGAACTTGCTCTTGTCCTGATTGACAAAATGCCTGATAGACTCGATGATACGGACATTGGCCTGATGAAGCACGTACAGGTCTATGTCGTCTGCTTTCATTCCGGCAATAGTCAGCACCTTGTCGATATCCTTTATCGAAGAGGAAACAGCAAGCTTGAAGACATCCTGACCGTTCATCACCACACCCTCGGTATCGACCTCCTCCTTAGTTATGAAGGGAGTCGGCTGAAGCTTGCGCTTCTGATAGAGAGCCTCCACCTTGCAGTGGGTGGACACGCGGATAGCCTTCAGGTCATCACCCTTGGTCACTACTACAGCGCCGGCCGCATCTCCGAAGAGGATACAGGAGGAACGGTCATGCCAGTTCATCATGCGGGCAGGCTCCTCCGCGCAGACGATAAGGATATTCTTCAGGTCCTTAGTCGCCAAATACGCCTCTGCGATATCGAGAGCGTAGATGAAACCGGTGCAGGCGCAGTTGATGTCCACTGTGGGACAAGTGGCGCCTATCATACCCTGTATCACACAGCCTAAACCGGGAGTGACATACTCGTTCACCACATTGGAACAGATGATAAAATCTACATCCTCGGCCGTTATCCCGGCATTTTCCATAGCATTACGGGCGGCCGTAGCGGCCAGATCCTCCAGATTCTCGGAGGAGATGACACGCCTCTCATGGATACCGGTACGGGTCACGATCCACTCGTCGCTGGTATCTAAGAAATTCTCCAGCATAGAGTTGGTCACGACCTTGGAGGGGCGTGCACTGCCAGTTCCTATAATTCTCATACTTTTAGCTAACTTTTGTTAAAATCGCGCAAAAATATACATTTTGGCGAAAATATCAAATCAGCCTATCTTGGAGTTGACTATCTCAATAACCTTTGCCTCCTGTTTCACAGCCTCTTCAGCGATTACTGCCGCCTCGGCTACGAGAGCATCGGCCTTTTCGCGGTCCTTCAGGCCAGAGGCATTGATCTTCACATTGAGGAAGGCTCCGAGGACTGCGGAACGGGCTGCGAGCGCACCCACACCTGCATCGGATACAGAGTTGGGATTACCCTCCGAAGCCATTGCCTCCACTAACTCAAACACCTTGAAGGAAGCCTTCATGGTCCTCAGAGGCACCTCGGTGGCATAGAGAGTGGCCTCCTGCATGGCAGCTGCGCGTGCGGCCTTCTCCTCATCGGTCTTCTTGGGCAGGGACATGGCGTCCATGATACGGTTGAATGCCGCCGTATCCTCATCCACGAGGTGCAGCAGCTCATACATCAGCTCCTGTCCCTTCTCAGCCCACTCGGAGAACTTGGGACACTGGTCGTCCCAGCCTCTCTTGTGCGAGGACAGGTTGGCCACCATGGCACCGAGAGCGGCCCCGAGGGAGCCCATGTATGCGGATATCGATCCGCCGCCGGGAGCCGGAGACTCGCGGGAGGTCTCCTCCGCGAAGCCGCGGACGGTCAGGTCCACCAACTTAGGAGTCCTGTCACTGTCCTCGAGGATGTACTCGATGACCTTCTCGCGGGGATTGAAAGGCTTGAGGTCGTCTAATCCCATGGACTTCACGGCTATCTTTATGATGTCCTCCTCGGGGATACCGCAGGAGCGGTTCTGCTTGGCTAAATAATGCTTGCCGGCGTCGATGAGCACCTTCTTGGGGATAAGGCCGACTATCTCCGAGCCGGTCACCCTCAGACCGCGGGCGTGAGCCTTCTCACACACCTCGTCGAAGGCCACATGGACGGGAGTGACGTTGATGTTGGTCACATTCATGGACACCTGGGCGATACCGTACTCCTCGATGAACCAGCCGATAGCCTTGCAGCCCTTCAGCGTTCCGGGGATCCATACCACCTCGCCGTTCTCATCCTTAACCACCTTTCCGGTGATGGGGTCGCCCTCTCTCTTCTTGCGGCCCTTCTCGCGCACGTCGAAGGCCACGGAGTTGGCACGGCGGGTGGAGGTGGTGTTGAGGTTATAGTTGATAGCTACGAGGAAATCCCTGGCGCCCACTGCAGTAGCACCTGTACGTGCGGTAAAGTCGTCGATAACGGCCGGACCGAAATCGGGCTTCTCCCCGTCGGCAAACCTCTTTGCCAGGCCCTCGTACTCGCCTGCACGGCATACGGCCAGATTCCTGCGTGCCTCGGTATAGGCAGCGCTCTCATAGCAGAATACCGGGATTCCCAGCTCCTCGCCTATCCTCTTGGCTAAGGTGCGGGCATACTCCGCGCACTCCTCCATTGTCACGCCTGCGATGGGCACGAGAGGGCACACGTCGGTGGCGCCCATACGGGGATGCTCGCCGTGATGATGTCTCATGTCGATGATCTCGGAAGCCTTCCTGACTGCGCGGAAAGCAGCCTCCATGACCTTCTCGGGCTCTCCTACGAAAGTAACCACCGTACGGTTGGTGGCCGCACCGGGATCCACGTCCAGAAGCTTTACACCCTCGACACTCTCAGCGGCGTCGGTAATCTGTTTGATAATCTGCATATCGCGTCCCTCGCTGAAGTTGGGAACGCACTCGATAAGTTTACGTGTCATTTCTGATTAAATATTATTTGTTGTTTACTATCATGGTTATGCCTGTATCCAGCATGCCGATGAGCTTAGCCACATCTATCTCGAAATAGTGAATCGGATACAGATACTTGGGACGTATGGCATTCGCCACCTGCACGAATTCCTCGTCCGTCATGGTATAAGGGAGATTCTTGGGCAGGAATGCGATGTCTATGTTAGTCACGTGCCTCATCTCGGGAATAGGCTCGGTATCTCCCGCGATGTAGAGACGGAAACCTCCGAAATCCAGGATATAACCGTTTCCGACACCCTTAGGATGGAAGAGCTCGCCTGCATCATTGCGGCGGTTGACATTGTAAGCGTGTACGGCATGGATCATCAGCCCCTCATAGCTGTAGGACTCTCCGTTCTTGAGCACCACATAGCGGTCCGAGACCTTGCCCACGTCCTGACTTACCACGAAAAGGGTCTTGTCCGTCACAATCTTGGACCAGGCAGACTCGTCATAGTGGTCATAGTGGTTGTGAGTAATGAGAATCAGGTCGGCCTTCTCCCTGCCGGAGAAGTCGCCCGCTTCGCTGTAAGGATCGGAGTAGATGTATTTTCCGTTCCATTCGATAAGCAGTGAGGCATGGCCTATCACAGTGATTTTGATCTCGCCCAGAGGGGTCTTGTAACTATCCATATATCTTACCGTTTAAAATTATATTCTCGATCAGCTGGGAAGTGAAACTGTAGGGAACAAATTCGTACGAAGGTATCTTCTTGGTAATGAAGAGGGAGGCCTTCTTACCGGGGGTAATGCTTCCGTATCCTGAGGCTACACCCATGGCAAACGCACCGTTGACAGTGGCCGCATTCAGCACTGTCTCGGGAGTCAGACGCATCTTGATCATGGCTAAGGCCATCATGAACTTCATGTCGCCGGAGGGGCAGGAGCCGGGGTTGTAGTTGGAGGCAATGGCCAGCGGCAGGTCATACTCCAGCATCTCCTTCGCCTTAGGATAATCCATATCTAAGAAAAATGTAGCACCGGGCAGGAGCGTAGCGATGGTCCCGCTGCCCTGCAGGACCCTGAACTCCTCAGGGCCGGTGAACTCGAGATGGTCGACGGAGGCGGCGCCATAGCGCACGCCCACCTGCACTCCGCCGGAAAAACTCATCTGGTTGGCATGCACCTTCGGAACCATGCCGCACTTAGCGGCGGCCTCGAAGATCCGGGAAGCATCCTCCACAGTGAAGAATCCCTCCTCTACGAAAATATCCACGTAGTCGGCCAGTCCCTCGGCGGCGACGGCCGGCATGATCTCACGGACTATCTCATCCACATATCCCTCCCGGTTGCCTTTATAGCGGGCAGGCACGGCGTGGGCTCCGAGGAAGGTGGTGCGGACCCTGAGCGGAGTCTCCTCCTCCACCCTGCGGGCGACCCGGAGCATCTTGACCTCATCCTCGACGGTGAGGCCGTAACCGCTCTTGATTTCCACCGCACCGGTGCCTAAGGAGATAATCTCCCATGCACGCACTAAGGTCTGCTGCAGGAGGTCATCCTCCGGGGTATTGTGCAGCAGCTCCACCGAATTGAGAATACCGCCGCCCCGGCGGGCAATCTCCTGATAGGAGAGGCCGCGCAGCTTGTCCATGAACTCCATCTCGCGGCTGCCGGCATAGACCAGATGGGTGTGGGAGTCGCAGTAGGAAGGGAACACCATCCTGCCCTCAGCGTCGATCACCTCATCAGCAGCGAGTTCAAGAGCTTCCAGTTCCTCAGGCTGCAGGTCCTGCATCCTGCCGAGGCGGGAGATACGGTCTCCCTCCGTCAGCAGCCAGGCGCCGTCAAGACAGGGCAGCGACAGCATCTCCTCTCCCCGCAACGGAGCAGAGGGAGCCGCTTCCCGCACATTGACAAGCTTTTTTATATTTTTTATAAAAATTGACATTTTTAAATTTCTACGTTCCTAATAAAATCTATGGAATCCTTGATACGGGTGTACATCACCGTATCTTCCTCCACGAAAGGCACAGTCCTGCGGTAGTCCTCGAAGAATTTCTCGATTACGGGCGAGGACTTGCCGGCTCCGGCGCGATGACGGAACTCGAGGGCCTGGGCCGCGTTCAGCATCTCGATGCCGAGGATCTTCTCCACATTCTCCACCACTCTCACGCACTTGGTGGCGGCATTGGCGCCCATGCTGACATGGTCCTCCTGACCCTGAGACGAATCGATGGTATCGACTACGCAGGGAGTACACAGCTGCTTGTTCTGGCTGACTATGGATGCCGCGGCGTACTGAGGAATCATGAAGCCGGAGTTCAGTCCGGACTTGGCCACTAAGAATGAAGGCAGTCCCCTCTTGCCGGAAATCAGCTGGTAGGTACGGCGCTCGGATATGGATCCTAACTCCGCAATGGCGATAGCTAAGAAATCTAAGGTGATGGAAAGAGGCTGACCGTGGAAGTTGCCGGCGGAGATGACCTGATCCTCGTCGGGAAGGACAGTAGGGTTGTCGGTAGCACTGTTGACCTCGGTCATGAAGACACTCTCCACATAGGAAATGGCATCCTTGGACGCCCCGTGTACCTGGGGCACACAGCGGAAGGAATAGGGGTCCTGCACTTCTTTGCCGGGTCCGTCGATGAGCTGGCTGCCCTGGAGATAGCCGAGGATGACGCGGGCAGTCTCCATCTGTCCTCTATGAGGGCGGACGGCATGCACTCCGGGTGTGAAGGGTTCCTTGCGACCGTTGAAGGCCTCGAGGGAGACGGTGGCTATCTTGTCGGCGGCTGCCGAGATATGTCTGGCATGACACAGGCACCATACGGCGTGAGCCAGCATGAACTGGGTACCGTTGAGAAGGGCCAGACCCTCTTTCGACGCCAGTGTCAGAGGCTTCCAGCCGAAGAGTTTCTCTATTTCGCTTCCGGGATATCTCCTGCCCTTGTAGTCAAACTCGCCGAGACCCAGCAGAGGCAGACACATATTGGCTAAAGGGGCTAAGTCGCCGGACGCACCGAGAGAGCCCTGCTGATATACCACCGGAATCACACCTTCATTGAAGAAGTCCACTAACCTCTCCACGGTCTCGACCCTTACTCCGGAGTAGCCGTAGGACAGGGATTTGACCTTCAGGGCCAGCATAAGGCGCACAATCTCGGGACGGACCTCCTCTCCCACTCCGCAGGCATGGGACATCACGAGGTTCTTCTGAAGCTGCGAGAGCTGGTCGCGGTCTACCGAGACATTGCACAGTGAACCGAAGCCTGTAGTAACTCCGTAGATAGGAGTTTTCTGGTTCTTCATCCGCTCATCAAGGTAGCTTCTGCACTTGGCTATTCTCTTACGGGACTCTTCACCTAAGTGCAGACGGCAGCAGGGGTCAAGAAGGGACTGTATATCCTCAAAGGAATGCTTGAGGGCATCTATGTCAAATTGTATCATATATTTGTAGTTTAGTGATTTGTCGATCAGCCTACAAATATATGAAAAATTATTGTCTTTCTATCCAGATTATCGGTTTTCTGCTATCTATCTCAGCCACAACGCCCTCCATATATCCTTCGAAATACCGCCCGGCATACCGGAATGTCGGGAAATACGGTGAGGGCACCATATCTGAACGACCGGAGGGATAAATGCGGCGTTCAGTAACTTCATTACGCGAGGCCGGCCTGAGCCGGGGCATCCAGTTGAAATCCCTAAGCCGGGACTTCTCCTCAGAAAGGTCAAACACGGGATACGCATCGCTCTTTATATTCTCGGTGTAGAGAATCCGCTGCACCTGTCCGTCCTTGAGACGCCCGGTCATCAGGCGGCACTCTTTCTGGTTCATCGTTGTAATCACCGAATCCTCAGCCACAAAAAACAGAGCGTTGACCCCTCCGAGGGCATCAAACCGGGAGACCTGATTGTCCTGAAAATACCCTATCATCTCCGGAGACTTGATCTGATGGTAGTACTTGTCCGGCTCCTCTTCCGAGATTACAAAGGCGTTGGAAAAAAGAAATCCCTTGTCAAGAGCCTCGTTACGGATGAGGAACTGCATGCTGTCAGCCGTAATCTGGCTGCGCAGCTCATACCATATCACAGGCTTGACATAAAGTCTTGCGATAGAGTCTATCGAGTTGAACACGAGCGAATCACAGCGCACCTGTATATCACTCTTGTAGATACGCACATCATGATAGGCCTCCACAAACGATACGACCGTAGTATCTGGAAGCTCCTGAACCAGCGTATCCGCAACAGCGAGCGTATCTGTCTCCTGCGGAGGAATGGGCGAAGGCAGCGTACCCGGTGCGGGCCGGCCCGCACTTCCCAAGCCCTGTTTCTGCCCTTTCTTCTGATTCTGCTTGCTGACGGCCAGAGGGTCCACCAATGCCGTCGCGTATCGCTCCCGCGCCAGCGCCACGAAAGCGCTGTCTATCTCGAACAGCCTCGCCGTATGATAAATCAGCGTGTCCGATGCCATAAAGACCGAGTCCCTCTCCCCGGCATCTGTCTCCGTTATCAATACCACTGCCGGATTCCTGTACAGCTCCGCCCTGCGGGGATCATTCCAGTAACGCAGGTCTCCGGCCAGAGCGATGGCGTTGTCCACAGTATCCAGCAGCTGGACATTCCCCCTGAGCCGGGAATACTCCGAGACACGGTCGTAATAAAGTGAGTCGCACCACACTTCATAGTCTTCGGTAAGGATATGCACATCCCTGTGGAAATAGAAATGTTCCACCGGCCTCTCATAACGTCCTTCACCGGCATAGATGCAGTTGAGGTCATACCATCCTTTGGTATTCCCGTAGAACTGCGCCACATCCGCACGGGTATCGTAGTACAGGGTATCGCACACAAAGAACATCGAATCCGAGAACATCTCCACCTGCCCTATGAAGTCGAACTTCTCAAGCTTGGCCTGATATCTCCCGGTAAGGCTCTCGATGAGATTGCCGTCCTTGTCCTTCATCGCCGCACCACGGTAGAAGAAAGCTATACTGTCCCGCGTATTGTAGTCTAAATGATTTGTTCTTAGAATATTGCTGTCGCGGTCCATAAGTTCTACGAGATGACCTCTGAACTTGGCGGTATTCTCCTGGATGACATACTTGATACTGTCTCCTGTCAGCACCGTATTTTCCTGTTCTATCCTCACATGACCTATCGCATCGATATACTCGTCCTCGACGTTCCAGTACGCACTGTCACAGTAAAGATATGTATCGTTGTGCAGAAATACAGCATTACCCACTATCTTGCGGTAATCCTTCCCGTTCAGCTCCACAAGACTGGCCATGTCCGCAGATATGAGACGGACCAGTGAATCCCTCTTTTCCTGCTGCCGGACCGACGCCGCACAGGGGATGAGAAGCGTCGCCAGCAGGGCACAGATCAGAGCCCTTCTCATTTTACCCAGCCCTCTCTCCTGAAGTCACATTTCTGGAACAGAGGATCTATGACGATATAGGTAGTGGCCTGCTTCTCCTTGATAAAATCCTCTATTGCGCTTATCTTCTTCTGGCTCGTCGCTATATCCAGCAAAACGTTAAAATCCTCGTCGATGGTAGCGGTATGCGAAGGACGGATCTTTTCAAGGCGGATGATCTTATAGACGGTGTTGCCGCTGCGGCCCTCATCGTCGACAGACTCGAAAGGCTCCGACACCTCTCCTTCCTTCATATCCTTAAGCACATTGTAGTCAGCCGGCTTAAGATGATCCACATCGAAGAAGGGCGCTCCTGTCATGGCGTCCGCCACCAGACCGCCGTTGGTACGGCTCTTGGAATCCTGAGAATATATCCTTGCTGCCTGCTGGAAATCGATGCTGTCGGCCATGACTACCGTACGGATAGAGTCGAGACGGATGAAAGCAGAGTCACGGTCCTCTGCCGTGTACCTGAGCTTAAGCAGAATATGACGGGCATTGAACATATTTCCGTCCTTTGCTATAAGCTGTATGAGGTGAAACCCGTCAGGAGTCTCCACTATCGGAGACACCTGCCCCTCCTTGAGGGACATGGCGGCATCACTGAATGCCGGCCAGAAGACATCCTTGGACGCCATGCCCAACTCTCCTCCGCGCATGGCACTGCCCGGATCCTCAGAGTAGAGGGTCGCCAGCAGCGAGAATTTCTCTCCCTCTAAAATCCTCTGGCGGAACTCGAGGAGGCGCTCCCTGACGGCGAGCTTGGCCCTGTCCACATTCGGATACAGCACTATCTGGCTGTACTGATACTGAGTGGGGATGACAGGAAGACTGTCCTTAGGAGTCCGCCTGTAGAACTGTGTGACCTCCTTGGGCGTCACTTCCGTCACCTTGCCTGCCACTTCCTGCTGCATCTCCTGAGCCAGATTCTGCTCCACGAATGTCTCGCGCCACTCCTGACGCAGTTTATGCATGGGCTTGCCGAAATATTTCTCCATCTCCTCCTCTCCTCCGAGCTGCGAGAGTATCGTATTGATCCTGTCATTGAGGGAGGCATCCACCATATCCGGATTCACAGCGAGACTGTCCATCTGGGCCTGAGTATAGAAGAGCTTGGAGACCATCATGTTCTCAAGAACCTCGCAGCGGAGGTTCCGGTCCGAGATATAGCCCTGGAACTGCATCATATTGACCTCGCTCTCTACCTGCGAGAGCAGTATCATACTGTTGCCGACCAAAGCGACAGTCTTGTCTATCAGACCGTCATACTTCTGCGCATTCAGGCTTTCCCGGCAGATAGTAAGCGCCAAAGCCACTGCCAAAACTACTTTTATCTTCATCTTTCTACTTAGAATATATTATCAACTTATCGGAACCTATCGCATCATTAAGCAGATTTCGTTCCAAACTTGTTATCAGCTCCTGTTTTCTTCGGCTGAGAATGACATCCCGTATTCTCTCCCGGCAGTATTCGTATGGTGCCACAGCCCCTGTGGGCACATAGGCCGACACAGATATGAGATAGGTATAGCCCATACTGCTCCGTTCCATCCACGAACGGTCGTCAAGCACTCGGGACAGCTCTGAGACATCCATACCCATATCCTCCGCCATCACAGCAAGAGATACCCATTCATCGAGGATATAGTACTTCTCAGCAGAACTGTAGCACAGCTGGCCGAGTCTGTCGCGGTCTTCCTGCACCCGGGCACGGTACAGGGACTTGACCGGGTTCAGATTGGGAGAGTTGTCACTTATCTTGATATAAGTGCCGCGCATCAGAGGAACGTGGGTCACAAAGCTGTTGGGATTAGCCTCATAAAATTCACGATACTCAGACTCACTTATCACTGTATCAAGCCGCTGCTCCACATACTGCTGTTCGTAGCGGAATACCAGCAACTGCTGACGGTACTCTTCGAGCTGGGCAGCCACATCACGGTCCGCCTTGGAAAGATGGCTCTCGGCCATATCCACCAACAGGCGGTCCTTGGCCCACGACTGAATATAGCGCTCCACCATCCTTATACTGTCCTCCGGAGAGAAACCGTCTATATTGAGTTTCTCTATATCGCTCCTATACAGGACATCCTTGCCGACTCTGGCGACGGCATCTCCTTTAAAGAGACGGTCGTAGAGACGGCAGGATGAGACAGAAAGGCACAGCAGCAGTATGCACAGAACCCTTCTCATAACATCGGACAGGGAGTGCTACCGGCTGTAATTGGGAGCCTCGCGGGTGATGGTCACATCGTGGGGATGGCTTTCAGCCATACCGGCGGCGGTGATGCGCACGAAGCGGGCGTTCTTGAGCTCGGCCAGATTGTGCGCCCCGCAGTAACCCATACCTGCACGCAGACCTCCTATGAGCTGGTATACCACCTCGGAGAGAGTACCTTTGTAAGGAACCTGAGCTACGATGCCCTCCGGTACGAGTTTCTTGATGTCCTCCTCCATATCCTGGAAGTAGCGGTCCTTGGAGCCGAGCTGCATGGCCTCGAGCGAGCCCATACCGCGGTAGGACTTGAACTTACGTCCGTTGAGGATGATGGTTTCTCCGGGAGACTCCTCCACTCCGGCGAAGAGCGAGCCGGCCATGATGGTGTCGGCACCGGCGGCCAGGGCCTTGACGATGTCGCCCGAGTAGCGGATACCGCCGTCGGCGATGATGGGGATACCGGAGCCCTTCAGGGCCTCGGCGGCCATCATGACTGCGGAAAGCTGGGGCACGCCCACACCGGCAATGATACGGGTGGTGCAGATAGAACCGGGGCCTATGCCGACCTTCACGGCGTCCACTCCGCACTCCTTCAGTGCCTTGGCGGCCTCACCTGTAGCGATGTTGCCGGCGATGATCTGCAGATCGGGGAACTTCTGACGGACTGTTTTCAGGACTCTCAGCACACCTTCAGAATGACCGTGTGCGGTGTCGAAGACCAGTGCGTCCGGCTCCACAGTCATCAGCATCTCCACCTTCTGGACGCTCTCGGAGTTGATGCCTACGGCGGCTGCTACGAGCAGACGGCCCTTGGCATCCTTGCTGGCGGTAGGATTGTCCTTGATCTTCATGATGTCCTTGTAGGTGATAAGGCCGGCCAGATGACCTTCCTTGTCCACCACGAGGAGCTTCTCGATCTTGTAGCGTCGCAGGAGGTCGGTGGCCTCCTTGAGATTGGTGCCGTCGGTGGTGGTGATCAGGTTCTCCTTGGTCATCACCTCGGACACGGGAGTCTTGGGATTGTCCTGGAAACGGAGGTCACGGTTGGTTACGATACCGCAGAGCATGCCGCGGGCGTCCACGACGGGTATGCCGCCTATGTGGTTCTCGTGCATGAGCTTGAGGGCGTCACCGACCGTGGCGTTCTCGCGGATGGTCACAGGGTCGTAGATCATGCCGTTCTCCGCCCTCTTGACCTTGCGTACCTGCTCCATCTGTACCTCGATGGGCATATTCTTGTGTATCACTCCGATACCTCCCTCACGGGCGATGGCTATCGCCAGATCTGCCTCGGTCACGGTATCCATGGCCGCGGACACGATGGGGGTATGGAGGGATATCTCCCGGGTCAGCTTCGTGGTGATGTCCACCTCGCGGGGCAGCACATCCGAGTGGGCCGGGATGAGGAGGACGTCATCAAAGGTGAGGCCCTCCACTATGGGTGAATTGGTGTACATCTGCATAGCGGCCGCTCCTGGATTTACTCGGCTTTCTTGGCCACTATTGCACTGAGACTGTCGTATTTTACATCGAGAGCGCTGAGCAGCTCGTCGGTGAGGTTGCGGTAATATGCTCTCTTGTCTCCCTCGGGATGGCTGACTTTAGACAGCATCTCGTCCCTGAGGTCAAGAACTTCGTTGATAAGGCTGACTATCTGCTCGGCCTTCTCGTTGTCGTCGTGGAAACTCATGCTGATGACTGCGTCTGAAACGAACTCATCCACCATGTAGTTGATGTCTTTTTTGATAACTCTTAAATTCATGATAATCGCGATTTATAAATTATAAACTGTTAACTTTCCTAAAAATACCACGGATGCTTCAGAACCGTCACTATCCCCGGCTCAGTGTCCTGATGTCCGAGGATACGGCAGGCCCCCACTATCTTCTTGCCGGTGTAGGAGTCGGGCCGTCCCGGCAGCAGTGAATTGATCCTCACCCGCAGGGACGAATGAATCATCATTCCGTCTCCCATGCAGATGCCCACATGGCTGACACTCCTGCCGCGTGTATCCGTAGCGCTGCGACCGAAAAACACCAGGTCGCCTGCCTGAAGGTTACCCACGATATCGCCGGCATCCAGCACTCCGCCGGTCCCTATCTGCTGGGAAGCGTCCCGCAGCAGAATGATTCCGTTAAGAAAATAACTCAGCTTCACTAAGCCACTGCAGTCCACACCTTTAGGGGACAGCCCTCCCCAAAGATAGGGAAATCCTGTGAAAAGCTTGGCCGTGGCGACTATGTCATCTCCCGTCGGAGCGGCCGCCTCCTCCATCCATTCCTTCAGCGGAGCCACGCTGCCGGCAGGGACAAACCCCTTCCGTCCGTCGGGCAGAATCACCGGTGTGAAGCCTTTCTGCTCCGGAGCATTGTCCTTTTCTATAATATTACCCATCACACAGTCTGAAAGGACTGCTGTCCCTTCTTCCGGAGCCTCCGTCACAAGTATGAAATAATCCTTGACGATCAGACGCTCCGCCTGCTTCCATTCCTCCAGCTCATCCTCCGTAAGCAGAGCGATGTTCTGTTCTGTAGTCCAGCCCTCATATCCCTCAGGTGTTACGATGGAATACCAGTAACTTTCCTTTCCTGTAACCTTCACAGGAGTGCCCATCATGGCCTGAGAGACTGTCTCAGACTGATAATCAGGAGATTTCTTCATATCTGTAACTGACACTGAGACCAGCGCCATGCTCTTCCGGACCTCCGCCCGCAGTGGGGAGAACAGGATAAGGAACAGAAATATGAGCAAAACTTTCTTCATTCCTGCAAATATAGGCGAGTTTTTCTTATTTTTGAAAAATTTATTATGAAACGGATACTACTTATATTCCTTCTGGCCATCATGAACCTCGGCGCCGGAGCCCGGGACTCGCTCAGCATATCACTTCTCACCTGTTCCCAAGGACGGGACATTTCCTCTGCATTCGGGCATTCGGCCCTGAGAGTCAAGGATCTCCGGAACGGGCGCGACATGGTCTTCAACTACGGCACCTTCAGTTTCCAGGAGCCGCATTTCATGCTCAACTTCCTGCGCGGGGACCTCAACTATTTTCTGTCCGTAACCTCTTTCCAGCAGTTCAAGCGGTCATACGACGCCACCGGACGCGGCATCTCCGAGCAGAAGCTCAGCCTCACCCCGTTACAGACTGCCGAACTCTACTCATTCCTAATAGATAACTACAAACCGTCCAACCGGTACTACCTCTACGACTTCCTGCAGGACAACTGCGCCACCCGCATACGGGACATTTTTGACCGCAGCAAGGACTTCAGCATAAAAGATACCCTGACCGGCATGACCTACCGTGACGAACTTACCCGTCTGGTCGGCGACCGCCGCTGGATGATGTTCGGCATTGACCTGATACTGGGGGCAAGGGTTGACCGGGAGATTACCGTAAGGGAGACCGCCTTCCTGCCCGACCGCCTTTCTGAAGTACTGATGAACTACTGCAATACTGAAATGGAAGGCACCCCGCTGGCCTCCGCCGGCAGCACCCTCTCATCCCCGGCGCCGGAGCCGGGCAGATGGAAGGACATCCTGTCCAAGGCATCCAGCCCGTTCACAGTCTTTACCCTGCTGTTCGTCCTGTACATAGTATTCTACCTGCGCAGCGGAAACAAGTGGAAATTCATGAGCATCTGCTCAACGCTCCTGTACGTCATCCTGGGCATAGGAGGCATCATCATCTGCCTTATGTGGTTCGCCACCCACCACGTGTGGACAGCCGACAACTGGAACCTGCTGTGGATGAACCCCCTCTTCCTCATACCGGTCTGCATGCCCAGCTGCTGGGCCAAGAACATGATCATAGACCTGCTCGCAGCCGTTGCCGGCATAGGGCTGATCTGCTCGTGGCTGCTGCCGCAGACATTCCATCCGGCCACAGCCGTCATCATTCTGCTCACCGTACTCATGGCACTGAGCCGAAGAGCCATATACCGGAAATATTAAACTGCTATACGATATGATACTCGACTCACTCAAAAGCTTCGAAAAATACGTCAATCTGCACGCTTCCTTCGGCAAGGTGCTGGAATTCATCCGCAAGAACGACCTGCACACCCTCTCCGAGGGCAAGCACGTCATCGAGGAGGACAATATCTGGTGTACCGTATCCACCGCACAGTGCAAGGACGAGTCCGAATCTCCCATAGAAGTACACGACTCCTTCATAGACATCCACGTGGTTCTGGAAGGGACCGAGATTATCGGCTTCCGCGACAGGGCCAAGTGCATGGGTGTCAACGTGGACTACAATGCCGAGAAAGACGTGGCCTTCCTCAAGGAAGAGCCCGAGGCCTATATCAGCTACGGGGACGACAACATGGTCATCTGCTTCCCCCAGGACTGCCACGCACCCCTGATCGGGGACGGAGAAGTCCGCAAGGCCGTATTCAAGGTCCGGTTATAGACTGCTTGGGCCGTGGGCAGATACAATTCCTACATAGGCTATTTCAAGAAAACATACGGTGAGCGTCTGCAGAAAGTCGTTGTGGACGCCGGCTTCACATGCCCCAACCGGGACGGACTGGTCGGGACCGGCGGCTGCACGTACTGCGACAACGCCGCCTTTCACCCGGGCTACAGTACAGCTGGCATTCCTATTCACAAACAGATCGACGAGGGCATCAAGTTCCACCGGATACGCTACCGCAAGGCGGAGAAGTTCTTAGCCTACTTCCAGCCCTACTCCAACACCTACGCACCTCTCGAAAGGCTGCGGGAGGTGTATGAGGAAGCCCTCTCCCACCCACTGGTGGCCGGCATCGTCATCGGTACCCGGCCCGACTGCGTAGACGAAGCCAAGATAGACTATCTTGCATCCTTAGCCCGGGATCACGTGGTGGTCATCGAATACGGCATAGAGTCCGTCTACGACCGGACCCTGCAGCGCATAAACCGGGGGCATTCTTTTGAGGATGCGGTACGCGCCGTGGAAATGACGGCTGCCCGTGGACTTACTCAGGGCGCACACTTCATCTTCGGGTTGCCGGGAGAGACGGTCGAGGACATGATAGCCTACGCACCTATTATAAATAAGATGCCGCTGCACTCAGTCAAGTTCCATCAGCTGCAGATCGTCCGCGGCACCGCCATGGAGCGGGAGTTCGCCTCGCATCCCTCCGACTTCGTGACATTCTCCCTTGACGAGTATTTAGACTTCATTGCCGACCTGCTCGAGCGCCTCCGCCCGGACCTGTACATCGAGCGTTTCGCCGGAGAGGTTCCGCCCCGCTTCGTCAACTCCACCCCCTGGGGACTTCTACGCAACACCGAGCTCATCCGCCTTCTCGAGCAGCGGTTAGAGCAGCGTGAGACCTATCAGGGACGGCTGATCTGACGGCTCTCCCCCACTGCAAACTCTTGCCGGAGCGCTCTCCGCACGTCATATATTGATTATCAGAACATTAACAATACAACACGCTCCCCAAGAGATGTTATAAGGGTGTCTCGGGAGCGCTTTGACTACGGCAGCTGCTTATTATCAGCATCTTGATAAGATGCACCGCTCCCGCTAAACAAAAAACGTGTGCCGCCCGCAATGGGAGACACACGTTACTTGTACGGTCTACAGTTGAACGAACTTATCGGCGTCCGCCTTTATCGCCGTCGCGACGGGGACCTCTGCCACGGTCGCCTCCACGGTCACGGCCTCCGCGGCCGCCGCCGTTGGAAGCTCCGTTGAGACGGGGCTTGCGCTCATGCTCCACCCATCCTTCGGGAGCGGGCAGCAGAGCCCTGCGGGAGAGCCTCATCTTGCCGGTCTTCTGGTCGATTTCGAGGAGCTTGACATCCACCTCGTCACCTACCTGGAGTACATCCTCCACCTTGTCGACCTTCTTGTAGTCGAGCTCGGAGATATGCAGCAGGCCTTCCTTACCGGGCAGAATCTCCACGAAAGCACCGAACTCGAGGATTGACACTACCTTGCCGTGGTATGTCTCACCGACCTCAGGTACAGTGGTGATGGCCTTGATACGGGCCAGAGCGGCGTCCATGGACTCCTTGTTCTCACCAAAGATATCGATGATGCCCTTGTCACCCTCCTCTGTGATGGTGATGGTGGTGCCGGTAGTCTTCTGTATCTCCTGGATAACCTTGCCGCCGGTGCCGATAACGGCTCCGATGAACTCGGAAGGTATGGTGATCTGCACGATACGGGGAACGTTGGGACGGTAGTCGGCGCGGGGCTCGGAGATGGTCTTGAGCATCTCGCCCATGATGTGGGCACGGCCTTCCTTGGCCTGAGCTAAAGCCTGCTCGAGAACCTCGTAGGGCAGTCCGTCCACCTTGATGTCCATCTGCGTGGCGGTGATGCCGTCCTTGGTTCCGGTCACCTTGAAGTCCATGTCTCCGAGGTGGTCCTCATCGCCGAGGATATCGGAGAGCACCACGAACTTGCCTGTCTTCTCATCGGAGATCAGACCCATGGCGATACCGGCTACGGGCTTCTTGATCTTCACGCCGCAGTCCATCAGGGCTAAGGTACCGGCGCAGACTGTAGCCATGGAAGAAGAGCCGTTGGACTCGAGGATATCGGACACCACGCGGACAGCGTAGGGATTCTCCTCGCCCACGGGTACTACGGGCTTGAGGGCCCTCCATGCCAGGTTGCCGTGACCGATCTCCCTGCGGCCCACACCTCTCTGGGGCTTGGCCTCACCGGTGGCGAAGGGAGGGAAGTTGTAGTGCAGCACGAACTGCTGGGTATCCTGAACCAGCACCTCGTCCAGCTCCTTCATGTCCATCTTGGTACCGAGGGTCACAGTCGACAGGGACTGGGTCTCGCCGCGGGTGAAGATGGCCGAGCCGTGCGCACCGGGCAGATAGCCCACCTCGCACCAGATCGGACGGATCTGAGTAGTGCTGCGTCCGTCAAGACGCACACCCTCGTCTATGATCATGCGGCGCATGGCCTCTTTCTCCACAGCGCCGTAATATCTGCTTACCATCATGGCCTTCTCCTCTCTCTCCTCTTCGGGGATGGTCTCCATGAATTCTTCCTTGAGAGCGTCGAATGCATCCTCGCGCTCATGCTTGGCCAGACCGCTCTTGGCAATGGCGTAGCACTTGTCATAGCAGTAGTCGTGAACGGCCTTGCGCAGGTCCTCGTCATTGACCTCGTGGCAGTAGGCCTTCTTCTCCACCTTGCCTACCTCCTCCATCAACTCCTTCTGAGCACGGCACTGGCCCTTGATGGCCTCGTGGGCGCACTTGATGGCCTCGAGCATCTCGGCCTCGCTCACCTCGTTCATCTCGCCCTCCACCATCATGATGTTCTCCTCGGTGGCGGCGACTATCAAGTCGATATCAGCATCCTTTACTATATCGAAAGTAGGATTGATCACAAACTTGCCGCCGATACGGGCAACCCTTACCTCCGAGATGGGACCGTGCCAGGGAATATCGCTCACTGCCAAAGCAGCGGATGCAGCCAGACCCGCATAGGAATCAGGCATGTTCTGCTTGTCAGCGGAGATCAGAAGCACATTTACGAATACCTCTGCATGGAAATCATCGGGGAAGAGGGGACGCAGGGCCCTGTCCACGAGCCTTGCAACTAAGATCTCTGAATCCGAAGCGCGGCCCTCCCTCTTGAGGAATCCTCCGGGATAGCGGCCCGCAGCAGCATATTTTTCCTTGTACTCCACCGACAGAGGCATGAAGTCCACATCCTCCTTGGCGTCCTTTGCACATGTGACTGTGGCCAGCAGCATGGTACCGCCGACCTTTACGACTACCGAACCGGCCGCCTGCTTGGCAAGTTTACCGGTCTCGATCTCTACGATCGTTCCATCACCCATTGTGATGGTTTTCTTAACTATATTCATATATTCCTTCTAATTGTGTCTGCCATTATGAGAGCCTGCCGTAGGCATTTAAGAAAAAGGGGCTGCCCAGTCTGTCTTGACAACCCCGTTTCTCTTACGATGCCAAAGCGTTACTTACGTAAGTTGAGTGCTTTGACGATCTCCCTGTATCTCTCAATATCTTTGGCCTTCAGGTAGTCGAGGAGGCGGCGCCTCTTACCTACAAGACGGAGCAGGGCACGCTGGGTGCCGAAGTCCTTCTTGTTGTTGCGAAGGTGTTCTGTCAGATGAGCGATACGGTAGGAAAATAGAGCAATCTGACTCTCAGCCGAGCCGGTGTCCGTATTAGACTTCCCGTATTTAGCGAAAATCTCCTGCTTCTTGTCTGCTGCAAGATACTCTGCCATAAACCTTTAGTGTTTAAAATTAGTAAAAATCTGTATTCTCCCCGAAATCGGGGATGCAAAGATATGTAATTAAAATCAAATTTCGCTACTTTTGCCTGCAAATTTTCTATCAAATTCAAATCAATGCCCCATACGAACTTACAGAAACTCATCTCTGTTCCGGGAATAGGAAATGTCCGCATGACCAAAAAGGCAGGGGCACTCCGGCTGCGCATCAGCGTGTCGCCAAGACGCGGAGTGACGGTAACCTTGCCCCGGATCATGCCCTGGTCCGCCGGCATCAGCTTTCTCATGTCTAAGCGGCAATGGGTGGAGGAAGCGCTGCGGCGTCAGGAGCTCCGGCAACGCATGGCCGTGCAGGACGGCAAGACCGCCTCTGTTCCGGACGACCCGGCGGAGCTTGAGCGGATGCGGGAGCGTGCAAGGGCCATCCTCGTCCCCAAGCTCCGCTCAGCAGCATCGCAGTACGGATTCTCCTACGGCAGGATCGCCATAAAGAACAACGTATCCAACTGGGGCTCGTGCTCCACCCGGGGCAATATCAACCTCAACATGCGCCTCATCCTCCTTCCGGAGCACCTGCAGGACTATGTCATACTGCATGAGCTCTGCCACCTGCGCCACCCCGACCACGGGCCGCAGTTCCACGCCCTGCTCGACTCCCTGCTCGGCGGGCAAGAGGCGGTTCTGAGCAGGGAACTGCGCGGCTGGAGAATCATCTGATGATATAAAAAGGGCGGTCCCGATAATTCAGGGCCGCCCTTGTCATGCGTATAGTTCAGTGCCGCTTAGAAGCAGAAACCGATTCTGATGGTCGGTGCCGCGAAGGCGCTGTAGTTGTGGCTGTCGGCAGCCAGTCCTGCGAGTCCGTCCTGAGGCCTGATCATCGTGTAGTTGTAGGTGTAGGCGAAGGGGTCGATGGACGC
>CALUPK010000020.1 GCA_944322575.1 uncultured Bacteroidales bacterium | reverse complement strand
GTATTCCTGACATCTGAGACCGTCTCCGGCTCGGAGGCCCGCAGGATAGACCCGGACCTGTTCAGGGACTATTTCCGGCAGCTGTCCGACATAGCCGGTTCTCTGAATTTGCTGGATCCGTACGGAAACGTCATGTCCGCTGTCCTCATGTCTTCGGTGCTCCGCCTTCCCGATGTGGTGGCGGTCGATAAGGATGAGCTGACAGAAGAGGATGTGGAGGCCATCACGGGAGCCCTGTACGAAGCCGTAGATGCGCTTATCGCTTTCAGGACCCGCGAGGGGGCGGTGCTTAAGGCGGATCTGCTGACCAAGGTGGATAATATCGAGGCCATTCTCGCCGAGGCTGAGGTCTTCGAGGCTGAGAGGGTGCCGGCTGTCCGCCAGAGGATAGTCTCCAGGATGGAGGAACTGTCCTTGGTTCCGGACCACGACCGCTTCGAGCAGGAGATGATATTCTACTTAGAGAAACTGGATATCAATGAGGAGAAGGTCCGTCTCAGGCAGCATTGCCGTTACTTCCGTGATACGATGGAGACTGAGGAGTGTCCTGGTAAGAAGCTCGGATTCATCGCGCAGGAGATGGGACGCGAGATCAATACCCTTGGCTCCAAATCCAATCATGCCGGGATGCAGAAATGTGTTGTGCGCATGAAAGACGAACTGGAAAAAATCAAAGAGCAAGTACTCAACATACTATAACTAACCACTCTAACTATTTCAATCCTATGAGACGTTTTATAATCACTGCAATGCTGGCCGTCTTTCCCGTCCTGGCTTTTGCCGACGCCGAGGAGGCCCGTCTGCTCCGCTTCCCGTCCGTGGGAGGGGATCAGATAGCGTTCACCTATGCAGGTGATCTCTACACCGTTTCCATAGACGGCGGTACAGCCGTAAGGCTTACCTCGGATGTGGGTTACGAGATCTTCTCCAGATTTTCACCGGACGGTAAGACCATAGCCTTCACCGCCCAGTATGACGGTAATACAGAAGTCTACACCATGCCCGCGCAGGGCGGTGTGCCTAAGAGACTTACCTATACCGCCACAGTAGGCCGTGACGATATCGGTGACCGCGTGGGTCCCAACAACATCGTAATGGGCTGGACACCTGACGGTAAGAGTATAATCTTCCGTACCCGCTGGTATGCTTTTTCTTCTCTCCGCGGACTGCTCTTTACAGTACCTGCAGAGGGCGGAGAGCCTGTGCAGATTCCCACTACAGAGGGCAGCTTCTGCTCCTATTCACCCGACGGTTCCAAGCTGGCCCTGAACCGCATGTACCGTGAGTTCCGCACTTGGAAATATTACCGTGGAGGTCAGGCCGATGACATCTGGATCAACACCGTGGGCACCACAGAACTCGAGAATATCACCGACAACGATGCTCAGGATATCTTCCCGATGTGGATAGGGGACAAGATCTATTTCCTGTCAGACCGTGACCAGATCATGAACCTCTTCTGCTATGACACAGCCACCAAGCAGACTAAGAAAGTTACCGACTTCACAGAGTACGACTGCAAGTTCCCCTCTTTCTCCCAGGACTGGATCGTGTTCGAGAACGGCGGATACATCTACAAGTATTCCGTAAAGGACGGCAGCTGCTCAAAGGTGACCATATACCTCAATGACGAGGGTATCCTCGCCCGTGATGAGATCAAGACATGGGAAGGCTCACGCAGCCGATCATCCTTCTCCCTCTCACCTGACGGCAGCCGTGTGCTGACTACTTTCAGAGGCGATGTATTCTCTGTGCCTGCCGCAGAGGGTGCAGTGTACAATTTCACCCGTACGCCAGGAGCTCACGACCGTGACGCCGTATGGTCTCCCGATGGAAAATGGATTGCATGGTTCTCCGATGAAAGCGGTGAGTATCAGGTGTACATTATGCCATATGATGATCCTCGTGGCAAGGTCTGCCTGACATCCTTCGAGAACGGATATCCCTCGTCCCTGACCTGGGCCCCCGACTCAAAGAAACTGTATTTTACCACAGAAAAGAAGCAGCTTCTTTCCGTGGATATTGCAACCAAGGAAGTGAAGACCGTCTTTGAGGGCCGCTGGGGCGGGGTCCGCGGCATAGCCTTCTCGCATGACGGCAGCTGGCTCGCTTACGGTACCGGCACTGAGTCCGGAGCATCGGTCATCTATCTGATGAACCTTGCCACAGGTGAGAGCACTCCCGTTACCTCATCCTGGTATAACTCTTCCTCACCTCTGTTCTCCGAAGACGGCAAGTACCTTTTCTATACATCCGCCAGGGAACTCCGCGCCATCTATTCCTCGGTAGAATGGAATGCCGCCTATTCCCTCGGAAGCTATCTTTTTGCACTGCCGCTGACTAAGGATGTTCCTGATCCTACAGTGATAAAAGGAGATGAGTATGTTCCCGCAGCTCCTGCTGCCGAAGAACAGCCCGCTCCCGCCAAAAAGGGTAAGAAAGGCGCAGCCAAAGAGGCTCCTGCCGCTGAGCCTGTGAAAGTGGACTTCGACGGTATCGTAGAAAGGGCGGTAGCTCTGCCTGTGGAAGGCGGATACGCGCGTCCTTTGGCAGCATGGGACGGAGCTTTGTATTACCGCTCGTCCGAGGGAATCAAGAAACTGTCACTGAGCGATCTCAAGACCACAGATGTGACCAAATACGGAGTGCTGGCCCTGACTCCCGACCATAGCCGTGCTCTTGTTTCGGACAAAGGCAAGTATTATGTAGTCTCAACCTCTGGATACAGGCTCGACAAACCTGTGCCCATGAGCGATATCCGTCTGACCGTGGACTACCACAAGGAGTGGAAGCAGATCTACGACGAGACCTGGAGAGTATACCGCGACTATTTCTACGTACAGAACATGGTCGGCCGCGACTGGGACGCCATCCACGACAAATATGCCGCCCTGCTGCCCTACGTGCAGTACCGTCAGGACCTGACCTATCTGATCGGCGAGATGATATCCGAGCTGGCTACCGGCCACTGCTATGTGACCACCGGCGAGACCCCTGCCGCAGAGAAGCTGCCCATCGGTCTGCTCGGAGCCCGCATCGCCAAAGATGAGACCGGATATTTCCGCATCAACAAGATATTCGAGAGCGTGACCTGGGGCAGTGCCCGCCGCTCGCCTTTAGGAGAGCCAGGCCTGAACGTGCACGAGGGTGACTACATCCTCGCCGTCAACGGTATCCCCGCATCCGAGCTCGGAACTATCTACGAGGCCCTTGTAGGCCGCGTGGGCGTGACCACGGCCCTGTTAGTCAACAGCACTGCATCTGAGAACGGTGCCCGCACCATCTACGTGGATCCCATCTCCGACGAGACCCAGCTGGCCTACTACGACTGGGTACAGAACAACATCCGCAAGGTCGAGGAACTCTCCGGAGGCCGTGTAGGCTACATCCACATCCCCGACATGAGCGTGGCCGGATTGGACGAGTTCACCCGTCTGTTCTACTCCCAGTTAGATAAGGAGGCCCTGATCATCGACGACCGTATGAACGGCGGCGGAAACGTCTCACCGATGATCCTCGAGCGCCTGCAGAGAGAGGTGTACCGCATGAACATGTCCCGCAACGGCAGTGAGCGTCCCGGAACCATCCCCGAGTCCACCCACTACGGCCCGAAGGTCTGCCTGATCGACAAGTATTCCTCTTCGGACGGTGACCTCTTCCCCTACGGATTCCGTGAGCTCGGCATCGGCAAGCTCATCGGTATGAGGACCTGGGGCGGTATCGTCGGCATCTCCGGCTCGAGACCCTATCTCGACGGCCAGGATGTCCGCACCCCGTTCTTCACCTCGTACTCCACAGACGGTGACTGGATTATCGAGAACCACGGCGTGGATCCCGACATCGAGTGCGACCTCAATCCCTTCGAGGACTATCTCGGCAACGACGCCCAGCTCAACAAGGCCGTCGAAGTTCTCCTCCAGGAGCTCCAGAACTGGAAGCCCCTGCCCGGAGTGCCCGCTGACCCCGTAAGATAGTTTTTCCACAATAGAATTTATAGCCCCGGATGTCGCGAATATCCGGGGCTTTTTGTATCTTTGTCGCTTGGTAAAAATTTAAGTCCGATGGAAGACGTAAACAGACAGCAGCAGAGCGCGGCGGAAGAGACCGTGCAGAAAAATTTCCTCGAAGAGATTATTGAGAATGACCTGACGAGCGGCAGGGTGGAGTCGGTAATGACCCGTTTCCCGCCGGAGCCGAACGGTTATCTGCATATCGGCC
This sequence comes from uncultured Bacteroidales bacterium, assembly GCA_944322575.1. Classification (GTDB taxonomy): domain Bacteria; phylum Bacteroidota; class Bacteroidia; order Bacteroidales; family UBA932; genus Coprenecus. Next base: position 34,099 of record CALUPK010000020.1, on the reverse strand, counting down.
ATGCCAAGAGCATCTGCCTCAATTTCGGCCTGGCCCAGAAGTATGGCGGCAGGACCAATCTCCGCTTCGACGACACCAACCCCGTGAAGGAGGACACCGAGTACGTGGACTCCATCAAGGAGGACATCAGGTGGCTGGGCTTCAACTGGGCGGGGGAGTACTATGCCTCCGACTATTTCCAGCAGCTCTATGACTGGGCGGTGGTGCTCATCAAGAAGGGCTTAGCATACGTGGACGACCAGACTCAGGAGGAGATACGCCAGAACAGAGGCACCGTCCAGCAGCCAGGTGTGGACAGCCCCTGGAGGAACCGCAGCGTGGAGGAGAACTTAGATCTGTTCGAGCGGATGAAGAACGGGGAGTTCCCCGACGGCAGCAAGGTGCTCAGGGCCAAGATCGACATGGCCCACCCGAACATGATGTTCCGCGACCCCCTGATGTACCGCATCATCCACGCCTCGCACCACCGCACAGGGGACAAATGGTGCATCTACCCGATGTACGACTACGCCCACGGCCAGTGCGACTCGATAGAGCACATCACCCACTCGATATGCACCTTAGAGTTCGACGTACACCGTCCGCTCTACGACTGGTTCATCGAGCAGTTAGGCATCTTCCCCTCGCATCAGTACGAGTTTGCCCGTCTGAACCTCACCTACACTGTCATGAGCAAGCGCAAGCTCCTGGAACTGGTGCGCAACGGCTTTGTCAGCGGCTGGGATGACCCCCGCATGCCGACCATCTGCGGTATCCGCCGCAGGGGCTACACGCCTGAGAGCATCCGTAACTTCGCCGAGAAGGTGGGAGTGGCCAAGAGGGACAACCTCATCGACCTTTCGCTCTTGGAGTGGTGCCTGCGCGAGGACCTGAACAAACGCTCCAACCGCTACATGGTGGTCACAGACCCCGTCAAGTTAGTTATCACCAACTGGAACGACGGTGAATGCAGCGCGGCCACCGAGGTCGAGACCGGCCGCACCGAATACTGCACCGCACCTAAGAATCCCGAGGACCCCGAGGCTGGACAGAGGACCATCCTCTTCGGCCGCGAGCTCTACATCGAGCGGGCCGACTTCATGGAGGAGCCTCCCAAGAAGTTCTTCCGTCTGCGTCCGGGCGGAGAAGTGCGCCTGAAATACTCCTACATCGTCAAGTGCGAGGAGGTGGTAAAGGACGCCGATGGCAACATCACAGAGATCCGCTGCACCTACGATCCGACTACCAAACCCGGCAGCGGCATCTGGCGTTCCGTCAAGGGCACGATTCACTGGGTCAACGCCACTCAGTGCGAGAAGGTCCGCCTGAGACTTTACGACCGGCTCTTCACCGAGGCCGACATGAGCGGCATCCCCGAGGGCAAGGACTACAAGGCATATCTGAACCCCGACTCTCTGAAGGAGGTGGACGCTCTCGCCGAACCCGGCCTTTTAGAGGACGCTTCGGGCATCGCCGTGCAGTTCGAGCGCAACGGCTACTATATCAAGGACAAGGACTCTACACCGGAGCTGCCGGTATTCAACCGCGCTACCGGACTCAAGAGCAGTTTCTAAACCAATAGGAAAGGTATGCTCTGGGTTCTGTCAGCGGTCATAGGACTGTTAATAGGAGCGGCGGGGGTCTGGATTATCCAGGCCTCTGCCCGCAGCAAGGAAGCAGCTCAGGCCAGGAAGGAGTCTCAGGCTCTCCAGGAACAGCTGAATGTCGCCGGGGCAGACCTGAAAGTGGCTCAGGCCAGGGCTGAAATGCTGGAGAAGAGCTTAGAAGAGCAGAAGGAGGCCCGCAAGGCGGAGGCAGAGGCCATGCGCCGCGAGTATGACGAGAAACTCCAGAAGATGGTGTTGACCTTCAAGGAGTCAGCCTCATCGATTCTAAAGGAGAAATCCGGAGACCTGTCGGCCGCCAATTCAGAGCAGATCAAGAATATCCTCGACCCCCTGGGCAAGAAGATGGAGGAGTTCCGCCGCGCCGTGGAGGACTCCAAGGAGAAATCCCTGAAGAATACCGCCACCCTCGAGCAGCAGATTCGCTCCATGATGGAGCAGACGGCGGCGGTGGGCAGGCAGGCGGACAATCTGGCCACAGCCCTCCGTTCCAACAACAAGGCTGTGGGCAACTGGGGCGAGGTCGTCCTGCTCAACCTCCTCGAGGGCATGGGCCTGAGGGAAGGTGAGGATTATGTCAAGCAGGAGACCATCCGGGACGTGGACGGCAATACAGTGCTCAGTGAGGACGGAGGGCGCCGGCTCATACCGGACGTAGTGCTGTACCTGCCTGAGAACAAGGCAGTGGTGATTGACTCAAAAGTATCCCTTGAGGGATACATCGCGTATGTCAACGCCTCAGACGAGACAGCCCGCGGCATGGCGCTCACAGCCCACGGAAAGAGTGTGGATGCCCATGTCAAGGAACTCTCGGCCAAGAGCTACAGCCGTTACATCCGCTCCACCGGACGCGACTCACTCGACTACGTGGTGATGTTCGTGCCCAACGAGGGTGCCTTCCAGCTCTACTATCAGAATTTCCGCGAGAGGTGGCACCATGCCTTCGACAGCGGCATCATCATTGCGGGCGAGTCCAACCTATTCGCCATGCTCAAGATTATCGAGAATACCTGGGTGAGGGTCCGTCAGCAGAAGAACACCGAGGAGGTCATGTCTCTGGCCGGAGAGCTTCTTGAGAGAGTGACCCGTTTCGCAAACACATTCAATGAGGTGGGAGGGGTGCTGACAAAGGCCTCAGCCAAGTTCGAAGACGCCCGTAAAGTTCTGTCCGGGCCGAGGAACTCAGTGGTAGTTACTGCCCGCAGGCTCGGGAAGAAAGGCATTCAGGTAAAAGGCTCATTCCACTCAGTTCTGCTTGAAGGTTCGGAAGAAGAGGGGACTGATGAAATCCAGGAAAAAACGGAGGAATAGAATATGAAAGCAGCAAAATACATCAGCCCAATGCTCTTTTCCGGACTGCTTCTGATACTGGCGGTATCGTGTGCAGGCAACCGAAGGCAGGACGGTACTAACTCTCCTTTTGTCGAAGAAGAGCTTCCGGAACTGAAACAGAATATGGTCCGAGCCGAGGGCTCCGGGACCTCTCCTGATGTCCATATGGCTACGGAGATAGCCCGTATCAATGCCATGACCGTTCTTGCAGGGAAGATATCTCCCGCGGATACTCTGTCAGAGACAGGCGCGGACGGTACGGTGCGGATTACAGAGAGTGTCGCAGTACCTGTATTCGATGTGACTGAGGTGGACCGTCAGGTATTCAAAAACCGCACTACAGATGACTACACAGTGTGGATATTGCTTGAAGCAGAAATCGTTCCTTAAAATTTACCAATATGCATCTACTATCTACTCTTTTCATCTCACTCGCCCTTTCATCTTCATCCCCGGACGGATTCCGGGAGAAGTATGCCGGGCTGGACTCTCTGCCCAATATCCGCGACCTCGTCTATGACGGAGCTGTAACTCCCCAGTGGACCGGAGCGGAGGAATTTGTGTATCAGACCCGCAGTGCTGACGGCCTGCATTATTTCTTAGTCAGTGCCTCCGATAAGTCCAAGACTGAGATTACTTCCGCGGATTATGAGGAATACCTTGCAAAGATTCCCGCAAGGGAGCGCCGCAACTGGTGGGAGCGGCCCGACTCGGTGACATCCCCTGACGGCCGTTACATCGCATTCCTCAGAGACAACAACGTGTGGGTCAAGGAACTCTCAGCGCCTGAGGCCTCCTACACGCCCTCCGGAGCCCCTGCCCGCGGCAACGAGCGTCAGCTGAGCTTTGACGGCACGGAGCAGAACTACTATGCCGAACTCTATTGGTCCCCTGACTCGAAGAAGGTGGCTTCCATCCAGAGAGAGTACGTCAAGGAGAGGCAGATACCCCTCCGCGAGTCCGCTCCCGAGGACCAGATTCAGCCCAAGCTCCGCTGGATAGACTACGCCAAGCCCGGTGACCGCCTGCCCCAGGCCGCACCAGCTCTCTTCGACTTGGCTTCCGGAGAGAAGGTGACCATCGACGCGGCTCCCTACGCCAACCAGTACTATCTGAGCTTCGGCCAGTGGAGCGGAGACTCCAAGTATTTCACATTTGAGTACAACCAGCGCGGCCACCAGCTCTATCAGCTCGTGGCTGTGGACGCCGCTGACGGCTCCTGCCGCAACATAGCCGAGGAGAAGACCAATACCTTCGTCTATTACAACGACCTCTACCGCTACTACATGGACTGCGGCGACATCCTCTGGATCTCCGAGCGCGACGACTGGAGGCATCTGTACCGCATCGACGGCACCACCGGAGAGATGACCCTGCTTACTCCCGGTGCATGGAATGTCCGCGAGATCTACGATGTGAACGAGGAGAAGGGCTATGTGCTCTTCGCTGCCAACGGCATGAACGCGATAGACGAGAAAGGCGGCAAGCCGGCCGGAGAGGACCCCTACAACAAGCATCTGCTGAGGCTCGACCTCGGTTCGCTGGAGATTACCGACCTGACTCCCGAGGAGGCCAACCATATCGTTACATTCAATGCTGACCGCACCCTCTTCACCGATGTGTATTCCAAACCTGACATGGCTCCAGTGTCATTGCTCCGCGATATCGAGGGCAATACCCTGATGGAGCTGCAGAAGGCCGACATATCCGCCCTCATAGCCACCGGCTGGACCATGCCAGAGGTGTTCGTGGCCAAGGGACGCGACGGCGAGACCGACATCTGGGGCACTATCTTCCGTCCCTCCAACTTCAATCCCAAGAAGAAATACCCCGTAGTGGAGTACATCTACGCCGGGCCCCACGACTCCTTCGTGCTCAAGGATTTCTACGCCTATCTTAGATTCTCGAAGCTCGTGGAGATGGGCTTCATCGTAGTGACCATCGACGGTATGGGCACCGACAACCGCAGCAAGTCCTTCCAGGACGTGTCATGGCGCAATCTCCGCGACTCCGGATATCCTGACCGTATCCTCTGGATGCAGGCCGCAGCCAAGAAGTACAGGCACATGGACATCTCCAACGTCGGAGTGTACGGCTATTCGGCCGGCGGTCAGAGCACCCTCGCGGCCCTGCTGTTCTATCCCGAGTTCTACAAGGTCGGCGTGGCCCTCTGCGGCTGCCATGACAACCGTATGGACAAGATATGGTGGAACGAGCAGTGGATGGGATATCCCATCGGACCCTGGTACTCAGAGAACTCCAATGTGGACAATGCCTGGAGGCTTCAGGGTGACCTGCTGCTGATCAACGGCGAGCTGGATGACAACGTGGACCCTGCCTCGACCCTCCAGGTGGTGAAGGCACTGATCAAGGCCGACAAGGACTTCGAGCAGTTCTACCTGCCCGGATACACCCACAACCTGGGTGACGACTATGTGACCCGCAAGGTATTCGAGTTCTTCTACGAGAACATCATAGACAATAAATAACGGTTTATGCGTAAAGGAATATTTGCCGCCGCCGTTCTCCTCCTGTCCCTGGGTTTCTGCAGCCGTCCGCTGCTGGCCCAGCAGCTGCTGTGGGACGTGGACTTCAAGTTCGGGTTCGACAACAGGGAGTATGCTTCCATAGATACGGAGCCGTCCGGCACCATCTTCGGGGCGGTGCTCTCCCCGAAGGTCGGACTCGGTTTCGGAGAAGGCCATGCCCTGTATGCAGGAGTGGATGCGGCCAAATATTTCGGAAGGACGTCACCTGAACTGACCTTGGAGGCTCTTCTGTACTATCAGTACGACGGGGAGTACTTCAAGGTCAATGCAGGGGCGTTCCCGCGCAGCAGTGTTACCGGCTACTATCCCACGGCATTCTACGATGACCGCTACTTCTTTGACACCAATATCGGAGGGGCCCTGCTGAGCTATACCCGGAAGTGGTGGAGGCTCGAAGGGGTGGTGGACTGGGTAGGCTGCTGCGACCGGGATACCAGGGAGCGTTTCGAGGTGTACGCCTATGGCGAGGCCGGGGCTCCGTGGCTGAGTTTCGCCCTCACCTTCAAGATGCTGCATTATGCCGGAAGCGCAACAGTGAGCGGGGTGGTGGATAATGTATGGCTGTATCCCCACTTGTCCTCGGACCTGAGCGCCTTCCTTCCCGAGAGGATGCGCCTGAGCCTCAGGGCAGGCTGGATACAGACCTTTCAGAATGACAGAATCCGTGAGGAGGGGTATGCGGTTCCGGGAGGATTCCAGGCCGAGGTGGGATTTGAGTACTTCGGTTTCGGTATTCACAACACAGTCTATGCCGGAGACAATCTGATGCCTTTTTATTACCGTGCCGGTGCCTCCGGAGTCACATACGGCTCCGACCTCTATACAGGATCTCTTTTCTACAGCACGGACTCAGGTCTGTATGACCGTGTGGAGATTTCCTATCATTATGATTTCAAGGATTTTCTCCGTCTTAAAGTGGCCTCGGTCCACCACTGCGACGGCTATGGCTGGGGCTGGCAGCAGCTCGTACAGCTTACAGTAAATCTCAACAACTTTCAGTTTCCTTTCCGGGAACACCGGAACCACAGACACCGCAGGTAGAGTATATATGGTAAGAGAAGATATCCGCAGATATGTAGAAGGAAGCATTCTGCCGCGCTACGACAGCTATGACAAGGCCCACTCGCGTACTCACATCCTTTCTGTCATAAAACAGAGTATGGAACTGTATACCAAGCTCTCGTCCCGTGGAATGCAAGGGCCGGACGGACTGCCTCTTAGCGAGGATATGGTCTATGTCATCGCCTCTTACCATGATATCGGTGTGTGCGAGGGACGTGAGTTCCATCACATAGTCTCAGGGCGGATGCTGGAGGAAGACTCTATGCTTCGGGAGTGGTTCACTCCTGAGCAGATCCGGATCATGAAAGAGGCAGTCGAGGACCACCGCTCCTCCAATAAGTCCTGGCCCCGCTCCATCTATGGCCGCATCGTCTCGGAAGCCGACAAGGTTATCGACTTTGATACGGTATTTTCCAGGGCAATACTCTATGCAATAGCCAATTATCCGGACTATACGGACGAAGAGATATTTCAGAAAAGCTACGGTCATCTTCAGAACAAATACGGTGATGGAGGCTATCTCCGCCTGCAGTTCTCCGATTCACCCAACGCCCTCCGCCTTCAGGACCTCCGGGAGAAGCTCCGGAACCCTGAACTGATGCGCAGGGAGTTCTCCCTGTTTGAGACGCATCCTCTCGAACCTTTTATCCCGGAAAGGGCAAGAGTCCTGCTTCTGGGCAGTTTCCCACCTCCACGGGCGAGATGGTCCATGGACTTTTTCTATCCTAATTTTCAGAACGATATGTGGCGGATTATGGGACTGCTCTTCTATGGGGATAAGGCGCATTTTATAGTGCCGGAGCAGAAGCGTTTTGACTATGACAGGGTCGTGGATTTCTGCCGCAGGGAAGAAATAGCCCTGTACGATGCCGCCTACATGGTCAAGCGCCTCAAGGGCAATGCCTCCGACAATTTCCTGAAAATCATCGAGCCCACCGATATAACCTCCCTTCTGGGCCGCATACCCTCATGTACAGCAATAGTCTCCACAGGCGGTAAGTCCGCAGAGCAGATAGCCTCTATCCTCGGAACGGACGTCCCGGAAGTGGGCGGCAGCGTCTCATTCACCGCTCCGGGCGGCAGGGAGGTGGCATTCTACCGCATGCCCTCCTCTTCGAGGGCTTATCCTCTCCCGTTGCAGGCAAAGGCTGAGATATATTCTTCATTTCTTAAAAGTGTAGGTTTTCAGTTCTAAGTCAGGATATTTTCCTTAACTTTGGAGAAAATCCAATGCTTATGAACATCTCAGTAATTCTCAGGCGGGCAGCGGCCGCAGCGGCGGTGCTGACCTGCGCATTGTTTTCGGATCTTTCAGCCTGTACGGGCATATCCTTTATGGCCAAGGACGGCAGCTATGTGCTGGCGCGGACGGCGGAGTGGGGCGGATCCGACCTGCAGAGCCGCTATGTGGTGGTGCCGCGCGGGTTCAGGCATACGGCCCTGACCTCTACCGGCGGTACCGGGCTTATATTCAACGGCAGGTACGGCTATGTCGGGGTGGCTGCGAGTCAGGACCAGTTCGTCCTCGAGGGGCTGAACGAGAAGGGGCTTTCGGCAGGGCTTTTCTTCTTCCCCGGCTATGGGCAGTATCCTCAGTATGACTCTACGGAGGTGGACCGTACGGTGCCCGACATGCAGGTGGTCAGCTGGATATTAGCTAACTTCAGCACGGTGCAGGAGGTCATCGACCACTTCGACGAGATCATCGTGACCAAGCTCTTCCCCGAGGCCCAGACCTCGCACTGGAGGGTGGGGGAACCGTCCGGGCGGCAGATAGTGATAGAAATCGTCGACGGTAAGGCCAATTTCTATGAGAACAAAATCGGTGTGCTGACCAACGCTCCCGATTTCCCCTGGCACGTGAAGAATCTGAACAATTACGTCAACTTAGCTTTCGGCGAGGCGGACGGCAACGCTTTCTCGGCCTGGCCCGAGGTGCGCCGCTTCGGAGCCGGTACCGGCATGATCGGCCTTCCGGGCGACGTGACACCTCCATCGCGCTTCATCCGCGCCGCCTACTATCAGGCCACAGCTCCCCAGTATCCGACCGGAGCCGAGACTGTCATGTCCTGCTTCCTGATTCTGAACAATTTCGATATCCCTATCGGAGTCGAGCGCCAGAAGGGCCAGGACCCGACCGACATCCCCGGTGCCACCCAGTTTACGACGGCGGTCGATACCAAAGGCCTGAAAATGTACTGGCGCACCTGCTGGAACAGCACTATCCGCTGCATCGACTTGACCTCCATCGACTTCGCCAAAGTGAAGTACACAGTCTCCCCGTTAGACAGGGTCCGTCAGCAGAGCGTGGAGATGATTACAGTCCGATAAATTCGCCCAGTGCGGTGTACAGCCTCTGTACGGGGAGTCCCACGATGTTGAAGTAGGAGCTGCGTATGGAGGTTATTCCTATGTAGCCGATCCATTCCTGGATGCCGTAGCTGCCGGCCTTGTCGAATGGGCGGAAGCGGTCGATGTAATAGGATATCTCCTCGTCGGTCAGGGCCTTGAACTCCACTTCCGAGGTGCAGGAGAATACGTGGCGCCGCTCAGTGTCGCGCAGGCAGACTCCGGTGACGACGCGGTGGGTGCGGCCGGAGAGTTCGCGGAGCATCCTTGCGGCGGCGTCGCGGTCGGAGGGCTTGCCGAGGATGTCCTCCCCGCAGATGACGACGGTGTCGGCGGTGATGAGGATCTCGCCGGGCTTCAGGGGACGGTGGAATCCTTCGGATTTCGAAACGGCCAGGGCCGACGGTATCTCGTCCGGCTGTAAGTCAGGGGAATAGGTTTCGGGCGCACCGGGTGTGGCCTCTACTGTAAATTCTATGCCGAGTCCGGCAAGGAGCTCCCTCCGGCGGGGAGAGGCCGAGCCGAGTACTATGCGGCGGTCTTTGAGGGCTTCGTGGAGCAGCATGACTGTCAGTGACTTAAAAGGTTTTGGCAAATACGTCAGTGTCTAAATACCAGTCCTCGTGGACTTTCAGAACCTGTTCTATGAGGTCCCGTACAAATGCCTTGCCGCCCGGACGCAAGGATACGTAGTCGCACACGTCCTTGACCTCGGGCACGGCGTCGGCGGGTGCAACGGCTAATCCGGCCATTCTCAGCACCGGGATGTCGGGCATGTCATCCCCGGCGAAAGCCACCTCCTCCGGCTTGAGGCCGTGGCGGGAGCAGAAGTCCAGAAAGTCGGGCACCTTGTCCCGGGATTTCTGGTAAATGTCCTCTTCCTTGACGCCCAGGCCTTTGAAACGATGTACGATGCTCTGGGACACGCCGCCGGTGATGATGGCCACCGGATATCCTTTCATGGAGCACATTCTCAGGGCAAATCCGTCCTTGGAGTCGAAGGTCCTCAGCAGGTCTCCGTCTGGTGTGGAAATGATGGAGCCGTCTGTCAGCACTCCGTCCACATCGAAGGCGAAGGCGCGGATGCCGTGCAGCTTGACTTTATAGTTGTAGTTGGGCATGGTTTATCTGTCTTCAGGGTGATATTTTTTCAGAATTTTGTCGGTCAGGAGGCGGTATATCTCTTCCTGTTCGGTCAGCCCCATCTTCTGCAGGACTTCTATATGCTTGTGTATCGTCTCCATATCCCCTCTGCGGGCGGGGCCGGTGAGGGTGGAGGCGGGGGTGTGCAGGAATGCGTTGCGCACGGCCTCGATGGTGGAGGGAATCAGCAGGGGGGGGTCATGCTGGACAATGGGGAAGGCTAAGCCGAGGAGGTAGTTTACGAAATTGGTGGTGAATACCGCGGCCACATGCATCCTAAGCCTCTCTTCGGAAGAATAGAAATAGTGTTCTCCGCCTAAGTCATCGGCAATCCCGTCCAGAACCGTCCGCAGCTCTCCGGTAGTCGCCTCTAAGAGGAGGGGAACATCGCGGAACTCCACGTTTTTGTTGCGGTTGAGCGTCATCAGGGGGTACATCACTCCGCAGGGGCAGCCGAGCTCCGCGAGGGGCTGCAGGACGGAGAGGGGGGTGGCTCCGGAGGTATGGACCACCGCCGGGAGAGGATTGTCCCTGAAGGGGGAGAATGCCTCCGCGATGTCCGCCACTACCTGAGGGATGGCGTCGTCCGTGACGGCGATGACTATGAGGGATGCCTTCCGGAGGTCCTGTATGCTCTCCGCAGCCTGAGTGCCCGATCCATTGGCCCTGAGGGCCTTGATCAGGCGGTCGCGGCTTTTGGCGGTACGGCTGTAGACAGCACTGATATTGTACCCCTTCTCCAGCATGGCTATAGCGAAGCGGAAGGCCACGTTGCCGGCGCCTATGAAAGCTGTTTCGGGCTTCATCGGCTATGCCTCGGGGGTGTTGTTGGGGTTGAATCCGAATGGGATGGTATTCTTGGGCATACCCGGGGTGCCGAGGGAGATCTCGCCGTGCTGGCTCTCGTACTTGCCGATATTGTCCCTGAGGGCGAGGAGCAGTCTCTTGGCGTGTTCCGGAGTCATGATGATGCGGCTTACTACCTGGGCTTTGGGATATCCGGGCAGGACGCGGGCGAAGTCAAATATGAATTCACTGTTGGAGTGAGTGATGAGAGCGAGGTTGGAGTAGTTGCCGGCGGCTGTCTCCTTGGTGATTTCTATGCCGAGTTCTTTCTTCTGGGGCTGATTGTCCATATCTTGTCAAATTATGTTGTGAAACGTCCCGCAAATCTACACAAATCTTCTTATATTTGCGGGTTAATTTGAAAGAAATATGGAATTGTCAGCGAAGTACAATCCCTCCGATGTAGAGGAGAAGTGGTATTCTTACTGGTTGAAAAACAAGTTTTTCCATTCGGAACCCGACAGCCGGGAGCCGTATACCGTGGTCATTCCGCCCCCCAATGTGACAGGAGTGCTGCACATGGGCCACATGCTCAACAATACTATACAGGACGTGCTCGTGCGCCGCGCCCGTATGCAGGGCAAGAACGCCTGCTGGGTGCCCGGTACCGACCACGCTTCGATAGCCACAGAGGCCAAGGTGGTTGCCAAGCTCAAGGAGCAGGGCATCGACAAGTCGAGCCTGACCCGGGAGGAGTTCATGAAACACGCCTGGGAGTGGAAGGAGAAGCACGGCGGCATCATCCTCGAGCAGCTCAAGAAGCTCGGTGCCTCCTGCGACTGGGACCGCACAAGGTTCACGATGGACCCGGCCCTGAGTGAGGCGGTCATCAATACATTCGTATATTTCTACAAGAAAGGCTATATCTACCGCGGCGTGAGGATGGTCAACTGGGATCCCCAGGCCCTGACCGCCGTGAGCGACGACGAGGTGATCCACAAGGAGACCAAGTCCAAGCTCTACTACCTGCGCTACAAGGTCTCCGACGGAGCCGGCAACGCCACTGACGACTACATTGTCATCGCCACGACACGTCCCGAGACCATTATGGCCGATGCCGCTGTCTGCATCAACCCCGAGGACCCGAGGTATCACCACCTGCGCGGCAAGAAGATACTCATTCCTCTGATCAACCGCGAGATACCCATCATCGAGGACTCCTATGTGACCATGGACTTCGGTACCGGCTGCCTGAAGGTGACCCCGGCCCACGACGTGAACGACTACGAGATAGGCCTGCGTCACAACCTTCCGGTGCTCGACATCATCGACGACCACGGAAGGCTCAACGAGAAGGCCGTAATCCTCGTCGGCGAGGACCGCTTCACGGCCCGCAAGAAGATTGTCAAGATGCTCGCCGAGGCCGGACAGCTCGAGAAGGAGGAGGACTACCTCTCGCCCATAGGGCATTCCGAGAGGACGGACGCAGTCATCGAACCCAAGCTCTCCATGCAGTGGTTCATCAAGATGGAGGAACTCTCCAAGGCCGCCTTAGCCCGCGTGGAGAACGGTGAGATTAAACTCATTCCAGACAAATACCGCAACACCTACCGTCACTGGATGGAGAACACCCGCGACTGGTGCATCTCCCGCCAGCTGTGGTGGGGACAGCAGATACCCGCATACTATCTGCCCGACGGCCGCTACGTGGTCGAGGCGACTCCCGAGGAGGCCCTGAAGGCCGCTCAGCAGCTCGACCCCTCGGTTACTGCCGCTGATCTCAGGCGCGACGAGGACGTACTGGACACCTGGTTCTCCTCGTGGCTCTGGCCCATCTCGGTGTTCGATCCCGCCAAGCCCGGCTTCCCGGAGAAGGCCCCGAATGCCGACTTAGCCTACTATTATCCGACCAATGACTTAGTGACCGGCCCGGACATCATCTTCTTCTGGGTGGCCAGGATGGTCATGGCCGGCAATGAGTTCATGGACAAGGTGCCCTTCCGCAACGTGTACTTCACCGGTATCGTCCGCGACAAGTTAGGCCGCAAGATGTCCAAGACCCTCGGTAACTCGCCCGATCCGCTTAAGCTGATAGACGACTACGGCGCTGACGGAGTCCGTATAGGTATGCTGCTCTGCACCGCTGCCGGCAACGACATCCTCTTCGACGAGTCCCAGGTGGAGCAGGGCCGTAATTTCTGCAACAAGATATGGAACGCCTACCGTTTAGTCAAGGGCTGGAGCGTGGACCGCACCATAGAGGCTCCCGAGCATGCCGCATTAGCCGTCAGGTGGTTCACACAGAAGCTGAACCGCGAGATAGCCGTCGTCGCCGACCATTTCTCCAAGTTCCGCATCTCGGATGCTCTGATGTGCCTGTACAAGCTCTTCTGGGATGATTTCTGCGCATGGTACCTCGAGATAGTGAAGCCCGCCTACGGAGCTCCGATAGACGGAGCGACCTACGATGCCACCATAGGATTCTTCGATTCCCTGCTGAAACTCCTGCATCCCGTGATGCCCTTCATCACCGAGGAGCTCTGGCACAACTTAGCCGAGCGTCCCGAGGGTGCTACCATCATGCTGGAGCGTCAGCCCGAGGGCGGAGAGTACGACGAGGCCTTCATTGCCGCATTTGACCTTGCTACCGAGGCCGTGGCGGCTCTGAGGAACATCCGCCAGAAGAAGGGATTGTCCCCGAAAGAGGCTTTAGACCTGCGCATCAAGGGCGCATTCCCCGAGGAGATGACCGGCATAGTCCGCCGCATGGGCAATGTCGGGGAGATTTCATACGTCGAGGACTTCGGTGAGAGGGAGGCAGGCGCTTCCTTCCTCGTGGGGACGGTCGAGATGTTCGTCCCGCTGGCAGGCAAGACCGACGTGCAGGAGGAGATAGCCAAGGCCGAGGCAGAGATCGAGCGTCTGGAGAAATTCCTCAAGGGAGTGAATGCCAAGCTGTCCAATGAGAAGTTCATGCAGAACGCCCCTGAGGCTGTGGTGCAGAACGAGAGGAAGAAACTTTCGGATGCGACCGCCAAGATAGAGGGACTGCGCAAGACCCTCGAGGCGCTCAGAGGTTGAATATTTTAGTCAGATAAAGCCATGTTCATCCAGTCGGAGACACAGATAGAGGTCCGTTACTACGAGACCGACCAGATGGGGATAGTCCATCACTCGAACTACATCCGCTACTTTGAGTGCGGCCGGCATCAGTTCCTGATAGATGTCGGGCTGCCGATTATGGAGCTGGAGAAGCACGGAATCATGATGCCGGTGGTGTCGGTAAGTGCGAAGTATCACACACCGGCTCGGATGGGAGACGTGCTCCGGGTGGTCTCCCGGGTGGAGAAGGAACCGATGGCGCGGATAGAGGTGCTTACGGACATTTATAACCAGAATGGCGACTTAGTATGCGACGGCTCGGTGGTCCTCGGGTTCATCCACAGCGACAACCGCCGCCCGACCCGCATCCCTGCCGCCCTGCTGGAAGTATTCCGCAAGGCTGACATGGAACAGGCTGCTGCAAAAGAAAATAAACAATAACGAGAAGATATGCTTACACTTTTGTTTTTAGGATCCGTCGGACTGACCGAGATATTGGTGCTGCTGCTCATCGTCCTGCTGCTGTTCGGGGCGAAGAAGATTCCCGAGCTGATGAAGAGCTTCGGCAAGGGGGTCAAGAGCTTCAAGGAGGGGGTCAACGGCATTGAGGAGGACCTGAATGTGGATTCCTCCGCGAAGAAGGGACCGTCATCCGCAAACTCCGCTGACTCCGCAAAGGACAGCTCCGCCGAGAAGAAGTAGGAGATGGGTGCCGTGGCGGGAGAAATGACCTTCTGGGAACATTTAGACGAGCTGCGAAAGGTGATCTTCCGCAGCTTTGCTGTGCTTATTGTCCTGATGGTCGTGCTCTTCCTATGCAAGGAGACGGTTTTCGACGGGGTGGTGCTGGCTCCGCTGACGGACGGTTTCTTCGTCTACCGGTGGATGGACAGGCTGCTGGGACTGCTCGGGCTCGGGGCTTTAGAGCCTTTCCGGGTGGAGTTAGTCAATATCGACTTAGCTGCCCAGTTCTTCACCCACGTGCGCATCTCCTTCTGGTTAGCGGTTATCGTGGCCCTGCCGTTTCTGATCTATCAGGTGTGGCTCTTCGTGAGGCCGGCTCTTTATGACCGGGAGAAGCGGGCGGCTCAGACGGCTTTCGGGCTGTCCTCCCTGCTGTTCTACATCGGCGTAGGGGTGGGCTACGTGGTGGTCTTCCCGCTGACCCTCCGCTTTTTGGGAACATACCAGGTGAGCGAGTCGGTGGCCAATCAGATATCGCTGCTCTCGTACATCGGGATGTTCCTGAAGCTCAACCTGATTATGGGTGTGGTCTTCGAACTGCCGGCCCTGGCCCTGCTGCTGTCCCGGATAGGGATTATCAACCGGCAGATGCTGAGGAGTTTCCGCAAGTACGCGATAGTGGCCGCCCTGGCCATCTCGGCAGTCATAACCCCTTCGGGCGACGCCTTCACGATGATAGTGGTCGCCCTGCCGCTGTACCTGCTCTACGAGGTATCCATAACCATGTGTAAAGACAAACCGAAAGAAGTAGAAGTTAGAAATGATATCGATAAATAATCTCACAGTAGCCTTTGGAGGCTTCACCCTCTTAGACGACATCAGCTTCCACGTCAGCGACGGGGAGCACATAGCCCTCGTGGGCAAGAACGGTGCGGGCAAGAGTACGATACTCAAGCTCATAGCCGGAGTGGAGCGTCCGACTTCCGGCTCCATCATGAAGCCTAAGGAGCAGACCGTAGGCTATCTGCCCCAGATAATGAGTTACTCCAAGGACACCACGGTCATGGAGGCCGCCATGTCCGTCTTTGCCGACCATTTCACCATGGGTGAGAGGGTAGAGGAGATCAGCCGCGAGTTAGGCGAGAGGACCGACTACGAGTCAGCTGCCTACCATCGGCTGATAGAGGAACTCAATGAGCTCAACGACAAGTTAGCCATGGTACAGTCCGAGTCACCCGCCGTGCTGGCCGAGAAGACCTTAGTGGGCCTCGGCTTCAAGAAGAGCGAGCTCGGACGGCAGCGCAGCACCTTCTCGCAAGGCTGGAACATGCGCGTGGAGCTGGCCAAGGTCCTGCTGACCAAGCCCGATGTGCTTCTGCTGGACGAGCCCACCAACCACCTCGACATCGAGTCCATCCAGTGGCTCGAGGACTACCTCTTCGGCTACCGCGGCTCGGTGGTGCTCATCTCCCATGACCGCCGTTTCTTAGACAGGGTGACCACCCGCACGGTGGAAATCGTCTTAGGACACATCTACGACTACAAGGTGCCGTACTCCAAGTACGTGGAGCTGCGCCGCGAGCGGATGGAGCAGCAGCGGGCCGCCTACGAGAACCAGCAGCGGATGATTGAGAAGACCGAGGAGTTCATCGAGCGCTTCCGTTACAAGCCCACCAAGAGCAATCAGGTGCAGTCCCGCATCAAGCAGCTCGACAAGCTCGAGCGCATAGAGATAGACATCGAGGACAATTCGGCCCTCCACGTCAAGTTCCCGCCCGCCCCCCGCTCCGGCCAGATCGTCTTCCAGGCCAAGGCCCTCACCGGAGGCTATCCGTCCCGCGACGGCTCGGGCAGTCCTAAGGTGGTGTTCACCGACATCGACCTGACCGTGGAAAGAGGGGAGAAGGTGGCTTTCGTCGGGCGCAACGGCGAGGGAAAGAGTACCATGATGAAATACATCACCGGAGAGCTGCGGCCTATCGCTGGCTCGGCCTCCCTCGGGTACAATGTCGCCTTAGGTTACTACGCCCAGAACCAGGAGGACGTACTGGACAGGAACGACACGGTCTACGACACCCTCGACAAGGTGGCAGTGGGCGATATCCGTACCAAGCTGCGGGACATCCTCGGTGCCTTCCTCTTCCGCGGAGAGGACATCGACAAGAAGGTGGCCGTGCTCAGCGGAGGGGAGCGCTCCCGTCTGGCCATGGCCAAGCTCATCCTCCATCCCTACAACCTCCTGGCTCTCGACGAGCCTACCAACCACATGGACATCCGCTCCAAGGACGTGCTCAAGCAGGCCCTCCAGCGCTACGACGGCACACTGGTCATCGTGTCGCACGACAGGGACTTCCTCGACGGGCTGGTAGACAAGGTCTACGAGTTCCGCGACGGCCATGTCAAGGAGTACCTGGGAGGAGTGCAGGACTTCATAGAGAAGCGCAGGATCGAGACCCTGCAGGACCTGGAACGTACTTCTCAGCCGGAACCGAAGCCGCAGAAGCAGGAAAAAGCTCCGGTAGAAGAGGCCTCTGCCAAGCCGCGCACGGCATCCAGTCTCTCCTTCTATGAGCAGAAGGAGCAGCGCCGCAAGCAGAAGCGCATCGAGAGCTGCGAAAAGAAGATAGCCGACCTTGAGGCTCAGATGAAAGAATTAGAGAAAGTTCTGGCCGCGCCGTCGGCAGATACCGACATCGACAGGCTGACACGGGAGTATTTAGAGCTGAAACGTACCCTCGACCGCACGATGGAGGAGTGGATAGAACTGAGTAACTGAAAATAAATGCAAGACAATATGGAAAATACCGAGAAAAAGGATACCGGATACCACCTCTACGGGATGCACCCCGTCTTAGAGGCAGTGCTTTCCGGCAGACAGATTGAGAAAGTGCTGCTGAAGCAAGGATTAGAAGGACAGCAGTTCCGTCAGCTCCTCACCGAGCTGGACAGCCGCGGCATTCCCTTCCAGTTCGTACCCGCCGAGCGGCTGGCCCGCTTTCGCGGAGGCAGAAATCAGGGAGTCGTGGCATATCTGCCGCAGATCGACTATATGCCGATGGAGGAAATGGTGGAGAGGGCCTTCCAGAAAGACCCGGCCCCGGTTTTTGTCCTCCTCGACGGAGTGAGCGACGTGCGCAATCTGGGAGCAATAGCCCGCAGTGCCGAATGTGCGGGTGCGGGCGGTATTATCCTGCCTGCAAAGGGCGGAGCAGCCATCAATGCTGACGGTGTCAAGGCCTCGGCCGGCGCTCTGCTCCGCATAGGCGTGGCCAAGTGTAAGAATCTGCGCATACCCCTCTACTACCTCAAAGAGAAGGGGTTTCAGATAGTAGCCGCTACAGAGAAGGCCGAGGGCCTTATCTATGATGTGGATATGACCCGGCCCACGGCATTCGTGATGGGCTCCGAGGGCAAGGGTATCTCATCGTCGGTGCTGGCTCTATGCGATGTGCAGGCCAGAATCCCCATGCGCGGAGATATCGGTTCCCTGAACGTGTCGGTGGCCGCATCCCTCATGCTGTTCGAGGCCGTGCGGCAGAGGCAGAAATAAGCTGCCCGGACGGGATGAGTCATAAAAAAGAGGTATGTCGTGATGGACGGCATACCTCTTTCTATTATCGGTAATTATCTTTTATTTCTGGATGTAGACAGCGCTTGCGGGCAGTTTCTCGGGCAGGTTGGCGATACCCCAGAGGACTATCGCGTTTACGATGGAGGTGTGCTCCATGTACTCGGGAATGCTCTTGGTGTAGAGGTCGCGGTCAGTGTGCCAGATCTCACCGTAGCTGAAGTTGTATCCGAGAGGGTCGCCTGTTCCGAAGCTGATGACTGGTACACCGTTCAGCATGAAGTAGGCATGGTCGGAGCCGCCTGCAGTCTCTGGAATCTCCATGGGATATCGGTCATTGACCCTGAGAGTGAAGGGGAATCTGGAATCCAAGTCTTTCAGTGGCTCGCATATAGGCTCTAAAACGTCATACCACTCCTCAGGTACGGACATGCTGTTGGCAACTGTAGGACCACCGTCGCGGTTGAAGTAGTTTACTACATTGGGCAGCAGGTCTTTATGCTGCTCTACCCATGCCTTGGAACCGAGCAGTCCGAACTCCTCGCCGGCCCAGAGGGCAAATACGATGGAGCGTTTGGGTTTTGCTCCGGCCTCGGCCAGAAGTCTTGCGGCTTCCATTGTGGGAGCCAGTCCGGTACCGCAGTCTACTCCTCCGGTGGCGGCGTCATAGCTGTCGAGGTGACCTCCGCAGATGACGTATTCATCGGGGAACTCAGTGCCGCGCAGGACAGCGACTACATTGTGGTAAGGAACGGGACCCATGTAGAAATGGTTGCGGATATCGAACTCGAGCTCCACATATTCACGGAGTTCCACCATCTCCTTAATCTTCTCGTACTGTCTGAAATCAAGCTTGATGTCAGGCAGAGTGGGAAGATTTTCCCAGGTCATGTATCCGTCATCGATGTTGGCCCTGTCATAGAGGGTGGTGATGGGAACAGGAGCTGACTGAATGATACCCAGTGCACCGGCTTCTATCATCTCGCGGTAGAAGAGAGCGGGCTCCTCGATCAGAGGAATGAGCTCTTTCTCCTTGAGAGACTCGATTTTGGCCTTGATTTTAGCAGCTTCCTTGGCAGACTTTGTTATCTGCAGCTGCTTGTCAAGATTCCTTTTCTGGTTGAAGATCGAGCTGTTGTACTGACGTATCTCTGCATTGAGCTGCGAGATAGAGTCGTTCTGGGCTATAATCTCAGCTCTCTTTGCATCGCCTCTGTCAGTGTAGTCGATGGGCCATCCCTTGCTGGTGCCTCCGATGAGTACCCATGCTCCTTTGATAGTCTGTTTCATCCTTTCGAATTCAGCTCTGGTCTTGGGCTCGAGGACTACGTGCCCTCTCTGCAGGCCCTTGGTGCCGGCAGTGTAGGAAGGAGTGGTGAAGTGGAGGGCCTCGTTGCCGTTAATCATACGGCCGAACCAGGGACCGCGGTTGAAGCCTACCGATACTTCACCGGCGTATTCCTTGTGAACCTCCAGTCCCCACTGCTCGAACATGTGTACCGCCCAGTCCACTGCGTGGGTGTAGGCATCCGAGCCGATGGGGCGGCCTCCGAAGCGGTTGGTGACTATATCGAGATGGTCCATAGTCTGGTTGTCCTCGGCGGCAAGGCTGATGACTTTCTGAACTATAGGATCATCTTCCTGAGGTATGGAAGCTCCCGCAGAAATAGGGAAGAGCGAAAGTGCTGCAATACCTGCAGCAGCGAAGAGTATAGAAATGTTTTGTCTCATAAGGTTAAAATTTTGGATCAAAAACTGCATCCAAATATAGATAAAAAAATCTCTTAATATTCATCTCTGTATTCATCTTCGTTGAAAAATCTTTCATCCCTTTCCTTGATGAAGAAATACCCCCTGCCGTCCGGAAACTCCCGTGAATCCAAAGTAAGATATACTCCTTCATTACCGGCCACAGTGACAGCATCGTATTCCTCACTGTTTCTGATATAGCTGCGTTCATTGATCGTCATCAGGTCGCGCAGAACTCCGTTGCCGCTTCTCTTGATAAGGGTCTCGTAGGAGTCGGCGAATATTGAGCCCCTGTAGGTGTCTATGCCGGTAAAGTTGCTGCCGTACTCCGGATACGTCAGCAGACGCAGCTGGGACAGGATATCCATGTAGCTGCTGTTCGTGCGCAGGGATTCGGTACTCCATCTTGCCCTCAGGGTTATTGCATACCTCTCCGAGCCGAGATATTCGTAATAGCTGACAGACTCGAGGTCCACTTCATAATCTAAATACCGGTAAACATATACCGTCACTGTTTCCGAGCAGAACTGCCTGCTTTCGTCCCATGCCCTTACGGTGTAGGTACCCATAGCCTCCTCAGAGGAAGCAGTCAGGGTATTGCCGTAACCGATGCTCAAGTCATCGGTGGCATTGCCCTCACTGTCCCGGATATCCCAGATGTGTTCGGCTCCGATATCTTTAGTGACCTCGAAGTCAAGACTTGTCGTCAGAAGGCTCAGGTCTCTCATAGAAGCAGAATATCCGCAAGTGTTGACGATTCTGCTGTCCTTATCCTTCAGGGCTATGGACACTGCTGGGAGGACATTGACCGACGCAACTTTATTTACGTCAGGAAAACCCTTGACAGACACTTCAATGGAGATTTCTTCAGAAGTCCGTTTCAAAGCATGCAGGGTAGTGCCTGACAGGGATACATTTCCATTGTTTCCACTGACAATCCGATATTCAAGTTCTACGCCGCTGGGTGAGTTGATATGGTCTTTCAGATCAGCGGAAGTGCCTTCGTACAGGGATATGTCAGAGATTGTAAAGTATGGCTCACTGACTGATACGTACATATCTGCTGAAGCTCCGGTTACAGATGTCGCGTGTATACGGCAGGAGCCTGTGCTTTTGGGAGTGACGGTACCGTCCTGCGAGACATCGGCTACGGAAGGGTTGGACGAGGACCATGTCACGCTGACATCGGACGGAACAGAATGACTGACGGTGAATTTTTTAGGTGCGCCGAGAAGCATGACGTAGTCTCCATATATAGCTATCTGTCCTTGGCTGACCTGGAATGTACGTGTGTCCGTTATGCCGTTTCCGGTCCCAGTCAGCCTGAACATTCCGGTCAGCCCGCTATAATTGGCAATAGAGTTGGCCGTGATAATATTCCCTTTGACAGATGCGGCATCATTGCGCCCAGATATGACAGATAAGGTGAAGACAGGAGTGCACTCCGGCTCAGCGGTGTACTTTATGGTGGCAGGAGAGTTGTAGCCTGGATAGATAATATCCGGAAGATCCTCTATCCGGAATACCTTGTCGCTTACAGTGACAGTTGCAAAGTCTTCTACGGAATTGACAGCGGAGACCGCAGTAATTACCGCAGTGCCATTGCTTACAGCGGTTATTCTTCCCGCTTCATTGACGGTGGCGACTCTGTTGTTACTGGATTTCCAGTAAACTCTTTTTTCAGTAGTGTTTGCGGGCAGAATCTCAGCCCTGAGCCCGAATGTCTCTCCAACATACATCTGCACCTTCTCAGGAGTGACGGATATGGATTCCGGCATTCTGTAAATGTCAACTACGGCTTCAGCTTTACCGGTTTTCCCGCTTCCGTCCGCAGCTGTGGCGGTAATAGTGCACGTGCCGTCGCTTACTGCTGTTACCGTACCGTCCTGAGCCACTGTCGCCACATCGGTATTGTCCGAGCTCCAGACTACGTCCGGGTTCTCGGCGGAAAGCGGGAGAACTGATGCCGTGTATCTGAATTGTTCTCCCTCTTTAGTGAATGTGCGGGATGCAGGGGAGACTGATACAGAGGTGACCATGTCTTTCATGCCGGTCGCATCGATTCTCCAGCTATTCTCGTTTATTGCGGAGCCGGTAAATACGGTTCTGCATGTATACATGGTATTTCGCTCTACATCGAAATTGTCTAAAAGACTGCCGTCATGCAGGTAGTAGCGGAAGACTAAGCAGTCGCTGTAGTGCTCGGGGTTTCTGTACATTACTTCGAACTCTACAAATGAGCACAGACCTCTGTACTGTTCAGGCGGGATGTGTGTCTTTTCATCCGTATTGCCTGAGAGCAGGTCGCCCTGGGCATTCTCCGGGAGATAGAAGTCGACACCTGTCGAGAACAGCCTTCCGAGATCATCTCCTTCAACACTGATTCCACTGCTCAGTACGTCTCCGGCAGCAACTGCCCTGCTTTCAGTAAAATATCCTACCCTGCGGTTAATGTTCCTCAGACTGACTTTACGTACATCGAATGTACTGATATCGGCATCGAGCCCGGAAATGTCGACGATGAGCCTGAACTTGGACAGCAGTCTGGTAAGAGTGATGGACAAAGTGTCGGTGTCGCCTGACAGTCTGCGGCTCACTTTCCCGGACATAGGTACCGCACCGTAACTGTTGACTATATCCTCGGCTTTCTCTATTTCCCAGTGCAGGCCCTCGATATCCTTTATGTCAGAAACTGTTTCTTTTTCGGACAGCCGTCCTGTATTGGCCACGGCATATATGGTATAGTCTCTGTCTGTTATGATGTCGAGCAGCACTTCCGTGTCAGGGCTGTCGAGGTAGGTGTAGTCCGTCAGCTTTCCTTCTTCATTGAACAGGTATATGTTGAGGTCAGTGACGGCTGTCTCGTTGACCTGAGGAGCATTCCGGCTTACGGCCTTTTCCTCGAGGTATAGTTTCAGCTTTACCGGTGTCTTTACCGGCATATCCCGGTCTCTGTCCCTTTCGCACGAAACGAATATAAGACATGAGATAACGCTTAATATGATTTTCCATCCCATAGTTGTTAAATCTCAATTTCTATTTTATCAGTATATTCCCATCCTATCGGACTTACAGTCATTGTGGAACGGGACAAGTCCACTGTCAGGTACAGGTCCCTCAACCCATCATCCTCACTTTCAAGCTCTAATCCTGAGAGATATTCGTGCAGGTTTACAGACAGCTCCTCCGCCTTTCTGCCTTCTTCCTGAACAGTAATCCTCAGCAGCAGGGAGTCATCCCCCTGCCTCGTGATGCGCGAGACGTACTGGTAATGGCCGGAAATACTGTCAGGAGACTCTATGAGCTCAGGCGTGTGTCTGTAGGCGCCTCTGATGACATTGCCGTTCAGATCGTAGCCGACTGATGATGATTCAACGTCCACTGAAACTTTTCCGGCGGTATTCTCCCGCCCCATAATTTTTAGATGAAGTCCGATAAAGTCTTTCCGGACACTAATGGTGTCGCTCGACAGCTCACCAGTGTATTCGGCAGTGAAAAAACATGTGTACAGGCTGTCGGCTTCGTTTCCGGTAGTGACAGAATAACCTTCGTTGTACTCCATCTGTCTGACATTGCCGAAAACGGCTACAGTCATCAGACCCTTTTTTACCGGAATCTCGTAGATAGAGCCTGATTCACTTCCGTGCACAGTATCCCGGAACATCCATCCGCTCTCATGACGCAGGATGAGGCAGATACTCTCCACCTCATCCGGCGTGTCGGAAAAGTCTATAGACAGGTAGGTCGGGCAGTTCTCCCGGTCTTCCAGTATACAGGACTGTGCAGCGCAAAGCAACATCAGGACAGTATATTTTAGATATCGTCCCATGGCTGCATGCGGATTTAGAATACTTTATCGTATGCAGGCACTACATCCCAACCGGCAATTTTAACAGTGAGGTCCAGTGTCCCCGGCTCGATAGGTGTCTCAGGGTCGATGGAACCCGGCTTAGTGATTGTGATTCCGTATGAATAGGCTGTGTTGCGGCGGATTCCTGAGTGGGTGCTTTCTTCTGACGGCAGTCTGTAACCGGACTGGTTGACAGGAATGGGATAGTAATATGTGACTCCGTCCAAGTCTGCCTGGAATACGAGTTTGGTGCACGATTCGATGTCCTCAGTCTCATTGGAGTAGCAGTAGAAGAAATGCTGTGCAGTATATCCTGCATCATTGATTTCCCCGCTGATCTCGTCCAAAAGCAGAGCCTGCGCCGAGGTGCTGCTGACATCCTCTTCGACTGCTCCTCCCTGATTCATGATCACAGGAATGGCAGTGGGGCCGCCGTTATAGATAAGTTTGTCACCGTGAGCGTTTACAAGATAGATTCTGCAGTTGGTGAGGCTCATGCCTTCAAAAGGAGAACCGGCAAAGTCAGTCTTGATGGATTCGATACCTATCCTCGCGACGAACCGGGATACAGTAAGGGACACTTCCGCGGTGACTCCTAATTCCTCTTCTATCTCACCGTACATGCAGAAGTCCCTGAGCGCTTCGTCTTTCAGGGCTGTAGTCAGTGTCCTGAACGCTGATATATCGGCGATTCCGTCGTATGACTGGATTCCCGAATTGGCAAGGACGCATATAAGTTTAGGGCCGGTGGTAGTGGAAATGACAGGATTCAGCAGTGTCTCTCCGGTAAGTCTTGCATAAGTGTCCAATGTCCCATAGCCTGGGGTCTGGGAATCACCCATGCGGAAGATAAATACATCTAAGGTGTTGATGAGGTTGTCCTGTTCCTGAGTCTCGACAGATGTGCTTTTGACTCCTCCGGAAACGATGTTGAGTTCAAGGGTAGAAGGCATACCTTCTTCCATACATGCGGTGCAGCTGTCCGGTGTACATGAGGACAGAGCGGTGGTCAGGGCAGCGATACATGCGGTCCCTGCGGCGATTTTAGAAATAGCTTTTCTCATTTTGTGAATATTTTAGTTGATTAAGTGAGGAGCAAAAGTAAAGGGAGCGCCCGGAATAAAAAAACCACTTTCGTACAAAAGTTGCTCTGACAGAGGATTATATAAAATTTAAAAAATTTAAAATATCGTAAATGTGACGGACGCAACATCTTTCAGATAATCTCATCCGGCAGTGCTGATGCAGAAAAATATGATTTTAAAAATGAAAATCCGATGGGGAAATTGCGTATATTTGAGGAGAGTTTCAATAATTATGGCTAAGATACATTCTCCCGCTGTCGCCGGTCAGTTCTATCCGGCTGATGCTGATACTTTAAAGACCGTAGTAGATGGATTTATAGATGCCGCCGTATCCCGTCCGGATGCCGGAGTGCAGGCGGTGATAGTGCCGCATGCCGGTTATGTGTTCTCGGGAGCGGTGGCTGCGGAGGCGTATGCCTCCATTGCCCCGACGGAGAGGTATGAGCGTGTCTTCCTCATCGGCCCCAGTCATCGGGAGGCCTTCCGGGGCGCTTCCGTGGATGTGGAGTGCGACTGGTATGAGACTCCTCTGGGACGGTTGAGGGTGGATACGGAGGCGGGCTTCGAGCTCATCGGGGCGGATTCCATTTTCCGGGATTTCCACAATGCGCATGTGCGGGAGCACTGCATAGAGGTGCAGCTGCCCTTCCTGCAGGAGAGACTGCGGGAGGTTCCTCCCATTGTACCTATAATAATAGGCTCGGTCGACGGCGGGGGGCTGCGGAGGATTGCCCGGGTGCTCGGACCTTATATGAATGAGGACAATCTCTTTGTAATCAGCAGCGATTTTTCCCATTATCCTTCTTACGAGGATGCCTGCAGGGTGGACGGGGCTACGGGCGAGGCCATTGCTTCCGGGTCGGTGGACCGCTTCTTAGATGTTCTGCTGGACAATGCCCGCGCGAAGGTGCCGAATCTGGCGACAAGTGCCTGCGGTCAGCTGCCCATTGCGGCTCTGCTGATGATGATGGAGGGACGGGAAGAACTGGAAATCAGGCATCTGGATTACCGTAATTCCGGTGATGCGGCGGTCTATGGGGACAAGAGCGAAGTGGTTGGGTATCATGCGTTTTCAGTGGTGTATAGGAAAGGTGCGGAAAAGAATACCGGGGCCTCGGGGGGATTCTCCCTGACTGCCGAGGAACGGGAGTTGCTGTTAGAGACGGCCCGGCGGAGTATTGAGACGGCATTTGAGGGTAAATACTGGCTGCCGTCCGACACTCAGCTGACGCAGACGCTCAAGGCGGAGTGCGGGGCGTTCGTTACCCTGCATCTGCATGGGCGGCTTCGCGGATGTATAGGCAATATAGTGGGTGTCAGACCGCTGTATAAGACTGTCGCGGAGATGGCCAGGGCAGCGGCATTTGAGGATGACAGGTTCAGGCCGCTGACCAGGGAGGAACTGGAACAGGTGCATATCGAGATATCGGTACTGTCTCCGTTGAGGCAGATATCCTCGCCGGATGAGATAGTGCTCGGGCGGGACGGGGTGCTGATGGTCAAGGACGGCCGCAGCGGGACCTTCCTGCCGCAGGTGGCGGACGAGACCGGCTGGACCAGGGAGGAGTTCTTGGGGCACTGTGCCCGGGACAAGGCCGGAATCGGCTGGAACGGGTGGAAGGATGCGGACCTGTACGTTTATCAGGCGGAGGTGTTCGATGAGCAGTGACTGCTTAGGTGGGGTGGAGGCCCGGTACTGTGAAGCCGGGGCTGACGGGAGCGTGACATGTACGCTCTGCCCGCACCGCTGCCGTCTGACCGAGGGACGCCGGGGGCTCTGCCGCAGCCGGGAGGTCCGGGACGGGAGGCTCGTGTCACTGGCCTACGGACGGGTCTGCGCCCTGCATGTGGACCCCGTCGAGAAGAAGCCGCTGCTGCATTTTCATCCGGGGGAGATGTGCCTGTCGCTCGCTGCCGCAGGCTGCAACCTTTCCTGCCGCAACTGCCAGAACTGGAGCATTTCCCAGGTGCGCCCCGAGGAGGTGGAGAGCAGTTTCATTGTTCCCGGGATGCTGCCGGAACTGGCCCGGAGGACCTCCTGCCGGATAGTCGCTTATACCTATACCGAGCCGCTGACCTGGATGGAGTACACCGTGGACTGTGCCCGGACGTGCCGGGAGGCGGGGCTGCTGAATATCCTGGTTTCGGCCGGATATGTCAATGAGGGGCCGCTGGATGACCTGCTGCCGTATCTCGATGCGGCGAATATCGATCTGAAGTCATTTTCCGAGGATATCTACCGGAAGGTGAGCCGGGCCTCGCTGGCTCCGGTGCTGAGAACCCTGGAGAAGATGCGGGATGCGGGGGTGTGGCTCGAGATTACCAATCTGCTGATTCCGGGGATCAACGATGAGCCGGGGATGCTGCGGGAGATGTGCCGCTGGTTAGTGGACAACGGATTTGCCGGGGCGCCGCTGCATTTTTCGAGGTTCTTTCCGCAGTACAGGATGCGGGAGGTGCCGCCTACGCCGATAGGGACTCTGCGGATGGCGGAGGAGATTGCACGGGAGTGCGGGATCCGTTATGTGCATCTGGGCAATGTCTGATTTTTGCAGAAGACCGTACTGAGGGCTGTTGCGGAGAATATGACTCCGGTGATGCAGACGCCGGTCCAGCCTGCGAGCCGCCAGCCGATGCCCGAGAGCAGGGTCGCGAGGCTGCCGCCGAGGAAGAGGGAGGTCATGAAGATGGTGTTGGCCCGGTTCGAGGCGTCGGGAACGGCCTGCAGGCAGCCGCTCTGGTTGCTCAGCTGCATGAACTGGGCGCCGAGCTCGAGGAGGATGATGGCGGCGATAATGCCTGTGTAGGTGTGGCCGAGGGTGGCTGCTGCTGTCCAGGCCGCGAGCTGGAGGATGGCTCCGATGGCGGTCATCCGTCTGATGCCGAGGCGCGGGACGTATCGGCCAATGCCGCTGGCCGCTATGGCGCCGACCACTCCGCAGAGTCCGAGCAGGCCTACGGTGCGGCTGCCGGCATGGAAAGGCTCTCCGGCCAGGTGAAAGGCCATGCAGGCCCAGATGCTCATCATGCTGCCGAAGGTGCAGGCGCCGCGGAAGGCGTACAGACGCATGCGGGGATGGGTCGCGAATATTTTCCAGACACTTTTGATCAGGCTTCCGTATGTGCCGCTGAAAGTACCCGGCATACGGGGCAGCATCCTCAGGGTGAGGACTAAGCAGAGCAGCATCAGGACGGCTGCCGCTATGAACATCGTGCGCCATCCGGCCCATTGGCCTACATAGCCGCTGATGACCCGGGCACCGAGGATGCCGGTGAGCAGGCCCGAGAGGACGTAGCCCATGTTGCGGGACTTGTGCTCCGGCTCCGAGAACTGGCCGGCTATCGGGATGAATATCTGGGGGATGACCGAGCATACTCCGAGACCGAGCGAGGCCGCCAGTACGGTCCAGATGCTGTGCGAGGCGGCTATGGCTGCCGACATGAGGGCGGCTATGCTCATGATGGTCAGCACTATCCTGCGCCTGGACCACATGTCGGCCATGGGGACGATGAGCAGGAGTCCGAGGGCGTAACCGGCCTGGGTGACCACTGTGATGAGGTTGGCGAGGGTGCCGCTGCAGGCTAAGTCGGTGCGGATGTCCTCGAGCAGCGGCTGGTTGTAGTAGAGGTTGGCCACGGTCAGGCCCGCCACTGCCGACATCATCAGCAGGGTGGAGGCGGGGATGCCCTGGTCGGGTCTGAGGGTTGAGAGTCTGGCCATCCGGAGTACTGTTTGGTTCGTCCTTCAAATTTACGAAAATTTACTAAATTCGCGCTGTATGGATACGATGTCCCCTCAGCAGCGGCATAAGAACATGGCGGCCATCCGTTCGGCTGACACCAAGCCCGAGATGACCGTCCGGCGCTGGCTGCACTCCCGCGGCTTCCGCTACCGGCTCAACCATCCGCGCCTGCCCGGCCACCCCGACATCGTCCTGCGCAAGTACCGCACCTGCATCTTCGTCAACGGCTGCTTCTGGCACGGCCACGAAGGCTGCCGCTACTTCCGCCTCCCCAAGACCAACATCGACTTCTGGCGCACGAAGATAGAGCGCAACCGCGAGCGCGACCGCCGCGACTACCAGGCTCTCGCCCGTCTCGGCTGGCACACCATAGTCATCTGGGAGTGCAGCCTCAGGCCCGCCGCTCTCCGCCGGCGTACCCTCGAGTCGCTCGAGCAGACCCTCTATCACATCTATCTGGCGGACCGGGAGGTCGGGAACGGACCTTCGCAGGCTTTGGTGTATCCGGTCCGCGGGGAGGAGGACGGAGGCGATGGGAAGATGGTGGCGGAGACGTAAACTTTGGAGAATTTTTGGAAATGCTTTTTGCAAAAAGCAAAAATATGCTGTTATTGCTTAACGTATTAAACACTGGATCTGAAAGAACTGAATTTACTTACATACTGCGCAGTCTGTTCATACCCAGTTTTACGTTTTTTTCTATTACATAGAAACTTACGTCAGGTGTGCGATTTACAGACTCATCATGGAGAAAATGTGCTGA
This sequence comes from uncultured Bacteroidales bacterium, assembly GCA_944322575.1. Classification (GTDB taxonomy): domain Bacteria; phylum Bacteroidota; class Bacteroidia; order Bacteroidales; family UBA932; genus Coprenecus. Next base: position 4,730 of record CALUPK010000020.1, on the reverse strand, counting down.
CCGCAGACTGCCCTTGCCACAACGCTTCTAAGGCGCATTTAAGAGAATACATGTCCAGGCGCACTGTTCAGTCTGTTATCAGCATAACCGCGTAACCATTTTTTATGGCCGGATACCCTAAACGGTCAATTACAGACTGTCAGCAGTACGGAAATGTCGCTTAGTGAAAATCATACTGACTTAACAAAAAAATGAACTTTATTTTGAGTTCTCAAAGAAATGGCATATATTTGTGTCAAAGAAGAGAAATCATGGGGCGTTTGATTCAGATACTGAGAACGGACAGTGAAGAGATCGAGATTTATTCTCCAAAGTATGATGGAGAAGAAGACTCTGAGTTTGAGAAGTTTCTAAAGATTAATGGTGCTCGAAAAGAACCACAGTTGAGAAAGTTCTTTGATGCAATAGTCTCAGCCGTAGATAAAATCAGAGAGGTCGGGGCCAGAGAAAATCTTTTTCGGCCCGAAGGAAGGCGGATTAAAGCCTTGCCTTTATTTATTTCATCAAATAACAAGATAGATAAAAAGATAGGTAAGATGAGGCTTTCTTGCCTGAGATATTCTGAAAAAATATTGATCTTAGGTAATGGCGGTGTGTCAACTTTACAAAAATATGAAGATGATGTGTGGCTGAACAAATGTGTGAATGATTTAAGGATAATAGACAGGATAATAACAAAAGAGTTGAAAAGAATAAGGAAAACTATTGATGATAAATGAGCAATAAAAGAAGTAATTGAAAATATCGATATATAAAATTAGTAGTTAGTTATGGTTGACGATAAAGCGAATAATCTGTTTGAAAAATATCTTGAGCGCGTTGATCCTGAGATAAGAAATGAAGTGAGGCTCAATATCGATATCGCAAATCGCATATATGATCTTATCAAGAAGAAGGGTATGACGCAGAGAGAATTTGCTGCTCTGATGGGAAAACGAGAGTCGGAGGTCTCAAGATGGCTGAGCGGGACACGTGGCTTCACGACTAATACTTTGGCTAAAATATCTGCGGTTCTTGGGGAGCCTGTAGTTAAAGTCCCGGAGGCCAGTGAGCAGAGTATGGTCTCTTATTCCGCCTTTTTATATGTTTGTCCAGCTGATGCGCGTGACGGGAAGTATACGTTTAAAGCTGAAAAACGTTCAGGGAAGTATGAATATAAAAATTAACGGCTATGTCGGAAAATAATATCGTGTTGCAGATGAGGTTGGTATCCGTTGATGAGATCATGTTTATGATGTCTTCAGCCGGAATAGGAAATGCTTTTAGGTCAGAAGATATTCAGATCGGATTCTCGAACAAGGTAGATTATGCTGAGGAGACGGACGAAATTACTTTGGATTTCGGAGTAAAATATGCGGTTCATTCCGAAGATGTGCTGGAATGTGTATGCCGGTTCAAGTTCTCTGTAGTCGATTTGAAACGCTTTATACAGGTCAATGCCAAAGACAACAGCGTAACGATAACCCGCATTATGCCTCATCTTCTGAGCGTTGCTGTAGGAACTATGCGGGGGATACTCATCGCAAAGACAGCCGGAACACCTCTTGCCAAATATCCTTTGCCGATGCTGGATATAAATAGGTTGATTGCCAGTTTGACTGATGATTCACTTGTATAATGCAGGTATGTTTTAATTGTTCTGGGTGCAATTTGTCTAACGGTCAATGCTGCATATTAAGGTTTTGTGTATTTTTGTAGTGTTTGCATTTAAAATACATGAATAGTTATTATCAGAACAGAGCAGCAGAATTTATTCGCGAACCTTCAGATTCTATATTGCGGAAGCTGACTTTTTATGGAGGAAATGAGCCCCCGCAGGTGAAAGCATGGGAAGAAGAGATAGGCCTAATGAAAGATATTCTGGAGGAGTGGAAAAATGAGAATGCAGAAATAATATTTGAATATACAATTCCTCGCTTAGGTAAGCGGGTGGATGTTGTGCTGCTTTTACGGGACATCATCTTTTGTATAGAGTTCAAGGCAGGGCAGTCCAAGTATCTGCAGATGGATATGGAGCAGGTTATGGACTATGCACTTGACTTGAAGAATTTCCATAAGGAGAGTCATGATGCTCCAATTGTTCCGATTCTGGTAGCAACAGAAGCAGATGAGTATACTGACGTGCTGGAAGCGTCGAGATACCATGACAGGATTTATAATCCTTTCCTTTCGAACAGTCACAGTCTGGGTAAAATTATCAGGGATGTAGTCATTCACGAGTCGTATTCTCAATTAAAACCGTTGAATATTGACCGATGGAGCATTAGCCGGTATGAGCCTACGCCGACCATAATAGAAGCGGCTATGGCATTATACATGAATCACTCCGTAGAATCTATAACCAGAAAAGAAGCCTCCGGTAAATCTTTAAAAGAGACTACGGATTATATTTTGGATATAATACACAAAAGTCATGATAATAAAGAGAAGAGTATCTGCTTTGTAACAGGTGTGCCCGGTGCGGGAAAAACCTTGGTGGGGCTAAATGTGGCAATAGAACAGTCTAAGAAAATCAGTGAAGATGACAGGAGGGAAAGTCTTGCTGTATACCTTTCCGGCAACGGACCGTTAGTCAAGGTGCTGACAGAGGCGCTGGCACGGGATAAGAAGATACGCGACGGAGGAAATCTTACAGACGCAAGGAGGGAAGTGAAACGTTTCATACAGGAGATTTACAATTATCGCGAGCAGATGCTGAACAAGATAAAAACTCCTATCCGGAATGGTAAACTTGAGATAGACGAATCCGTAACACTCGCTGAAGAAGATTCGGGTTTTGCGGAAATTGAGCACATAGCGATTTTTGATGAGGCGCAAAGGTCATGGAATCATGCGAAGTTAGCTGATTGGCTCGCACGTGGAGGCAGCTATGGAAATAAACGGAAAGTTCCGGATTTTCCTATGTCCGAGGCAGAATTCCTTATCTGGTCATTGAATCTGCGGAAAGACTGGGCCGTGATAGTGTGTCTGGTCGGGGGCGGGCAGGAAATCCACAACGGGGAGGCTGGTATTGCGGAATGGATTAATGCCTGCAACACAATGTTCCCTGACTGGAAAGTTTATATATCTGACCATCTGACCGATAAAGAATACGCGGAGGGCAATGTGTCACGTATCTTGTCAGGAAACACCAATGTGACATATGCTCCGGAGCTTCATCTGAATGTCTCTATGCGCTCATTCCGGGCAGAAAAGCTGTCGCTCTTTGTGCATTATTTGCTGAATTTGGAGGAGGAGAATGCACGGTCGGTTTACAACGAGATACGCGAGAATTATCCGATAGTGCTTACCAGAGATATAGAAGAAGCAAAGAAATGGCTGAGAAAGCAAGCCCGCGGATCAGAACGTTACGGAATCGTTGTTTCATCAAAAGCAGAAAGGCTGCGTCCGCTGGCTATAGATGTGAAGAGAGAGTGCAATGTGGTTCATTGGTTCCTTGATGACCGGAATGATCTTAAGTCCTCTCTTTTTCTTGAAGACGTGGCAACGGAATTTGATGTTCAAGGTCTGGAGCTGGACTGGACATGCATTGCCTGGGACGGTGATCTGCGTTACACTCCTAAAGGCTGGAGATACTTTAAGTTCGGAAATAACAATTGGAGTGCAAATAAGCAGCCGATGAATCAGCTGTATCAGTTGAATGCATACAGGGTGCTCTTGACCCGTGCCCGACAAGGAATGGTCATCTGCGTTCCATACGGAAACAAAGAGGATGCCACCCGCCTCCCAGAGTTTTACGATGCCACTTTCTGCTATCTTAAACGTCTTGGACTAAAGGAAATAGAGAATAATTAATGATGATATTCCATTGCGGTTGGCAGTAGTGAGGTGTGGTCTTTCCGAAGTCTTGGCGCGTTTGTTCTTGTGTTTTTAAATACCTGAACGATAAACAATCCTAGTCTATTTCGTTAAGCAGCATTAAGACCTTATGTATCTCAGAATATGCTTTCAAATCTTCCGGTGATTCTTGGCAGAGTTGGCACAGTTTCTCCGAATTTGACATCGCTCGTTCCAAATCACCGTTTTCTGTCAGGTACTTATAGAGGTTGGTGCGTATGAAATATCGTTTTGTTTTCTCGTAGCCCGGCATGTATTTTTGCAATTCAGGGAGCAGTTGTTCGTAACTCTCATATCGTCTGTAAACTACAGTGGGCAGGAAATGAAGCAAGAACCAAAATTCCGTGCAGGGATTCGTTTCTACAAACATCACTCTCCCGACATATTTCTTTGCATGGTACTTTTTCTTTGCCTGTTGATATAACTGCATTTCAGAAGGATACTGAAGCAGTCTGTCCATATCAAACAAGCATACGATATAATCATATTGTCTGTTCAGATAGGATTCGACCAGTTTCAGAATATGATTGACGTCGCTGTGCTGAGGAAAATCCGGCGCGACCTTGAAGGGGTAGCGGCACGCGATCCTCAAAGAATCAAAATAGAACCATTCTGTATCCCCTTCGCCTATGATTGCGATACTTTTTGTTACTGTCCTCCCCATGTCATTGGTCATTTAAGTTGATATATTGACTGCCAAGGAACGGCAACTTTACTAATTTCCCTTGTTTGTAGGCATTGTAAGGGGAAAGATTTTTATGCAGTCCCAAAGATGAGAGGCGTACTATTTTAGTCTCGCCAAGTTCGTCTTTGTCAGTAAACCATATCGTGTCACGGCGAATGAAATCTTCGTTAAGCAGATTGATGTCATGCGTTGTCAGGAGCATTTGGGA
>CALUPK010000019.1 GCA_944322575.1 uncultured Bacteroidales bacterium | reverse complement strand
CCCTTTCCGTCCTGATTCTGTCCGCAGCCGATGACTGCGATAATGGCTGATGCGAGCAAAAGAAGTCTTTTCATCATTTTTTTGTGTTTTATCCGTAAAAATAATAAAAGTTTTCCGTCCCGTTCCCACAACGGCAGCAAATCCCGCAATTCGGTGCCGTTGCGGCATGGCTTTCATCGCAGCACCCTTTCCATAGGTCTTCTGCACGGCCTTGTCCTTCCGTCCCGTTTCCACAACGGCAGCAAATTCCGCGATTCGGTGCCGTTGCGGCATGGCTTTCATCGCAGCACCCTTTCCATAGGTCTTCTGCACGGCCTTGTCCTTCCGTCCCGTTTCCACAACGGCAGCAAATTCCGCGATTCAGTGCCGTTGCGGAATCGCATTCCGCTTGGCCCCTGCCACAGGCTCTCTCATCATACACCTTATCCTCCTTCCACCTTCTTCCACCTTCCGAAGGTGCGCAGATTTCCCTCGTTTTCGTCTCACCTTCCGAAGGTGTGCAGTTTCAAAATGAAAAGGCCGGATGTGCTTTGTCGTAAAACATCTATCGCGATTACGCGGATTTTAGTATTTTTGCCTCTCTTAAATCGGAAGTGACTCGAAATGGCAAACAAGGAAAAAAAGGAAAAGGAGGATACGCCGCTGATAAAGCAGTACTACAAGTTCAAGGCGGCTTGTCCGGAGGCCCTGCTGCTGATGCGGGTGGGGGACTTCTATGAGACGTACGGGGAGGATGCGGTGACTACCAGCAAGGTGCTGGGCATCGTGCAGACCCGCAAGTCGAACGGGGACCAGGGCTATATCGAGCTGGCGGGGTTTCCGCACCATTCGCTTCCGAGCTACATGCCCAAGTTGGTGAGGGCCGGCTATAAGGTGGCTGTGTGCGACCAGTTGGAGGATCCGAAGCTGGCCAAGAAGCTGGTCAGGAGGGGGGTCACCGAGATTGTCACGCCGGGCGTGGTCTACAGCGACCAGGTGCTGACTCAGAAGGAGAACAACTATATCGCCGCGCTGTGTTTCTCGAAGGACCGGGGCGGTATCGCGTTCCTGGATGTGTCCACCGGAGAGTTCAAGGTGGCTGAGGGCGACCTGGACTACCTCGATCTGCTGATAGCCGATTTCGCGCCCAAGGAACTGCTGGTCCAGAAGGGTTTCGAGAAGGGTGTAAAGGAGAGGTTCACCAACCCGGCCTCGAATATCTACATCTCCACGATGGAGGGCTGGGCCTTCGTTTTCGAGTCGGGGTACCGCAAGCTGATCAAGCATTTCAAGACGGACTCCCTGAAGGGGTTCGGGGTGGAGAGCCTGAGATTAGGCGTGACTGCTGCCGGGGCCCTGCTGTTCTACTTAGAGTCGAACCGCCTGGAGGACACAGAATACATACCGGGCCGGACATTGGCCCAGATAAGCACCATATCCCGCATCGACGAGGGAGGCTTCGTCTGGCTGGACCGCTTCACCGTCCGTAACCTCGAATTAGTGGAGCCGGCCGCTCCGGGGGGCGTGACCCTTCTGGACGTGATTGACAAGACCTCTTCCCCGATGGGCGCCCGCCTGCTTCGCTCGTGGCTGACCATGCCGTCGAGGGATTTGGCGGAGATATCCACACGGCAGGACAGCGTTGATGCCCTGCTGAACGACAGGGAATTGTCCTCGGAACTCTCGCAGAGGATAGCCGCGATGGGCGACCTCGAGCGCATCCTCTCCCGCGCCGCTTCTGGCCGCGTCTCTCCCCGCGAGGTGATGCAGCTGCGGCGGGGCATTGACCAGTTCCTGCCGCTGAAGGTATTGCTCACGGAGAAGACCGATAAGAAAGGCCCGCTCGCCCGTATGGCCAGGGAGATAGACGATTGCCCGGAGCTGAAGGCCGAGCTGACGCGGACGTTGAGCAAGGACCCGGCCGCCCAGATTGGCAAGGGCGAGGTGATAGCCCAGGGTGTGGACGCCGAGCTGGACGAGCTGCGCGGCATCGTGACCCACGGCAAGGATATCATCGCCGGCATCCAGCAGCGCGAGATAGAGCGCACCGGCATCACGTCTTTAAGAATCAGCTACAACAACGTCTTCGGCTACTACCTCGAGGTGCGTAACGCCCACAAGGACAAGGTGCCCCCCGAGTGGATCCGCAAGCAGACCCTCGTCTCGGCCGAGCGCTACATCACCCCCGAACTGAAGGAGTACGAGGAGAAGATAGGCGGGGCCGAGGAGAAGATATACGCCATCGAGTCCCGCATATTCAACGAGTTGATTACCCGCATTCAGGCCGCCATCCCCGCCGTGCAGAAGGACGCTGCCCTGATAGCCCGCCTCGACTGCCTCCTGTCATTTGCCCAGGCTGCCGCCGACTACGGCTACTGCCGCCCGTTAGTGGACGAGGGCGAGATCCTGAAGATAGAGCAGGGCCGCCACCCGGTCATCGAGCGGATGATGCCCGCCGGGGAGGAGTACGTGGCCAACGACCTGTACCTCGACAGCGAGCAGCAGCAGATCATCATCCTCACCGGTCCGAACATGTCCGGTAAGTCCGCCCTTCTGAGGCAGACCGCCCTGATAGCGGTGATGGCCCAGATAGGCTCGTTCGTGCCCGCCAAGTCCGCACACATCAGCCTGTTCGACAAGATATTTACCCGTGTCGGCGCCTCCGACAACATCTCCCGTGGCGAGTCCACCTTCATGGTCGAGATGCTCGAGACCGCCGCCATCCTCAACAACATGACTCCGCGCTCCCTGATTCTGCTCGACGAGATCGGCCGCGGCACCAGCACATTCGACGGCATGTCCATAGCCTGGGCCATCGTAGAGTACATCCACGAGCGGGGCGGCGGGGCCAAGACCCTCTTCGCGACGCACTACCACGAGCTGAACGAGCTGGAGGAAAATTACAAAAGGGTAAAAAACTTTCACATCGCAGTGAAGGAATCTGACGGAAAAATCCTATTTTTGAGGAAACTTTGCGAAGGCGGGGTTGCCCACAGCTTCGGTATCCATGTGGCGAGGCTGGCCGGGGTGCCGCCGGAAGTGGTCCTCTCGGCCGAGAAGGTGCTCAAGAAGCTCGAGGCCGGGGCATCCGGGGCCGGGGACTCGTCCATCAAGGGCAGGGTCCAGTCCCTGAGGCAGAAGAAACGGGACCGCAGCGCCGCCCAGGAGGAAGTGCAGCTTTCCATTTTCCAGCTCGACGACCCTCTCTTAGTGAGCATCCGGGACACTCTCAAGGCGATGGACCTCAACTCGATGACGCCGATGGACGCATTCGACACGCTGCGGGAGCTCCAGCGCAAGGTAGGTATAAACAAATAACTATAGTTCAGACGTCTTATGAAAAAATTCGTGAAAGAGCTGAGGATAGTTGTGGGGTTGATTGCGGAGAGCGCCTCTTTCGCTTTTTTCTCCATCAAGTCTGACAAGCTCAGGACTTTTCTCTCGCTGTTCGGAGTCACTGTCGGCATCTTTTCGATAGTGGCGGTGTTCTGCGCCGTGGACTCGCTCAAGTCCAATATCATGGAGGGTGTCCGGTCCTTCGGGAGCGACATCGTCTACATCGACCGTTTCCCCATGACTCAGGAGGAAGGGGAGGACGGAGAGCCGCTGCAGTGGTGGGACTATCTCCAGCGGCCGGAGATCACTGAGGAGAATTTCGAATATGTCGCCCGCAACGCCACTCTGGCCGAGAGCGTGGTCTACGTCATCCTCGGCAACGGCAATGCCTCCTACCGCCGCAACAATTATTCCAACGCCTTCCTGGTCATCACCACTGACGGACTGGAGAATGTGATGAGCTACTCCCTGGCCGAGGGCCGCGACTTCTCCCAGATGGAGATCCGCGGAGGGTCCAATGTGGCTATCCTCGGGTACAATGTCGCCCGGGAGCTCTTCGGGGACTCCTACCCCATCGGTAAGAAGGTCAAGGTCAAGGGCGGCAGTGCAATAGTCATCGGCGTCCTGGAAAAGCAGGGTGAGAGCATGGCCTCCATCGTCAATACGGACGATGCGGTGGTCCTCCCGCTGCAGTTCGGCAAGACGGTGCTGGCCTCGGCGTGGGGCTCGGGGATGATGATGGCGGCTCCGGCGGATGGAGTCTCCCGCGAGGCCTTCATAGACGAGCTGCGCCTGCTGCTGCGTTCCTGCCGCGGCCTCTCCCCCTCGGAGCGGGATGACTTCGCCATCAACGAGATGACCTTCCTGCTCGACATGCTCGACTCCGTCTTCCGCGGCATCAGCAAGGCGGGCTGGATCATCGGAGCCTTCTCCCTGATCATCGGCGGCTTCGGCATCGCCAACATCATGTTCGTCTCCGTCCAGGAGCGCATGAGCCAGATCGGCATTCAGAAGGCCCTCGGAGCCAAGCGCTACGTGATCCTGACCCAGTTCATGGTGGAGGCCTCCTTCCTCTCCTTAGCCGGCGGCCTGGTGGGCATTCTCTTAGTCTTCCTCATTTCCATTCCGGTCAATGCCGTCTCCGAATACTTCACCATCACCCTCTCCCCCGACAATGCCCTTGCCGGCATGCTCATAGCCGTCGTCCTCGGCATCCTCTCCGGCCTCATCCCCGCCTGGAAGGCCGCTACGGTCGATCCTGTCCGCGCCATCAATGGGTGAGATTATACCGCAAAAGTTTAAAGTAACTTTTGCAAGAAAAGATAACTCGCTTAAAATAAATCAATTGGTCGGATTGCTTGAAATTGGGTAACGAGATAGCAACCCCATAGGCTTGTCATAATCACAAATAGCAAATTCAACAAACGATTGATTAGAGGTGCTTAGGGGAAAGAGTTTTATTACTTTTGTAGAATCTTTAGATATTATTTCATGAAGCAGTTGTGGCAATACATCAAGAATCCTCAGGAGAATTGTCCTTATGATTTCAGCGTAAGGGTGATGCTATTGTCGGTTCTGCTGTGTCTGTCAGTACCACTATTCTTTGAAGTTCTGACTGCATCCGTATTTGTCATTGCAGGAGTTGATTTGCCAGCAATGACATCTGATAAATCTGTTTTGCCTCTATGTTTTCTGATTATTATACCCCCAATTATAGAAGAACTTGGATTCAGATTACCATTGAAAAGAAGCAGATTTAATCTCTACATATCGGTAGCCGTAATAGCCTTTATCTTTTCTAAGGTAATTTTCGCAGGAGGACTCTATTCGGAACATCTATTATGCCGGATAGTATTTGCAATAATTTCATCAGCTGTCATAAACCTCATTTGGGGCAAATGGCTTCTGCAAGTACGATTCAAGGATTTCTTCTATTCAACAGCAATCCTTTTCGCTATGTTGCATATAATTAATTACAGCCATCAGACTTTAGATGTGTCACAGTGGCTGTATGTTGTTTGTTATGCTTGTGCCAAGATTCCCGGCTCCATATTATATGGATACGCAAGAATAAAACACGGAATGTTATTCAGCATAGTTGTACATATAATCGGCAATATGCCGTCAATGATTATCTTTTAAGCAGCTTACCGTGATGACTTTCCCGATAAGGCCTGCAGGAGATGGCACTGAGGCTGGTCCGCTCATAACGAAATCGAGAAGGTGGTGGAGATATGCCGCTTTCCCCGGCACCTTCCGGAGGGGAAATCGAGGCATGTCCGGCGAGAGAGGTCTCTGAGGCGGGTCGGTTTATAACGAAATCGAGAAGGTGGTGGCAAAAGGCCGCTTTCCCCGGCACCTGCCAGTCAACGAAAATCAGGAATACCGAATGGGAATCGCAAAAATGCAAATAGAGTCAGGTGCACGGCATTTAACCGAGTTGCAGCGTCTTATACGGCAACATAATGAAGGGGAAAGACAAGTCCCTCTGCGTGAACCGGATCTGCTGATAATCTTAACGGGCGGCCGTATGGCCTACACCAGGCCGGACGGGGTAAAAGTAATTCCGCTCGGATGTCTTAAAAACTGAATGTCTGCCACGGACGTTCCCGTTCGAGCCATCAATGAGTAAAATTTGAACATTTTGCAGGATAGATTTGAACATTTTGTAATAAAGATTTGAGTATTTTGTATATCTTTGTCTCAAAATACACAGGTAGTTATGTTCAAAAGACCGCAATTCAAAGAACTTGCATCCCGCATATCGGAAGACCGCAACAAGCTTCAGGCCATGGTGGGTCCGCGCCAGGTGGGTAAATCCACTCTGGTCAAGCAGGTGCTCCAGGAGACCGAAGTCCCCAACATGATGGTGTCGGCTGACGGTATCCCGAAGGAAAATACCGTGTGGATAGGAGAGGTGTGGGATACGGCGAGGGCCAGGATGCGGCTGGGCGGACACAGGGAATATCTGTTAGTGATAGACGAGGTGCATAAGATAGACAACTGGAGCGAGGAAGTGAAGAAACAGTGGGATGCGGATACCTTCAATGATGTCAATCTGAAGGTGGTGATTCTCGGCTCTTCCCGTCTGCTGCTGAAAGACGGGCTGACGGAGTCCTTAGCCGGACGTTATGAGCTGATCAGGATGCCGCACTGGAGCTGGAAGGAGATGCACGGGGCATTCGGGCTGGATCTGTCTCAGTATATCTACTTCGGCGGATATCCTGGAGCGGCCAAGTTCATCGGAGACGAGTCCCGTTGGCGCCGGTATATCAAGGACAGTATCATCGCTCCGGCCATAGAACAGGATGTACTGATGACCCGGACTGTCTATAAGCCGGAACTGATGAAGCAGCTTTTCGAACTTGGATGCACTTATTCCGGCGAGGAGATTTCACTGACCAAACTGCTCGGGCAGCTTCAGGATGCCGGCAATGTGACCACTTTGGCCAGTTATCTTACCACTCTCTCGGAGGCTCAGATGCTGGCGGGTCTGCAAAAGTACGCCAGTGACAGTGCGAGAAAGTACAATTCCGTGCCGAAGCTGATGGTCTACAACACTGCACTGCTGAGTGCCCTTGCCGGGATGAGCTTTGAGAAAGTGTACACGTCTCCTGCTCTATGGGGACGCTGGGTAGAGAGTGCCGTAGGGGCGCATATCCTCAATGCCGCCGAGGAACAGGACTATAAGGTTTATTATTGGCGGGAGCGGGATGACGAAGTCGACTTTGTCATCGACAGCCGCCGCCGTTGTGTCGCAGTAGAGGTAAAGAGCGGCAGCCGGACTGCCGGCCGCGGCCTCTCGAAGTTTGCTGCCGCCTTCCACCCTGTTCATTCGCTCGTCGTAGGAACCGGCGGAGTGCCGCTTGAGGAGTTCCTGTCCTGGGATTTGAGTGCATTGTTTGAATAACGGGGGAGGCTTGGTACTATGGCGAGATTCTGCGTATGGCTTCGGCTACGAGGCTTTCTGTTGTATAAGGAGGCTGTGTGCTATTACGTCAGTTTAAAGGTATCCCGACAAGTCGTAGCAGTAGAGGGTGTCGTCATCCTCTGTGCAGCAGTACATCTTTTTGTGGACAGGATCGAACACTGTTCCATAAGTCGCCAGGTCCTCGGATATCAGCAGTCTGTATTTCAAGTTCCCGTCCCAGTCGAATATCAGCAGGGCGGATTTTGCGTCTCCATTACTGTCCCCGACATTGTCCGTCCGCACGCACACGAGGTCGCCGGAGGTGAATGTTCCGCAGCAACTTGAAATTTCAGGATATGTAAAGGACGAGCGATAGGTGTCATATACAGGCTCAAAGCCAATTCTTCTGGCAAAAGTCACTGACTTTCTTTCTCCTGTTACCATGTCGAGGATGTTGAGGCACGGAAAGGCCGTCATTGCGATAGCGGCCTTTGTCCCGTCATCGCTCAGTGCAAGTCCGAAAGACATTATCGAAAAATTAGTCATGGGAATATCCGGAAACAGTTTCCACGAGTTGAGCAGATGACCGTTTTTCGTAAATCTTTCCAAAGCCATTGTGTTGTCTGTAAGACGATAATAAACATTCGTGCTGTCATCAGCCTTACGCGCATTCAGTGTGACCGGTATGAATTCTCCGATCCTGCGCAGCTTGATTTCCCCGTCTTTCACTGCTGCCGTAATATTGAACGACACGAAGTTGTTCTGCCCTGAAACATCGAAACAGTTCAAATACAACGAGTCCCTTTCATCCCAGCACTGGTATGTGGAGGAAAAAGATAAAAGTTCCATTGGCCCCCTTCCTTTGTGTATGTATTTCCCCACCAATTCTCCACGGCTGATGTCGAATACTCCCGTCACGAACTCGTTTTTGTCAAGACTCACGACCAGAATACTGTCGTAGGCGCAGGCAAGAATATATGACAAGGGAGCCTCGTCAGTGGACAGCCGGAACAGTGGACATCCTTTTAGGACTTGCTCGCTTTCCGGTTTCACAGGACGCACAGCGGGTCCGAACGGATTATACTCTCGGCTGTACGCGCAAAAAGTTATTAGCATTAGAGGCAACAGAAGAAAAACAGTTTTTTTCATGTTTTTGATTTTTAACGTGAGTTCGAAATCAAGTTAAATTATTGTGTATTGATTAAAAACGTCAATGCCGTACTTATCTGTGCCGAAAACATAAAGTTTTTTGCCGTCATCACTTAACGATAGTGAGATGACATAGCAGTCAATAAGATACGAATCAATAAAATTTTTTTCATGGTACAATTATAATGACAAGAAACGGCTCAGACAAGTTTTCCGATGTTATCAACTGCATTGTAAGATGTTGATTGTCAGTTGATAAATTTAAATAAGCGTTATCAAGGCAAACAGTCCTGAGAATCAGGCGATTTGCATTTAGCATTCAGGCTATTCCAAGCGTGGTGATAAGTTATTAATCGTGCCTTACGAACGTTCTGGATACAAAATCTGAAAGAGGTCCGTCAAGTTTCATCTTCGAGGCGACCCTCGACTTATGCACGTTCACTGCGTTTTCGCTTACCCTTTTTATCGCACATACAGCCCCTGTGGGCAGGCCGCAGGCCATGAGCGCTATAAGAAATATGTCGTTCTCCGTAAGATGCGGATAGGTGCTTCTGATGCCTGCAAGGACTCCGGGATACAGATTATCGCATATAGCGTATATCCTGCCCGGAGTGTCTTTTTTCGGGAAGAATTTCTCGATGACGGCTTTTATTTTCTCGGGAAATGCACCTGTGCTGCCGTAGCGGAAATAGGAATCGTTGAGTTCTCCTATCATGGCGACCATATCCCTCATTATCGGTTCTGTCTGCTCATTTTTTACAGTCAGGCTGGCTTTGGCCGCCGCATCGTGTTCGTATGAGCGGATGGATGCCAGAAGAAGCGCTCCTTCTGCCTTCAGCTTTTTGTTGCGGGAATAGAGAATGAGGACAGCAGCTCCAAGAAATGATACTGCGAGCAGAGAAACGAGTATTGAGATTTTCTGACGCTCTTCCGCTTTGTCCCGTTCTGACGCTATTCTCCGGTAGTCGAGTTCTTTTTCCAGGGAATAGATGTTCTCATCGTATGCTGCGGCTACGATTCTTTCGTTGATGTCCCTGGATTTGTTGCTGAGCCTGTCCGCATCCTTCCATCTCTCCTCTTGCCGGGCTATCTCCGCACAGGCGTAATAGACCATCATGCTGTCTATCGATGAGTTCGTGCTCATTTTGCCGACAGAGGTTCTTGCCGAATCCGGCAGATTCATTCTGCAGTATGCCAATGCAGTATTATAGAACAGGTTGTTGAACATCCTCTCTTCTGCGCTGTTCTGTGCTCCTGTCATGTATGCCGGCAGGACTCTTCTTGTTGTGGATATTATCCCCCGGTAGTCTTGCCTTGAGTAATAGAAGTGGCTGTACAGCTCAAGACAGGAGAGGGTTAAGGACCTGTTCCCGGATTGTTCCGCCATTGACATCGCCTTTTCAAGGTGGGAGATGGCCTTATCGGCGGAGTCCAGTATGAGCATCCGGGCAATGGAAGAGTGTGTGTACATGATTCTTTCCGGCAGCCCGGCCTTTTCGAAGCAGTCCAGGGCTTTCCGGTATCTGGCTATCGCAGCGGAGTCATTGATGAAGCTCCCTTTGTACAGTTCCCCTATTCTAGTATTGATCAGCCCTAGCTGCTCGAGGTCTCCTCCGTTCTCGACTATCGGCTCAGCCTCTTTATAGGCCTTCATTGCCCCCTTAGCGTTTCCCCGCTCGGAGATCACCGCCCCCTGCATGGTCAGCGCCCGCGCCAGTCTGTCCTCCGGTCCGCGGCGGCGGTAGTACCTCACTGCCTCGGATATGGCCGTGTCCTCCGCCACCGGCAGCCAGCATTTGTACTCGGCTTCGGTCCTGAGCAGGGTGTAGAAGGCCCTGTCCCGTCTGCTCATTTTCCTGACTTCTGTGCTGTCGATGCCGCTCAGGGTGTCGAAGGCTGCCTGCGGCTGAGTCATCATCAGCGAGTCGGCTGCGGCCAGCGCGGAACTCACCTGCCCGCTTCGGTCGGAGCATGACATGGAGGAGATCAGCAAACCTATTGATAAAAGTATAGTTATGTGGTGTAAACTAAACACAGTCATACCGCGAAGTTAATAAAAAAACTGTTCCTAAACTGTATATGGTTCCGGAACAGTCCTGTCTATTGTTGCAGGTGGTACTTGCGGTCGTAGTGACGGGGACATGACGTTGAGGTGGATTCCGGTCATCTTGCCGGCATGCTCATAGCCGTCGTCCTCGGCATCCTCTCCGGCCTCATCCCCGCCTGGAAGGCCGCTACGGTCGACCCTGTCCGCGCTATCAATGGGTGAGATTATACCGCAAAAGTTTAAAGTAAAATACCGCAAAAGCTTAAAGCAAAACACCGCAAAAGTTTAAAGTGAATTTGTGTAAAATATATATTTTCAATATCTTTGCGTCAAATAAACAGTCAACATTATGCGGTACTTACACAGGATAGCAGATGATGTCTTGAAAGAAAGGCTGGAAGCATTTGGAGCAGTATTGGTAGAAGGTCCCAAATGGTGTGGAAAGACAACTACCTCACAACAGATTGCAAAAAGTGTCATCAAGATTCAGGATACGGATATGAGGGAAGAATATAAGGCGACTGCCGCTTCAAAGCCTTCTCTTCTGCTTCAGGGCAGTACTCCGAGGCTGATAGACGAATGGCAGGATATACCTGTAATCTGGGATGCCGTAAGGACTATAGTAGACGAACGCGGTTTGCCGGGACAATTTATTCTCACCGGATCAAATGCCGTAGACAGAACAAAAATACTTCATTCCGGCAACAGCCGCATCTCACGGATGGTAATGCTTCCCATGAGCCTGTGGGAAAGCAGGGAGTCCAACGGCAAAATCTCCCTACGCAGTTTATTTGATGACCCGGCTTCCGACATAGACGGTATCAAATCAGATATGAGCATTGAGGATATCATTTTTGCAGCGTGTCGTGGAGGATGGCCAGGCACTGTCAGTCTTTCCAGTGACAGGGCAAAGTTGATGATTGCGGAAAACTATATTGACACTGTGTGCCGGGAGGATATTTCACGCATTGACGGTATTGCCAGAGATGAGAGAATAGCCCGCATGATTCTGCGTGCTTATGCCCGGAACATTTCTACTACCGCCAAGAATACTTCTCTGCTGGAAGATATTACAGCTTCAGGTGAGGTCACTGCGTCTATGGTAACAATGGACGATTACGTGGCAGCTCTTAAAAAACTGTTTGTCATCAGCAATATAGACGCATGGAGCCCGGCCATACGCAGTAAGACGGCTATACGCAGTGGCGTGAAGCGGGGATTCATAGATCCGTCAATTGCAGTGGCGGCCATGGGGTTGTCCCCTGAGGCTCTTATGATTCAGCTTAAGACTTTCGGATTTATTTTCGAACAGATGTGCATACGTGATCTGAGAGCTTACACTCCTGATTTCAATACGCATATTTCTTATTATAGGGACCGGTATGGTCTGGAGGCCGACATCGTACTTCATCTTTCAGACGGACGCTATGCGCTAATAGAGTGCAAGCTGGGCAGTGCGGATATAGAGTCAGGTGCACAGCATTTAACAGAGTT
The DNA here is from genome assembly GCA_944322575.1 of uncultured Bacteroidales bacterium. Taxonomy (GTDB): domain Bacteria; phylum Bacteroidota; class Bacteroidia; order Bacteroidales; family UBA932; genus Coprenecus. The sequence continues at coordinate 29,286 of CALUPK010000019.1, read as the reverse complement.
GCAGCGTCTTATACGGCAACATAATGAAGGGGAAAGACAAGTCCCTCTGCGTGAACCGGATCTGCTGATAATCTTAACGGGCGGCCGTATGGCCTACACCAGGCCGGACGGGGTAAAAGTAATTCCGCTCGGATGTCTTAAAAACTGAATGTCTGCCACGGACGTTCCCGTCCGAGCCATCAATGGGCAAGTTCAAGCAGTTATCTTTGGTCCGTAATCTGCTTGTAATCCTGAATGCTGTCGGCGCTGCGGCGTACGTTGACTTTCTTTCCTCCGGAGAAGTTCCATGTGAGCGTGAGCTCGGCGCGTGTCTCCTTGGTCCTGTTCCAGACGGACTGCATGTAGACGGGTGTCTCGATGATGGTCCTGCGTCCGTAGCGCCAGAGGGTGAAGTCAAGACGCAGCTCGAGGCGGTCGTCGAGGAATGTCTTGTATAGGGAGCCGTTGACCTGGGCTACTGGTTTCCAGAGGGCGTCGAGCATGCGGCTCTCTGGCTCGTAGTAGGCGTTGAGGGTGCCTCCGAAGGTGGGGGAGAAGGAGAAGTTGTTGCTGAGGGAGAATTTCCACATGGCCTGGTTGCTGACCGTGTACCGGCTGGTCTTGGCGTACTGCAGCAGCAGGCTCACCATGGGCTTGACGGTCCACCACTTGAAGGGCTTGAGGTTGCCCTCTACTCCGAATACTGCGAGGGAGTTGTATTTTCCGTTCTCCGGCATGTTGTAGCTGACGTCTGGCTGCTCCGGGTCTACGTATGTCATGTAGATGATGGGGTTGCTGAGGTGGATGTATCCGGCCATAACGGTCAGTTTGTTGAAGAATCCGGCCATGAGCATGACCTCGTCCTGTGTCTCGGGCACGAGCTCGGGATTTCCGACCACGTAGGAGTGGGGAGAGGAATACTGCCTGAATGAGGATATGGCGCTGTACGGCAGGTCGTTCATCGTGCGTTTGTACTGGAGGGCTATCGTATGCCCTTTCTGAGGATTGATCAGGTACATGAGGCTGGCCATGGGCAGGATGCCCCACTGCAGGTTGCGGTTGTGCACGGATTCCGCCGTCACGTCCATCCAGTTGATCTGGGCCCGGAGTCCGGCCTCGTAGCTGAAGTTCTTGACGGAACCGGAGTACTCGGCGAATACGGCCGGCTGCCATCCGGTCATGACGGTGTGCAGTCCTACGGGCTGCATCTGTGTGGTGGAGAGGTCGCGGAAGTAGACGTACTGGACGTCGGCTCCGGCGGAGATCATGCCCTTGCCTGCGGGATAGTTGAGGGTAGGGCGCACGCGCACCATGTCCGTGGTCTGGAAGGTGTGGCCGTGGTCTTCCTCAGGCCCTCCTTCAGGGGTGAGGAACTGGTCCACGGTGTTGTTGGTGCGGAGGTAGTCGGCAGTGACGGCCAGCTTGCCGCCCTTGTCGTTGATGTTCCAGGTGTAGTTGAACACTCCCTGATACTTGTCGGTGCGGGAGGGGGCGTAGAGCTGTGAGGTGCTGTCGGAGCCGGTATAGAAAGTGTTGGTATATGGACTGTTGCGGTAGGTGTGGATGTAGCCGGAGACTCCGAGGAAGTGGCTAGGGTTTATCTCGTATGAGAGATTGAGCCTGTCGGAGAGGTATCCTCCCCAGCTGCGGTACTCCTCTTTGGAGAGGATGTCCGAGCCGGTTTCCTTGAAGAGGTATTCGCTCTCGTTGTCGCTGAAGTAGCGTTGTCTTACGTATGCGAGGGTGTTGTAGATGCTGAGGTTACCGGTCCTGGCCCTGAAGATGCTGCGGGCGGACTCACCTCCGTAGCCGTACATGTTGGCGCCCGCAGAGGCCTGCAGGTAGCCGGAGAATCTTTTCAAGCAGTTCCCGGTCATGTGATATGGCACGAATGATAAAGGGGAGAAATAAAAAATTATTAAAGCGCATTCATCGCTTTTTCGAAAACATTCTGGAAATCCTCCGTCCTGTCGGCTCCGAGATAAACACCTATGATATTTTTACATGGATTGACGTATAGAATCTGCCCGTATAGCCCGAAAGCCCAATGGCCGCCTTGGTGAAGAATAGCTCTCGCCCTGTCATCTTCCTGCCGTTGCCAGCCACAATAGGTTACATTCTCAGGCAGATTGTGCGGGTCCTGATAGTAAGCCTTAAGACTATCTGTATCTGAGAAGCTCTTCTCTCCGATAATACCCCAATACCAGGAATATGAATAAGTATATCTACGCTTTTCACCGCTGACATGTGTGCTTAATGAACGTGCCGTGAAAGCAGAATCAATAATTTGCGTTCCGTTCCAATTGCCAGCATTCAGATACAGACGTCCGATTTTTGCCAAATCCCTCACATTGCTTGTAAGGCCGGCATAGCTTTTTGCCACCCCATGTTTTCTGCTGTCCAGTCCGATAAGTGCATTTTTCTCCATCCCTAACGGTTGCCATACCTTTTCGGAAAGATATTGTGCATACGGCATTCCTGTAGCCCTTTCTATTATGATTCCCAAAATTTGGGCTGTCATTGAATCATAATGGTAGTATTCACCGGGTTTATGGGAGAACTTCATGTTCTTGACAACTTTCATCGCATCGTTGCCCATATACAGATGTGCCATTTTTGAAAAAGGATTCCAGCTGTAGTTCTCTTTAAACTTCAAGCCGGCTGTCATATCAAGAAGGTGCTCTATCCTTAACGAATCAAATAAAGGGTCTTTCTTTTGAAGTTCAGGTATATAATCAGTGACCGGATCGTTCAGACTCTTGATATATCCTTCTTTGAGCGCAATGCCGCAAAGCATTGATGTTATGGTCTTGGTTACAGAGAAGATACATGATTGGCTATCCTTGTTCCAGCCACCGTAATAGTGCTCGAAAACTATCGTATCATTTCTGATGATAAGTGCAGCTGCCGGCTTACCGCAACTCTCCATTGATTCCGGGATACTCATCCTGCATACGGAATCCAGACGGGCCAGATAAAAATTCAGTTTCATTGTGTCCAGCACCCTTTCCGTTTCAGGCAGTTCGGGAAAAGTGAAAGTCCGAGGACCTCTGTACACTGTATCTTGTTCAAACACCGTGTAATCATCGACTGCCGCATTACCGTATTTGATTCCCTTATATACAATACATGAATCCAATGACATTATGCAAGCCAGTATAGTAAACGCTTGTATGAGTTTTCTCATTTCTGTTTTTCTTTTGGTGCAAAGGTCGCCACTGCCGGCGGCGCAGGCAAGACACAAAAGTGTTTATGTGTTGAGTGTATGTGATTTCGACACTTTAGTGTGTAATTGACTAAGGCCTGATGAAAAATACTTTTGTGTCTTTTTTATTTTAAATATTTGGTTAATGGGGGGGATATCTTATATTTGTAATGTATCAACATTTGAGTCTGTAGTTTATGTCAGATACCGCCGAAGTCAGAAAGTCCGATTTCTTCACCTCCAGCAACGCGGTGAGCCCCGTGCCCGACAGCGAGTATGCCCGGGTGGAGCCGTACGTGGAGATGCTCGAGTGCATGTCGCGGCTGACGTACCAGTCGATATACGTGATAGACTACTGGAAGAAGAATTTCCTGTATGTGTCGGACAATCCGCTGTTTCTCTGCGGCCGGACACGGGAGGAGGTGTTAGCTAAGGGGTATGACATCTATTTTGAGGTGTGCGAGCAGTCGGAACTGGCGGTGCTGGTGGAGATCAACGAGGCGGCCTTCCGATTCTACAACCGGCTGCCGGTGGCGGACCGCACGGCCTACAGCATCTCGTACAATTTCCATATCCGCGACAGCGTCAGCGGAAAGTCCCGCCTGATACACCACAAGCTGTCCCCGATGCGCCTGACTCCGCAGGGGGAGATGTGGCTGGCCCTGTGCTCGGTGTCGCTGGCCTCGGACGGCTCGGAGCTCCAGGCCCGTATCGTCTGCGAGAACAGCCCCAAGGTATGGGACTACAGCTTTGAGGGCCGCCGCTGGAAGGAGGGTCAGGAGGATGTGCTGACGGACATGGAGAAGGCCATCATTTCGTATTCGAACCGAGGGATGACCATAGGTGAGATTGCAGACCGGCTGTGCAAGGCGGTGGATACGGTCAAGGGCTACCGCAAGGTCCTGTTCCAGAAATTAGACGTGACGAATATCTCGGAGGCCATCGCCTGCGCGAAGTCCCGCCGGATGCTGTAAAACATTTTTCTCAAGCACAATTCGACACTTTTGTGTCTTGTCCTGGTTCCGGATGCTGCCGACAGCAGGGACGCGCGTTGTTGGCATCATAATATTGCAAATTTTCAAAAAAATGCAAGATTGATATTGCAAATTTGATATATTTGCAAAAAATTATTGATGGAGACACTGTTAAGAACATTTCACCAGAGGCTGAATGAGACACCGGCCGGTTTTGTACGTTATCTGCATGACGACATTGCCTGGGAATCGCAGTTAGTGGCGATACTTGGGGCGCGTGGTGTAGGAAAGTCTACGCTTATGCTGCAGCATATCAGAATGCATGAGGATATCGGCTCGACATTGTATGTGTCGGCTGATGATATCTATTTCAGCAGCCATAATCTGACGGAACTGGCTCACGAGTTTTACGTCCGTGGCGGCAAGGCATTGTACATAGATGAGATACATCAGTATAAGGGTTGGTCGACTGAGGTGAAGAATGTATGCGATACCTATTCGGGACTGCGGATTGTGTATTCCGGCTCCTCTATACTTGAGTTGGAGAAAGGCGGCGGAGACCTCAGCAGAAGAAAACTGGAATACAGGCTGCCCGGACTTTCCTTCAGAGAGTATCTCGCTTTGTCCGGAAATGCTGATATCCCCGTACATACTCTTGAGCAGGTGCTGAGCCATAAAGTGGAATTTCCATACGGCCGTCTGCGTCCTGTGGCTATGTTCGATGCATATATGAAGGAGGGTTACTATCCCTATTTTCAACAGACTGGTTACACCCTCCGTCTTCAGTCTGTCATCAACCGTGTTCTGGAGAATGATATCAGGGATTTTTCCGGGATGTCAGTCTCCACGGCGAGAGCCTTGAAAAAGCTGATGTACATCATATCGCAGTCAGCTCCGTTCAAGCCGAATATAAGCAAGATAGCGATGAACATAGGTCTTAACAGGCAGCTTGTGTCCGATCTGCTGGTTTACCTCGAGAAAGCGCAGCTGGTGAGTATACTGCGGGACAGTACCGGAGGTATAAGCGCATTGGGAAAAGTGGATAAGGTCTATCTTGACAACACAAATCTTGCATACGCCCTGGCCGGAGATACTCTGGATACAGGTAATGCCCGGGAGACGGTGTTCCTGTCCATGATGCGCCCTCTGTTTGACATAACCTCTGCTCCGTCGGCTGATTTTAAGATAGGCAAATACACCTTTGAAGTCGGAGGCCGGAACAAGAAACAGCATCAGATCAGCGGGATAGACAATGCTTTCATAGTAAAGGACGACATCGAGTACGGTTATGCCAATGTCGTTCCGCTATGGGCGTTCGGGCTGTTGTACTGATGAAAAGGCCGGCCCTGACAGCGCGGGACCGGCCTTGACGTGTGTTCAGGCGGGATGCCTGTTATTTCTTGTATGCGAAGTGGAAGCCGTCGGTCTTGTCCCAGTCGCCGCGGGTGAAGTCGGGCACTTCTACGGGCATGTTGCCGTGGAACATGGAGACTGCTCCGAGCTCGCCGACGCAGGACCACTCGGCTGCGTCATAGACGTCCATGTCGAGGGGCAGGCCGTTGAGCAGGCAGTAAACCAGGCGGTAGTCCATCACGAAGTCCATGCCGCCGTGGCCGCCGACCTTCTTGGCGATCTCGCCCACTTCCTTGTGAATCGGGTGCATGTATTTCTCCATGAGTGCCTTGCGTGCTGCCTCGGGTACGAAACTGTGGGAACTGAGGTCCTCGTGGTCGGGCACCTCGTCCGAGCTGATGTTCTCAGGCTCGAAAGCGAAGCCCTCGACGGGATACTTGTTGGCGAAGCCCTCGGTACCGGTCAGCTGGTACTTGCGGTCGTAGGGGCGGGGGGTCATGACGTTGTGGTGGATCTCGATCATCTTGCCATTGGCGGTGCTGAGGAGGGTGATGGTGTAGTCACCGTTGGCACACTCATCGAGGCCCATCTTGTCCTGCACGAGCTTGAGGCCGTTGACGGACTTGGTGTCGAAGGCCACGAGGGTCTGGAGCCTGTCGCCGCGGTGGATGTTCATGGCCTGGCAGATAGGACCGAAGCCGTGGGTGGCGTAGACGTCACCGCGGTGGTCCTGGTTGAAGTCGAGGCGCCAGTTGCCCTGGTACTCGTCCCAGTAGGGCTCGAGGTTGTGGATGTATCCGCCGGCACCGTGGAGGACCTCACCGAAGAGACCCTGCTGGGCCATGTTGAGGGCGGTCATCTCGAAGAAGTCGTAGACGCAGTTCTCGAGCATCATGCAGTGTCTCTGGGTGCGCTCGGCGGTGTTGACCAGAGCCCAGCACTCGGCGAGGGAGGTGGCTGCAGGTACCTCGATGGCCACATGCTTGCCCTGTTCCATGGCGAAGACTGCCATCTCTACGTGGTTCTGCCAGGGGGTCACGATGTAGACGAGGTCGATGTCGTCTCTCTGGCAGAGCTCCTTCCAGCCTTCCTCTCCGCTGTACTCGTCAGCGTGGGGACGTCCGGCTTTCTCAAGGATTTTCTGAGCGGCTGCTGCCCTTTCGGGATACAGGTCGCAGAGGGCCTTGATCTCCGTGCCCTCGATGTGGGTGAAGCGCTCCACTGCGCCGGGGCCTCTCATGCCTAAGCCTATGAAGCCTACGCGCACTACCTCCATGGGCTCGGTGGTCAGTCCGATGACGGATTTCTGGCCGTCAACCCTGGGGGGCACCTGGAATACTATCTTCCCGTCCTGAATGTCATAGGGAATGGAACTGTCGCAATGCTGAACTGAATCGCAGGATGTAGCGGCTGCGAAAGCGGCTGTCAGCGCCAGTGCAATGTAACCTAATCTGAATCTCATGTCTGTAGATATTAATTGTTAGTATTGGTTAAAATGTTTGTCAGTGTGGTAAAATCCTCTACGGACAGCTGTTCCGGTCTCATGTCCAGCAGCGGAGAGGCGGGGTCCGTCAGAGCAAGGCCGCTCCCGAGGAGGGGCTTGATGGAGTTGCGGATGGTCTTGCGCCTCATGTTGAAGCAGGTCTTGACGACCGCCTTGAAGAGCTTCTCGTCGCAGCCGAGGGACGTCCGGTCATTGCGCCTTATCCGGATTACCGCCGAGCGCACCTTAGGGGGAGGGGTGAACGAGCCGGGCTCCACGCTGAACAGGTATTCGATGTCGTACCAGGCCTGCAGCAGCACCGAGAGGATGCCGTAGGCCTTGTTGCCCGGAGGGGAGGCGAGACGGTCCGCCACCTCCTTCTGGATCATTCCCACTGCGAAAGGGATATTGTCCTTATGGTCGAGGATTTTGAAAAATATCTGAGAGGAGATGTTGTAGGGGAAATTGCCGATGACCGCGAGCCTGCCGGGGAATATTTTCCCGAGGTCCATCCGCAGGAAGTCCTCCTCGTAGAGCCGCGGCCGGATGGAAGGATAGTTCTGGATGAGGTATTCGACCGACTCCTCGTCTATCTCCACGGCCCTGAAATCCAGACCGTCCTCCTGCAGCAGGTATTTGGTCAGCACGCCCATGCCGGGACCGACCTCTAAGACAGAACATTCCGCCCCGCGCGGATCCATCTCTAAGAGAGACTCCACTATCCTGTGCGCGATGCCCTCGTCGTTGAGAAAATGCTGCCCTAACCGTTTTTTCGCCCGTACTTTCATTTCGGCTGCAAACTTAGGGAAAAATTGCGGAATTACCGCATAAAAGCGCAGATTTGTGCCGGATGTCAGAATGGGGAAACGGTGCGGGTGCGGAAGGACTCCCTGGCCTTGCGGACGTAGAGGCGGAGAACGTCTTTGGGCAGGCGGGTCCGGGAGAGCAGGGTGCGGACCGTATCGGGGTACTTGGCGAGGGCGGTGGCCATCAGCCAGGCCATGGCCATGCGGACGTAGTAGGGCGGGCGGCCGGCGGCGGTTCCGGGGCAGAGGTCGGGGCTGTCGCGGTCAGCTTTTCCCTGGGTGTAGTCCGAATGGATGTGCTCCAGGTCCAGCCCTTCCATCAGCCGGAATATCTCCGGCAGCGAGCCCTCCTCCATCATGCGGGACATGTACAGGATCAGGCCGTAACGCACCTCGAACTCCCTGTGCGAGGCGAGGTGCTCCAGGATGAATGCCCATGTCGGGCGGTCTCCCGGGCGGGCCCACTTCGCACCGGCGCAGACATGGTCGCACACGGCCCAGTTGTCGATATGGGGAACGAATGCCCGCAGTCTGTCAAGACGCTCTTCCAAAGGCATCTTCATCCGGTTGAGCATCATGCCCCAGACCATGTACTCCTCGTAGTACAGGCTCCGCTCCGGGGCGGCCTCGAACTGCCTTATGAGTTCCGCCGCACGGTCGGCTGAAGATGTCAGCTCCGCGGCGGCTTTCCTCATATCGGGAATATGCAGCCCGAGCACCCGTGTACCCGGCAGCGGGTTGATTACGCGGATGTGTCCCCTGCGGTACCGGGCATCGCTGACGAACCTCTCCGGGATGTATGGTCTAAGTATTTTCTCTATCATGCCGGCAAATGTAGTAAATTTGCGGACATGAAAGTACAGGACGATACGGCGTACATACGGGCCCTTATCTCGGAGGGCGAGCATGTCCGGCAGGATTTCAAGTTCGAGATATCGGACTCGCGGAAGATTGCGCGGTCGCTGTCGGCGTTTGCCAACACTGAGGGAGGCCGGCTGCTGATAGGGGTCAAGGACAATGGCCGCATAGCCGGGGTGCGCAGCGAGGAGGAGATGTACATGGTCGAGGCTGCGGCTCAGGTCTACTGCACTCCGGCGGTTGAGGTGGACATGCGGGTGTACCGTCCCGAGGGCCGTTCGGTGCTGGTCGCCTCGGTCGGGCCGGCTGTCCGCAAGCCGGTGCTGGTGAAGGAGGAGGACGGGCGCAGACTGGCCTACGTGCGTATCGCCGACGAGAATATCTTAGCTTCGCCGGTGCATATCGGGGTGTGGAGGTGCGAGGCAGACAATGGCCGTGGCGGCAGTGCTGGCAGAATATCGCCGGGTCCCGGATACGGAGTCCCTGGCTCCGGATATGAGAGTTCCGGTTCCGGACACAGGGTATCGGATTCATGGCCGCGGCAAGACCCGGTCTCTATGACGTTCACGGAACAGGAAAGGGAGCTGCTCGTCGTCATCGCAGCCGCTTCAGGCAGTACCTCCCGTCAGTTTGCCCAGTCCGGCTTACCTGCAGCCCGTAGCAGTTCCGGCGTTTCCGCTCCCGGCCCTTTCTGTCCCGCCTTTTCCGGTTCCGCAGCTCTCCCGGTTTCTTCTTCCGGCCTGACCCTGTCGCAGATATGCCGCCGCGTGACGATTCCCCGCCGTCGGGTAATTCACCTGCTCTCGCTCTTCGTGCACTGGGGTCTCGTCGGGATCCGTCACGACAGCCGCGGCTTTCTCTATTATGCCAACGACTGAGTCAAAGGGGCCACGGCAAAGGCTGAGTAAAACTCATGTCCCAGCAAAGTGTCGCATACGCCTGCAAAGGTGAACCCAAAACGCGGGAAACGGTTCACCTTTGCGGCAGGGCAGTAATTGGAACGCCGCCACAGGCGCTGTGGCAATGGTCGTGACCATACGTCCCTGCAAAGGTGTACCCAAAACGCGGAAAACGGTTCACCTTTGCGGCGGGGAAATACCGGGAACGCCGCTACAGGCGCTGTGGCAATGGTCGTGTCCGCACGCCACTGCAAAGGTGTACCGGAATACGGGAAAACGGTTCACCTTTGCAACAGGGCAGTACCTGGAACGCCGCTACAGACGCTGCAGCAGTGGTACTGACCGCGTGTCTCTTGGATGTCAGCTAAGTGGTAGCATTCTGCAAAAAACCATATATCTTTGCGGTCAAAGTTTCGATATCATGATTCAACTTATATCAAAGCCAGCAAGAATACTGTATTCCATTGTTGTAAGCGTGATAATCATTCTCTTCTGGAGAAATATTGGCATGTTAACAGCAATTACAGGTTTACCGGCCGCCTCTTTCCTCAATCAGTCGATGAGGGCATTGCTCCTTGTTATTGTGGCTTTTATTCTGCTGGCAGTTGTAATGAAGCCGAAGGAGATATTTTCTTTTCTCGGGCTGAACGGAAATATTCTCAAAGGATTTGGAGCAGCTGTCATTTGCACGTTGCCATTGTATCTTGTATTTCCCTTTTTCGGCAACTTCAATACGGAGTTGACTTTCCAGGTGCTTTATGATAAGTGCATCCTCACCGGGTTTAAGGAAGAGTTGGTGTTCAGGGCTTTTATGTTCGGTCTGCTTTTCCGGTATGCAAGAACTGGTTTCTTCTGGGCAGTCATATTGCCTGCGCTTTATTTCGGCTCTGTGCATCTTTATCAGGGGCACGATGTGCTTTCTGCGCTTGCCGCATTCGGTGTAACCTTTATCGGAGCGCTGTACTTCAGTTGGATGTACGTCGAGTGGAATTTCAACATATGGGTTCCTGTCGGGCTGCATATGCTGATGAACGGAGCATGGCATGTTTTCACGATGGAAGGCACGGAAGTCGCAGCCGGAGGCTTGATTTCCAATATTGTCCGGGTTGTCAGCATTGCACTGGCCGTTGGCCTGACGGTCTATGTCCGAAGAAAGAAAGGCGGGAAAGTCTTCGATTATCCCGTTTGGAAGTTCTGATTTTCTCCATCTTCGGAAGACTCAGCCTGCCGGCGGCAGTACGTAATTGACTGTACCGAACATACTACAGAAAGACAAGCAGCTGTCCTCAAGCCACGCTCAGAAGGCACTGTGTAGGGGCCGGGCTGAGTACATTATTGAACGAATTTACTTCGGGGTGCACTCCGTTTTTCAACTGTTTGAAAATCAGTGTTCTGCCCATCACTTGCCCGAAATCAGGAGGCTTCCTTGACTTTCTCAAGTATACTTTGGTTATCCGCAGAAATACTATTTCTTGTCTGTGGCAGTGGAGCTTACAGGAATGTCTCCGGCTCGCGGCGGGCGGAGCAGTGCTCGTGGAGGAAGGCGGCGAAGGGGGTGCTGTAGGTGCGCATTCCGGCGGGGCAGGCCTTGACGCAGGCGCAGCAGCGGATGCAGAGGGAGGGGTCTGTCAGCACTTTCATGGAGCCGGAGTCCAGGACAATGGCTCCGGTGGGGCAGACTGCTGCACATTCACCGCAGAGCGGGCAGCCGTCGGCGGTCACGGGTACGGCTGGAACGGCAGGTCTGTCTGGACTTGCAGTAGCGGCGGAATGTGTTGAGGGAACTGTAGGCGTGCCAGAACTTGCTGAGACGGCGGAATGTACTGGAGGAATGGCAGGCGTGCCAGAACTTGCAGTGACGGCGGAATGTGCTGGAGGGACGGCAGCCGTACTGGAACCGGAGGGATGTGCGGCTGCAGGGGAGGACGCCGGACGGGACGGTTCTTTGTACGGACGGTTTTCCTTGATGTGGAAAGGTGCGAATGCTCCCGGGCTTTCCAGTTTGCGGGCGCACTCCCCTCCGAAGATGCTGGCATCGGCCAGGTCCATGGAATCGGGGCGTCCTTCGGCAATAGGCATCGCGGGAGTGCTGTAGCTGTGCTCTCCGATGAAGGCTCCGGCGGCGAATGGGGTGAGGCCCAGCGAGAGGGCCAGGTCGTAGAGCTCGACCAGCGCGTCCTCATAGTCCCGGTTGCCGTAGGTCACCGTAACTACGGCCGGTATGGATGCCCCTGCGGCTACCTGGATGCGCTTGAGCCGCCGGACTGCTTCCGGTGCGACCCTGCCCGCGTAGACCGGTGCGCCGAGGACTACGGTTTCGCCCGAAGTCAGGATTATCGGCTCATCGGACCTGTCGAGGGTCAGGTCCAGAGTCCTGACAATACTTGGGCAAGAGGCAGTTGCTCCGGCGCCGCAACGGGTACGGGCCATTCCGTCGGCCACTGCCCCGGCTATCGCCCGTGAGGTATGTGTCGGTGAGAAGCATATCACCGTGATGGTCTGTGATGTGTTGTCCATAATGTTGTTAATAAATAAACGTCCCTACGTTTTACTTGCCGGCCGGGCTCAGCGTGCGGTCCGGCAGCTGACGGTCGAGCCGTTCCGGACAGTCCTGTCCAGGATGATTCCTTCCCGGTCTTTTACGACAATTCGGATGAAGTCTCCTTCCCTTTCTGCCCCGGCCCTGGTCACTTCAATGTCGAAGTCTCCTTCGAATGCTCGGATATGCCTGAGTGCCATTTCATTCCATTCCTGGGGCAGGTGCGGGGTGAGGTCGAATGTCCGGAGTCCCGTAGGTCTTATTCCGAATATTCCTTCGGTTATGATTCTTCCGTAAAGTCCGCTTTCGGCTGAGAGATGCCGCTGGTTGCCCTCGGGCCATGCCTCGACTGCGTAGGGTACGTGATCTCCCAGCAGTCTGGTCGCCGAATATTGTTTCAGGAAGTCCAGAGCCTTTTCCGTAGCTCCGGCCATAAATGCACCGCGCAGGGCATAGAGGGTGGAACGGTCCCAGAAAGTGGTGGTTCCGGCCTGTGTGAGAAGGCCGTTTTCCGTCCATAACCGGGGTGAGAAGAGGGCGTCTATCGTGCCGGATGCCCTGGTGTTGATTCCGACAGTGAGGGGGATGCATATCCACGAGCGGAGTATGTCATTGCCCTCGTAATAGGCGTATGTCTCGTAGCCCTCTACCGTGGCCCCGAAATAATTCTCAATGGCCTTCTTCATGGCGGCGGCCTGCTTGCGGTATTTTCCGGACGACTGCCGGTCTCCCAGCTCTTCAGCCAGGTATGCAGCTGAGATCAGGGCGTCGTAGTATAGTGAGGACGTGCAGAGATTGGCCTCTCCTGCCGGGAAACGTCCTTCCAGCTCATCGCTGTCAGAGTTTACGGTGCCTTCGGAGTTCAGATGGCGGCGGCAGTATTCCAAAGTCCACTGTATCAGGGGCCACAGCTCCCCTGCCTCGTTCATGTCCCCTCTTGCCAGGGCATATCTTGCGGCCCCGTAGGCTATCATGGCCGCATCCCCCCTGTCGCCGGCTCCGTTCCAGATATCCTTGCCCTCTGCGATAATGGAGCTTGGAATGGGCTTCCATTCATCATTCATGAACCTGGCGAAATGGCGGAAGGAGTTGAGGGCGGAGGCATTGCCGTAGGCATAGCCGGTAAAGGGGAAATAGGGATTGATGTATTCGGCCTGGTCATTGGCCCAGATGGCGGCGTAGTAGGATTCTCCGCCAGGACCGTGCATGGGGCCTCCCTCCGTCTCGAAGATGCTCTCGCATGCGCGGATTTTCGAGAAGGCGAACATCCGGTTGATTACGGAGTCGGGAGTCTCCAGCACCAGATTGCCGGTCCATCCGTTGACGGCCTGCATGCGTTTGTCCAGCTCTGTGAAGGTCTCTTCGGCTGTCAGGCAGACGCTTTCCTCCCCGGGGCCTGCTGCCGAGACTGACGCTGCGAACGAGCAGGTGCCTCCCGGTGCGAGGGTTACGGCTCCTCCCTCAGATACGGTCAGATAGATGCGGTAGCTGCCTTCTGTCCCTCTGGCGGGGTCGGTGGTCACTTCGTCCTGTATCGCGGGCCATTCGATGTACACGGGTTCTGTCCCGGTATTCCTGAATGTGTACAGCTCCAGCAGGGCCGGCATGTCCGTTGATGGAAAGTAAGTCCGTTCCAGTGAAAGACTGCGGTTTCTTCCGACGGAAATACTGCTGTGTACCTTCAGTGTACCGTCAATCGTAAGCCTCTCCACATGTTCGGACAGGCTGCGTCCGTCCGCTGTCACCGCATCCAGCGGATTCCAGTCGAAACGGCGCATCAGGCTGGCGTGTGTGTTGTTGGGCACAGTCCTCAGCATAGGCCATATCATACTCTTGTTCAGCACGAATCTGCCTTCGCTGTCTACTCCGTAGCGCAGTACGGCCGATACCTGCCGGCCGCTCATCTCGATATGGTCGTAGTGTTCCTGAGCGGCCTCGGGCTGCCACGAAATGCTGTTGGAGTTCCTGTCCAGAGTCCAGTATTGCCGGGCGTCTGCCCAGTTTCCGGTGGCCGAAAGCCATGAAAGGGCGATGATTGCCGCTAAAATCCGATTCGGTTTCATATTATCAGAAGCTCGTTTAGTATTTCTTTTCCAGTTCCAAAAGGTAGCGTTTGGTGTCGATTCCTCCGCCGTAGCCGGTGAGGCTGCCGTCGCTTCCGATGACGCGGTGGCAGGGCAGAATGATGGAAATGGCGTTGGCACCGTTGGCATTGGCCACAGCCCGGACGGATTTCGGGGCACCTATGGCTGCGGCCAGCTCTCCGTAGGATACGGTCTGTCCGTAGGGTATGTGCCGCAGCTGCTGCCAGACGCGCTTTTGAAACTCACTGCCGGCCAGGAGCAGGGGGATGTCGAACTCCTTCCGCTCACCGCGGAAATATTCGTCCAGTTCCCGGACGGTCCTTAGCAGGATTTCAGGAAATGCGGATTGCCCCGGAGTATCGCTGCTTATTTGCCCGCAGTCCTCCGACTCCGCCTTGAGTATTCTCCTGAGCCGGTTCGCCACCCTTCCCGGATGCAGCTCATGCGTCCAGTCGCAGAGGCAGAGCCTGTCTCCGAGCGAGCCGAGGAGCATTTCTCCGCAGGGTGCCTGATAGTGTACCGTCAGGATTCTGCGGTTCTTTCCGGATTCGCTTCCGTCAGTGCCGCCGGCTTTGCCGCTGAATTCTTCCCGTGTCGTCAGGTACAGCCAGTGGGGCATTTCCGCACCTCTGTAATGCTTTACCATCACTCCTTCGGCTTTCCGCATGCCGTTGCGCAGGGCCACTCGCTGGGAGGGAATGTTATTGTTCCGGATGATGGAGCAGACCTCGGAGGCCCCGAGGACGTCGAAGGCGTATTCCATGCAGGCGCGGGCCGCTTCCGTGGCATAGCCCTGATGCCAGTGGGAGTGCCGGAACAGATAGCCGACCTCCAGCATTTCCTCCCCGTTCCACAGCTGCCGGGTCACTCCGCACTGGCCTATCATCTCTCCGGTCTGCTTCAGCACCACTGCCCAGAGGCCGTAGCCCCATTCCCTGTACCGTCCCGTCTGCCTCTCCAGCCACCCGTTCACCTCCTCATCGGAGAACGGACCGTTGTAGGCGTACATTACCTCCTTGTCCTGCAGTATCATGCACAGGTCCGGCCGGTCCGCCGCTGTCATTTCGCGCAGCAGCAGCCTCGAGGTTTCTATTATTGTTCTGTTTCCGTCAGTCATAATTCGGCCATAATATGTATGCAAAAGTAGCAACATCGGTGAAAAATGCAAGCTGTTTTGCACTGCCCTGATATTCAGTGCGTTGTAAAAGAGGGTGCAATTCTCGGCTCCTTGTGGCGGCGCGAAAAATGCGGTGCTGATCGTAATGCTTTGTTTATCAGGTGGTTGGAAAACAGCCTGCATTTTCTAAACATAAAGGGAGAATATGCTGTAATTTTGCATCCGGGTTAATCGCATAGCATACATCATGAGCAATATAAAACGAAGCCGGGCGGAGTGGATAAGGCGTTATGCCTCCTTCGTGGTGATTCTGTTTGTCATAGCATTCGGTACGTCCCTGTCCATCAGGGCCAACTTGGGTTCGTCACCTATATCCGCCCCGCCTTACGTCCTGTCCCTCATTCCCGGGATGAAGCTTACTATGGGGCAGCTGACGATATGTATGCACGTATTCTTCATCCTGACCCAGATACTGCTGCTGCGGAAGGATTTCGAGAAACGGCAGCTGACTCAGATACTTGTCTCCTTCCTGTTCGGCTTCTATACGGACGTGACCATGTGGATGACAGGTTTCCTGCAGATTCCGTTTGACATCAATCCCGCCGTAGGGTATCCGCTGAGATTTGTGGAACTGCTTATAGGCGGTGCCATTCTGGCTTTCGGTATTGCCTGCGAGGTGCGCTGCGACTCGCTGATGCTGGCCGGAGAGGGATTCCCGCTGGCGATAGCCAAGTTCCTGAAGAAGGATTTCGGGAAGGTCAAGATATGTACCGACACTTTTTTGGTGTCCGTCGGCGTGGTGTTCATGTTCGTATTTTTCGGACACTGGGACTGGAAGATGGTAGGAGCCGGCACGCTGGTGTCGATGTTCTACGTAGGTTTCATGGTGCGGGTGTTCTCGCCCCGTATCGGGTGGCTGGACCGTATCTTTATCCCTAAGAGTGAGCGGGCCGGGCAGGATTCGGATCAGGCCTCGGCAGCCGGAGCAGGCAGTGTATGGGGCAATTACCGCATCGTCACCATTGCACGTACGTACGGCAGCGGAGGCAATGAGGTGGGCGAGGAGGTGGCCCGCCGTCTGGGCTGTCCCTGCTACAGCCGCCAGATTATCGACCGGACGGCGGCGCAGATAGGACGCACGCCGGAGTTCGTGGCCGAGAACGAGCAGAATATCTCCACGGCCAAGCTGTGGGAGATGATTTTCGAGGACAGCGGTATTCCGGTCTCAATGAATCCTTCGAAGGATGATGCTATCTACGTCAGCCAGAGCCGTACCATCCGCGAACTTGCCCATCACGGCCCGTGCGTTATAGTAGGCCGTCTCGGCAACTGGATTCTCCGGGACAATCCTCATGTCCTCAGGGTATTCGTCACTTCCGGCCCTGACTCGGCCGCTTCCCGTGTCGCATCAAGGTTCAATATTCCGGCTGAGGAGGCCGCACGGAAGGTAGAGCGCGTCAACAGCGGCCGTGCCAACCACTACCGCCGCTACACGGGCCGGCAATGGACCGACATCGGCGAGTACGACCTTATGCTCAATACCGACCGGGTGGGCATCGAAGGGGCAGTCGACATCATCCTGCGGGCCTCGAAGGACCTCGGTCAGGCCGGTCATGCCCTGTAAAAAAGTGCGGTAAGTTACCGGTTTTCAGGATTCATGCAGTATATTCGCGGCATGAAGAAAGCTGACCTGATTTTTATATGCGCGGTGGCGGCGGTGTTCCTGCCATTCGTGCTTTCGGATACCCTGTACGGGTTGTACAAGAGTTTCAATGCCGCTCACGGAATGATAGTGAGCTTCATTAAGTTCGCGGTACTGTCAACTGCCGGCGAGATGCTGGGGGCGCGTATCTCCACAGGCCGGTATTATTACAAGGGTTTCGGTCTGGTCTCCAAAATGATAGTCTGGGGCATCCTCGGTATGGGCATCAACATGGCGATGATCATATTCTCGACAGGTACGCCGGCGTTTTTGGAATACATGGGCCTGGCCGGTGCCACGGAATATCTGGCGGGACCTATGTGCTGGCAGAAAGTATTGGTGGCGTTCTGCGTCTCCGTGGCCATGAACTCCATCTTCGCTCCGGTCTTCATGACCCTGCACAAGATATGCGACATCCATATCGCCGACTATAACGGCTCTGCCCTCGCTTTGGTAAGGCCCTGGAAGATGGGCGAACTGATGAGCCGCGTCAACTGGAAGGCCCAGTGGGACTTTGTCTTCAAGAAGACCATTCCGCTCTTCTGGTTCCCCGCCCATACGGTGACCTTCCTGCTGCCGCCCTCGGGCCGTGTCCTCTGCGCCGCCCTGCTCGGGGTCGCCCTCGGAGTGCTCCTGGCTCTGGCCGCCCGCAAGAAGTAACCGGAGCCAGACCATACTACTTGGCTTTTATGTTTACAGAAGGGTTTATGGTCCACTTGCCTGATTTTGCAGGGCCGTCATAACTCAGAATCCCGTGCTCCCTTAAGTGCTTTATCTATCTCTTTATGGTGGCCTCCGATATTTTCAACTCTTCGGACATTTGTACCCGCGTGATTCTGTCATTACTCCTTATCAACTTCAACATCTCGCTCTGCCTTGGGGTGAGAACACTTGATTTTTGGGGCTCATTTTGGGGCTCATTTTGGATGAATGCCGGATGGATTTAGCTTTCCCCTCAGTAAAACCTCCGTGTTCCCTTCCAGAAGGTGCCGACGAAAATGGCATTTCATCGGCACCTTCCGGTACTCGCGGCCGTGTGCCCCGTCCACAGGTCCTTCTGACGGCTTTACCTTCGTGTTCCCTTCCAGAAGGTGCCGACGAAAATGGCATTTCATCGTCACCTTCCGGCACTCGCGGCCGTGTGCCCCCTTCCACAGGTCCTTCAGACGGCTTTACCTCCGTGTTCCCTTCCAGAAGGTGCCGACGAAAATGGCATTTCATCCTCACCTTCCGGCACTCGCGGCCGTAGACCCCCGTCTGCAGGTCCTTCTGACGGCTTTACCTCCGTGTTCCCTTCCAGAAGGTGCCGACGAAAATGGCGTTTCATCGTCACCTTCCGGCACCCGCAGCCGTAGACCCCCGTCTGCAGGTCCTTCAGACGGCTTTACCTCCGTGTTCCTTTCCAGAAGGTGCCGACGAAAATGGCATTTCATCGGCACCTTCCTGTTGCACGTGATATGCCGGTTGGATTAGGTTGTTGAATCCGATCATATCCCTTTCTATCGGTTCTATCTCGTTCATATCCAATCCTTTTACAGGTCTTTCAGGGCGTCCGTTCTGTTCCTGTACGCCTACTATGATATAACCGCCTCCGCTGTTATCGAAATCATTCGCAAAGGCACAGATGGAACGGTAGATGGTATTCGGATTCCATCCTTTCTTGTATTCGATGCGTGCTCCTTCTATGGATGTCGCACCCAAAATATTAATAAGAAGCCAATAGCAAAAGAAATCTTTTTACTTTGCCGGAGCTGAAAACCAGGTAAATATTTGCTTTGGTAGGTATTAATTGTTATCTTGCGTCTGCAAACTCTTAAAAATGTAACAGTTGTGGGGAAATTTATCAGGTTTCTGCTTATATGTCTTGGATTCAAGTCGCTGACATCTTGTGACTTGTTTCGCGGGACGGAAGAATATGGAACACCGTATGCGGAATACGAGGCCAAAGGCCGGGTGTCGGATGCCGAGGGAACTCCTGTATCAGGTATCAAGGTGAGTATGGGCGTTGAAAATTATATGGATTCCGTTGCCGTCACTGACACCGAGGGCCGTTTCCATGTGATTCACGGCACGTTCCCGTTCGATGACAATACTTTTGATCTTCAGTTTACAGACATAGACGGCGAAGCCGGAGGCGGTCTCTTTGAGGAGCAGACCGTTACAGTCCAGGCCGAGATGGTTGAGGAGGGTGACGGCTGGGACGAGGGCGACTATGCCGTGAAAGAGGACGTGAATGTTGTGCTTGAAAAACAGTAGGTCATGAAGAATCTCTTAAAAAAGACCCTGCTCTCGATTCTAGGTATCAACGTACTGTCATCCTGTGGCGCTCTGTATGCGTCCCCCCATGCCGATTTTGAGGTCAAGGGAAGAGTCTCGGACAAGGACGGCAATCCTATTCAGGGAATCAAAGTGGACTTGTGCGAGTACAACAGACAAGAAGACGAGTATTATACGCTCCTAAGCGATACGGTACTTACAGACAAGGACGGTGTCTTTCACATCAGGGAGACCCTTATCAAGGTGGGAGACAAGGCGATATTGGGATTCAATGATATTGACGGAAAGGATAACGGAGGAGTATTTGAGTCCAAGTATATGCAAGTTCCTGTCGTACAGGTAAGCGAAGGCAAATGGAATGACTCATGGGACGAGGGCGACTATGCCGTGCCGGAAGAAGTGGAGGTCACCCTTTACCCTAAGACGGACAACGGAGAGTAGTCATGCGGGCTTTGTCATTGAGGCAGAAGCTGGCGTTGGAGCTGGTCCGGCCACTGCATAAGGACTTGGTGGAGAAACATGAACTGCGCGATCTGTTCTGGGAATGTACCCTGCGTTGTTCTCTGCGCTGCCGTCACTGCGGCAGTGACTGTCACACTACGGCTTCGGTGAAAGACATGCCGTTCGAGGACTTCGCCAAAGTCCTCCGCCGCATATCCGGTAAATACGACCCGCATAAGGTTTTCATCATTGTCACCGGTGGAGAGCCGCTGATGCGGCCAGACCTCGCCTCATGCGGCAGGGCCATCTACGACATGGGCTTTCCGTGGGGTATTGTCACAAACGGTATGCTGCTGGACCGCAGGCGGTTTGACTCTCTGCTCAAGGCCGGTATCCACAGTGCGACGATAAGCGTGGACGGATTCGAGGCCGACCACGACTGGATGCGCGGAGTCCAGGGCAGTTTCAAGAAAGCGACAGCAGGTGTACGTATGTTCACGGAAGTAGATGACTTGAAGTTTGATGTCGTAACATGTGCCAACCGGCGCAACCTGGCATCGCTGCCCGAGTTCAAGGAGTTTCTTATATCCCTTGGCCTCAAGCGATGGAGGATATTCACGGTCTTTCCGTCAGGCCGGGCTGCCGATGACCCGGAAATGCAGCTTTCTCCGGAACAGTTCGACTCTCTGATGGAATTCATCGTGAATACCAGGAAAGAAGGGCGTATAAGGCTCAATTACGGCTGTGAGAATTTCCTAGGAGGCTACGAGGGCCTTGTCCGGGACAATTTCTTCAGCTGTAACGCCGGTCTTTCCTGCTCTTCCATCCTCGCCAACGGAGACATTGCGGCCTGCGCCAGCATCCGCAGCGACTACGCCCAGGGCAATATCTACCGGGGAGACGATTTCATCGATGTCTGGGAGAACCGCTATCAGGTATTCCGGGACCGCAGCTGGATGCGGGAGCGCGGAGATGAATGCGGTCACTGCAAGTATTTCCGGTACTGTCTCGGAGGTTCGATGCATCTGCGCGAGTCCGACGGCTCTCTCCGTCCCGGTACTTGCCGGATGCTGCGGTAAATCAATTGCTTCAGTAAATCAGAATAGAATATCCGCTATCTGAGAAGGCCTGTCTACGATGTGGGCGGGGGAGTAGGAGGCGAGTTCCTCCCGGGTGCGGCAGCCCCAGGTGACGGCGACGGCCTCGAGGCCGGCGTTGGCGGCGGTCTGCATGTCCACGCCGGAGTCTCCGATGTACAGGACGGACGGGCGTTCGTCGGGGAAATTCCGTCCTGGACCGTCTGCAGCGGGGCAATGTATTCCTGCTTCACGGAGAATGTCCCATACTATCACCGGCTCCGGCTTGCGGGGCACCCCCTCCCTCTCTCCGAATACAGCGCAGAAGGGTATTTCAGGAAAGAAATGCCGCATGAGCCTGACGGTCGCCGGGTGGTATTTGTTCGAGGCGACGGCGACCTTGATGCCGCGGCGGCAGATTCCGGCGAGGAGCTCCGGTATGCCGTCGAAGGGGCGGGTGGCGTCCGCACAATGCTCATTGTAGTAGGGCAGGAAGAGGCTCCTGATGCGCAGTACTTCTTCCTTGTTGCGGGCTTCTTCCGGCAATGCTCTCTCGAACAGCTTGTTGATGCCGTTTCCGATATATGATGATATTTCCTTTTCGCTATGGACGGGATAGCCGCAGGCTGCAAGGGCCTGGTTGGTTGCCGCCGCGATGTCGGGGACGGTGTAGAGCAGGGTGCCGTCCAGGTCGAATATCACTAACTTTTTCTCACTCATAACCCTGCAAATTTAGTATCTTTGAATGATTTTTTCACTAAGATAACTTAAGCGATATGAAGAAAGCACTCAGGATTACTTCGGTGGCTGCCCTGATGGCGGCGGCCACGGCGGGAGCAGCGGCATTTTCACCCATAGGAATTGATGACCTTGGAGTCACCGTACCGGCCGGTCAGTCCAGAGAGTACTCCTACAGCGACAAGGAGGCCGGCTTCTACTACGGCCAGACTTCAACTGATGATTTCAGCGACTGGTACGCCGGGTGGAACATCCGGGCCAAGAGGATTTTCGCCGATTACAGGCTGTATGTGGACGGGCGGATGCTCAGCCGTAAGGATGCGGTCGTGACTGTGTGGCCCGACCGGCTTGAGAGGGTCCATGACTGCGCCGTGGAGACATTCGCCCTGGTGGACAGCCGCAAGGTGCTCTTCGTCGCTCTGGACGGAGTGACCGGCAGCAAGGTCGGTATCGAACTTACCGGCACCAATGTCACCCTCCCCCGCAAGGACGGCAACTCCGTGATATTCGCGGCCGTGGAGGCCCAGGGCGACTTCGTCCGCATCTCCGCCCTGAATCCGGACGCTCAGCTGAGTTTTGACGGCAAGGTAGTGGAGGCTCCCCGCAATGCAGGCGGCTTCATCATCTCCTACGGCAATGAGACGGAAAGCCGGGAACTCGCCTCGCAGTTCCGCTCCGAAGGGCGGCAGTGGCTCGCTCAGCGGCAGCAACGGATGCAGGCTCTTCTGGATGACAATGCCATGCGCTCCGACCTGCCCTCTCTCGACAGGGCTGTCGCATGGATAGAGCTGACTGCGGACGAGCTGGTGACCCGTCAGCACGGCGGCTGGGGCATGTACGCCGGCTTTCCATGGTTCACCGATTTCTGGGGCAGGGACATGTTCATTGCGATGCCGGGAGCAGTGCTCTGTACCGGAGAGTTCGATGTCGCCCGGGATATTCTTCTGTCATTTGCCCGCTATCAGGATACCGACCCGGAGTCGGAGACTTACGGCCGCGTACCTAACCGCCTGAACCTCGACGGTATTCTTTACAACACCACCGACGGTACTCCCCGCTTTGTGATTCAGGCCTACGAGTATCTGAAATACACCGGAGACGTGGACTTCATCAAGCAGATATACCCCGCCGTGAAGACCGCCACTGACGCCTCGGCACGGCTTTTCACCGACGACCGCGGCTATCTGACCCATGCCGACGCCGATACCTGGATGGATGCCAAGCGTCAGGACCAATACCCGTGCTCTCCCCGCGGAGACAGGGCGGTGGATATCCAGGCCCTATGGTATCAGCAGCTTAGATGTGCGGCTGACATGGCCCGTTACATGGGCGAGGAGCGCAAGGCCCGGCAGTGGGAGGCTCTGGCCGAAAAGGTCCGCGCAAATTTCGAGCACGATTTCATCGACCGCGAGTCGGGCATCATATACGACCATCTCAATTCCGACGGCACTCCCGACCTGCAGCTGCGTCCCAATACCGTCTACGCCCACGAGCTGATATCCGACACCCTGCTGAGAATGCAGGATACCCGCCGGATGTGGGAGCACCTGGTCTATCCCTGGGGCGTGTCGAGTCTCGACCAGAACGACGCACAGTTCCATCCGTGGCATGAGATGTGGCACCGCTACCATAAGGACGATGCTTATCACAACGGCACTGTCTGGCTCTGGCTCAACGGTCAGGCGATGCAGAGGATGATTGAGTACGGTCAGCAGGACCTTGCGTTCAGACTTTTCTCCAACATGAACCGGCAGGCTCTCTGTGAGGGTGCGGTCGGCAGTCTGTCCGAATGCGCAGATCCATGGCCCCGTCCGGGCAGCACCTGGGTAAGGCGTTCGGGTACATTTCTCCAGGCCTGGAGCAACGGAGAGCATATCCGTGTGTGGGATCAGTATTTTCTCGGTGTGCGGCCCGATATGCTCAGCGGCCGGATTGATATCCAGCCCCGTATTCCTTCTGTGATAACCTCTCTGGACCAGCGTGTCAGCATTGCCGACGGAGCGCTGGACTGCAAGTACGCCACCCGCCCCGGCGGCCGGACCGAATACCGCTATGAGTGGACCGCTTCCCGGGAAGTCACTCTCAGCGTCTCCATCGGGGTCTTTGCCCCTGTCGAAGTGACCATACCACAGGGCGGCCTGCTGATCCTGTCGTGTTCACCCGAATCCCTCACAGCCAGACTGTACGCTTCCGACGGTACGGTGCTGTACGAGACGGAGGTTGAGGCGGACCCGCATATTGCCGCTCTCCACGAGGAGTGGAACCGCTTCTTCGAAGGTACGGACTTCGCTGCTCCCAACTACCGCGAGAACCTCAAGTCGCTGTCCCGCTATTTTGACCCTCCCCTGGATTATCAGAGTATAGAATAATTATAAAAAGTAAGGATTATGTTTATTGTAAATTGGAACAGAAGTACGGTGGCTTTTCTGACCGCCGTACTTTTATCGGTATTTCCGGCCGGCGCACAGCAGGCCATCTGGTCTACACGGGCAGTCACCTCTCCTGAAGTATATCCTGACGGCAGGGTTACATTCCGTCTGTTCGCACCGAAGGCGGTGGAGGTATGGGTCGAGGGGGATTTTCTCTCCGATTCACTTTACGGTGACTCTCAGGGCAATTACAGGGCAGAGCTCCGTGAGGGCGAGGACGGTGTCTGGGAGCATACGACTCCTCCGCTTCGCTCAGAGCTCTACAGCTATACTTTCAGAGTGGACGGACTGAAGGTGCTGGATATGTCCAATGTTTTCATTAAGAGGGATGTCTCCTCTCTGACAAATTATTTCATCGTGGAAGGGAATCCCGGAGACCTGTATTCCGTGCAGGACGTTCCGCACGGCACTGTCTCCAAAGTATGGTATGAAAGTCCGGCTTTAGGGACGGTCCGCCGCATGACGGTCTACACTCCTGCGGGCTATGACAGCGGCAAGGGCCGGTATCCTGTGCTTTATCTGCTGCACGGCATGGGCGGGGATGAGGAGGCCTGGAGCGACCTGGGCAGGGCAGCGGAGATTCTGGACAATCTCATAGCTGCCGGCCGCTGCTTGCCGATGATAGTGGTAATGCCTAACGGCCATGTATTCAACGATGCTGCTCCCGGTCAGACACCGGGCGGTCTGGAACAGCCTGATTTCAACCGCTCCGGAGAGGCAGCCTGTACGATGGAGGAGTCCTTCCCCGATATCCTCAACTATGTCGAGCAGCATTACCGTGTGCGCAAGGACAAGGCCTCCAGAGCCATAGCCGGTCTTTCGATGGGCGGCGGCCATGCAATGAACATCTCGAGGATGTACCCGGACAAGTTCGATTACGTGGGCCTGTTTTCAGCGGCTGTAATGCCGAGGGAGAAGAGGACGGAGGGCAGTTCCGCCGCCGGAGCGTATTCGGATATCGAGAGCAGTCTGGCGGAGCAGTTCTCCGGGGAGCCGGCTCTTTACTGGATAGGTATCGGCAAGGAGGATTTCCTGTACGGGTATAATGAGGACTACCGCGCATTTCTGGACAGTCATGACTGGCCCTATACCTACTATGAGAATGGCGAGGGGCATATATGGCGCAATTGGCGGATCTACCTCGCGGAGTTCCTGCCTCTTCTGTTCCGGTAGTCACTTTCCTGTCCCTCAGTCCTGCAGGGCCGAGGCGACAGCATGCCGGATGATGGCGGGGGCGTCTGCGAAGGGGTCCTCGCCGGGGGCGGCGGAGGCTGAGAGCTCGATGACGCGGGTGATGCCGAGCAACGGGAGCTGGTAGGCCGGGACGCGGCAGGTGCCGGTGATTACCCACAGGGGCTTTCCGTAGCGGCGGCAGAGGGTGGCGATGCCGGCGGGGAGCTTCCCGGTCAGGGAGGACTTGTCGAAGCGGCCCTCGCCGGTTATGACCAGGTCGGCCGAGGCAATCTCCTCTTCCAGGTGCAGCATCGAGGCAAATACCTTCCATCCGGCTGTAAGTTCGGCTCCCAGGGCGGCCTGCAGGGCATATCCCGTACCTCCGGCGGCTCCGGCTCCCGGGAAATCAGGAACTCCGATGACCCTTTGCCAGTTTTCCAGAGCACTCTCAAATACCGGAATGTCCTGTTTGCGGCATCCCTTCTGCGGGCCGTATACCGCTGTGGCTCCGACCGGGCCGAGCAGTGGGCTGGTCACGTCGGTAGCCACCGTGATTCGGGTCTGCCGCAGATGAGGGCAGATGTCCGCCACGGAGCGGTCGGAGGCGGAGCCTATGCCGCTGATAAATGAGGGTATGTCGCGGTTGCGGAAGGGGCTGGAGTTGGAGAAGGACCAGCCGAGGGCGGAGAGTAGGCCGAAGCCGCCGTCGTTGGTGCCGCTGCCGCCGATAGCCAGGAGTATCTCCCGCACCCCGTGGCTCTCGATACATTCGCGCAGGACGGTGCCGAGGCCATAGGTCGTGGAGCGCAGCAGGTTGCGCTTTTCCCGCGGAATCATGTTGAGGCCGCATACAGAAGCCATCTCCACGAATGCGCGGCGGGTTCCGTCCTCCGCGCTGTACAGCAGCACCGGAGCGAGGATCTGCGAGCCCAGGTGATTGACCGTCGGAATGAATTCCTTCCTATAGCCTATGCCGCTCTCCCGCAGGGCTCTCTCCATTACTCCCATGCTGCCTTCTCCTCCGTCCGCCATGGGGCGCAGGAGAATCTGCGGCATTGTCCTTCCTGCCTCCTTGCATCCCTCCGTGATACCGTCCCGGACGGCCTCCGAAGCCTGCACTGCTGTCATTGAGCCCTTGAATTTGTCAGTTGCTATTACTATTTTGCCAAAACCGCTCATAATTTTTATATTTGTGTTTCAAATTTAAAAAATTTCAGAAAAATGAAAAAATCTACATTGCTTGGCTTGATGCTGCTGCTTATGCCCCTGGCTCCCGTAAAGGCCGACGAGGGTATGTGGCTGCTGCCCCTGCTGGAAAAGATGAACAGCGGGAAAATGACGGAGTTGGGATTTGAGATTACTCCCCAGGAGATCTATAACCTGAACACTTCGTCCCTGAAGGACGCCATCGTGGTTTTCGGCGGCGGATGCACCGGAGAGATCGTCTCTGACAAGGGACTGCTCTTCACAAACCACCACTGCGGCTTCGGTACCATTCAGAGCCTCAGTTCCGTGGAACATAACTACCTCCGTGACGGCTATTGGGCCCTCAGCCTCGACGAGGAACTGCCCGCACCGGGCCTCAGCGTGAGGTTCCTCGAGAGCTTCACCGACGTGACGGCAGATGTCAACAAGGCCCTGGCCAAGGCCAAGACCTCCGAAGACAAGGAGAAGGCCATGACCAAACTGCAGAATAAACTCGCGAAGAAGGCAGGCTGCGACGGTAAGTTTATCGTCGGAGGCATCAACTCGTTCTATGGAGGAAATACCTACTATTTCATAGTTTACAAGGTATTCAGGGATGTGCGTTTTGTGGGCGCTCCCCCTCAGTCAATCGGTAAGTTCGGCGCCGACACCGACAACTGGATGTGGCCCCGTCACACCGGAGACTTCTCCATCTTCCGCGTGTATGCCGACCAGAACAACAACCCCGCCGAGTACTCCGAGGACAACGTTCCCTATACCCCGAAACAGTATCTTAAGGTATCCATAGCCGGTTACGAGGAGGGTTCTCCCGCCATGATCATGGGATATCCCGGTTCGACCAACCGTTTCATGACCGCTTCCGAGCTGCGTGAGACCACCGAGAAGAACGAGGCCGCCATCAAGGTGCGCACACTCCGTCAGGATGTGCTGATGGCCGACATGGAGGCTGATCCCAAGATCATGCTCCAGTACGCCAGCAAGTACGCCGGCTCGTCCAACGGCTGGAAGAAGTGGATCGGCATGAACGAGACCTTCGTAAAACTCGGAGTTGAGGAGCGCCGCGCCGCTGAGGAGCAGGCATTCACCGAGTGGGTCAATGCAGGCGGCGAGGAGCGTATCGCCCGCTACGGCAAGGCTCTCGAGAACATCAACGCTGCTGTCGAGGGACGTAAGGCCGACTATATCTTGATGACCTACATCAACGAGAGCGTGGGCCGTATCGAGCTTGTGAGTGCCGCTGCCAACGCCAAGAGGATTACCGATGCCCTTGCAGCAGAGGATCCTGCTGAGAAAGAGGAGCAGCTTGCAGGTGTAAGCCGCCGTCTGGAGTCCTTCTACGAGGACTATTCCATGCCGACTGACAAGAAAGTGGCTGTAGCCATGATTCAGCTCCTGAAGGAAAGCATCCCTGCAGACGAGCTGCCTTCATTCTACAAGGATATCGACAGCCGGTTCGGCGGTGACATCAATGCATACGTGGAGGACCTGTACGCCAAGTCAGTATTCACTTCCCTCGATAAAGTCAATGCGGCTATAGCAGCCGGTGATGCGGATGCTCTGCTGAATGACCCTGCATGTGCAGTCCGTACATCCTATCTTGAGAGTTCCCGTCCTCATGCTGAGGTATACAGCTCATTCTCCGAGCAGTTCGCACAGGGCAAGAAAGACTATATCGCAGGTACCCTCGAGATGCGTGAGGGCGAGGCCATCTATCCCGATGCCAACTTCACCATGCGTCTGACTTACGGTACCGTGCTGCCCTACTATCCCCGCGACGCCGTCTTCTACAACTACTACACTACCCTCAAGGGCGTGATGGAGAAGGAAGATCCGAACAACTGGGAGTTCGTAGTGCCCGAGAAACTGAAAGAGCTGTACGAGGCCAAGGATTACGGCCGCTATGCCAATGAGAAAGGCGAGATGCCCGTGGCCTTCATCGGCAACCTCGACATCACCGGCGGTAACTCCGGCTCTCCTATCATGAACGGCCGCGGCGAGCTCATCGGTCTGGCTTTCGACGGCAACTGGGAGTCCATGAGCGGTGACATCATCTTCGAGCCCGAGCTCCAGAGGTGCATCAGCGTGGATATCCGCTACGTCCTCTTCATCATTGAGAAGCTGGGCGGTGCCACTAATCTGATCGACGAACTGGATATCGTTGAATAATTTACTCTTACACGGAAATGATTTTAGAAACCCTTTCAAAGATCATTCATCCGGCGGCTGACAAGGACATCGTCTCTCTGGGTCTCGTCGAGGACATCAAGCTCTTCGACGGGAACGGGGCTGCCGTCGAACCTGAGGACCCCCAGGCCGGAGAGAAGGCCGTGCTGGTCCGTTTCAAACTGGTCGTGCCCTCTCCTGACCCCCTCCTCTCCTCCATCAAGAAGCAGTGCGAGGAGGCCATGGCTGCCGAGTTTCCCCATGCCAAGATCTCCATCATCGAACTGGTACGGGAGCGCAAGCCGACCAAGAAGACGGTCAACGACCTGGACGACACCCAGCTGCAGAATATCGGCAAGATCATAGCCATTGCTTCGGGCAAGGGCGGAGTGGGCAAGTCCACCGTTTCCGTCAATCTTGCCGTGGCCCTTTCCCTCAAAGGATACAAGGTGGGACTTGTGGATGCGGACGTCTACGGCCCCTCCATTCCCAAGATGACCGGAACCGAGGGACAGGTTCCGTACATGGACGAGGAAAAGGATCTGATCGTACCTCTCGAGAAATGGGGGATAAAGCTCCTGTCCATAGGCCACCTGGTTGCACCCGAGCAGGCCCTGATATGGCGCGGACCCATGGCCAGCAACGCCATGAAGCAGATAGTCATGCAGGTGGACTGGGGCGAACTGGACTACCTGCTCATCGACCTCCCTCCCGGAACGGGCGACATCCACATCTCGATGGTCCACGACATCCCCCTGACCGGAGCTGTAATCGTCACCACTCC
>CALUPK010000018.1 GCA_944322575.1 uncultured Bacteroidales bacterium | reverse complement strand
TCTTTCAAGGACTTCTTCCAGCTGGACACCACACCTGAAAACCGCCGTAATGAAGGACTGTTCAAAGTATTCCAGGAAATATTTCCTATTACCGACACCAGGAACAATTTCGTCCTGGAGTTCGTGGACTATTTCATCGACCCTCCACGCTACTCGGTAGATGAATGCCTGGATAGAGGTCTGACCTACAGCGTCCCTCTGAAAGCCAAACTGAAACTCTACTGTACGGATCCCGAGCATGAGGACTTCGACACCTCCATACAGGACGTATATCTCGGCACTATCCCGTACATGACTGAGAGAGGCACCTTCGTCATCAACGGCTCCGAGCGCATCGTAGTATCACAGCTGCACCGCTCCCCGGGAGTATTCTTCGGACAGAGCATCCATGCCAACGGAACAAAGCTCTACTCGGCCAGGATCATTCCGTTCAAGGGATCATGGATAGAATTCGCTACTGACATCAACAATGTCATGTACGCATACATCGACCGCAAGAAGAAGCTGCCGGTCACAACCCTTCTGAGGGCCATCGGATTCGAGAGCGACAAGGAGATCCTCGATATCTTCGGACTTGCACGTGAGGTGCAGGCCACCAAGGAAGAGCTCACAAAGAACATAGGTTCCAAACTGGCCGCCCGCGTCCTCAAGACATGGAACGAGGACTTCGTGGACGAGGACACCGGAGAAGTGGTGTACATCGAGAGGAACCAGATAGTCGTGGACCGTGAGACCATTCTGGATGAAAACAACATAGAAGACATACTGGATGCCGGTGTAAGTACGATTCTGATCCACAGGGACGACGTGGACCTGAGCGACTATACTATCATATTCAACACCCTCCAGAAAGACGTCTGCAACTCGGAAAAGGAAGCCGTGTTCTACACCTACAGGCAGTTGCGCAACTCCGAACCGCCTGACGAGGCCACAGCCAGAGACGTTATCGACAAGCTGTTCTTCTCCGACAAGCGCTACGACCTCGGCGAGGTGGGACGCTACCGTCTCAACCGCAAACTGGGTCTTACCACCCCGGCAGACGTAAGGGTCCTGACCAAACAGGACATCATAGAGATCATCAAGTATCTCATACAGCTTATCAACAGCAAAGCCGCCATTGACGATATCGACCACCTGAGCAACCGCCGCATCAGGACTGTCGGCGAGCAGCTCGCTAACCAGTTCAGCGTCGGACTCACCCGTATGGCCCGTACCATCAGGGAGAGGATGAACGTGAGGGACAATGAGGTCTTCGTTCCCACCGACCTCATCAACGCCAAGACCCTCTCGTCCGTGATCAACTCCTTCTTCGGCACCAGCCAGCTGTCCCAGTTCATGGACCAGACCAATCCCCTGGCCGAGATGACACACAAGCGCCGTCTGTCAGCCCTCGGTCCCGGCGGTCTCTCCAGAGACAGGGCAGGCTTCGAGGTACGTGACGTACACTACACCCACTACGGCCGTCTCTGCCCCATCGAGACTCCCGAGGGTCCTAACATCGGTCTGATATCCTCCCTCTGCGTATACGCCCGGATCAACGATCTCGGCTTCATCGAGACTCCCTACAGAAAAGTGGAGAACGGCAAGGTGAACATGAGCCCCGAGGGCTGCGTCTACATGAGTGCAGAGGAAGAGGAGGACAAGATGGTGGCACAGGCCAACATACACCTTGACGACGACGGAAATATCCTCGACGAGCGCATCAGCTGCCGTCACGAGGCCGACTTCCCTGTAGTCACCAAGGATCAGGTCCACTATATGGACGTGGCCCCGAACCAGATAGCATCCATCGCAGCATCCCTGATTCCGTTCCTGGAGCATGACGACGCCAACCGCGCCCTCATGGGATCCAACATGATGCGCCAGGCTGTGCCTGTCATCCGTCCCGAGGCTCCTATCGTCGGCACAGGTCTGGAGAAAGCCGTAGCCCGCGACTCCCGCACACAGGTTGTGGCCGAGAGAGAGGGCGAGGTAGTCTATGTGGATGCCCGCGAGATACATGTCAAGTACGACCGCACCGAGGCGGAGAAGTTCGTAAGCTTCGCTCCGGACGTGACTGTATACCATCTGCCCCTCTACAGGAAGACCAACCAGAGTACGTCCATCCATCTGAAGCCCATCGTGAGAAAGGGCGAGAGAGTACATGCCGGTCAGGTACTTACGGAGGGATACGCCACACAGGGCGGTGAGCTTGCTCTCGGACGCAACCTGAAAGTGGCCTTCATGCCCTGGAAGGGATACAACTTCGAGGACGCCATCGTGCTTTCCGAAAGGATTCTCCGCGAGGACATCTTCACATCCATCCACGTGGACGAGTACATCATGGAAGTCCGTGACACCAAGAGAGGTATGGAGGAACTCACCTCCGATATCCCCAATGTCAGCGAGGACGCCACCAAGGATCTGGACGAGCACGGTATCATAAGGGTCGGCGCACATGTCGAGCCCGGCGACATCCTCATCGGTAAGATTACTCCTAAGGGAGAGAGCGATCCCTCACCGGAGGAGAAGCTCCTGCGGGCCATCTTCGGAGACAAGGCCGGCGACGTAAAGGACGCCTCCCTGAAGGCCTCCCCTTCCCTCTCCGGTACCATCATCGGCAAGAGACTCTTCTCCCGAGTGGCCAAGGAACCCGGCAAGCGCGGCAAAACAGCGCCCAAGGAAGAACTGGTAAGGGCCGAGGAGGACTTCACCGAGAAGACCACCGCTCTCCGCAAGCTCTTCATAGACAAGCTTGTCACCCTTACCAAGGACCGCAAGAGCAACGGAGTGTCAGACCTCTACGAGACAGAGCTGATACCCAAGGGCACGGCATTTACCCGAGCCATACTGGAGAATATCAAGTATGAGGACGTCAATCCGGCCAAGTGGACTTCCGACAAGACGGCCAACAACCAGATCAAGACCCTCATCAACAACTACCTTATAGCATATAAGGAATACGACGCTGAGCTCAAGCGTATCAAATACAACCTCACCATCGGAGACGAGCTTCCCTCCGGCATCATGCAGCTTGCCAAGGTGTATGTGGCCAAGAAGAGGAAGATCCGCGTAGGTGACAAGATGGCCGGACGTCACGGTAACAAGGGTATCGTGGCCAAGGTGGTGAAGGACGAGGATATGCCTTTCCTCGATGACGGAACCATCGTGGACATCGTCCTCAACCCTCTGGGTGTGCCTTCGCGTATGAACCTCGGACAAATCTACGAGACCGTGCTCGGATGGGCCGGCAAGGAACTCGGCCTGAAGTTCAGCACCCCGATCTTCGACGGAGCTTCCCTCGACCAGATCTGCGAGTACACCGACAAGGCCGGTCTGCCCCGCTACGGAAAGACCCGCCTGCGTGACGGCGGCTCCGGAGAGTATTTCGACCAGCCCGCGACTGTCGGCGTGATCTACATGATCAAGCTGGGTCACATGGTGGACGACAAGATGCACGCCCGTTCCATCGGTCCCTACTCCCTCATCACCCAGCAGCCTCTGGGAGGTAAGGCACAGTTCGGAGGCCAGCGTTTCGGAGAGATGGAGGTATGGGCCCTCGAGGCATTCGGAGCATCCAATGTCCTCCAGGAGATCCTCACCATCAAGTCCGACGACGTTACCGGACGCTCGCGCGCATACGAGGCCATCGTCAAGGGCGACCCCATGCCGACCCCCGGCATCCCCGAGTCCCTCAACGTGCTTCTGCATGAGCTGCGCGGCCTGGGCCTGAGCATTAAATTAGATTAAGTATAGTATTTGATTAATAGAATTCCAACATATGGCTTTTAAGAAAGACAACAAGATCAAAAGCAACTTCAACAGGATTTCCATCGGCCTGGCCTCTCCGGAAGAGATTCTGGAAAGGTCATCCGGAGAAGTGCTGAAGCCCGAGACTGTCAACTACCGTACCTATAAGCCTGAGCGTGACGGCCTTTTCTGCGAGAGGATATTCGGTCCTACAAAGGACTACGAGTGCCACTGCGGCAAATACAAAAGAATCCGCTACAGAGGTATAGTATGCGACAGATGCGGTGTGGAAGTCACTGAGAAGAAAGTCCGCAGGGAGCGCATGGGCCACATCACCCTTACTGTACCCGTAGCCCATATATGGTATTTCCGCTCTACTCCCAACAAGATCGGAAGCCTTCTCGGCATTCCCTCCAAGAAACTGGAATCTGTCATCTACTACGAAAGATACATCGTCATCCAGGCCGGTGCCGCCAAGGAGATGAACGTGGAGAGCCTCCAGCTTCTCTCCGAGGACGAGTACCTCGACATCCTGGACCGCCTGCCCAAGGACAACCAGTCCCTGGACGACAGCGATCCCGAGAAGTTCATCGCCGGTATGGGAGCCGAGGCCATCTACACTCTGCTCTCCAACCTGAATCTGGACGAGATATCCTACGACCTCCGCCACAAGACTGAGAGCGAGACATCCCAGCAGCGCAAGGCCGAGGCACTCAAGCGCCTTAGCGTCATAGAGGCCTTCCGTGAGTCCAAGGACATCAACCGCCCCGAGTGGATGATCATGAAGGTCATTCCGGTCATTCCTCCGGACCTGAGACCCCTCGTTCCACTGGACGGAGGACGTTTCGCCACATCCGACCTCAATGACCTGTACCGCAGGGTCATCATCCGCAACAACCGCCTGAAGAAGCTCATAGAGATCAAGGCTCCCGAAGTGATTCTCCGCAACGAGAAACGTATGCTCCAGGAGGCCGTGGACTCCCTCTTCGACAACTCCCGCAAGTCCAACGCCGTCAAGACCGACGCCAACCGTACCCTCAAGTCCCTTTCGGACAGCCTTAAAGGAAAGCAGGGACGTTTCCGTCAGAACCTGCTCGGTAAACGTGTGGACTATTCTGCCCGTTCGGTTATCGTCGTAGGCCCCGAGCTTCACATGCACGAGTGCGGACTTCCCAAACTGATGGCGGCCGAGCTGTACAAGCCTTTCATCATCAGGAAACTGATTGAGAGAGGTATCGTCAAGACCGTCCGTTCGGCCAAGAAGATAGTGGACAAGAAAGAGCCCGTCATCTGGGATATCCTGGAGAACGTGATGAAAGGCCATCCTGTCCTCCTGAACCGTGCCCCTACCCTGCACCGTCTGGGTATCCAGGCATTCCAGCCCAAGCTCATCGAGGGCAAGGCCATACAGCTGCATCCTCTCGCATGTACGGCGTTCAACGCTGACTTCGACGGAGACCAGATGGCCGTGCATCTCCCTCTGGGCAATGCCGCCATCCTCGAGGCTCAGCTCCTCATGCTCGGCTCGCACAACATCCTGAACCCGGCCAACGGAGCACCTATCACCGTGCCTTCACAGGACATGGTACTCGGTCTGTACTACATCACAAAGCCCAGGGCCGGAGCCAAAGGGGAAGGCATGAAATTCTACGGACCGGAAGAGGTCATCATCGCCTACAACGAGGGACGTGTGGATCTTCATGCCAAGATATCCATCCGTCTGCCCAAGGACATGACAGACCTGAGCAAGGGATACCGCATCTTTGACAACACCACTGTCGGAAGGGTCATCTTCAACCAGGTGGTACCTCCCGAGGTGGGCTATATCAACGAGCTGCTGACCAAGAAGTCCCTCAGGGACATCATCGGCAAGGTAGTGAAAGTATGCGGAGTGGCCCGCACGGCCCAGTTCCTGGACGACATCAAGTCCATAGGATACACCATGGCCTACAGAGGAGGCCTGTCCTTCAACCTGGCCGACGTGATCATCCCCAATGAAAAGGCGGAACTCGTCGAGGAAGGATACAACCAGGTGGAGGAGATACAGCAGAGCTTCAACATGGGTCTTATCACCAACAACGAGCGGTACAACCAGATCATCGATATCTGGACCACCACCAACTCGCGTCTGACCAACATGGTGACCAAGAACATCGAGGCCGACCAGCAGGGATTCAATCCTATCTTCATGATGCTTGACTCCGGAGCCCGTGGTTCCAAGGAGCAGATCCGTCAGCTCTGCGGTATGCGTGGTCTGATGGCCAAGCCCCAGAAGTCAGGTTCGACCGGAGCGGAGATCATCGAGAACCCTATCCTCTCCAACTTCAAGGAGGGCCTCTCGGTGCTCGAGTACTTCATCTCCACACACGGTGCCCGTAAGGGTCTGGCCGATACCGCGCTGAAGACAGCCGACGCCGGTTATCTGACCCGTAGGCTCGTGGACGTGTCCCACGACGTGATCATCAACGAGGAGGACTGCAAGACCCTCCGCGGTATCGTGGCCACGGCCATCAAGAACAAGGACGAGATCGTCGAGTCCCTCTACGACCGTATCCTGGGCCGTACTTCGGTACACGACATATACAACCCTCTTACCGGAGAGCTCATCCTCCCGGCCAACGAGGAGATTACGGAGGACATCGCCGCCAAGATATCCGCCCTGCCCATCGAGCAGGTCGAGATCCGCTCGGTGCTCACCTGTGAGTCCCGCAAGGGTGTCTGCGCCAAATGCTACGGACGTAACCTGGCCACAGGCCGCATGGTCGAGAAAGGCGAGGTGGTCGGTGTCATCGCCGCACAGTCCATCGGAGAACCCGGTACACAGCTGACCCTGCGTACATTCCACGTCGGAGGTACCGCATCCAGCATAGCCTCCGAGTCCGAGATCATCGCCCGCTATGACGGACGCCTGGAGTTCGAGGAGCTCCGCACCGTCACAAAGCACGAGGATGAGGGAGACTTCGAGGTGGTAATCGGACGTACAGCCGAGATGAGGATAGTCGATATCAACACCGGCATCACCCTGTCGCAGCACAACATCCCCTACGGAGCCAAGCTCTTCCAGAAGGACGGAGCCAACATCTCCAAAGGCGACAAGATATGCGAGTGGGACGCCTACAATGCAGTCACCATCACCGAGCTTCCGGGTACTGTATCATTTGACAGCCTCATCGAGGGCGTGACATTCAGGGAGGAGGCTACGGACGAATACTCACTCCACCGCGAGAAAGTGATCATAGAGTCCAGGGACAAATCCAAGAACCCTACGATCCACATCATGCAGAACGGAGTCGAGGTCAAGCAGTACAACCTGCCTGTAGGCGCTCACCTCATGGTAGAGGACGGAGAGGAAGTCAAGGCCGGAGAGGTCATCGTCAAGATACCGCGCGCCATCGGTAAGTCAGGCGATATCACCGGAGGTCTTCCCCGCGTCACCGAGCTCTTCGAGGCCCGCAATCCTTCCAACCCCGCCATCGTCGCCGAGATCAACGGTGAGGTTCAGATGGGTAAGGTAAAACGCGGTAACAGGGAGATCATCATCCGCTCCAAGAGCGGTGACGAGAAACGTTACCTCGTGCCTCTGTCCAAGCAGATTCTCGTACAGGAGAACGACTACATACGCGCAGGTATGCCCCTGTCCGACGGTGCCGTATCTCCCGCCGATATCCTGGCCATCCAGGGTCCCATCAAGGTGCAGGAGTACATCGTCAACGAGATTCAGGAAGTCTACCGTATGCAGGGCGTGAAGATCAACGACAAGCATTTCGAGATCATCGTACGCCAGATGATGCGCAAGGTTCAGATCGTGGATCCGGGTGACACCCGCTTCCTGCCCGAGCAGCTGGTGGACAAATGGGAGTTCAACGAGGAGAATGACTCCATGTTCGGCAAGAAAGTCGTACAGGATGCAGGAGACTCCACAGAACTCAGACCGGGACAGATCGTCACCACACGCCGGCTCAGAGACGAGAACTCCGCTCTCAAGCGTCAGGATCTCAAGCTCGTACAGGCCCGCGACGCCATCCCCGCGACATCCAACCAGATACTCCAGGGTATTACCCGCGCCGCATTGAGGACCAACAGCTTCATGTCCGCCGCCTCCTTCCAGGAGACCACCAAGGTGCTCAGCGAGGCTGCCATCCGCGGAAAGGTAGACACTCTTGAGGGTCTGAAGGAGAACGTCATCTGCGGTCACCTCATCCCCGCCGGCACAGGCCAGAGGGACTTCGACCGCATCATCGTAGCCTCCATGGACGACTACAACAAGATGGCCGCAGCAGCTCCCCGCCGCAAGGAAGAGTAGAGCCTGCTGGGTATAATAAGAAGAGAGGGTGCTATGGACTGAACCATAACACCCTCTCTCTTTATTCAAACCTTTAAAACTATTAGTTTCCTGCGCAGAAATCAAACAGAGCCACAAGCCCGGCACGGGTACCGGTATCCAGATCATTGTCGCGCACATAGGCCTTTATAGCCTTCTTCTTCTCTGGGAAAAGGCGGTTGAATGACGATATCTTCGCCGGATATACCTTATCTCCATCCATCAGCACATAATCCCTCTCATACTTATAAGAAAAGTCTCTCTTCGCATCCGGATTCCTGGAAGGGTCGATCCTGTTGACGTTGCCCGTGACAGCCGTTGAGGATGGTGGCAGTGCAGAATATCCTGCATCCTCCTGCTCTTCGGTGAGCTTTAGACGGAAACGCTGTGCGAGCTGTCTGTCTCCAGCCTCAGAAATAACTTTTACAACGCAGTCGTTGACTATCCTGTAGACAGTATCCATGCACACCAGATCACGGACTTGGTCCGGATTGGACAGGACGAGGGTATCACCGGTCTTCTCCTCGATATAAAGGATGAAGTTGTCAAGAAGACGTATATTAAGACATCCCACCGAGAAACGTCCGTTATCGTAGTTCAGCGTAGCGTCCGCAAAGTCCGGAAAGACATACGCCACATCCTTCGGCAGTCTGTGGACGACATTCTCTCTAGCCGATACGGATATGACTCCTCTTTTTTCCTGAGCCAGAAGCGGCATCACAGACACAGTACATAGAATCAGAAGCAATAATCTTTTCATAATCGTATTCATCATTTCTTCAAATGTACTATAATTATAAAATAAGGCGGCTAAAAGTATTTTAGCCGCCTTAAAATATTATCTACAAAAACTAGAACTCGTTCAATGTAGCCTTCAATCCAGGATTTATCAAGAAGTAGTACCTATTCTGCTCTTTATCTACTATCATAAGACCATTTGTGAATGTGAAGCCGTCATTTCCAAAGACGAGAACAGGATCTCCGTCTGCCGGACCAGAGCCTGACACTATCATCATAGAGTAATCTGGATAAGCAGTATTTTCCAACGACTGAGTAGCATCGATCGTCATCGTAGCTCCGTCAATATCAAGTATGCCGTAGATACTTCTGGTACTTCCATCTCCCAAAAGATTAGAGAACCAGTACTTGTTGGAAATAGTTGCATCAGCCTCTATCGTTACGTCATACTCTGTATCATTCATATCAGGATTCTTGATATGGAACGTTCCGACAACCACAGGACCCTCGTATCTCGAGGCTACCACAGTGGTAGTTGTACGGTCTCCCAGATATTCACCGACCAGCTCAAGTTCAATCTTGACCTCGTCGAAAGACCTGAAACTGGGAATGCGGATCTCGATATTCGCTGAAGGAAGAGCCGTGGAGTCATCCTCCTCAGGGTCAAAACCAGGGATGTATATCACATTGGAAGTGACGATTATATCACCGCCATTTTCATAACCATCCTGGTCATTTGTGAAGTTCTCCAAAGGCCTGGTAGAGCCGTCAAGCATAGTGACGGTACCTCCAACGACTTCAACAATAGCTTTTGAGGCTACTGTGGACTGCTCAGTCATCTGGATGGGGACATATATATACTGAGTCATCATATCCACACTGTCAACAGCTCCCGGAAATTCCACAGGAGTCTTGCCGGTATCCGGTATGAACTGCCTGCGCTCGCAGGAGATAAGCAGTACTGCAGCAACAACTGCCGTCAAAAATAATGTTATACGTTTCATTGTCATATCTTCTAAATATTAATATCCTGAATTCTGCTGAGCAGCCATATTGGGATTTGCATCCAGCTCGGTCTGAGGTATGGGATAAAGCATCCTGTCGTCAGTGTACGACTTTTCAAATGTCTCCTGATTGGAAGTAGGCATATATATCGCCTCGGGAACCTGCGCCGTATTTCTTTGGAGATTTACGCGGAAACGCTTGAGGTCCTGAATACGGAATCCCTCTCCGATAAGTTCACGCACACGCTCTTCAAGAATCAGAGACAGTATTTGCTCATCACCCGTACCGCTGAGAGCTGTCGCACCACGGGCATTTCTCAACAAGTTGAGGTCTGAAAGCGGATTGCTGGTGCCGCTGCTGAGGACACCGCCTCTGGCTACTGCCTCTGCACGGATAAGGTACATCTCAGCTATGCGGAATACCTTGGGACGGATCTGATAGTTGTAACCGGAACCGACTCTCAGGGCAGAATTACCGATAAACTTGTAGAAGATGTACAGGTTGAATGTCTGTCCGCCACCGGCCAGAATGTCAGTCTGCAGGAACTGATTCTTGAAACGCCAGTCTTCAGGCTCATAAAGTTCTATCACCCACTTCTCGGGCACATAGTAAGGAGAATACTGATCCTTGTTGGCACTGTAACCTATATAGCCGTAGTCATTGGAGGCACCCAGCTCAGTCCGGCTTGCATACAGCATCAGGATACTCTCATCAGTCGCATCGCTGGTCCACATAGCGTTGAAAGATGTCTCGGAGCTGACCAGAGGATATGTACCGCTCTCTATCAACTCATTGGCCTTGTCAGCCGCAGTGTCGTAATCTCCCATCTGGAGAGCCACCCTTGCCTGCAGTGCCGTAACGGCATCCTTGGTAATACGATCGCTTCCTCTCTGACCGGGAGTGGTTATATACTTGGCCGCACTGTCGAGGTCAGCCAGGATCATCTCAAAGGTATGCTCAAGAGTGCCTCGGGAAGGATACTGTGTCTGGTCTGAAGTAGGAGCGTATCTTGTCACATAAGGGATACCGTATGACTGCTCGTTTCCGACATAGTCCAGGCAGAAGAGCTCGGCCAGTTCCATATGATGGTACGCCCTTATAAAATAGGCCTCGCCCTTGTACACATCCAGGCTTGCCCTGTCCTGCTCTGTCCATTCAGACGTATTCACCGCATTGGCTCTCTGCAGGAAGAAGTTGGCATCAGCTATCACATAGTAGGAGTTTGCCCACAGGGAGCTGGCATCTCCGTCCGTAGCAGTCTGTATCCAGTTGTACATCGTTCCTCCGTTGTTTCCGAACGACGAGGTAGCATGGAAAAGGTCGCTCCTTATCTCATCTATAGAAGCATAACCGCCTCCCACAGTAGCTCTCAGCAGATTGTACATACCATCTCTGAGCTTGTCCGCATCCTCCTTGGTCTCCAAAGATTCATTGGGATCTATCACTCCTGCGGGACGAAGGTCCATATTGCAGCTTGTCGCACTTACAAGTGCCGCGAAAATACCTGATATAAGTAATATCTTTTTCATCTTGATAAAAATATTAGAATGTGAACTCAGCACCGATGGTGAACTGCCTTGAATTAGGATATACACCCATCTGCAGGTTGCTGTCCACCTCAGGGTCGTATCCTGAGTACTTGGTTATAGTAAAGAGGTTACGCGCGATAGCGTAGATCCTGAACCCTGCGATGAAGCCAGTGCGGTCCATCCACTTCTTGGGGAAGTCGTATGAGACCTGCAGGTTCTTCAGACGCAGGAAAGAAGCGTCCTCAATCAGTGTGTCGTCAAAGTTTCTGGCCGAGTTGAAACCAGGAACATCCGTCTTGTCTCCAGGCTCCATCCACATATCCAGCAGCTCAGCAGCACCGTTGCCGTCTGACAGGAAGAGAGGATTGATGAGGAAGTAACGGTCGTTGTTGATAGTCCACTTACCGGCCATCCAGGAGAAGTCGGCACCTACATACAGACCCTTGTACTGGAAGTTCAGCTGAACACCGCCTGACCACGGAGCAAACATCTGCTTGCCGGTCATGACTGCATTGTCATCGGAGAAGGTCTTGGTGAGGTTGCCGTTCTTGTCATACCACATCTGCATACCGTCACGGGGATCGACTCCTGCCGAACGGACATTGTAGAACTCACCGTAAGGATAACCCACGTGATAGGAGAGTGCGTTTCCAAGCACATACTCGTCACGGCCACCGAAGAGTTCGAGAATTTCGTTCTTGTTGTAGTTGAAGTTGGTCTTGACATTGAAATAGATGTCACGGGTCTGAATGATATCGAAACTCAGGTCTACATCCACACCGCGGTTGAGCATGTCTCCGGCATTACCGGCTCCTGCGCTGTGACCGGTGGTCATGGAGTAGGGAATAGCCATCAACAGATCGTGGGTCACCTTGTTGTAGAACTCCACGCTCACATCCATAAAGTTCCACAGACGGGCGCTGACTCCGACATTGACGGACTCTACAGTCTCCCATGTCAGGTTGGGGTTCTCAGGATTACCGATACCCCAGGCCATGGCACCGTTGTAATAGCCGTTCTGTCCTACCGTACCGATCCACTCATAGTTGCCGATGCTGGCGTTACCTGTAGTACCGTAAGAAGCCTTCAGACGCAGGTCGTTGATCCAGGAGACACCCTGCATCCATTCCTCGCGCTTGATGTCCCACATACCTCCTATAGAATAGAAGTTGGCATACTTACTGTCGGTTCCGAAACGGGATGAACCGTCAATACGCCAGGAAGCATCCACATAGTATTTATCGTCAAAACTGTACGACAGACGGGCAAAGTAAGAATTGAATGTGGAAGCGCTGAGGCTGTTGGAGAAGGCATTCAGTTCCCGATTACCCTGGGTCAGCAGGTTGGTTCTCCAGTCAGTGATCTCGCTTGCCGTTCCACCGAACTGGTTGCTGTCACTTATGATGGCCTCCTGTCCGAGGAGGATGATGAACTCGTTCTTATCGGCCACCTTGAAGCGGTACTCCGCCGTATTGGTGAAAGTCATCTGATAGTATCTCTGGAAAGACTCAGATACCTGAGCGGAAGTCTCACCTGTCTCAGGATCATAGGGACCTTCCGGCTTAGTCTTACTGCTCATACGGTAGTCAAACGCCTCGATATTCTGCTGCGACCTGATGGTAAGGCCCTTGATCGGAGTCAGTTCCAGATAGGTGCTTCCGTTGACACGTGCCAGACCCTGACTGGCCGGCTGAATACCGATCAGATAGTTGGGATTGTACATTCCCAACTCATCCAGATATTCTCTCTCGGAACTGTAATCCACATATGCATTACCGTCCTCGTCCTCAACTATCTCGTAAGGAGAGACCCAAGGCATAAGCACATTCGAAGCAAATACAGGGTTATAGTAGTTGGATCCGGCTGTAGCATACACATTGTAAATGTAGTCCTCGTATGATACACCTACGTTGGCACCCACCTTCAACCAGTCCGTAGCCCTGATATTCACATTGGAACGGAATGTATAACGGGTCACGAACGAACTGGGGAGCGTACCTTCCTGATCAAACACACCGAGCGAGATATAGTAGTCAGCCTTTTCCGATGCTCCGGACACTGACATGTCAGCACTCCACACAGGGGCTATGTTCTTGAAGAAGTAGTCTCTCCAGTCTGTGCTGATACCGAGATCCATAGCAAGCTGCTGAGCCGCACTGGGCTTAAAGGTAGGATCCGCCATATACTGCCAATCCATCCACTGCTCGGTATTCATAATATCCACGTGGTGCTCCATCAGAGTCGAGAATCCGTACTGGCCTCTCAGGCTCACTACAGGTTTCTCACCCATCTGACCTTTCTTGGTGGTGATATAGATAACACCGTTTGCAGCACGGGAACCGTAAATAGCGGTTGAAGAAGCATCCTTCATGACCACGATGTTCTCGATATCGTTGCTGTTCAATGATGAGAACACATCGGAGGATACAGGCGCACCGTCGAGCACGATAAGGGGAGTAGTACCGGCGTTGATGGAGTTCACACCACGCAGACGCATGGATACGCCCTCTGTAGGCTCACCTGAAGATGTGAACACCTGCAGACCGGAAACCTGGCCCTGAAGAGCATCACCGGCATTGGCCGAAGGCCTGTTGGCGATAACCTTCTTGTTCACTGTTGAAGCGGAACCTACGACAGAGGTGATCTTCCTTGCCGAACCGTAGCCGACGACCACAACGTCATCGAGCATCTCCGACTCGATTTCCATTTCAACATCGATGACGCTTCTGCCGTTAACGGGTATCTCCTGGGTAGCGTAACCCATAAAACGTACCTCCAGGACTCCGTCAGCAGGGACTGTTATGGAGTAGGCACCCATGTCATCTGTAGAAGCATATTTGGTGTTGTCACCTTGAAGCAGCACGGTGACACCGTATATGCCCTCTCCAGTCGAAGCATCAGTAACAGTACCTGTCACCGTGATGTCCTGCGCGAACGCCGCAGCACCCATCATCAGCAGCAGACCTGTTAGAAATAGTCTGATCTTTTTCATGTAGATAATTTTTTAAAGTTAATAATAGTTAATTGTTACTTAATTAATTAATTCAGATTGGTTTAATTTATGTTACATTATTACTACCGGAAAGTCCCCGTGCAGAGCACCGGAACCTCCTACAATCAGGGGAACATGTATTGTTGTCAGCTTAGTTTCTATGTCAAGTATGCCTACAAGCATTCCTAAGGTCAATAATCTAAACTGCAAAAGTGTACTATTTTTTTTTAAAAAGCAATAGGAATGTAAAACTTTTCCACAAATCTTTCAAATATCTGTAACATGTTACAGAATGCTGAAGACTACGTTAAGTCCCGCAGTCACTATGGAGACCATGCTCATGAGCTTGATGAGGATATTGAGCGAAGGACCGGAAGTATCCTTGAAGGGGTCTCCTACTGTATCTCCTACCACCGTGGCCTTGTGGGCATCGGAGCCCTTGCCGCCCAGGTTGCCCTCCTCAACGTACTTCTTGGCATTGTCCCAGGCACCGCCGGAGTTGGCCATGAAGATGGCGAGCACGAAACCGGAGCCCAGAGAGCCGACCAGCAGGCCGACAGTACCGGCCACTCCGAAGAACAGGCCTATGAGTATCGGCACTATGATGGCCAGCAGCGAGGGGAAGAGCATCTCCTGCTGCGCACCCTTTGTGGATATGGCCACGCAGCGGGCATAGTCGGGTGTGGCCTGACCGGTCAGTATGCCCTTTATCTCACGGAACTGACGGCGCACCTCGGCCACCATCTTCTGCGCGGCGCGTCCCACGGCGTTCATGGTCAGACCGCAGAAGAGGAAGGACATCATAGCACCGATAAATACTCCGGCCAGCACTGAAGGATTCATCAGGTTGATCCTGAAATACTCCATGAAGTCGGGGATGGTTGCGGACGCTACCTCCACTGTCCGCCCTGCCACGTCTATGGTGGTCTCCCCTATCCTCTGCAGACCTATCTTTATCTCCTCCAGATACGAGGCCAGCAGGGCCAGGGCCGTAAGAGCTGCCGAGCCGATGGCGAATCCCTTGCCGGTAGCGGCAGTGGTATTGCCGAGAGCGTCCAGGATGTCGGTACGCTCACGTACCTGAGGCTCCAGGTTGCTCATCTGGGCATTTCCGCCGGCGTTGT
Source organism: uncultured Bacteroidales bacterium (assembly GCA_944322575.1). Classification (GTDB taxonomy): domain Bacteria; phylum Bacteroidota; class Bacteroidia; order Bacteroidales; family UBA932; genus Coprenecus. Next base: position 26,222 of record CALUPK010000018.1, on the reverse strand, counting down.
CGGCTATAGGGCCGTATGCGTCGGTTGCCAGGGTGATGCCCAGGGTGGACAGCATACCTACGGCTGCGATACCTATGCCGTAAAGTCCGAGACTCAGGTTCTGGGCAGTGAGCATATTGGTCACGTCAAAGCCTATGGCGCAGAGATAGGCCAGTATGATGGCGGCAACGATGGTTATCACAGGTATGGCGGTAGATATCATTCCAAGGCCCACTCCGGAGATAATCACTGTAGCCGGACCGGTGGACGAGCTCTCGGCCAGTTTCTTGGTCGGCTTGTAGGAATGGGACGTGTAGTACTCGGTAGACTGGCCGATGATGATACCGGCGACAAGACCTACGATCACCGAGCAGGCTATCCAGGCCCAGTTGGGAATACCCAATATATAAAGTATGCCGAAAGTGGCGGCGGCTATCAGGACTGAGGAGACATTGGTACCTACACTGAGTGAGTGCAGGAGCTGCTTCATGCCGGCGCCCTCCTTGGTTCTGACCAGATAGATGCCTATGATGGAGAGGATGATGCCGACAGCGGCTATCAGCATCGGAGCAAATACGGCCTTGAGCTGTACCGATGCATCGGCGTAGGAGTAAAATGCGGATGCGCCCAGAGCGGCGGTCGCCAGTATGGAGCCGCAGTAGGACTCGTACAGGTCCGCGCCCATGCCGGCCACGTCACCTACGTTGTCACCTACATTGTCGGCGATAGTAGCCGGGTTGCGGGGATCATCCTCCGGTATACCGGCCTCAACCTTACCGACCAGATCCGCGCCTACGTCAGCGGCCTTGGTGTAGATACCTCCGCCGACACGTGCGAAGAGAGCCTGAGTGGATGCGCCCATACCGAAAGTCAGCATCGTAGTGGTCACCACTACCAGTTTCTGAGGGCCTTCCGCCCCTATAAAGTGATCCAGGATCAGATACCAAAGCGAGATATCCAGAAGTCCCAGACCCACTACTGTCAGTCCCATGACGGCTCCGGAGCGGAACGCCAGTTTAAGACCCGAGTTCAATGAACGGCGGGCAGCGTTGGCAGTCCTGCCCGAAGCGTATGTAGCTGTCTTCATGCCGATAAATCCGGCCAGTCCCGAGAAAAAGCCTCCGGTCAGGAAGGCAAACGGCACCCAGTGGTTCTGCACGTCGAAACCATAGGCCAGGACGGCGAAGAAAGCGGCAAGGATGATGAACACGATAGTCACTACCTTGTACTGTTGTTTGAGATAGGCCATCGCACCCTTGCGTACATAGGCGGCTATCTCCCTCATAGTCGGAGTGCCCTCGTCCTCTTTAAGCATCCTCTTGTAAAAATAGAACGCAAATCCCAGTGCGATGAGAGAGGAAACAGGCACCAGCCAGAATAATAAATCTACAGACATAGTTGGAATTAGAATTAAGAAATCGGTTAATTATATGTTTATCTGATGAAAATCACAGTCTTTCAGAGTCGGATCAATGGACATGGCCGTCCTGCGCAGCACCTGCATGTCTCCGGTGGAATAAAACTCCCTGATCCGGAGGCCGGACGGGGTGTCGCGGATTCCGTCCACGACTCTCCGCGTCTGCGCAGCCACAGCCGGCGCAGGGTTGATGATACGGACTGACGGGCCCGCCGCGGCGGCTATCTGCTCCTGCAGGAAGGGGAAATGCGTGCAGCCCAGCACTATCACGTCCACCCCCTCATCTTTCATGGCAGCCACATATTCCCGGATAAGATCATACGGCACCACACCCCTCTCCACCGCCTCCACAAGTCCGCGGCCCACCTTCTCCACGATCCGGACATCCGAGGCGTACTTCATGACCGTGTCCCTGTAGAGACTGCCTTTAAAGGTATTGGCCGTTGCCAACACTCCTACGACCCCGGACCTGGATGCCAGGGCAGCCGGCTTGACCGCCGGTTCCATCCCCACAAAAGGGATATCAAAAGTCCGCCTCAGATACGAGATGGCGGCGGCCGTAGCCGTATTGCAGGCCACAACCACCGCCTTGGTTCCACGGGACAGCAGAAATCTGACGACTCTGTCCGCCCGTTCGATTATGTAATCCGAAGATTTCTCTCCATAGGGACAATGAGCGGAATCCGCGACATAGGCATAGTCCCTCTCCGGCATAAGGGCGTTTAGCTCTTTCCATACCGACAGGCCCCCTATTCCCGAATCGTAGACTCCGATCATCACAGGCTATTTCAGATATTCATCCAGCAGGGTCTCTATATCCCCCTCAGCGACCTTGCGGCCTATGATATTACCCTCGGCATCCACAAACACATTCTGAGGAATAAAGGACACGTTGTAAAGCTGTCCGACCTCGCTCTGCCAGAACTTGAGATCCGAGACCTGAGTCCATGTCAGACCGTCCTCCTTGATACCCTCAATCCAAGAGTCCTTGTCCCGGTCAAGGGAGACACCGATGATATCGAATCCCAGCTTGTGATACTTCTTGTATATCTTCACAAGAGTGGGATTGAAGTTGCGGCAGGGACCGCACCAACTGGCCCAGAAGTCCAGCATAGTCACCTTGTTGCCCTTATAGAACTCCGAGAATGTCACAGGCTCTCCATCCGGATTGTTCAAGGTAAAGTCCGGAGCCTTGTTGCCGATGGACAGGCTGAGCTCTTTCTGCAGATACTCATCCAGTTCCGCCACGTACTTGTTCTCAGCGAATGCAGGATCGGCCTTATACGCATCCAGCATACTGGAAAGAGTATCCACATCCAGATAAATATAATCCTGAGAAAGCAGGTACAGTGCCAGATTGGAAACAGGAGCATCTGCCACAAGCGACCTCTTCAAATCCTCCACTGCGTTCTGATACTGCTCATAGGTCCTCATAGCCTCCTCGCGTTCTATCTCCGTAACCTCCGCACTGCCCAGAACTTCTATCACATCATTGAGTCCATATCTCTCAGCCAGTTCTTCTGCGGAGTCAGCATACCTATTGAGCTTTGTCTGCGCCTGACCTCCGGTCACTACCGATTCTGCGAAAGCGGTATCTACTCCAGTGACTGTGAAATCCTCGTTCTCAAGGAAAATCGAGACCATTCCAGGAAGTCCCTCAATGCTGATAACATAAGGTTCCGGCGTAATTACACTTCCCGTAAACTTAAAGACTCCATCGACGACAACTGCTGTATCCCTTATCGGATTCTCCCTGTCCTGGTTGAACAGATAGGCCTTTCCGTTGATCAAAGCCTCGCTGTCTCCGGTAATGGTTCCTTTCACGGTATACCTGCTACCGCTGTTGCATGCAGCTGCAAGCACGAGGGCAGCCGCCAAGATTAGTAATTTCTTCATGACCGTAAGTATTAACTAGTTATTTGTTTCATTCATAAACCACTCCTTGTACATCATATAGCCCTGAGCGTTACGGTGAGCCGAATCCCTGACTGCATCAGTACCGTCCTTCACCTTCTTGGCCGGCACTCCGGCATAGACTCCCGGCTCCAACTTTGAATTGCTGAGCACGACCGCCCCTGCGGCAATAATGCTTCCGTCAGCGACCTCCACTCCGTCAAGCAGGACCGCCCCCATACCCACCAGCACGTCATTGCCGACCTTCGCTCCGTGAATCACGGCATTGTGTCCTACCGACACATCGTCACCTATCTCCACCACGGATTTCTTATATAAAGTGTGCAGCACTGCACCGTCCTGGATATTGACTCTGTTGCCCAGTCTTATCGGATTCACATCCCCCCTGAGCACCGCCCCGTACCATATGCTGCAGTCATCCCCGATCTCCACATCCCCGATAATCGCCGCATTCTCAGCGATAAAACAGTTCCGGCCTATCTTCGGCGCGATCCCGTTCAGCGGTCTTATAATAGCCATATCCTATATCGTTTAAAAAATGACCTACAAATATAGAAAAATAATAAACACGCCCTACATAAAAAAGAGACCGCATCCTTCAATCGGATACGGTCCCTTAATCGTAGCAATTCGCCCGCTATGACAAGCCGGAATTAGATGATACCCTGCTCGAGCATAGCCTGAGCCACCTTCATGAAGCCGGCGATGTTGGCACCCTTGACATAGTCTACATGACCGTCTGCCTGTGTACCGAACTTAACGCAAGCCTCGTGGATGCTCTGCATGATGAAGTGCAGCTTGTCGTCAACTTCCTGTGCGGACCAGCTGATGTGTGAGGCGTTCTGGGTCATCTCGAGACCTGAAGTAGCCACACCACCGGCGTTGACTGCCTTACCGGGAGCGAAGAGGATGCCCTTGCTCTGGAACTCGTGGATAGCCTCAGGGGTGCAACCCATGTTGGATACCTCGCAGCAGCACCATGTACCGTTGGCGATCAGCTCCTTGGCATCGTCACCGTTCAGCTCGTTCTGGAATGCGCAAGGCAGAGCGATGTCGCACTTAACGCTCCATGACTTCTTGCCGGCTGTGAACTTGGTAGCCTGAGGGAACTTGTCGTTCATATCCTGAACCTTGTTCCTGTTGGAAGCACGCATAACGAGCATGTAGTCGATCATCTCGTCGGTGATACCGCCGGGAATCTCGCAGACTCCGTCAGGACCGGAGATAGCGACAACCTTTGCGCCGAGCTCCTTGGCCTTTGTAGCGGCGCCCCAAGCTACGTTACCGAAGCCGGAGAGAGCGACTGTCTTGTCCTTGATGTCCTTACCGGCGTGGTGGAGGAGGTGCTGTGTGAAGTACAGAGCGCCGAATCCTGTAGCCTCAGGACGGAGGATGGAACCGCCCCATGTGCCGCCCTTACCGGTGAGCACGCCTGTGTTGTACTCGCGGGCCAGCTTCTTGTACATTCCGTACAGATAGCCGATCTCACGTCCGCCGACACCTACGTCACCTGCAGGGATATCGGTATCGGGGCCGATGCATCTCCAGAGCTCATACATGAAGGCCTGGCAGAATCTCATGATCTCAGCGTCAGACTTGCCGACGGGATCGAAGTCAGAACCACCCTTTGCACCGCCCATAGGCAGAGTTGTCAGAGCGTTCTTGAAAGTCTGCTCGAAACCGAGGAACTTCAGCATGGAAGGAGTAACTGCCTTGTGGAAGCGGAGACCTCCCTTGTAGGGGCCGATAGCGGAGTTGAACTGAACCCTGTAACCGAGGTTGGTCTGAACCTCACCCTTGTCGTCAACCCAGGTTACCCTGAATGTGAAGATACGGTCAGGCTCTACGATTCTCTCGACGATCTTAGCCTTCTCGAACTCGGGATGCTGGTTGTAAACCTCTTCGATGGATTCGAGCACTTCGCGGACTGCCTGCAGGTACTCTTTCTCATTTCCATACTTGGCCTCAAGTTTGGCCATGATTTCTGAAACTTTCATATTAGTGTGTTTTAGTTAGTTGTTTGTGTTTTAATTAAGTTGTTCCAAATTAACTGCGCTTATTTAACCTCCCATGTGGAACCGCTGTGAAGCAGCTCCTCCATGTTGTGGATAGTGGACTTGGCCCTGACTTCCTCGAGCTGGTCGCGGACATTGTCGTCATAGGTCTTGTCGGGTACATCCCTGATGACTCCGAGTGCTACCGGATACTCAGGCCACTTCATGTCGATCAGCATGCTGTGCATGCCCATGTCTGCGGTATGAGCGTCATGGATCAGGATATCGTCCTCCGTAACTCCGCCCTCACCGATGGTGACGACCTTGAGCTCTTTGTTTACCAAGACGAGACCCTTGTTCCGGTCCTTTCCGAAAATCATCCTCTCACCATGTCTCAGAACTATCGTGCGGTCAGCCTTGACTTCCTTGTCGGAGATCTCGCGGTGCGAGCCGTCATTGTAGATGACACAATTGACGAGCATCTCGGTCACGGAGCATCCGTCGTGTTTGGCGGAAGCCACGAAAATCTCCTGATTCAGCTTCAGCTCCGAATCTATGCTTCGTGCAAAGAATGTGCCGCGTGCGCCCATTACGAGGGCACCGGGATTGAAGGGATGCTCCACGGTTCCGTAAGGGGATGTCTTGGTGATCTTGCCGAGGGGAGATGTCGGAGAGTACTGACCTTTTGTCAGTCCGTAGATACGGTTGTTGAACAGGACGATGTTGATGTCGATATTACGCCTGATGGCGTGGATGAAATGGTTGCCGCCGATAGCGAGGGCGTCGCCGTCTCCTGTGGCCTGCCAGATTGACAGTGTCGGGTTGGCTACTTTCATGCCTGTGGAGATGGCTGTTGCACGTCCGTGGATACCGTGGAAACCGTATGTGTTCATGTAATAGGGCAGTCGGGAAGAGCAGCCGATACCGGAGACGAAAACGAAACGCTCCATAGAGTATCCGAGATCCTCGGCCACCTGGGGCAGTGCCCTCTGAAGTGAAGCGAGTACAGAGTGGTCACCGCATCCGGGGCACCATCTTACTTCCTGATTACTTTTGAAATCCTGTGCTGTATATTTCATGATGTCTGTCCTCCTATAATAAGTTGTTGACTGCATCCACCACGTCCTTCACGATGAAGGGCTGCCCCTGTACCTTGTTGAGCTGATAGTAGTGGAATTTCTGATGCTTTGCCCTCAGATAGTCGGCGAACTGACCGGAGTTGAGCTCGCAGACGATAATCTTCCTGAACTTGGAGAATACCTCCTCGGTGTTCAGAGGCAGAGGGTTGATATAGTCGAAGTGAGCGAGGGACACGCTCTTGCCCTGCTTGTGGAACTCCTTGACAGCAGTGTAGAGGTGACCGAAGGTTCCGCCCCACCCTACGATGAGGACTTCTCCGCTTTCGTCACCGATAACCTTGAGAGGGGGTATGTCGACTGCGGCATGAGCCACTTTCTTTGCTCTCATATTGACCATGTGCTGGTGATTCTGGGGGTCAGAGGAGATGACTCCGGCAGGACTCTTCTCCAGACCGCCGACCCTGTGCTCAAGGCCGGGAGTACCGGGAAGGGCCCATCTGCGTACAAATGTCTCGGGGTCTCTCTCGAAGGGGCTGAACTTGCCGCCGCACTCGGAGGCGTCCTTTATGAAGGGAGGATGTATCTCGGGCAGATCCTTCATGGAAGGAATCTTCCAGGGCTCGGAGCCGTTGCCGAGGAATCCCTCTGTAAGGAGGATGACGGGCATCATGTGCTCCATGGCGAACTTACCGGCGTAGAATGCTTTTTCGAAGCAGTCCGAAGGGGAGTGGGCGGCCATCACCATGATGGGGCACTCTCCGTTGCGGCCGTAGAGGGCCTGGTTGAGGTCGGTCTGCTCTGTCTTGGTGGGGATACCGGTGGACGGACCGCTGCGCTGCACGTCCACGAGTACAAGGGGCAGTTCGGTAATCATGGCTAAACCGAGGGCCTCGGACTTGAGGGAGAGACCGGGACCGGAGGTAGTGGTCACGGCGAAATTGCCGGCGTAGGCGGCACCGATGGCGGTGCAGATGCCGGCGATCTCATCCTCGCACTGGAGGGTCTTGGCCTTGAGTTCCTTGTGGATGGCAAGCTCCTCGAGGATGGCTGTGGCAGGGGTGATGGGATACGAGCCGCAGAAGAGGGGCACACCTGACTTCTCGGAGGCTGCGAGCAGTCCCCATGCAGTAGCCTGGTTGCCGTTGATGTTGCGGTAGGTACCCTTTTCCTGCTTGGCGGGCTGCACGTAGTAGGTGTTGGCTATCGCATGGATATTGGAAGCGTAGTTGAAGCCGTCCTTGAGGACTTTCTTGTTGGTCTCGATGAGGGCGGGTTTCTTCTTGAACTTACGCTCGAGATATTCGAATGTATGGTCAAGTTCCTTATTGAACATGAAGAAGCACATTCCGAGGGTGAACATGTTCTTGCACCTTACGATGGACTTCAGGTCTAAACCGCTGTCCTTGAGGCTCTCCTTAGTAAGGGTGGTGATGGGAGAGACTATGATATTGCGGTCTCCGATACCCAGTTCCTCGATAGGATTCATGGTCTTGAATCCGGCTCTCTGAATACCTTTCTCATCGAAGGCATCCTCATCGAGGATGATCGTGGCAGTGGGCTTTGCCCATTTGGCGTTGGCCATGAGTGCTGCCGGGTTCATCGCGACGAGGACATCGCAGAAGTCGCCCGGGGTGTTGATCTCGACTGAGCCGATGTGAACCTGGAAACCGGACACACCTGAGACTGTGCCCTGAGGTGCACGGATTTCGGCCGGATAGTCTGGAAAAGTTGAAATCTCGTTGCCGAAGAGGGCCGAAGAGTCAGCGAACAGAGTACCTGTGAGCTGCATTCCGTCTCCGGAGTCTCCTGCAAACCTGATAACGACATCTTCAATATCAATAATCTTGTGTTGCATATTTGTTGGTTAAGAATTTTAGACAAATGTAATGATATTTCCTTACAATCCGAATTTATTTTCAAACTATTTTTCAAAAACTGAAAGGGCCGCTCCATAATTTTGGAACGGCCCTCTATATGACCCTATTATCTTTCTATTGATTACATCTGGGACTGACCCTGAGGCACAGGGAGCTTCTTGTCGGGCGAGATGCCGAGCTCGGCCTTGACCTGAGCTGTCACATCCATGCTCTGGGCTGCGTCGAAGTAAGGGATGGCGCCTGATGCGAGGTCGAAGATATAGACTAAGCCGTTCGCTTTCCCCACTTTAGTCACTGCCTCATTTGCCTTTCTTGATATGGGTGCCATCAGCTGCTGCTGGAGGTTGTTCATGTCCATCTGGGCATTCTGCTGATACTGCTGGAGACGGGCCTCGAGGTCCTGAATTTCCTGCTGCTTTGTGGCTAAGACTGAGGGGGTCCAGTTGGCGCTCATCTGCTGGTATGTGGCGATCTTGGTATTGTACTCCTCCACCATTGCATTGTAGGTGGCCTGCATGTCTGCACTGAATTTCTCAAGTTCTACACGGGCGGAGTCCATCTCGTCCATCAGAAACATCACCTCCTGCATGTTGATATGGCCGAACTTCTGCGTCTGGGCCGATGCTGTGAAGGCTGCTGCGAATACGCTCAAGGCGATTAAGGTAATTTTTTTCATGTTGTTAGTTGTTCTTTTATTGCGCAAAAATAGTAAATATTTCCGTTTTTAGAACTGCTGTCCTATGACGAAGTGGAAGTTCGAGCCGCCTCTCTCCTGGTCAAGCACCGGATCGAAGCCCCATCCCCAGTCAACTCCGAGGAGTCCGATCATCGGGAGCATGATCCTCACGCCGATACCTGCCGAGCGCTTGATCTGGAATGGATTGAAGTCCTGGATGTTCTCCCAGCAGTTACCTCCCTCGAGGAAGGCCAGGACGTAGATGGTGGACTGCGGCTGGAGCATTATCGGGTACCTGAGCTCGAGAGTGAACTTGTCGTAGACATGGCCCACGTAGATACCCTCTTCGTTCATAGGTGTCAGGGAATAGTTCGAATAACCGCGGAGGGCGATTATCTCCGAACCGTAGGTATTGTAACCGGACATACCGTCTCCTCCGACCTGATAGCCTTCGAAAGGAGAGTATCCGAGATTGCGGTTGTAGTAGCCCAGATAACCGAACTGCGCTCTGGTCATCAGCACTAAGTCATCAAACAGGCGCACGTACAGGGCACCCTTGAACGTCCACTTGTGATATTCTATCCAGCGGTAGCGCTGCTGGTCCGTCATACTCTGATAATCGGTATTCTTGTCCCTGAAAGCAGAATACGGAGGAGTCAGCTGCAGGGAGACGAGGAAGTCCGAGCCCTCGCGGGGGTAGATGGCCTGGTCGGTGGAGTTGCGGGCTAAGGTTATCTTGTAGCTTATGTTGTTGGACTTACCGGTGTCGAAGAGGAAGTTGTAGCGCCAGTTGTGCAGGTTGTATGTCTGCCAGCTGAGCTCGTGGTAGAGGACAAAATAGTTGTCCGGCCACTTCAGACGGCTGCCGAGCGAGGCGGCGATGCCGTATACCTCATAATACTCGTCCGTATTCTGATAGAAGTAGTATGAGTTGGTCTGGCGGGTGTAGTATCCGGCCAAGTTGAACGACGTAGGCTTCTTGCCGAAGAGCCAAGGCTCGATGAAGTTGATGGAGCCGGCCGTGTAATACGTACCGTTGGTCTGGAATCGCAGTGACAGGGTCTGCGCATCACCCAAGGGCACGGGTCTCCATGCTCCTTTCTTGAAGAGACGCTTGATGGAGAAGTTGTTGAAGCTGACTCCTATGGTTCCGACGAACGAGTAGCCGCCCCATCCTCCGGAGAGCTCGAACTGCGAGTTGGGTTTCTCCAGCACGTTGTATGAGATGTCGACCGTATTGTTCAACTGATTGGGGATGACAGAATATCCCTTTGTGTGGTCCAGGGCCTGCTCCGGATCGAAGTTGCCCATAGACGCTATCTCCCTGAGCGAGCGCTCGAGCATGGACTGGCTGTACAGATAACCTGGCTTGGTGAATATCTGGCGGCGCACGACCTTCTCGTTGGTGATGGTGTTGCCGTTGATGATTATCTTGTTGAAGGTAGCGGGTTTACCCTCGACCATACGCAGTTCCACATCGACAGAATCTCCCACGATATTGGTCTCTACAGGTACTATGTTGAAGAAGATGTAACCCTGGTCCGCATATAGCGTATGGACATCCATGAACTCCTTCTTGGGGTCGCCGAAGAGCCTCTTCTCAAGATTGACTACGTCATAGACGTCTCCTTTCTTGATCATCAGGATGCTGTTGAGCTGCTCTGCGGTATAGAGAGAGTTTCCGGTCCACGTTATGTTGCGGAAGTAGTACCGCTGACCTTCGTCTATGACGAACTTGATGCCGAGACGGTCCTCCTCTACATAATATATGGAGTCCTTGACTATCCTGGCATCGCGGAAACCGGCCTCGTTGAAGGCGCTGATCAGCGACTGCTTGTCGTTCTCATATTCTTTTTCATTGAACTTCTTGCTCTTGAAGATATTCCTTATACGCATGTCGCGGGTCTTGGCCATGGAGCCTACGAGCTTTTTCTCCGGCACATGGTCATTACCCTCAAAGGTGATGGTCTTGATCTTGATCTTTGACTTGCGGTCTACCTTGAAAGTCACACGGACAGCGTTCTTCACCATCGTATCACGCACCTGGATGACATCCACCTCGGCGTTGATGAATCCTTTTTCTTTGTAATAGTTCTTGATGATGTTCTCCGACGAGCGCAGCAGATAGTCCGACAGCGGCACGGCTCTCCTCAGGCTGAGGCGGTCCTGAAGCTCGCTCTGCTCGGAGTTCTTGACTCCCTGAAAACTCCAGCGGGACACCCTCGGCCTCTCCTGAAGATGCAGGGCCAGCCATACCGTATCCTGCATGGCGGACACCGAGTCGATGTTGAGGGACACCTCGGAAAAATGCCTCTGTCCCCAGATTCTGGTAACGATCGAGGCCGTCTGATCACTCGGGATGGTGATCTCCGAGCCCTCCTGCAGACCAGTAAGGGCGATGATCTGCTGTTCGCCTAAGTACTTTATACCTTTAACCCTGACACCGCCAAGGATGTACTTGCGGGGATGCTCGTAGTCCACTGACACACTAAGAGATGTCTGCTGCGCATAAGCAGCGCTGCAGAAGACAAGCATCATCAATAGTATCGGAAAAATTATCCTTCTCATATCTGTTCACCTGTCTTTCCGAAACGTCTCTGGCGGGAGGCGAAGTCGTCAAGAGCCTGACGGAACTCCGTTTTGCGAAAATCGGGCCAAAAGGCCGGTGTAAAATAAAATTCGGTGTAGGCACACTGCCACAGGAGGAAATTGCTGATCCTCTTTTCCCCGCTGGTACGTATGAGCAGGTCGGGGTCCGGAATACCGGATGTAGCAAGGAAGTCGCTGAAACGCCCCTGAGGAGCGCCGGCGGCGGCAAAGCGTTCCGCTGCCTGTTCTATATCCCAGCGACCGCTGTAACTGAGGAATACGATAAGGGTCAGCCCGGTGTTGCCGGCTGTCTCCTCCATCGCCTCGTCGATATCCCGGTTCAATGCCTCAGAAAGGCGGCTGCGGTTGCCTATGACGAGGAATCTTATGTTGTTCTTTCGGAATGTCGGTCTCTCGTTGAGTATGGACTTGGCCATCAGGTGCATCAGCTCGGCAACCTCTGCTTCCGGACGGGCCCAGTTCTCCTCGGAGAATGCAAAGAGGCTGAGATACTGGATTCCGGCCTCCACGGCAAACTCCGAGCAGGCCCTTACGCTCTCCGTACCCTCGTAATGTCCGTAGACTCTCTCTTTGCCACGCATCCTGGCCCAGCGGCCGTTGCCGTCCATGATTATCGCTACATGTTTTGGTATCATATCATTCTCTATTGTTCTTTTAAACCTGGCCGGCACCTGTCATTCCTGCGGTCCTCACCCCAGAGCAGCTTCTCGTGCAGAGCCTCGAAAAAGCTGTTCCGGCCGAAGGAGACGCATGAGAGACTGAACCCGGCCTTACGTATCTTTATCACCCGGCCTCCGTCCACGTCCACCGAGCGGTTGTCGGCAGAGAGCAGGGCCGGATGGCCTTCCGTCTTCAGGACTATCTCTATCTCAGAGGTGTCGGGGACTATCAGAGGACGGACATTGAGATTGTGCGGAGCCATGGGAGTGACTATGAACACCGATGAATCGGGGACCACTACCGGACCTCCGAAACTCAGGGAATAGGCCGTAGAACCGGTAGCCGTTGCTATCAGCAGGCCGTCCGCCCAGTATGTAGGAATGCTCATGCCGTCTATCCGCACCTCTATACCTATCATATATGGGTCCTTTTTCTGTATGGACACCTCATTGAGAGCAAAAGGATAGAAGTCCTCGGGAGCGCCGCTGTACGACACTTCTATAAGGCTTCTCTTCTCCACGCTGTAAGCTCCCTGCATCATGCGGTCCAGCACCGCACATCCGGAGTCATCACTGCCGGCAGAGGTGAGGAAGCCGAGACGGCCGAAGTTGATGCCGGCCACAGGGATGCCGCTGTCGCGGACCATCGTAAGGGAATTGAGAAATGTACCGTCGCCCCCTAAGGACAGGAATATGTCCACATCCTCCGGAAGAGTGCGGCACGGCGCCTGGCACCATGACACGCGGGCCCCCTTTTCCGAAAGGTGGTCCAGCAGGATTTTTATCCTCTTCTCAGCATCCGGCCCGAAATGCCGGCCGTACAGGGCAAAGTGCATTTTTCTCTGTATTCGATGTATTAAACCAAATTGCAAATATTGCGATTTTATTTTGATATTGCTTACTTTTATACGGATTTTTTGTAACTTTGTATGATTTTTGAATTCATCCATAACACAAGTTTTAACTGATATGAAGAAAGCAAATCTTATTCTCAACATCGTACTGATTCTTGCAGTAGCAGCCTTATTTGTCCTGCACTTCACGGGCGCCGGCAAGCCCGTACACTCTGCCGCCCCTGGAAGTGAAAGCGTTACAGCATCAAAAGGAGACATCGTCTATATCAACCTTGACACTCTCGTCAACCAGTACGATATGTACAATGACCTCCGTTCCGAGCTGCAGGGCAAGCTCACAGCGATAGAGAACGATATCAATAAGCAGGGAAGAGCTTTGGAGAACGACATCAAGAGTTTCCAGGAGAAGATGCAGAAAGGTCTGCTGACACGTTCCCAGGCAGAGAGCATGAACAATGACCTGGCACAGCGCGACCAGGACCTGAGGAACCTCACCCAGCAGAAGCAGATGGAGATGGCCGAAGAGGAGAATGTCATGTACAACAAAGTGATGGACGCCATCACCTCCTACATTGAGACCTACAACAAGGACAAGCAGTATGCCCTGATTCTCACCACCACAGCTGCCACTACCACCGTCATCAACGGTGACAGCGGGCTCAACATCACCGATGAGATAATCAGCGGACTCAACGCAGAATATATCAAGAACAGAAACAAATAAGTCACTTGAGAACAGCCGTCCTATCGTGTTTCCCTCCCTACCGCGGAGGCATATCCCAGTTCAACACCTCCCTCTGTCAGGAGCTGTCCAAGAGCTGCACGGTAGGGGCGTTCAATTTCAAGAGGCAGTATCCGGAGTTCCTGTTTCCGGGCAAGACACAGTATATCACAGACGGTTCACGGCCTCCGTTCGAGGCCGTGCCTGTTCTGGATACGGCCAATCCATTCTCTTATATCTCTTCCGCACGGGCCATCTCCCGCTGGCGTCCAGACCTTCTTCTGATGCGGTACTGGATGCCCTATTTCGCTCCTTCACAAGGATTTGTCGCCCGGCACATGCCACGGGGATGCAAGGTCATATCCATCCTTGACAATGTCATACCGCACGAAAGCCATTTCTTTGACAGACCCCTCACATCCTACTACCTGAAAGGACATGACGGATTCGTGGTCCTGTGCAATGCAGTCAGGGACGACCTGCTGCGTCTGAAACCGGATGCCCGCTACATCGTATCCCCCCACCCCATCTACTCCAACTTCGGGGACAGAATTCCCCGCAGCACTGCCATGAAGGAACTCGGGCTCGACCCGCAGAAGAAGACTCTGCTGTTTTTCGGACTGATCCGGGAATACAAGGGGCTGGACATCCTCATAGAAGCCTTCTCGGGATTAGACGACTCGTACCAGCTGCTCATAGCGGGAGAGCCGTACGGCTCTTTCGAGCGGTACCGGAAGCTCATCGACGCATCCCCCAACCGCAGCCGTATCCATCTCTTCGACCGCTTCATCAGCGACAGCGAGGTGGCCGGATTCTTCTGCGCGAGCGACCTGTGCGTACTGCCCTACCGCTCCGCCACTCAGAGCGGCATCAGTTCCATAGCCTACCACTTTGACCTGCCTATGGTCACTACTGCTGTAGGCGGGCTGAAGGAGATGATAGGAGAGACAGGCACGGGAATTGTAACCGAGAGTATCACACCGGAGGCTGTCCGCAGGGCAGTGTCGGAATATTTTTCAGACGAAGGTATCCGGCGCAGCTGCGTGGAGGCCATCGCTAAAGAAAAGGACAGACTCTCATGGTCGAGGTTCTGCTCCAACCTGATAGAATTTTATAACAGTCTTTAAAATACACGGCATCATGAAAGCAATCACCAACACAGCGTTCAACTTCAACCATCAGACGGCCAAGTACGAAGGGAAAGTCCGCGATGTATACACTATAAACGACGACTACATCGTCATGATCGCCACAGACAGAATCTCGGCGTTCGATGTCATCCTGCCCAAGGGCATCCCCTACAAGGGTCAGGTACTGAATCAGATAGCATCCATGTTCCTCGATGCCACCGCAGATATCGTCCAGAACTGGAAGATAGCGTCCCCCGATCCCATGGTCACTGTCGGCTACAAGTGCCAGGGACTGCCCATCGAGATGATAGTCAGGGGCTATCTCACCGGCAGCTCGTGGAGGGCCTATAAGAACGGAGCCCGTCAGATCTGCGGAGTGCCCATCCCCGACGGCATGCGCGAGCATCAGAAGTTCGAGCATCCCATCATCACTCCGACCACAAAGGCCGAGATAGGCACCCACGACGAGGACATCTCCAAAGAGGAAATCATACGCCGGGGATTGGTATCCGCCGAGGACTACGCCAAAATAGAGGACTACGCCCTCAGACTCTTCCAGAGAGGCACGGAGATGGCCGCCAAGAGAGGTCTCATCCTCGTGGACACCAAGTATGAGTTCGGTATGCGCAACGGTGAGATCTACCTCATCGACGAGATTCACACCCCCGACTCCTCCCGCTACTTCTATGCTGACGGATACGAGGAGCGCTTCGCAAAAGGCGAGCCTCAGAGGCAGCTGTCCAAGGAGTTTGTACGCGAATGGCTCATGTCCAACGGATTCAGCGGCCAGGCCGGCCAGCAGGTACCTGAGATGACAGATGAGATCGTCCGCAGCATCTCCGACCGCTACATCGAGCTCTTCGAGCACATCACCGGAGAGAAATTCCAGCCCGCAGAGTACGGAGAAGATCCCTACGCCCGTATCGAATCCAACATCAACAACATCCTTGCAAGACTCGTATGAGAATACTGCTGACTTTTCTTCTGAGCCTGTCGCTCATCCTTCCCGCCGGGAACAGGGCTGCCGCCCAGGATTTTGTACCCACTCCAGTGGAGATATCCAAGGAAAAAGTCAATATCAACGGCTCACTGTACTGGCTGCACAAAGTCCTGAAGGGACAGACCCTCTACTCCATCTCAAAAGCCTACGGCGTGACAGTGGAGGATATCCAGACCGCCAACCCTACCCTCTCTGAAGGGCTGAAGGCTGGAATGTTGCTGTACATCCCCGAGAAGACTCAGGCGAAGGCGGTGACTCCGGAGACAGCAGCTCCGGAGACGGTGACGGAAGTGACAGCCACGGCTGTGGAGAAATCGGCCGCACCTGCCGCTGACAAAGCCAAAGCGCAGAAGAAGCCGGCAAAAGACAAGAAAAAATATAAGAAATACAATATCAAGTGGTACGAGACCCTCGACGATGTCGCTGTCAAGTTCAACGTAACCGTCGAGGCCCTCGTAGCGCTCAACGGCATCGACACCTCTTCCGACAGGCGGGTCCGCAGCGTCCTCATACCTGACGATGAGTACATGAGGTCCATGACGGACAGCCGTCCGGCTTTAGAGACTCCCGCAGAAGAGACTGTTCCGGACCAGAAGGCAGAAAAGGCCGTATTCACGGCCCACGGGCAGAAAAGCGAGCCGGTTCAGGAGGACAGGACAGCTGCAGCACCGTTCGGCACTGAGACTGTCACCATCTCCTTAGTCCTGCCTTTCAACGCCAGCCGCCAGACAGACGGCATCAATGCCTACACCGCGGACTTCTATGCCGGCGCCCTCATAGCCGTAGCTGACCTCAAGGAGCAGGGCCTTTTTTCGGGCTATGAGCTCGAGGTCATCGACCTGAACAGATACGGCAGTGCCTGGGAATTGATAGCTGACAATATCCTGAGCGGCAGCAGCCTCATAATCGGCCCCATCTCTGAGCGCGACATGCAGCCTATAGCCTCCTACGCACGGAGCAGGAGAATCCCGGTAGTATCGCCCCTTGACCTGAAGACCGCTGAACTTGCCGTCGGCAACCCCTATTTCTACCTCTTTCCTCCGCAGTCGGACCTTGCCCTCTCCCACCAGATAGACAAGATAGCCGACATGTCCGACGCTGACACCACCGAGTCGGTAACTGTCATCTACGAACAGGGCTACGACCGCTCGGACCTGGTCACACAGACGATGAGCGAATTAGGAGCCAGGGGCATCCCCTACAAGACATTCAGCTATGATTTTCTGAGCGGACGCGGCATCGATACCCTCATGAGTATGTCGATGGACACCCTGCTGCTCAACAAAGTCATCATTCCATCCATGAGCGAGGCTTTCATCACCGATGCCCTGCGCAACCTCAACCTTATCAAGAGCGGCATGGGCTACCGCGTCGAAGTCTACGGCCTGAGCCGGTGGAAAAGCTTCGAGACCGTAGAGCTGGACTATTTCCATGCCCTCGACCTGCGTCTTGCCATGTCCTACCACATCGACTACAACGACCCTGCTACCATGGACTTCATCCGCAAGTACCGCGCAGCATTCAACACCGAGCCTTCTTCCTTCGCTTTCCAGGGCTACGATATCATGACCTTTTTTGTCTCGGCGATGAATACCTACGGCAGCAACTTCCCTTCGGGCATATTGAACGAAAGGAAGAGCCTTCTCCAGTCGGATGTGCTCTTCCTTCCTGTCGCACCTGGCTCCGGATACGAGAACCGTGCCTTCAAGGACATCTGCTTCACCAAAGGGTGGCAGGTGCTCAATGAGTAGCTTTACAGCAGACTCACCCGCCTGTTAAACTCTTCGATCCAGGCCTTCTCAGTGGAGTCGAGCAGATCGAAGTTGACGGGCGAGAGGTCTATGGGGGTTACGGTCAGAGTCTCGAATGCGAGGAACTCTCCATAGACATTTTTCTGATGAGATACCACTAATACGGCATTCTCGTGACGGATGCCGTATTCTCCCTCAACATAGAGAGCCGGCTCGTTGGACATGACCATGCCCTCGGCCAACGGTACTGGATTTTCCTCCATCCTCACACTCTGAGGACCTTCATGCACACAGAGATTGTGTCCTATACCATGCTGCGTACCATGCCAGTACATCCTGCCGGCCTTCATGACCGGACCGCGTGCCAGAATATCTAAGAGACAGCCCCTCATACCCTTGTAGAACACAGCCATGCTCAAGTCTATCATGCCCTTGAGCGCAACGGTGTAGTCATCTTTCTGCACCTGGGTTAAAGGACCGAGCGGGACGGTTCTGGTAGTGTCCGTGGTTCCGTAAGTGTACTGCGCACCTGTATCGATGAGCAGGAAGCCTTCGGGACGGATGACAGCACTGCTTTCTTCTGTGGGCACATAGTGAGGAAGGGCGGCGTTGGCGCCGAAGCCCACGATGGCGGGAAAGCTCTCGCCAAGATAGTCGGGACACTCGCTGCGCACCTCTATCAGCTTCATGGCCACATCGTATTCGGTGATACCGCTGTCCACATGTTCCTTGACCCAGTCTATCACCTTTATAAGCGCACGGGCATCCTCTATGAACGCACGGCGGTAGCCCTCTATCTCAACACTGTTCTTGATGGCCTTCATCATGTTCAGGGTGCCTCCGGGTGTAGGATCGGGGATATAGGGACGGAAAGGAGCTCTCGGATGGATGTTGTCCATAGCGGCGAAGAAATACTTGGCTGTAATCTTGCCTGAAGAGAATATCCGCACACAGTCCTTGGGCAGGCCTTTGAGGAAACGGCCGAACTCTTCGTAGTCCTTCAGTATCACTCCCTCTCTGAGAAGAGCCGACATCGCGTCATGCTCCAGCATCTCCTGACGGAGGAACAGAGTGACGCACTCGCGGGTGACTACTGCGTAGGAAAGGGGCAGAGGGTTGTACTCTATGTCTGTTCCGCGGATGTTGCAGAGCCAGGCGACCTCATCCATACAGGTCACGATATAGGCAAAATCCATGGGGCTGTCCAACTTCTCTACTAAGCGGCGGTGCTTGGACGATACGGTCTCTCCGCTGATACTGTCGGGCATAAAGCGGATGGGGTTGAACTGCAGGGCCGGCCTGTCTTTCCATATCCGGTCGAACGGATCTTCTATGAGGGTGACATTGAGCGGCGCGAGGGAGTCAAGCATGGACTGGTACTCAGCATAGGAGAACAAGTCTTCATCCATAGCCACGATGTCCTCGTCCGAAAGATGGTCCTTGATCCACTGAGAGACAGACGGAGTGCCCTCGACGCGGAGCTTCATCATCTCTATTCCGGTACCCTCGAGCTGCTTTGCCGCCTGAATAAAGAAGCGGGAGTCTACCCACAGAGCCGCCTCCTTCAGGGTTATCACGAGAGTAGCGGCCTCGCCTGTAAAGCCGGAAAGCCACTCGAGTATCTTGTAGTGAGCCGGTATATACTCTCCGAAATGAGGGTCTGTAGACGGGATTATCATCGCCGAGATATCATCCTCGGCTAAGACCTTGCGAAGAAGGTCGATTCGCTGGGTTCTTTCCATAGATCTTTTTATCTTAAGTTGTGTCTGTTTCTTTCCTGATTTCCTGCCTTCGCGAGGAGCTCTCTCGCATTCTCCACGGCAGCGGGAGTGAGCTCAGAGCCGCTGAGCATACGGGCTACCTCCATGACCCGGTCCTCGCCCTCTATCCGGCGGATGCCTGTAGCAGCTTTCCCATCCTTCGAGAATTCCTTGTAGACAAGATAATGGGCACCCTTCTTGGAAGCTATCTGCGGAAGATGCGTGATGGCAAATATCTGCATCCTCTCCCCCATCCGGCCTATCATGTCTCCCATCTTATCCGCTATCCTGCCTGACACACCAGTATCTATCTCATCGAAAATCATAGTGGGAAGAGAGGTGTAACGCGCGAGCAGCCCCTTGAGCGAGAGCATCACCCGGGAGAGCTCACCGCCTGAGGCTACTTTGGAGATATCCCGCAGCGAAGCGGAGCCGTTGGCCGAAAACATGAAGTCCAAGCTGTCCCCACCTGTCACTGAAAGCGTATCTTTATGGGACAGGACTGCCTCAAATACAGCGTGAGGCATCTCGAGTGAGCGTATTGCATCCTGCAGCTCACCGGAAAGGGAGGCGGAAGCTGCCTTACGGGCCTTGGAGAGCTGAGCCGCCAGATCCGCACGCCTCTTCCCCACTTCTCTCTGCTGCTCCTTAAGCTCCTCGAGCCGCTGCTGCATCTGCTCCGTCCCCGCCGCGCTGTCGGCAAGCGAGTCGCGCAGAGCGATAAGCGCATCGACATCGGCACAGTCGTATTTTCTATAGAGAGAATAGATCAGGGACATCCGCTCCTCCACAGCCTGCAGTCTCTCCGGAGAGACTGTAATTCCGGAGGATATATCTTCTATCTCCCGCTCAATGTCAGAAACTTCTATGCGGCAGGACTCGAGTCTGTCCGCCAAGGGACTGAGGCGGGAATCGTACGAGGCGTATTTTGAGAGACGGGCTGCGGCATCTTTAAGCTGGCGGGCCATTGAGAGCTCCGCAGGATTGAGACTCTGCCATGCAGCTTCCAGTCCGCCGCGGATTTCCTCCGCATGGGCCAGCGTCTTCTGCTCCTGCTCCAAGTCCTCCATCTCTCCGGAAACGAGCCGGGCCTCGTTGAGCTTGGAAAGCTGATATTCGCGGTAGCCGGCGTCCTTCTCCGCATCGGCCATAGCCTTTTCAAGGGAGCTGATGCTGTCTTCGAGGGATGCGTATTCTGAATAGGCTTTCCGGTAACGTCCGAGCAGCTCCCCCGTGCCTGCAAAATGGTCTATGACCGACAGCCGGAAGTCCGGGTCGGTGAGAAGCAGATGCTGGTGCTGCTCATGTATGTCTATTATCTTGTGGGAAATGGCTGTAAGCTCCGTCAGTGACACCGGTTCGTCGTTGAGAAACGAGCGGGAACGGCCGGCCGGGGTAATGACCCGGCGCAGGATGTATTCCTCCTGTCCGTCCTTTGCCGAGAACTCGGCTTCTACCACGCAGTTGCGGGTAGAGTCACTGAAGACCGAGGCGTCTGCCCGCTTACCGAGCAGCAGTGACAGAGCTCCGAGCAGTATCGACTTGCCGGCTCCCGTCTCACCTGTGATGATTATCAGTCCCTCGGGAAAAGTTATGTCCAGGGAGTCTATCAGAGCATAATTGGATATGGAAAGACGGCTCAGCATCCCTTCTGTCCTCCCAACAGTTCCTCGATATGGTCCACTATGGAGCCGGCCACTTCGGTCTTGGACTCTAAGGGGAGGTCATAAGAACTGCCGTCCCGGTGAAAGATAGTGACCTTGTTGGTGTCCACACCGAAACCGGCCCCGGGATCGCGCATGGAATTGAGGACTATCATGTCCATGTTCTTGCGGCGGAGCTTGGAGAGCGCGTTCTCACGGGCATTGTCCGTCTCAAGGGCGAAGCCGGCTATGACTCCGTCCGGACGGCGGGCCGAGCCTATGGCCGCCGCTATGTCCTTGGTGGGCAGCAGCTCGAGCGTCATGCGGCTGCCGTCCTTCTTGATCTTGGTGTCGCTGGGGGATGCCGGAGTGAAGTCCGCCACCGCGGCACAGAGGACGGTGATGTCGCAGCCTCTGCCGTATTCCCCGACTACGGCCCGGTACATTTCCTCCGCCGAGACCACCTTCTTCACCTCCACCCCGGGGAGCGAGGGATAGACTGCGGCCGGACCGGAGACTACCGTCACCTGAGCGCCGCGGCGGGAGAGCTCGTCGGCGATTGCGGAAGCCATTTTCCCGGAAGAGTGGTTAGAGATGAAGCGGACCGGGTCGATGGCCTCACGGGTGGGGCCTGAAGTGACCACGGCCCTGCGGCCTGCGAGAGTCTGCGCCGGGAGGGATGTTCCTAAGATTTTTACGACATGCTCCAATATTTTCTCCGGCTCCTCCATCCTGCCCTTGCCCTCCAGTCCGCTGGCCAACTCTCCGGAGGCAGCCTCGACTATGCTCACTCCCCTTTCCCTGAGAGTTCTGATGGACTCCTGAGTGGCGGGATGAGAGTACATGTCTAAGTCCATGGCCGGCGCCGCCATCACCGGACAGCGGGCCGAGAGATAGGTAGTCAGCAGCAGATTGTCGGCTATGCCGTGGGCCATCTTCGAGAGAGTGTTGGCCGAAGCAGGGGCTATCAGGTAGAGATCAGCCCATATCCCAAGGGAGACATGACTGTTCCACTGGCCGTTCTCCGGATCGAAAAACTCAACGAGTATGGGGTTGCGGGACAGCGTAGCCATCGTCAGAGGAGTGATGAACTGCTTGGCCGCAGCGGTCATGATGACCCGTACCTCAGCTCCTTCCTTGACGAGCAGGCGTGTCAGATATGCAGCCTTGTAGGCCGCTATGCTTCCAGTTATGCCTAAGAGTATATGCTTGCCCTTGAGCTGCATGGATGTGCGGAACTACTGCTGGTCCTCCACCTTGCGGTAGTAGATCTCGTTGTTACGGAACTCCTCGATGGCTACGAGAGTAGGCTTGGGCAGACGCTCATAGTGCTTCGATATCTCTATCTGCTCGCGGTTCTCGAAAGTCTCCTCGAGAGTGTCGGCATAGTTGGAGAACTCCTCGAGTTTCTGGCTGAGCTCCTGCTTTACGTTGGCAGATATCTGGTTGGCCCTCTTGGCGATAATCATTACAGTCTCGTAGATGTTGCCGGTGGGCTTTGCCAGTTCCGAAAGATTCCTGGTAACGGTGTTTGTAGGTACCTGTTTGATTTCCATTTCTTATCTGATGTTTAGTGCTTGCTTAAAAAATTCTGTGCTCTTGAGGCCAGTACGTCCAGTTCCCTGCGGTAATCCGACTCAGGGAACTCGCTGACGAACGAGAAATAATCATCGGTAAATGTCACATATCTCTCCCTCTGCTTGGCCGGAACGCTGTTCTGCGCATACTTATAGGCGGACATGGCTGTATAGTACATGATGTCCTCCCTGTAGAGGTTATTGGCATCTTCCTTGAGTACTAACTTGAGAGCGTAGTGAGCCGCCTTATAGTCCTCTATCGTATAATACAGTTTCGCCGACTCATAATCCTTGCGGTCCAGTCTTTCCTCGAGGTCCTCTATCATGGCGCGGCACTGAACGGTATAATCATTCACCGGGTAGTCTATCAGATACTCGTTGATGGCCGCCAGAGCCTTGTAGGTGGGAGTCTGGTCCAGCTCATAGCGGTAGGTCGCCTGATAAAGACAGTCGAGATACATGAATCTGGCCTTATCCGCAAAAGGACTGCGGGGGAACATACTGACATAAGAGTTGAATGCCTGCTCAGCGGCCGTCATGTCTCCGAAGCAGTAATGGGAATAGGCGGTGTAATACTCCACCGTATCCTCTTGAAGAGTACCGCGGACAGCTATCTTCAGAGATTCGAACATAGATGCGGCTTTGGAATACTTGCCGGCGTCGAAGAGGTCGAAGGCCATCTTGTACTTGGCCGGCACATCGTTGCTCTCCAACATTATGTCGTACTGCGTCTTGCAGGATACCGACAGCAGCAGGACAGCTATGGACAGCACTGCGGCTGCCTTATTTCCGAATACATTCTTCATCTTATCAAGCATTTCGTTCCGAACTTACAAAGATACAATATTTATTTTTAATATATACTTCCAATCTGTATCCCCACACCAATATTATGGCCCATACCCACCTCGACAGCAGCAGCACCCACCATACAGCACCTACCGAAGCTAAAAGGATTACATCCTCCAAATTGCTGTGGCTGATGCCTATATGCATATTGAGTCCGTCTATGTCCTCCTTACGGAGCTTGCCGGTGGAGGCCTCGTCTATCATAGCCGCCGCTCCATAGGCCAGTCCCAAGGTATTTGCTATGATCCAGAGTACGGCGCATCTCGACGACAGGCCGAACACATGCATCACAGGCCGCAGGGCTTTAGAGATGGCGCGGATGATGCCGAACTCGGCCATCACCGCCTGCAGGATGTTGAGCGCAAAGATGATTATCAGCATCTTGGGAACAAGCACCGCGGTATTCTTGAGCCAGTCCGTCAGTTCCGTCCCGAACTCGTGGACCGCAGCGCCCTGCACTGCCCCTCCCGTGGCCGGAGCCTCACCCGGAAGGATTATGTTCAGCAGGTATGCAAGAATTATTCCCGAAAATGTCCGCACCAGCACCACCCGGATGGTAGAACTGCCCGTCTTATGCTGTACCGCACTCTCTACTATCATGTTATGGGAGCAAAGAGCCATTACGCCCATTATCGTCATGGCCCTCGGACCGAGGTCAAGGGTGACCGCGGCGGCTATGGCCGAGTACATATTTACAAAATAGCCGGAGACATAGGCCAGGGCAGCCTCACCGGGCAGGCCGAAATGGATGAAAACCGGCGAGAGGACCTTAGAGATCCACTCTATCACTCCGAAATGACCCAGCAGCATGATTCCGAAAGAGACAGCCACCGTGATCTTTATCATCCACAGAGCCGTCTTCTTCGTGGAGGGCAGGCATCTTTTTACCGCCGCCCAGCTGCGCGTTCTGAACTCCTTGCCGGTCATCATTCCTATCTTTTCCGACTCCTGCCCTCCTTGTCCGGCGCTACTTCAGATTCCACTTACGGGTAACCTTTCGCTCTATCGGGCCTATGACGGAGGGCCTCAGCAAAGGGGCCACGAGCCAGGCTATCTTGTTGACCAGTCCGGGAATTCTGCCGCTGCGGCCGCTGAACATCATATCCAGTGCCTTGCGGGCCGCTGTCTCCGGACGGATCATCACTCCAAGATGACGCGCGATACGGCTCAGCTTTGGCGTGAGACCTACCAGGGGTGTATCCACCGCGCCGAAATAGATCGAGCACACATTCACTCCTGTCTTACGGCATTCGGTCCTGAGGGCACGGGTGAATATCCTGGTGAAAGACTTGGTAGAAGCGTAGGTGGTCAGGAATGGGAAGGGGAACCAGGCCGCCAGCGAGGAGATGTTCATCACATAGCCTTTCCGACGCTCCAGCATGGCCGGCATGAAATAACTGCACAGCATGGCCGTAGCGTGATTGTGGACCATGATGATGGAGGATACCTGGGCAGGTGAGATATTGCGGAAGTGTCTGGCATGGAGCATGCCCGCGTTGTTGATGAGCACCTCCACCTCCGCGTTCGGACGCTGCGTCCTGACTGTATCACAGACCTTTTTCGGAGCCTCCACCGCAGACAGATCAATGCCTATCGACAGGAAATCCAAGTCGGGATGGGCCTGCCTCATCTCCTCCGCCACCGCATCCGTCTCATTCTGAAAGAGAGCAACGATAATCACGTTGTAGCCTCTCTGCGCCAGCATCCGCACATACTGCAGTCCCATACCTGAGGAGCCTCCGGTCACCAGTGCGTATTTGTTATGTAATTGCTGCTGCATTCTGCACCTTAATTTATTACAAGCCGCAAAAATAAGACAATTTTGACTTTCCGCAAATCTGATTCTCGTCCTTTTTTCGTCCTTTCTCCCCGCCCTGCCCACCCCCCGCACGACATTCCGGATTTTCTTTCAGAAATTTTCCTATCTTTGTCAGAAGATTTACATTTTTCACCTTTTAACAATACTTCATCATGGCATCAATCAAAGGAACCAGAACAGAGAAGAACCTCCTCGCCTCATTCGCAGGTGAGTCCCAGGCCCGCGGCCGCTACACCTACTTCGCAAGCGTAGCCAAGAAAGAGGGCTATGAGCAGATAGCCGCCATCTTCCTCGAGACCGCCGAGCAGGAGAAGGAGCACGCCAAGAAATTCTTCAAATTCCTCGAGGGCGGCATGGTAGAGATCACCTCCACCTACCCCGCCGGCATCATCTCCACCACACTTGAGAACCTCCGCGCAGCAGCCGAGGGCGAGAACGAGGAGTGGACAGTCCTCTATCCCGAAGCAGCCAAGGTGGCCCGCGAGGAAGGCTTCACCGAGATCGCAGTAGCCTTCGAGATGATAGCCCGCGTCGAGGCCGAGCACGAGGCCCGCTACCGCAAGCTCCTCGAAAGAGTCGAGAGCGGCCGCTTCTTCGAGCGCGACGGCGAGATCTACTGGCAGTGCCGCAACTGCGGTTACGTCCACAAGGGCAAGAAAGCTCCCGAGAAATGCCCCGCCTGCCAGCATCCTCAGGCCTACTTCGAGCCTAAAAAGGAGAATTATTAGTGCTGCACCGCACCCGCATTTAAGGCTGCCTTCCAGGCGGCCTTTTCTTTTTGCCGGGAATTGCTATATTTGCGCACGAAAACATTTACGACTAACCAAATAACCACGGAAGATGATTACCACAGAACAGGTGAGAGACTTGCGTCAGCGTATCGATACGCTGGGGAGGTGTCTTTGACATCGCT
>CALUPK010000017.1 GCA_944322575.1 uncultured Bacteroidales bacterium | reverse complement strand
CCTGTAAGGGACCACTGCATGGGAGTGCAGCCGCCCTCATACTGCAGTATCGGACCTGTCAGCAGGGTTCTGCGGTTAATTCTATATCTGTCGTTGAATATGAACAGTTCAAAAGGGTTGACATATGAGGATATGTTCTTAGGCATCCCACCCTGTCCGACAATCTTTCGGTTATTCTGTTCAACCGTTTCAAGTATCTGGCTGTAGTCTTTGCGGACATCTTTTCCGAACTCCACGACTCTTGTGTCAGAGAGCATATCATTATCTGTAAAGACATGATCTTTCAGGGCATCTGGGCTGGATGTGTAGTAGAGCAGGGCATCGCGGAATGTCATTTCGTATGACACCCTCATATATGCTGTGTCAAGGGTGATGATTTTGTTCCACTCATCGTTTGGAATAGGGCGGTAAGGAGATTGTGCGCTGCACAGCATGGAGGCGGCGCACAGCAGGGTGATGGCGCAGGTCGTAAGTTTTGCCGGTAATACTGGTCTGTTCATAATCGTACTTTTACTTTTAAATATTGTAGCCGTTTATTCCAATGGCGGATAATAACCCTCATGATGATTCTGCACCCCGACGGTTTTAATGGAGCCGTCAGGCAGCATCACTGTCATCGGCTTTCCGGAGGTCCTCAAAAATCCCGGGGACCTCCATATCATCCGCCACAATTCCGCGATATTTTTTTTATTTGTTTTTTCGCATCTGTAGTGCAGGCCTATTGCCGATGTCTTGTTCCCGGTGTACCTGTATATGCTCCGGCCTCTGCCCTTTTCCAGTCCGACGGCTTCCCATCTGAGCAGACCTTCGGAATCTTCGGCTTTTAATATCAGGCCGGGCAGTCCTTCGAGTTTCCATGGACCGTAAGGGTATGGTATGTCTGTTGAGAAGGATACCCTCCACTGCCTGCCGTTGAGCTGTCCTTCTGCCACCTGGCACCGGTATCCGCAGACAGTGTCCGTCCGGTCCGAGAGGCGCCACTCTGTCTGTTCTGCTTTCTCGCTGTAGCAGTAGTCGGTGTTTTGGACTCTCAGCAGGACGTATCTGGACGAAGAGGGAATGCATCTGAATATTTCATAATAAGTGGCAGTCTGGTCTTCCGGTATTACGGAGGACGTTATGTCGGTGAAAGCGTTCATCCCTTTGCTTTTCTCGGAGGCATAGACCACGGATTGCACGGAGTCCCTGATATAGGCGTTGTAACTGTAGTAGTGAGTCAGTTCCCTGCCTATCTCCAGCATATAAGGCTCATGCAGGCACTTGCCGGACATTGTGTCGATGACATATTCAAATCCGTACATTATGCGCATCTCCATCGTGTCCGCTTTCTCCCTGAGGCTGAAATCCCTTGCCGCAGGAAAATATCGCCCGCTGCTGACAATCCTGGCAACCTCCTGGTCGCTGAGATTCTGAGAGTTCGCCAAAGGGTGGACCGCCATGACGGCCAGCAGTGCCAATGCCGTTCTTTTGCTCTTTATTTTCATACTCTTTAAATGTGTTATTCGAGTTCTATCGGGTCGTAGTGGAACGACTCGCTTTTCTCCTCATGGGTGAGTTCTCTGAGCTGATGGGTCTGGGGGTCTATCTGCTGGACACGCATGCCGCGGCTCACCTTCCACTGGTAGGGGCTGGAGAACATCTGCCGGATGTATTTTCTGGCCTGGGAACGGGTGCAGTCCTGGTAGAGTAGCCGTTTTTCGAGAATCGGCCATGTACCCCGCTCAATGGCAGCGAGTTCCCAGCTGTAGGTGCCGGTGGTGTCCTCTGCCTTGAGTATGAGGCTGGGCAGGCCGCGGAACTTGTAAGGGCCGCTGTCCACCGGCAGGGAGGGACAGAACCAGGCGTGCCATACCCGGCCGCGGAATTCGGTGACGGCCTTCTGGCACGGGTAGCCCATGACGGTGCAGGTATCGGAGGTTAGCTGCCATCCGAATACGGGTGTGTCCTCCTGCCAGCGGAGTACCGGACCGAGTATCATGGTCTTGTGGATGACTGTGATGCCGTCCGGGGTGATGTACAGCTCGAAGGGGTTGACCGGGCTGTCCGGGTCGTGCGAGTCGAAAGCGCCGTCAGTCTGTTTCCAGGCATTGTGTCCGGCCATCTCGGAAGTCTCCAGTATCAAGCTGTACTCTTTCTGCAGTTCCGGGCCTATCTCCACGATTCTTCTGTCTACGTAGGAGCTGTCCGGACCGGTCTCGAAGGGAAAGCGCATCCGATATTCCAGGCGCATCGTGGCTTCACCGAGAGTATCGGTCCTGTCCCAACGGACATCGATGTACATGGCGTCCATGTAGGGTGTCTGGGCGCCCAAAGAAAATGCGGCCGTGGAAAGCAGAATCAGCGGCAGCAGTATCGCGAGGGGTGTAGAGGTTTTCATCATGCTACAAATGTAACGATTTTTTTTAGTAAATCCAATTTAAAATGAATTTTTGTTAAAAAAAATCCTTCTGGAAGCTGTTGTGAGGTGATAGGCCGTACTGCTGGGAATTTTATTTGAAGTTTTCAATAAATGTTGCCAGGGTAGGCGGTATGCGTTAGTCAAAATTCTTTGGTATACCTCAGTACAGACTGTATTGTGGACATTGGACATTTTCAAAGTGTTTTTGAATCGACTTGAATTACGGTTGGCGGAACAGAGAGTCGGGCAGGGGGCTGAGGCCGATGTCGCGGCGGAGGCTGTCCGACAGCGGTCTGTCTTCCGGATTGAGGGCAGGCGGCTGGAGGAATTTGCGGAAGTCGGAGCCATAGAGGGAGCGTTTCTGGTATATGACGTAGTATCTGTCCAGAAAGAGAGCCAGTGCCTCGGGGTGCAGCCGTCCTGCCTCGGCTTCTGTGCGCAGGAGGCTGTAGACATCTCCGTCCATCAGTCTGTGGGGGCTGTGGAGCATGACGACTGTGAGTGCCTGCAGGAGGTATCCGTGGGTGGAGTTGTATTTGCCCAAGTCCGTCACCCATCCGAAGTGCCTTATGCATTCAATGGCTTTGTCGAAGCAGATGCTGTCGATGCGGAGGTTGAACTCGCGACTGTTTTCCAGATAGAGGGAGACATCGCTGCGGACTCCCTGGTCCAGGCTCCATATCTCGGCAAGCGTGATAACCGTGCTGTCCAGCGGTGTTACTTTTTCGGTCTCTTGTTTTGACTGTGCGGCTGCGCTCATTGTCAGCATGGCAATGGCCAGGGCGGTGAGCGGGATAATGATTCTGTATTTCATGTGTTTCTTTTTACTATTAGTTTCTTTAACCTAAACTGAACCGTATCTTGAACATCACAGACAGCGGACGGAGCCGGTAGAGGTACTGGAAGTTGGTGATGTCGCTGTATGTGCGCTGGTTGTAGGTGCCGGTCCCGAGGAGGTTGCGGCCCTCGAGGATGTATTCGAATTTCCGGGCTTTGTACGATATGGAGGCGTCGAGGAAGAATATGTTGCGGCTGCCTCCGGAAATGGCGTCGTTGAGGTAGTGTTCTCCGGTTATGCTGGCACTGAGGCGCTTGAAGAAGGTGGTGCTGAGCCGGAGGCGTTGGTGGAGGGCGTTGATGGGGGTGAGGATTTCGGCGGTCTCTGCGGCTTCAGGGCCGGTGGGGAGTATCTCGCTGGCGCTGCGTACATAGCGGATGTAGTATTCGAGGAATATCTTGGGAGCCAGGCGGGAGGAAATCTCCAGGCCTACGGGCAGGCTCCATGTGGACACGGGCATGATCTCGCCCTGGCGCAGGACATCCATCCAGTTGCGGGTGAATCCTACCGGAATGCCTATGGTGGTGGATATGGCGTCGAAGCGTTTCTCTATCTTTCCGTCTATACTCCATCCCTGCGAGACGTTGTCGATGCTGTAAGTCTGTATGCGGCTGAGGGAACCGATGTACTCGGTGCCGTACATGAGGTTTGAGCGGCTGCGCCAGTAATCCGCCCTGACCGAGCCGAAGAGAGACAGCAGGGCATCGGCATAACGCAACTCTGCAGAGTAAGTCTGGTAACGGCCATGAGCGATGTCGCCGTTGCGGCTGCCGATGACGCGGTAGTCGGTCATGATGTATCCGCTGTATATGCTTGACGGTGCCCCAAGGTTGTTGATAAGAGCTCCTGATGCCAGCAGCTTGAGATTCGGAGTAATCTCCAAGTCCATGCTTATATTGGGATTGAAAAGCAGTTCCCCGAGCCTGCTGTCACTGCCCTGAACCTTGTCCCTGACAAGCAGGTCTGAATACGTAAGCCCAAGTCTTCCGGTTATGCGGAATCCCCTGTATCTGTAGGTCAGGCCGGCATTGGCCATAGCGTCTATCTTGTGATAGTACATGTCGTTGCGCATGGAATCAGCCGGAGCAATGCCGTCTCCTGGAGTCAGGCCGCTGGTCATGCCCTGTATGTCGGCCACCACCCCGGCGGACACGAAGAGATCCAGCCCGCCCTTGAAGCCTTTACTGAAAGACAATATGTTCCGGGTGTACAGCTTGCGGTTGTCCATGAGCTGCACGGCCTCCTGAGCCTGTTGCCCGTAACCGAATATCTCGGGATACAGCACCGGAGTGACGCGCAGGGTCGCCGGCATGGAGGAAGCGTTGATACGGGAGGAAAAGTTCAGGCGTATGTTCCCGTTCATAACCTTCACGAAACCCAGGTCGTTCTGGAGACGGAGCTGGGGATTGACTGTCATGGCCTGCTCCACCGGGGTGCCGTCACTGAGGACGCTGCCGCTGTTGCGGTTCCATTCGGCTCCGAAGGCTATCTGCTCGTTGAGGTATATCTTTTCGTTGTTGAGATTGTAACGCAGCTTGAATTCCGCCCCGTCCGAAAGCTCGGTGGCGGATGTGGTCTCGTCTATCTCCAATGGCGGCTGTCCGTCCGGGAGATAGTAGGTGGTCAGGGACGAGGAGTTGTACTGCTGGCGGTCGTGGAGGTAGATGGCGTTGATGTTGAGGGTATTGTCGTTGTCCGTACTGTCGCCGAGGCGGACTATGTTGTTGATGGAGACGGCATGGGTGAGGTTGTCCATATACCGTTCGCGGTCGGTGTCAGGCAGGGCCGGCAGATGCACGGAGAGAGGCGAGTATTCCTTCTGGAAACTGTCGTAGAATGAGGTGAGTTCGGTGGTGACGTCGTCCCCGGAGTTGTTGGACTTGACGGTGGTCATCATCTGGTACTTGCCGGTGAAGAGCATCATGGCCAGCTCCCCGTTCCACATCCAGGGCTTATAACCCCCGCCGAGGGAGAGAGTGGCGATGAGGCTGCCCTTTGCACCGTCCTTCAGGCGCAGGTTGATGGCCGCGTCGGGGGAGAACTCCACGTCCTTGAGGGCTTTGATGGGCTGATGGTTCTCGAGGACTTCCACGCGGGAGATGTCGCGGGCCCGGACGTTGTTGACGGCTACACCGTAGCGTCCGCCCATGAGGTCCAGTCCCTCGATGTAGAACTTGTTGATGGGGCGGTTGTTGTACCTTATCTGCCCGGATTCGGAGACATCGATGCCGGGCATCTTGCGGAGCACGTCCCCGATGGCCCTGTCGGTGAGGGTGTCGATGTAGGAGCCGACAAGGTAGCTGAGGGTGTCGCCGCGGCGTCTTATCGGCTCGGCGGTGACGGTCACCTCGTTGAGCTGAAGTCTCTCATATTCGGCCTGGAAGTCAGCCGTGACAGAGGCGGCCAGAGGAACGTTCCTCCAGGCCTTGCGGATATTGAACCCCGTAATCATCACCCTGACGGAATCGGCCCTGAGGCTGTACTCGAAACGGTACCGGCCGTCACTGTCCGTGGTCGTGAAGCCGTAAAGTGCCCTGCCGTCAGCAGTCTGCAGCATCACATTCGCCCCCGGGACAGGCTCACCGGTGCCGGAGTCCGTCACGCGCCCTGTCACGATGGCATGAACCAATGATTGCCGTACAGTGTCCCTTTGAGCCTGTGATGGCAGCGCGAAGGTCTCTGCAACGCTGATGCAGGCCAGAACTGCGGCTGCGGTGAGTATTGCGAAGGTTTTTAATTTCATAGTCATTATTCGAGCTCGAGGACGGGGATTTCAGGAAGGGCGTATTTCTCGCGGTTGGAGGCAGAAACTTTCTCATCGGAGACTATTT
Organism: uncultured Bacteroidales bacterium; assembly: GCA_944322575.1. Lineage (GTDB taxonomy): Bacteria > Bacteroidota > Bacteroidia > Bacteroidales > UBA932 > Coprenecus. Next base: position 36,464 of record CALUPK010000017.1, on the reverse strand, counting down.
CTCCATTTGCAGTGACTCTCGTAACCTGAACATTGATTCCGCTGGAGATAATCATGCCAAAGGGGTCAGACCACCTGCGACGCTCCAGGTCAAGGGCCTGTTTGCGGGTGATGCGGCGTATCTTCATGAGCGGTACTCCGCAGGAGACGTGGTTGGTGATGCAGTCGTATTTCGGGTCGAACAGGTGGATGTCCCCGGTATCGGAGCTGATGCCGACGGCTTCCCAGGAGAATATACCGGAGCTTTCCTCCACGGCCAGGATGAGACCGGGCAGACCGGAAAATTTCCATGGACCTGCACTGATGGGTATTTCGGGGGCGAACCACACGGTGTACTGCCGTCCTCTGAACGTGGTGCCGGCTGCCATGCACTGATATCCGCAGACAGTCCGGGGCGGGATATTCAGGAACTGCCACGTCATCTGCGGAACGGGCTCAGTGTATTCGAATTCTTCCCTGACCATGCCTGTACGGACGGTCAGTTCCCCTGCCTCCGGCCAGTTGAGGTAAGTGTCCTCGTACAATGCGAATCTTTCCGCCGGCTTCCAGCCATCTAGGTCCACTCCACCGCGGTGGCCGGCATCGGTCCTCGCCCTGTACATGATGGAGTCCCGTCTGTCAGCGGTGGTGCTGTAGTATCGGGAAAGTCCGTCTGAACTGATCTCCAAGCGCATGAAGTCGTAGTCGGGGATATAGTTGCCGGTCGTGTCCCAGGCGTTCATGTCTACTTCGTATCGGTAAGTTACGATGTGGCTGTAGGTGCCTATGGGTTTCTTGCTGGTGACATCGCGGCAGTTCAACGGACAAGAAGTTTTCAGAGTCTCGCCGTAGAGTGATGCGGACTGGCCGCGGGCGGGCAGGGATGCGAGGGCAGTTAGCAAAAGGAAGGCTGTAAATAATATGGGACGTTGTGCTGTCATGGTGCTGTTGTATCTGTTTTGGCTACAAACATACGTTTATTTATTTATTTATTTATTGCGCGATTTTTTTGAATGTGGATTCGAATTGTTTTTAGCTGAAATTTTAAAATGTTTAAAATCAGTAATATGTGTGTGGGTAAATTTGTATAGATAATCAATAATGTGTTGTGCTGTCTTCTCTATATTTATTTATCCGTTGGCTGTATTGTACTTGTTTTATCGTAAATTTAAGATAAAATGCTTGTCCTGTGAGGAGCTGATAAACTTACACATGGTGTGCGGCATACAGACTGCGGGCAGTCACCTCCCTCACTGTTGGCGGCGCGGTGTGGCAGGGGAAAGGTAAGACCGGGAAAAGGGCTCCTGTCAATGCGGTGAAACAGCATAGGTGCCAGAAAAGCAGATGATGTAGGAGGATATTTGCGGATAATCATGTAATTATTCCTATTTTTGGCCCATGGCCACAAATACTGATGCGCCTCGGCAATGAAATTTGAACAAGTTCAATTTGCATTGCTCTCGACTTCTGCGTATTTTTGTTTCTGAAATGAATAATGGAGGACTGCGCTATGATGAAATACCCGATAGGAGTTCAGAGTTTCGAGAAGATCCGCGAGGACGGCTTTGCCTATGTGGACAAGACAGACCTTATATACAGGCTTACGCATGAAGGCAATATCTATTTTCTGAGCCGCCCGCGGCGGTTCGGCAAGAGCCTGCTGGTATCCACCCTGAAGAACTATTTTCTGGGGCGCAAGGAACTGTTCGAGGGACTGGCCATCAGTTCGCTGGAGAAGGAGTGGCTGGAGTACCCGGTGTTCCATATCGACTTCAACGGCAGCAATTTCACTGCGCCGGGAACCTTAGATGCGGTAATAGAGGGAAGTGTATCGCAGTGGGAGTCTCAGTACGGCCGCAGCGAAGAGTTCACCGATGCCGGCAGACGGTTCGCATACGTGCTGAAAAAAGCTCACGAGCGGACAGGCCGCAGGTGCGTGGTGCTCATCGACGAGTACGACAAGCCGATGCTGGACGTGCTGGATACCGGCTATACTATAACCGTGGACGGGAAGCAGCGCCTGCTGGAGGAGTGGAACAGAGATGTGCTCAAGGGGTTCTACTCTGTATTCAAGGCTGCGGACGCGGACCTTCAGTTCGTGCTGCTCACGGGTGTGACCAAGTTTGCACAGGTAAGCGTGTTCAGCGGGTTCAACCAGCCCCAGGACATCAGCATGTCCTCGGATTACGAGACCCTGTGCGGCATCACCCAGGAGGAGCTGGAGAGTTATTTTGCAGAGCCGATAGATGCGATGGCCGCTTCCTTCGGAGAGAGCCGCGAGGAGATGCTTTCAAGGCTGAAGCGTCACTACGACGGCTATCATTTTTCCGAACGGATGACCGACGTCTACAATCCGTTCAGCCTTCTGAATGCCTTCGCCCAGAAGGCAGTACGCGACTACTGGTTCGCCAGCGGCACGCCGACCTATCTGATCCGCCTGCTGTCTCACTCGGACGAGAACTTAGACGAGCTTACCGGCAAGTACTACGACCCCTCCCAGTTCGTCGACTACAAGGCCGATGTCGAGAAGCCCCTGCCGATGATTTATCAGAGCGGCTATCTGACCATCAAGGATTACAGGCAGAGCCGCAATACATTCCTGCTGGACATTCCGAACAATGAGGTGAAGAAGGGCTTCGTGAGCCTTATCGCCTCAGATTATTTCAAAAGCAGGAGCAATGATGTCGGCAGTTGGATCCAGGATCTTCTGGACGCATTCGAGGACGGAGAGACAGACCGTATCCGCGACCTGTTCACCTCTTTCCTGGCGGACATACCTTATACAGTTCGCCGCAGGGAGGACGAGCGGGAGAGGGAGCGTTATTTCCAGTACACGTTCTATCTGATTCTGAGAATGGTCAGTGTTTACCTCACATGCGTGGAGAAGCCTCAGAGCCAGGGCCGCGTGGACTGCATCGTAGAGGCCCCGAAATACGTCTACATCTTCGAGTTCAAGCTGGACGGCACAGCAGACGAGGCCCTCGCCCAGATTGAGGCGAAAGGTTACGCCCGCCCTTATGCAGCCGACAGCCGCACGGTACACTGCATCGGTGTCAGTTTCTCTTCAGAGACCGGCACCATAGGAGAATGGAAGAGCCTTCTTCTGAAGTAATTTGTTGTTTTCCGGTTGTGCCGGGGCTTATTCGGGCAGGAGGGCGGCAAGTTCGTCGGGAGTGAGGCCGAGGATGTCGCAGATGGCGGCGCGGTCGAGGCCCTTGGTTTCCATGCGGCGGGCAAGCTCCGCATTCCGGATGCTGTCGTCGGAGGTGCTCTTGCCTGCCTCTGCGAACAGGGTGTGGACGGTCCGGCTCAGGAGCCGCAGCAGTCTCCGGCTGTCTTTTTCGGTGTTGAGATCCAGGCCGCAGAAGGTGGATTTGCCGCGGTGCAGGTAGAGGTAGTAGATGCCGGCGATGAGCACTGCGGTTACGCCGCTGATATCCAGGCCTGTGCCCTTGAAGTATTTCCGGTAGTAGGCCAGCAGGGACTCGTTCTCCAGCTCGCGGATATCAGCGATCTTCTTCACGGCTTCAGAGTCGGATGCGAGTTCCCAGAGCAGGGAATCCCTGAGCGGCCCGTTGCTGTCGAGGTGGCGGCACAGATCCTCGAGCGTGCGGATGTAGTATCTCTCCGCTCCTTCCTTGTCCATCTTCCTGTACGAGACGGTCTCGCCGAGCCAGAAATCGTGGTCACGGACGTATTCGTATATCAGATCGTCTATCGAACCGTATCTCTTGAAGAATACAGCAGCTTCGATATCGGCTTCGGCAATCAGCTGGTTTACAGTGATCCTGGCGAGCGGCATCTGACCAGCGAGAGTGGTTAGGGCATCGCTGATGGCCTTGTCGACCTGTTCGTTGGTCCTTCTTATTCTGGGTTTCTTGCTCTCGGTATTCATGCGGTTATAATCCATTTGTCAATATTTCTGCTCTGGGCTGAGAAGTTGATGCCTATCTTCAGGACTTTGCGGGAGTCGGAGGCGAAGGGGGCGGCGTAGTTGCGATCCTCGATCTGCTTCAGAGCATCCTCGGCTGGGCCCTCTAACTTGAACTCCATGATGTAGACGTACTTGTCGGTCTGGAGCAGGAGATCGATGCGTCCCTGCGAGGTGCGGTATTCGGCCTGCACATAGAAGCCGAGGAGCTTGGATACTATGAAGAGGACGTTCTGATAGTGGAGCTCTTGCTCTCTTATAAGTTCGTATGGAGTGTCGGCCATGAAACTCTGGAGACGTGTCAAGAATGCGTCCACGTTCCCAGTCTCTATCTCCCGGACAAACTTCTGTATTTCGAAGTTGGTGGCGGATTTCCGGATGGGTGTGTAGTAGGGGACGAGAAATTTCATGAAACCTTCCTCGACTTCCTTGTTCGGGAATCCAAGTGTGTATGACTCAAAACGCGGGTTGTATCCCTTTATGGTAAGGTACCCGCTCTGATAGATGACCGGGATGGGCTCGTTGTCCCCATAGATGCTGTCAAGAGTCTCTACGTCGGTGACAGCGGAGGCCATCTCGCTCAAGTCGCACTTGCCCTGCTTGAGGAGAGTTACGAGATAAGTGGGCGTGCCGGTCTCGAACCAGTAGCTTCCGAAGATACCGCTGTCCATGGTTCTGAGTATGCTGAACGGATTGTAAATACCTTCGGAACCGGGCGAGAAGTGGTAGCCGTCGTACAGCACTTTCAGCTTCCGGCATGTCTCGTCGTAAGTGAGATGCTGGGTTGCGGCAAGATTCTGTAGGCCTTCCTCCATGTATCGGTGAATCTCACTTTCCGTCAGGCCGCACAGACTGGCGTACTGCGGGAGCATGGAGATGTCTTTCAAGTTGTTGAGGTCGCTGAAGACGCTGACTTTGCCGAATTTTGTGACTCCGGTCAGCATCGCGAAGCGGATGTGCCCGTCCATAGTCTTGAGCACTCCGTAGAAGGGCTTGAGTATGTTGCGGTATTCCTCCTGCAGGGGCTTGTTGCCTATGGCCTGGAGCAGGGGCTTGTCGTACTCGTCCACGAGTATGGCTACGCGGTGTCCGGTCTGCTCGTGCGCCAGCCGTATCACGTGGTAGAATCTTTCTTCCAATGCCCTGTCTCCGTAAGGGCTGTTATAGGCCGTCTCCCATAGCTCCAGATGCTTGTTGATCTCCTGCCGCAGCGAGTCGGCATTCTCGTACTGTCTGGCGTTCAGGTCTATGTGCAGCACCGGCCTTGCCGTCCACTCCTTCTCAAGGGTGTCTATCGCCAGCCCCTTGAAGAGTTCTTTCTTCCCTTGAAAATATGCTTCAAGGGTGGAGATAAGGAGGCTCTTTCCGAATCTTCTCGGGCGGCTTAGAAAGTAATAACTGCTCTCATTCACAAGTTTGTAAATGAGCTCTGTCTTGTCTATGTAGAGAAATCCGTCATGACGGATCTTCTCGAAATTCTGTACGCCTATAGGATATTTCATGCCGATATAGTTTTGCTCCGGAGACAAAGATAGCGAATAATCGGAATTGTTTAGTACTTTTGTGGCCTGTAAAGACAGAAATACGTATGGCAGAAGAGATAATATTGGGAATCGAGTCGTCGTGCGACGATACGTCGGCGGCGGTACTGCGCGGCGAGACGCTGCTGGCCAATGTGATGGCCTCGCAGGAGGTACACCGCAAGTACGGCGGGGTGGTGCCCGAACTGGCCTCCCGCGCTCATCAGCAGAATATAGTGCCGGTGGTAAGCCAGGCCCTCGACCAGGCCGGGGTGAGGCCGGACCAGATAGATGCGATAGCCTATACCCGCGGGCCGGGCCTGTTAGGCTCGCTGCTTGTCGGGGTGTCCTTTGCCAAAGGACTGTCACTGGCTGTCGGCAAGCCGCTGGTGGATGTCAACCACCTCCAGGGCCACATTCTCTCGCATTTCATCCGGCAGGAGGGAAAGCCCTACGTGCCCCCGACATTTCCATTCCTGGCCCTGCTGGTCTCCGGAGGCCACTCCCAGATCGTGAGGGTGGACGACCCGCTGCACTTCGAAGTGCTGGGCCGGACGATAGACGACGCGGTGGGGGAGGCGTTCGACAAGTGCGCCAAGCTTCTCGGCCTGGGCTATCCCGGCGGTCCGGTGGTGGACAGACTCGCTGCCCAGGGCGACCCGGAACGATTCAAGTTCGCCAAGCCGCACGTCCCCGGACTGGACTACAGCTTCAGCGGAGTGAAGACCTCCCTACTGTATTTTGTGCGTGACCATTTGAAGGAGGACCCCGACTTCATGCAGCATAACATGGCGGATATCTGCGCCTCGTTCCAGAAGACCCTGATAGACGTACTCATGGATAAGCTCCTGAAAGCCGTGAAGCAGACAGGCATAAAACAGGTGGCCATCGGCGGTGGCGTGTCGGCCAACTCGGGCTTGCGCAGCCGTATCGCTTCCGAGGGCGAGAAACGCGGCTGGACCACATTTATCCCCGAATTCAAGTTCACCACGGACAATGCCGCGATGATAGCCGTGGCCGGTCTCTTTAAGTTCCGCGCTGGGCTCACCGGCGGACTCGATGCCGCACCCGTTTCCAGAGCCCTTGACTTCAAGTAGATGAAAGAATTCGAGACAGCCTTCGAGGCATCGTACTCTCCCACGGAGGAGGATTTCAGGACGGCTGCGGCCAAGGCTGCCGGTGTTCCTCTCGGGAAAATAGCCGTGGTCCGGTTACTGCGCCGCTCCATCGACGCCCGCTCCCGCAAGATCCTGCGGCGCTACCGGTTAGCCGCATACCTGCAGGGGGAGGTGCCGCCCGTGACCGCATCGTACAGCCTCAGTCAGGATGTCTCGCAGAAGCCGCCCGTAATCGTTATCGGAGCCGGTCCCTCCGGACTCTTTGCCGCCCTGAGGCTCATCTGCGGCGGCCGACGTCCCATCATCCTCGAGCGGGGCAAGAACGTCCACGAACGCAAATACGACATAGCCGCCATCTCCCGTACCGGCGGCCTCAATCCCGACTCCAACTACTGCTTCGGTGAGGGCGGAGCCGGCACATTCTCCGACGGCAAGCTTTACACCCGCTCCAACAAACGGGGCGATGTGGGCGCAGTCCTCAAGACATTCACTGACTTCGGCGCTGACCACATGATAAGGATCGACGCCCATCCCCACATCGGCAGCGACCGTCTGCCTGCGATAGTCGAGGCCATGCGCTCCCATATCGTGGAATGCGGAGGAGAATATCATTTCTCCAGCCGTGTTACCGACCTTCAGCAGACTCCCGGCGGAGGATGGAAGGTGCTCTGTGACAATGGCTCCGTTTTCGAGGCTTCGGAGGTCATCCTGGCCACCGGGCACTCCGCCTCGGACATTTACCGCCTGTTCATGCGCAAGGGGTGGGCAGTGGAGGCCAAAGGCTTTGCCCTCGGAGTCAGGGCGGAGCACCCGCAGGAGCTCATCGACCGGGCGCAGTACCACGGCCCGCGCATGCCCTGGCTGCCGGCAGCCGAATACTCCCTCGTGGAGCAGGTGGACGGCAGGGGGGTATTCTCCTTCTGCATGTGCCCGGGCGGCATCCTCGTCCCCTCGTCCACCGAGCCCGGGACGGTGGTCACCAACGGCATGTCCAACTCCCGGCGCAATTCCCGCTGGGCCAATGCCGGTATCGTCACTTCCGTCGAGCCGGAGGATGTTCCCGGCGGCCCGGAGGCAATGCTGGATTTCCGGGAGGAGGTGGAGCGCCGCTGCTTCGAAGTCTCGGCCTCATTCCGCGCTCCGGCCCAGCGCATGACCGATTTTGTCAAAAGCCGCAGAGGCAAGTCGGTCGTCTCGGCCCTGCCCCGGACCTCCTACGCTCCCGGAGCATTTTCCGCGGACCTCAATGAGGTGCTGCCGGGCTTCGTCGCCGACCGCCTGCGCAAGGCCTTCCCGGCATTTGACCGAAAGCTCAGGGGCTACTATACCTCCGAGGCCCTGCTCCTTGCAGTGGAGTCCCGCACCTCCTCGCCCGTGCGCCTGCCCCGCGACCCTCAGACCCTCCAGCACATTGACCTGCATAACCTCTATCCCTGTGGGGAGGGAGCCGGCTACTCCGGCGGCATCGTCTCCTCTGCCATTGACGGCATCCGCGCCGCCGAGCGCATACTGCGGTGCGACTTATAGTTCACGAATATTGGTTTTAAGCAAATTCATTTCTTATGGGAAATAAATTTACAGAACTCATGAATATACGGAAATGCTCCTGTATCGCATTATTGCTGACAGTAAGCTTGTTGTCTTCGGCCAGCGTGAAAGATTCTGCCTGCATCCCGGTTCCGGCGGAGAGACAGCTCAAGTGGCACGAGGCCGAATTAGGCGTGGTATTCCATTATGACCTGCACGTGTTCGACGGCCAGGCCTACGGTCAGGGAAGCAACCGTATAACTCCGGTCGAGGACTACAACATCTTCGCTCCGGAGCATCTCGACACCGACCAGTGGATACGTGCGGCCAAGGCTGCCGGAGCCCGTTTCGCCATACTAACGGCCACTCACGAGACCGGTTTCGGTCTGTGGCAGAGCGATGTGAACCCTTACTGCCTGAAGGCGGTGCGCTGGAGGGACGGCAAGGGGGACATCGTGGCGGACTTCGTGGCCTCGTGCCGCAAGTACGGACTGCAACCGGGACTATATGTCGGTATCCGATGGAACTCGCTTTTAGGGATACACAATTTCGCGGCCGAGGGAGACGGAGACTTTGCCCGCAACCGGCAGGAGTGGTACCGGAGGTACTGTGAACGGATGGTTGAGGAACTGTGTTCCCGTTACGGAGACCTCTTCATGATCTGGTTTGACGGTGGGGCCGACGACCCGAGGGGCATGGGGCCGGATGTGGAGCCTATTGTCGACAGCCTTCAGCCCGATTGCCTCTTCTATCACAATGTGGACCGGGCTGACCTTCGCTGGGGCGGCTCCGAGACCGGAACCGTCGGCTACCCGTGCTGGTCCACGTTCCCTTATCCCTACAGCCACAACCGCAACAACGAGTCGGCCTCCGAGCACAACCGTCTGCTCGCTCACGGAGATCCCGAAGGACAATACTGGGTGCCGGCTATGGCGGACACACCTCTGCGCGGAGCCGGAGGCCGGCATGAGTGGTTCTGGGAGCCGGGAGACGAGGACGCGGTCTACGCTCTCGATGCTCTGATGTCCATGTACGAGAAGTCGGTGGGACGCAATGCCACACTCATCGTCGGGCTGACTCCGGATCCTGACGGCCTGCTGCCTGAGGGGGATGTCCGCCGGTTAGAGGAGTGGGGTGAGGAGATACAGCGCAGGTACGGGACACCTGTCGCGTCGGCTTCCGGCCGTGGCGGAACCTTCCTGCTGGAATTTCCGCAGCAATCCGCTGGAGACCGGCAGTCTTCCGCTACGTCTGGAGCAGTGTCAGTGGACCGCTGTGTCATCCAGGAAGATATCGCTCAGGGTGAGCGCATCCGGTCTTTCCGCGTGGAGGTCAGGATGCCTGACGGCCAGTGGCAGACAGTCTACACCGGCACATCCGTAGGACACAAGCATATCGCTGTTTTCGATCGTCCGGTGACCGCAACAGCCGTCCGTCTCGTAGTCGACAGCAGCCGCGCCGTCCCCTGCATATCCCGTTTCAGCGTGTATCCCGCACTGCAGTGAAATGCAGTCTGTTCAGCTCAAATGCCGTATATGTTCATGTTTCTCAGATATATACATAAAGTATGCGTTTTACAGACTGAGGGTAATCACCGCTTATCTGTTTTTCCGCTTTTCGCCTATATTGCTGTCTGACAACATTATGCGCGGATCATCGGCTTACAGACTCGTCCTGGAGAAAATGTGCTGACTGCTGACTACACCTGCTACAGCACTTTACAAGCGCTTTTAAAGAAATCCGAGCCACGGCGCACAGTTCAGTCTGTTGTAGGTGTAGTTTTGTAATAGATTGTTTTCCAGCTGATTGTCCAGGATGGTCAATTACAGACTGGAGGGGAATGGAATGGTATGGTATGGTATGGTGCGTTACGATAGGCTGTGTTAAAGAAAAAATGAAATGAAGTGGAGTGAGGTAGTAGGCAAAACGGGTAAGGCATGAAAATGCAGGTCGGGAAAGACTAGCCGCCCTCGGCTCTATAGGGAGGGGCACGCCGCGAAGCGGTGGGAGGGCCTGGTCTTTTCCGACCTGCATTTTCATGCCTGCTGACGCACAGTGTTCTGTAAGCGCTTAAATGCTTTGTGAGTGCTCAGCAACTTGCAAAACGCAGAGCACTCAGGAACTGCCTTTAGGCGGTAGAGGCAGATCAGTTGCAGCCTCCGCAGCAGTCTCCGCCGCAGGAGGAGCATCCGCCGCCGCATGAGCTCTGCTTCAGTTCACCGTGCAGGCCTTCGGTCAGCTCCTGCTCGGTGGCGTCGCGGACGGTGAGGATCTTGCCGGTGAAGTTGAGGGTCTTGCCGGCCATGGGGTGGTTGAAGTTCATCATCACGCTGTCGTCCTTGACCTCGTGTACCTTGCCGTGCATGACACCGCCCTGCTGGTTCATCATCGGGATCATGTTGCCGACGGTGAGGAGGCCTTCCTGAATCTTTCCGTCCACTTCGAAGATGTGCTTGGGAAGCTCGACCACCAGCTCGGGATTGTGCTCGCCGTAGCCTTCGGAGGGAGTGAGGGTGAACTCGAAGCTGTCACCGGGCTCCTTGCCGGCGATATTCTCCTCGAACTTGGGCAGGAGATAGCCCATGCCGAAGATGAAGTCGAGGGGACGGTCTTCTGTGGTCTGGTCGGCCACCTGGCCGTCCACGGTGAGGGTGTAGGTGAGTGCTACTACTTTCTTGTCACTGATTTTCATTGTCTTTAATATTAATGTTTGATTGATTGTTGTCGTGAAGTCTGCGGATCTTCCAGCCGATGGACGCCACGAAGATGGACATCAGGGGCGAGAGCAGGTTGAAGATGCAGTAGGGGAGGTAGGAGAGGGTAGCCACGCCGAGGACGGTGGACTGCACCACTCCGCAGGTATTCCAGGGCACCAGTACCGAAGTCACTGTGGCCGAGTCCTCGAGGCTGCGGCTGAGCAGTTCGGGAGCGTAGCCGCGCTTGCGGTAGGCCTCTGCGAACATTTTTCCCGGAACGATGATGGACATGTACTGGTCGGAGAGTACGATGTTGCAGAAGATACCGGAGGCGACTGTGGCCGAGACGAGCTGCACGGCACTCTTCAGACGGGAGATGATGCGGGCTGTGATGGCCTCTATCATGCCGGATGCCTCCATTACGCCTCCGAAGACTATCACGCAGAGTATCAGCCATATCGTGCCGAGCATGCCGTACATGCCGGAGGTGCAGGCCAAGGTGTCCAGCATCGGGTCGCCTGTAGATACGGTCACTTCTGCGGCTAAGGACTGGTAGAGGAAGTAGAAGAATTCCCGGAATCCCCTTCCTTCTCCGCATATCTGTGCGATGAGGTCCGGCTGCACGAAGAAGGCTATGATGCCGGAGAGCAGGGCGGACACAAAGAGGGTGATGAACGGGGGAATCTTCTTGTATATCATGAAGATGGTAAGGCAGGGGATGAGCAGCAGCCAGGGACTGATGACGAACGCCGACGAGAGGCTGGCATACTGGGCGCTGAGATCCAGCTCGGAGGCCGGGTTGTATGTGAAGCCTACGATGGTGAACACTATGCCGGAGATGATGAATGACGGCATATTGGTGTACAGCAGATAGTTGATGTTCCTGTAGATATCTACTCCCGCTACGGATGAAGCGAGGTTGGTGGTGTCGGACATGGGCGAGCGCTTGTCCCCGAAGTAGGCTCCGGAGATGATGGCTCCGGCCAGCCAGCCCTCGGAGATACCTAACATAGTGCCCGCGCTCATCATCGCCACGCCTATGGTGCCGATGGTGGTCCACGAGCTGCCCGAGAGCACCGATACTATGGCCGTAAGCAGGAATACCACTAATAGGAATATCTTCGGGCTGATGAGCTTCATGCCGTAGTAAATCAGGGTCGGAACCACTCCCGACAGCATCCATGTGGAGGTCAGGGCCCCGATCATCAGGAGGATGAAGATGGCCGGTCCGGTCTTGCCGAGATTGTCGATAATGCCCTCCTCTAAACGGGACCAGGGCATCTTGAGATGGAATAAAGAAATCCCGATGACCGTCAGCGCGGCCAGCAGCAGAGCCACCTGAGAGGCGCCTCCGGTGATGTCGGCCCCGAAGACGGTCACTCCGATAACAATCAGAGTCATCAGCAGGATGACCGGGATGAAGGATATTAGTAGTCCAGGTTGTTTCATTATAGTCCACTGATGTCAGCCCCTTCGAATGCCAGGGTGGGTATCTGCCACTGCATGAATCCGATGGGGTCGTTTCCGATAAATATGTTGCGTGCCCAGAGCGAGAGGAAGTCCCCGCTCAGGTTCATTTCCTTGACGGGATACAGCCGCTGCCCGTTTTCGAAGTACCATCCCTCGATACCGTAGGAGAAGTCACCGGTGACGGGATTGCTGTTGCCTCCGTTGAAGCCGGTGATGAGCACTCCGCTGCCGGTCTGCCGCAGTATTTCCTCTATTCCGAGCCCAGAGTTGCGGGGAAAGCCTACGGCGTAGGCGTCCTCCACGGTTCGTGGCATACCGAGTTTATTGGCAAAATAGGTGTTCAGGAAGTAGGTCCGCACCACTCCGTCGCGGATGATGTCCCGTTCGCAGGTGGCCGCGCCCTCGCTGTCGAAGTAGCCGGAACCGGTGCGTCCGGGGATGAGGGGATTGTCCGTGATCAGCAGGTTCTCCGGGAAGAGCCGCTTGTCGAGCGAGTCTATCAGGAAGGAGTTCCGCTGCTGGAGCGAGGAACCGTTGAGGGCGGAGATGATGGCCGAGACGGCTTTCGCCGAGACGGTATTTTCCAGGACAATATTGTATTTGCCGGAATTGAGCTTGCGGGCCTCTATCATCGGCACGGTCCGCTCGTAGGCTGTCCTGCCGCATCCGGAGCGCAGACGGTCGAAAAAGAGGGAACCCTCGAACCAGCTGTTCTGGGGCCGGGCCTCTCCGTGGCCGCGGACGGTACATTCGCATGACACCGAGTAGAATGTACTGGAGGCTTCTGCTTCTAATCCTTGAGAGTCAATGATGTAGTCCGAGCGGAGGCAGTCGTCCCAGTCGCAGGCGGTGGAAATGAGGCGGGAGTCGCTCTTGTCTACCTCTGCGTCCGTGGCTTCGAGGATATCGGTCTTGGCCTTGAAGGGGATATCGGAAAAATGCGGGTCGCGCTGTTCCAGGTCCGGCCGGCCCCCGCGGTAGTACAGCGAGGGATCGGGGAGGGTGCGGCAGTCGTCCGGGGCGAGCAGCCGGCATGAGTCGATGCATCTGCGGATGAAGGGCCGCAGCTCGCTTTCATCGAAACGGTTGGTGGAGAAGGCTCCGTAGCGGCCTTCGGTGAAAAGGGCGACGCCGAGGGCTGCGGAAGTGGATTCCTGCAGCTTCTCTATCTCCCCGTTGAGGTATGAGACGGAGGTCTGCGTGCTCTCCGACAGGGTCACGCGGCAGCCGGACGCACCGCAGGCAAGGGCTGTCTCCAGGGCTTTCTGTGCTATGTCTTTATTCATTGATGCCTCCTACATTAAGTTTGCTGACTAAGACTGACGGCATGCCGCAGGATACGGGGCAGTACTGCCCTTTGCCGCAGGTCCATGTGCTGTCGTCCACTATGAGGTTGCCGGCCACGCCGGTGATGGCCGCGAGGGCCTCCGGACCGTTGCCGATGATGTTGGTGTCCTTGATGGGGCGGGTCAGGTGTCCGTCCTCTATCATGTATCCGGACTTGACGTAGAATGTGAAGTCTCCGGCGCCGATCTGGACCTGACCATTGGCGAAGTTGTCCACGTAGATGCCCTTTTTCACCGAGCGGATCAAGTCCTCCTCGGTGGCCGGGCCGTTCTCCATGTAGGTGGAGCGCATCCTCGGGATGGGCATGTAGCGGAAGGACTCGCGGCGGCCGTTGCCGGTGGGGGCGACCCCGTAGTGCCTGGCGCTGATGCGGTCGTGGAGATAGGAGTTGAGCACTCCGTTGCGGACCATGTAGGTCTTCTGGCCCGGCACGCCCTCGTCGTCCACGTTGACCGAGCCGCGGAAGAAGGGCAGGGTGCCGTCGTCCACTATGTTGATGTCGGGGTTGCAGATGAGCTTGCCCATGCGGTCGGAGAATATCGATGTGCCCTTGCGGTTGAAGTCGGCCTCGAATGAGTGGCCTATGGCCTCGTGCAGCAGGATGCCCGAGCCTCCTGCACCCATGACCACGGGCATCTCCCCGCATGGCGGACGCGAGGCCTCGAAGAGGCGGTCGCAGCCTTTCACGACATCGCCGGCCAGGGCCTGAACGAGTTCCTGAGACAGGAAGTCGAAACCCTTGCGGTAACTCTTGGATGCGTAGAAGTTCTCCATCCGGCTGCCTTCCTGCATCACCACTGTGGCTGACATAAGGGCCATGGGGCGCATGTCAGTAAAGCATTGTCCTAAGGAGTTGAAGAAGAGAATGCGGGTCTGCTGGTCCCCGATGCGGCCGGTGATGTTGATGACCCTCTTCGAAGCCTGCTGTATCAGGTCGCGGAGCATCAGGAGGTATTCCTTTTTTTCTTCGACTGTATGCCTCTCCCAGTCGGAGGAGTCCGAAGGCAGAGGATAGTGATCGTAGAAATCCACCGGCGTGCAGTCTTCCGGCAGGATCACCTTCGAGGAGGAGTCCCGGGCTATCTCGGCGGCGGTGGAGGCTGCCCTCATCAGGTCCTCCATGCGGGTGCTCTCCGAGAAGGCGTAGCCGGTGCGGTCTCCGCTCAGGACGCGGATGCCGATGCCGAAATCGATGTTGGAGCGGACGGAGTTGACTTCTCCGTCTCTCAGTGACAGCTCGTTGCTTACTGTATGCTCGCAGAATATATCGGCGTAGTCACCGCCTTTTGACATGGCTGCGGACAGCAGTCTGCGGGCATCTGAGGGATCTGTTCCGAATAGCCTGTAAAAGTTCGTGTCTATGTTGGCTGTATTCATTCTTTCAAGTCAAATAAAAGGGGCCAGTGTTATACGCAAGCCCCTTTTAAATCGTTTGTTTGTAGCAGAGTTTGAGACAATTAGATGTTGGTAGCCTTGACCTTTACCAACTTGCCGTTCTGGACGAACGCCAGTTCGGAGTTGGTCTTCTTCTTCTCCTTGACTAAATTCTGGAACGTGGCGTTCAGACCGTCGAGGATGTTGTCTCTAAGCTCCCGTGATTCTAGTTCGCTCATAATTGATCAATTGGTTGAACAAGGTTTTGTTATGTATTTTAGTAGTAATATTTTTACCTCCTTCGCAGATGATCACAGGTGAGTTGGAGTTGTCTATGATCATCCAGTACTCGCATACAGGGATATACAGGTGGAACAGATTCTTGATACCCATGTCGTATCTCCGGCGTATGCTCTCCTCGCTTACATTATGTCCTCCTGACTGAACCCTCAGCTTGACCCTTTCAACAGCCAATGAGGGCATATTCAGCCAAAAGTAGAGCAGAGTTACCACGTAACCCTTTTCCTGAGCTTTCCTGATGAGGTTGACGTAACTTCTTGTAGCGAGTGTAGTCTCTATCGCAAAGTCCTGCTCCTCATTCATAAGCTCCTGCACCCTTGCCAGCATGATTCTTCCCGCTTGTATCGCGGCCTTCTCGGGGTTGAAGGGGGAAAGACCTCTGGCTATCTCGTCAGCATTTACGAAGTTACCGCAGTTCAGCATATTCGGAAGAATGGTGTAGGAAGCTGTCGTCTTACCCGCACCGTTGCAACCTGAGATGATGAATAACTTAGGCATACTTCATAACACAACTGCTTACAAAAATAATGAAAAATCATCTAAAATCAGGCATAAATTGCGAAAAAGTTTTCAACAACCACCCGATGCCGCCACTGCGAAAAGAGCAAAATCTCCCAGTACAGGGTCCTCCGGGAACACTTTCAGCAGGAAACGGGTTATCTCCTCGGCAGTCCTGATATCCGCGCTGCGCCTTGCAGTTATACCCAAATTCGCCGCACTCCGGTGCACATGCACGTCTAACGGAATGATAAGCTCCCGCTTGTCTATGCCCTTCCACAGCCCTATGTCCACCTTCCCATCGTCCCGGACCATCCACCGCCTCAGCATGTGGATCTTCTTGTTGGCTGCCGAAGGGTCGTCTTTCTGCCCGTAGACGCGGACGCGCATCTGTCCCGGGGTGAGGACCTCGAGACTCTCATTGTCACGGTAGAATTCCCTGAGCCTGCCGCATATACCCGCGAACTCCGACCATTTGACCGTACGGTGCAGGGAGGTGCTGTCGCTGCGGTATTTTCCCGCCATGACATATTCGTAGGGTTGCCATCCCATCTCGTCCATTGCCCTGCGGCAGTCCCTGACTATCATCTCCCTGCGGCCCCAGGCCAGATGTGCCGCCACTGCCGCCGCCACCTCCACGTCCTGGAGAGTAGCCCTTCCTTCCGCCATCAGGCCGGCAAAGTGCCTGGGAAAGATTATCGGGTCGCCGGTAAAATATTTCCAGTCATTGTATTGCGCCGCATATTCCCGCAGCAGCCGTATCACTTCAGTTTCATTCATGCTTTTTTTGACTATTTTTGCCGCGCAAATATAATGACTCGACGGCAATGATAATCACGGCGGACAGCGGTTCGACCTCCATCGACTGGAGGATCCTGAGGCGGGGTGAGCCTGTCCGGAGGCTGGCGTCTCCGGGGGTCAATCCTGTGCTCCAGGGGGTTGAGGCTATTCGCGGAGTCTTCGCCGAAGCTCTGAGGGGTGTTGAGGGGCCGGGCATCCGGGTGTATTTTTACGGTGCGGGAGTAGTCTCGGAGGCTGCCGGAGAGAAGGTCCGGGAGGCTCTTCGGGCTGTACTCCCGGGATGTGAGGTGACGGCCGGTTCTGACTTAGAGGCAGCCGCCATTGCCCTGCTCGGCGATAAGGACGGAGTCGCGGCAATCCTGGGGACAGGCTCCAACAGCGGGCTGTACCTCGGAGGACGGGTGGTCCGGAACATTCCGGCCGGAGGCTTCATCCTCGGTGATGAGGGCAGCGGGGCCTGGCTCGGGAAAATGCTGCTGGCGGACTACATCAAGGGGCTGCTGCCACAGGAGCTGGAAACGGCTCTACGGGAGGAGTTCGCGGGGCTCGACTATCCGGCGGTGGTCAGCCGGGTCTACGGTGGGGAGATGCCCTCGCGGTACCTGGCTTCGTTCTCCCTTTTCCTGGGACGGCGGAAGGATTGTCCCTATGTCCGAAGCCTGGTGGCAAGTGGGTTCCGCCTTTTCCTGGAGCGCAATGTGTCGCGTTACGGCCGTCCTGACCTGCCTCTGGCTGCGGTCGGATCGGTGGCCTGCGTGTATGGGGATATTTTACGGGAGGTTGCAGCGGAGTGCGGCGTGTGTCATGTGCATACTGCCCCGGGAGCGGGAGACGGCTTAGAACGTTATTTTTCCAAAATGATAGAGTGACGACTTGAAGTTATGATGATACCTTTATTACAGGAGGCGGTGGACGCGCTCAGCTCCGTGCCCGGAATCGGGAAGGTGACGGCCATGAGGATGGCGCTCTTCCTGCTGCGGCGGCCCGAGGAGGAGACTCTCCGGATGGGCAATGCCCTGATACGGCTCCGCACTGAGGCCCGTTACTGCCGGGTATGCAATATGCTTTCGGTGGAGGAGATATGCCCGATATGCGCGGATTCCCGGCGGGACCGCTCGACCATCCTCGTGGTGGAGAATATTCAGGATGTGATGAGTATCGAGGAGACGGGGGAGTACAACGGGGTCTACCATGTGCTGGGAGGGGTGATATCGCCCATGGACGGTATCGGCCCGGATGACCTGCCGCTCGACTCGCTGGTGGAGAGGGCGTCCTCGCCGGAGGTTAGGGAGGTGATCATCGCGATAGGCAAGGGGATGGCCGGTGAGACCACCTCGTTCTATATCAACCGGCTGCTGGCCCGTACCGGGGTGCGTGTGACGGCTATCGCCCGCGGGGTGGGCTTCGGGGACGACCTCGAGAATGCTGATTCGCTGACGCTCGGAATGTCCATCAAGAACCGTACACCTTTGTTATGAGCTATATCGAACTTTTTCTCCTCGCGGCAGGTCTGTGCTTCGATACCTTCGCGGTCTCGCTTACCGGCGGGATATGTACCCGCGGCAGTCTGTGTGTCAGGCAGATTCTGCGGATTATCTTCTGTTTTGCGGTGTTTCAGGCAGGACTTACTTTCGCCGGCTGGCTTTTAGGCTACAGCGTGAGCGACTACATCTCGAAGGTAGACCACTGGGTGGCATTCGTCCTGCTGGGCTACATCGGGGTGAAGATGATAATCGAGGGCTGCTCGAAGAAAGAGGAGGAAGTGTCCGGCACCTCGCTGCTGAATACTAAGCAGCTCGTGCTCCTGTCCGTGGCTACCAGCATCGATGCCGTGGCAGTCGGCATATCCTTAGCCATGATCAAGCTGTCATTCCTCAAGATAGGCATCACCACAGCCATGGTGCTGGCCTGCACGGCACTGGCCTCCCTCGCCGGTCTGCTCGGCGGCCGCCGCCTCGGAGCCGGCATCGGCAGAAAGTCCGAAATCCTCGGCGGCTTGATCCTCATCGCCATCGGAGCCAAGATTCTCATCGAGCACTTGTCTGTATAATATTCATTTACGGCAGAACAGATTGCTTTTTCAGATTTTCATGAATACGTATCCTCTGAAAAGCATGCCACCCGCGGCCTGTTAGCGGGAGGGACCCGCCCTGAGTATCACCGAGTTACGAAGTAACGAGCTGATACTCATGGTGGGAGGGATAGCGCCGTAGGCGCGTACTTTTCAGAGGATACGTATTCCTGAAAATCAGGCGTCATTAGAAAAATTGCCGATTTTGGCAGGTAATTTGTATATTTGCGGCCGAGTATTAACGAATTAAGTTTATAGAGTTGAAATTCAAGCCTTTCGAGTTCAGAGTCCGATGTTATTGGTGAGTCCGGCACTCTCCAGCGGGAGAGTATTCCCCATCAATTTAACCATCATCAAACTCCGAAAGAAGCATGATACAGATATTCTATAAAGACAAAGGCAAGATATCCATCTCCCAGTCCGTAGTATTTTTAGATGAACTGGGAATGGACGATGTAATCTGGATTGACCTTTTCTCCCCGGACGGAGACGAGAAACGCGCGGTCGAGGCTTTCCTCGATACCTCCCTGTCCTCCAGGGCCCAGGCCGAGGAGATCGAATCATCGTCCCGCTACTCCGAGACCGAGACCACCATCTCCGTCAACACCAACTTCCTGATTCCTGGCCCCGACGAGTATTCGATGGAGGCCGTCTCGTTCATTCTCTGCGAGGGTATCATCGTATCCATCAGGAACGTGCAGTTGCGCAGCTTCTCGGACATACAGCGCAGGATACAGGTCAACAGCCGGCTCTATCCCACAGGCTATCACGTCCTTATCGGCATCGTCGAGAACCGGATCGACCTCGACGCCGACATGATCGAGCTCATGTCCAAGGAGATAGACACCTACAGCAAGAAGGTCAGTGCCGGCAAGGACGTCAACGAGGAGTTCCTCTTGGATATCAACCAACTGCAGGAGAACACCATGCTGGTGCGCGAGAACGTGGTCGACAAGCAGAGGATGATCTCCTCCATCATGAAGAGCGACAAGTTCCCCCGCGATATCTTTCCGAAACTTTCGGTCATCAACAAGGACATCGTCTCCCTGCTCAACCATACCAACTTCAGCTTCGAGCGTCTGGACTACCTCCAGAACACAGTAGTCGGTCTGATCAACCTCGAGCAGAACCGCATCATGAAGGTCTTCACCTTCGTGTCCCTCCTCCTGATGCCGCCGACCCTCATAGCCTCCATCTACGGCATGAATATCAACCTGCCGGTGGCCGGAAGCGGACTGGCGGACTTTTTTATTCTGCTGGCGTTGATGATTGTTGCGATTTTTGTAGTAATTTTGGTCTTCCGAAAACGAAGAATGCTTTAGAATATGAGTGATATCAAGAAACCTGAAACCTGGGCCGAAGGCCGTCGCAAGATAGACTGGGTAAGGGCCAACATGCCCCTGCTCAACAGGATAGAGAAGAAATTCAAGGAAGAGAGACCCTTCGAGGGACTGAAGATAGCCCTCTCGATACATCTCGAGGCCAAGACCGCCTACCTCTGCGAGACCCTGGCCGCCGGCGGGGCGCAGATGTACATCACCGGTTCCAATCCCCTTTCCACCCAGGACGACGTGGCCGCCGCTCTCGTACACGAGGGCCTCGAGGTATTTGCCTGGTACGGCTGCTCGGAGCAGGAATATATGGACAATATCCGCAAGGTAGTCTCCTGCGGACCCAATATCATCATCGACGACGGAGGCGACTTAGTGCATACCCTGCACACCGAGATGCCGGAACTGATACCCGGAATCATCGGAGGCTGCGAGGAGACCACCACCGGAGTGATGAGGCTCGAGGCCATGGCCAGGGCAGGGGAACTGCGCTTCCCTATGGTGCTGGTCAACAACGCCAAGTGCAAATACCTCTTCGACAACCGCTACGGTACCGGCCAGTCCGTCTGGAACGGCATCAACCGCACGACCAACCTCATCGTTGCCGGCAAGAATGTCGTCGTAGCCGGATACGGCTGGTGCGGCAAGGGCGTGGCTATGAGGGCAAAGGGACTGGGGGCATCGGTCATCGTCACTGAGATCGACCCTGTCAAGGCCATCGAGGCCGTTATGGACGGATTCAAGGTTATGCCGATGGACCGCGCCGCAGAGATAGGAGACATCTTCGTGACCGTGACCGGCTGCAAGGACGTCATCACATCCGCGCATTTCCTGAAGATGAAGGGCGGAGCCCTCTGCTGCAATGCCGGACACTTCGACTGTGAGGTGGACGTCCGCGGCATCAAGACTATGGCAGTGGAGTCATGGAAGGCCCGCGAGAACATCATGGGCTACAGGCTGGAGAACGGCCGTTCAGTGTTCATCCTTGCCGAGGGCCGTTTAGTCAACTTGGCTTCGGGCGACGGGCATCCCGCTGAGATCATGGACATGAGCTTCGCCATTCAGGCCTTAGGTGCCCGCTATTTAGTGCGGCACCGCGGAGAGGACATGCCCCGCATCATCAGTGTGCCGGAGGAGATAGACGCCGAGGTTGCCCGGATGAAGCTCGAGAGCTGGGGCACCGGTATAGACACCCTGACCCCTGAGCAGGAGGAATACCTGTACGGCGGTCATTAACAGAAGTTCCGGAGGATTTTAAAAATTTTAAAAAATATAAAAATGCCGAAAGTAAAGTTCTACACTGGCATAGATATTCCCTTGGAGTTCCACCGTGCGCGTATCGTGCAGAAGGTGAGGCTCCTGCCTATAGATGAAAGACTGGAGGCCCTGAAAAAGGGCGGATTCAATACTTACCGCATGGATTCGGCGGATGTCTACCTGGACATGCTGACCGACAGCGGAACCAACGCCATGAGCGACCTGCAGCTGGCCGCCATGATGCGGGCCGACGACGCATACGCCGGCAGCGAGTCGTTCAAACGGCTCGAGAAGGCCGTATTCGATGTGCTCGGCAAGCGTTATGTGGTGCCCGCGCATCAGGGCCGCGCCGCTGAGAACGTAATCATGCGGGCGTTCCTGAAGCCGGGGGACATAATCCCCATGAACTACCATTTCGGCAGTACCGTCAACCACATAAAGCTCAACGGAGGACGTCCCGTCGACCTCGTCGACCCCGAAGTGGCCTTCTCCTCCGCCTCCGACAACCAGTTCAAGGGCAATATCGACATCGCCCGTCTCGAGGACTGCATCGCTCAGTACGGGGCGGAGCACATACCTTTCATCCGCATGGAGGCTTCCACCAACCTTATCGGCGGACAGCCCTTCTCGATGGCCAACCTCATGGAGGTGCGCAAGGTGGCCGACCGCCACGGCATCAAGGTGCTGCTCGACGCCTGCCTGCTCGGAGAGAACGCCTGGCTGATCATTCAGCGCGAGCCGGAGTACGCCCATGCAACCCTGGCCGAAGTCCTGCTGAAGATGTGCTCGCTGGCCGATATCGTCTATTTCTCGGCCCGCAAGCTCTCCTGCACCAGAGGTGCCGTCATCGCCACCGACAACTATCAGGACAAGCTCAAGATGGACCAGGTGGTGGCCGTATTCGAGGGCTACGTCACCTACGGCGGTATGTCCATGAAGGAGATAGAGGCCATGGCCCAGGGACTGTACGAGGCTACCGATGAGGAGTATATCTGCCAGAACCCCGAGTTCATAAGGTATTTCGTGAATGAGGCCGTCAGGATGGGCATCCCTATGGTTACCCCTCCGGGTGTGCTCGGAGCCCAGATAGACGCTAAGAAGTTCTGCGACCATCTGCCCGTGAAGGACCTGCCCGCCAGTTCCCTCGCCGCAGCCATTTACCTGTGCTCAGGAGTGAGGACTATGGACGGCGGTACCTACGCCGATGTCTCGGAGGATGACCCGGATTTCATCGCGGATATGGAGCTCGTCCGTATGGCATTTCCCCGCAAGGTCCTGACCCTCTCCCAGACCATGTACGCCCTCGACCGCCTGAAGTGGCTCCATGACAACAGAAAGCTCATCGGGGCCATCCGCTGCCACGATATTCCTGGCATGCAGCGCTGCTTCCGCACCCCGATGGAGCCCGTCGGCGACTGGCCTGAGCGTCTCATTGCGAGGTTCAAGGAGGACTTCGGCGACAGTCTGTAGTGATGCGAGCGCTTAGTCCGGAACGATTATGAATCCGGCCAGAGGCATCAGATATGCCAGATTGGTGATGACTTGCTTGTCCTTGAGTCTCTCTTCATAGGGAGTGTCATGGAAGGGAATCAGTTTGTCGTGGATACGGTGGGTGTTGTCGCGGGTGTCTCCGTACCTCCAGCCCTCGAGGGTGCGCTCAGCATTCCAGCGGTGTTTTTCCATGCGCATAAGAACCAGCAGCCTGTCATCGGTCAGGTCTTCAGAGAATTTTTCCGGAGAAACGACTGACACTTTATTGTCGGAAGACTGTACTATATCATAGCCTAAAGTGTGTATGAACGTCCGGTATGCATCGATCTGATAGCGGTTGGCCCATCGCATATTCTCGTTCAGGTTTATCCAGCTTTTTCTCGCTGTGGCTTTTTTCTTTTGAAGCTCTGACAGTTCATGAAGGATGTGAAGCCGGTACAGTTCTTTGATGTATCCGTTCTGCTCATATTCCTGATTGATGTAGCTTGGTATCTCGTCAAGCAGCATGTGCTTGGAGATGCCCTGGTCCAGCATTCCAAAAATCTTGACGTTGCGGTAGCGTCCGTTGTCGGTATGGATTGCAAGGCCCATATCAGTCTGGATTTCCTGGCGTATAAGAACTCTTGCATCGCTTTGGTAGACCTCTCGCGGCAAGTTGAGACCGATGGTGATGCTCTCGTCCGGGTCGCTGATGCAGACGGCCACCGTGAGCATCTGCCGGGGGTCGCAGCACCACTGTTTAAGGCTTTCTCGTACAGAAGGGCTGCATGTATTGTCGTGCCTATATGTGATCTGTATGTCGTCTACCTGGGCTCCGAGGTTAGGGAACATGGCAGTGAAATGCTGCTGCAGGGTGTCTATATTTCCGTCGATGACAGTAATCTGTGTCCTGATTCGCGAGCCGCTTTCCTGAGTGTCGTCGTAGTTGGCGTAGTGGCAGATTCTTATGGCTTCCAACAGCAGTGCCTGCCCCATTCCTCCGAAACCGATGATGACCAAGTGTACGAACCGGTCTTTATTCCGGACGTCCCCGTCAGGCAGCAGGCGGATAGTGTCGTAGTCGAGCCGGTCGTAGGGGCTGTCATTGTCGTATGAGTAGATGCTCCACAGGCGGCGGGCCCAGTTCTCATGTATGTTGAACGGTCTGAAATAGATGTTTGTGCTGCCGTCATGAGCATTGCTCAGAGTGTTGAGCTTCTGAATTACGCTGTAGGAAGACAACCGGTCGAACTGGGTGTAGACAGGAAGTTCTTTTCCTTCTTCTGCCGGGCCTTTCAGGATGCTTACGCTGTGTACGCACTGGATGTTCTTGGCGTCCCTGCCGTAATCCCCTTCCTCGCCGAGAATGTACACTTCCTTTGCCCGGTCTATATTCAGTCTTTTAAGCTCATCTATGGATTCGATGTTTCCGAAATAGATGTATACGTGCCGCTCTTCGTCTTTGTCTAAGCTGGCCTGCAGGTTGTGGCGCACGCGCTCGCTTTCCTGACAGCTCATGACCACTATGGCGGCCTCAGGATCTTCTTTGTGCAGTTCCTTGATAAGGCTGACAACGATGTTGCTGCAGCCGATGATGATGAAATGGTTTTTAATGGATCTGTAGTAGGCTTTGCCTGTGCGTACTGCCTCTACCCGCCGCTCGATTATATTTGAAATGGTCGAGATGAGCACTCCGCCGAGCAGGATGGAGCCGAGCAGACTGATGATGATGACAGTCAGCCTGTTTCCGGTACCTTGCTGTGAATTTTGGTTGCCGGGGTCAACGAAATTGTTGTACAGCACCCACAGCTGGTCGGTCCAATTATCTTCGCATCCTAAACCGATATTCAGACATATTACGAGGGCAGAAGCTATGAAGAATACCCCTATTATAACGATAGAGAGCAGGGTTATCTGCCCTTTGATGCCTCCGGAAATGGTCCTGTCGATGAATTCCTGAGAAAATATCTGCTTGAGATATCTGAACACTTGCTTCATCACTCGGCTTTTTTGATGGAGTATCCTAATTTTAGAATGAGCCTGAGGGTTTCCATGGCTGTTTTCCGGTCATATTCCTTCTCTGATTCCGGCAGCTCGCAGTAGGGGACGAGGCAGGGGTGGTGCCGGAGTGCGTCGTTCCGTTCAGCTCCCCAGGTCCATCCTTCAGATATGCGGGCGGCTGCCCAGGTTTCGTGGACATTCTCGGCGATGCGTTCGGAAAGTAGCAGGATATCTTTCGGAAGCTCAATGTTATCGGTCGGTATTGGGGCAGGAATGTAGGGACGGTTTTTCATGTTTGATCGGGAATTAGAAGTCGACGGTCACGCTGCTCCTGTCGCTGTCGGATGCGAGCGGAGCGTAGTCTATCCTGATGCCTTTGATTCCGGGCTGGATAAATTTCTGGTCGAGATAGAAGGTGGAGACTGCCGTGGTTCTCATCAGGGCATGGTCTCCGTGACTGTTGTGTGTCAAATAAAGATGGTAGTAGCCGTCTTTGTCCGGATTGGTGAGGACTGAGGTATTGTCTACGAGGGTGAAATCGTGTGCTTTGCCGGAACCGCTTAAATTGTAGGCGTAGGCTATAGTGAGGAAGTGGTTCAGACCGTCAACTCCGCCGGAGTGCCATGCGTTTTCGATATCTATCTTGTCTGTCCCGAGCGTGTTGGGCTGAGAAGAGGTGACAACATGTTCTGTCTGTAGCTTTGATATGGCTGAGAACTCTACCTCGACGGGGTCTGTAATCTCACCGGCGGGGATAGTGAAAGTGGCGAGTACGCGGTCATTGGTCTTAAAGGTGCTGAGTATGCTTAAATTGTTGACGGGAATTACCGTGATGTAGTCATCGCTGATGAAGTAGCAGCTGTATTCCTGTCCGGTGGTCTCGACTGCTGTCATGTAGGACTGATAATTTATGTCGCTGCCGTTCTTGTTGCAGGATATGAGCGACAAAGCTGCAACGGGCAGGAGAATAAGCATTTTGGCGATAGATTTCATATTCTTTTTATTTGTTTGCATCTTATTGGAAGTCATGTATTATGCAAAGATAATGCCTTGTGTTGAATTTTGCAAAATTATTTGGAAATCAGCAAAATACTCTTTACTTTTGCGCTCCTTTCGGAAACGGAGGGTTTATAAATAATGTCTAACTCCTTAGTGGAAAGATTGTTTAATTTAAAATTATGGTAAAAGAACAAGAAGTAATGGTGGAGAACGAGGAAATCGTGGCTCCCGTAGAAAAGAAGGAGACAGCCGAGTCCTATCAGGAAGAGGCAACTCCCGTAGTGGACGCTATGGCTCCCAAACGCAAGAGCAATGCGTCGGTACCCGTCGACAAATTCGACTGGGACAGTTTTGAGGAAGATACTCCTTATGCAGACCGCAAGGCCGATGAGGAGATGTACAACCAGACCCTCTCCAAGGTAGTGGAGAATGAGGTCGTAGAAGGAACCGTGATGGCCATCGGCAAGCGCGAGGTTCTCGTGAACATCGGCTACAAGAGCGAGGGCGTGATCAACATCTCCGAGTTCCGTTACAACCCTGACTTGAAAGTGGGTGACAAGGTTGAGGTATACGTAGAGACAGCCGAGGACAAGAAAGGCCAGCTGATTCTCTCCCACAGAAAGGCTCATTCCCTGCGTTCATGGGATCTCGTGAACGAGGCTTACGAGAAGGACGAGATCGTAAAGGGCTACGTGAAGTGCCGCACCAAGGGCGGTATGATCGTAGACGTATTCGGCATCGAGGCCTTCCTGCCCGGTTCGCAGATCGACGTCAAGCCCATCCGCGACTACGATGTGTTTGTCAACAAGACAATGGACTTCAAGATCGTCAAGATCAACAACGAATACCGCAATGTGGTAGTTTCCCACAAGGCTCTCATCGAGGCCGAGATCGAGGCTCAGAAGGCCGACATCATCAGCAAGCTCGAGAAGGGTCAGATCCTCGAGGGTACTGTCAAGAACATCACCTCCTACGGTGTGTTCGTGGACCTCGGCGGAGTGGACGGACTCATCCACATCACCGACCTCTCCTGGGGACGTATCAATCATCCTGAGGAAGTCGTTCATCTCGACCAGAAGATCAATGTGGTTATCCTCGACTTCGATGATACCAAGAAGCGTATCGCTCTCGGTCTCAAGCAGCTTCAGCCTCATCCCTGGGATGCTCTCAATCCCGACCTCAAGGTGGGCGATGTCGTTAAGGGCAAAGTGGTCGTTATTGCTGACTACGGTGCATTCGTGGAGA
Source organism: uncultured Bacteroidales bacterium (assembly GCA_944322575.1). Lineage (GTDB taxonomy): Bacteria > Bacteroidota > Bacteroidia > Bacteroidales > UBA932 > Coprenecus. The sequence goes on along the minus strand of CALUPK010000017.1, from coordinate 9,530 downwards.
TTCAGCCCGGCGTAGAGGGCCTGATCCACGTATCCGAGATGTCCTGGTCCCTCCACCTGCGCAGCGCTCAGGACTTCCTGAAGGTTGGCGACGAGGTAGAGGCCGTTATCCTGACCCTCGACCGCGAGGAGAGGAAGATGTCCCTCGGTATCAAGCAGCTTAAGGAGGATCCTTGGGCTACCATCACAGAGAAATATCCCGTTAACTCCCGTCATACCGCCACCGTCCGCAACTTCACCAACTTCGGTGTATTCGTGGAGCTCGAGGAGGGCGTGGACGGACTGGTTCACATCAGCGACCTGTCCTGGACCAAGAAGATCAAGCATCCTTCAGAGTTTACCTCCATCGGTGACAAGCTCGAGGTAGTAGTCCTCGAAGTCGACAAGGAGAACCGCCGTCTGAGCCTCGGCCACAAGCAGCTCGAGGAGAATCCCTGGGATGTATTCGAGACCCAGTATCCTCTCGGTTCCATCCACGAGGGAACAGTTTCCAGCTTCGCTGACAAGGGAGCAGTCATCTCTCTCGGCGAGGGTGTAGAGGGCACATGCTCCATTAAGAACCTCCAGAAGCAGGACGGCACTACAGCCAATGTAGGCGAGAAGCTGCCCTTCAAGGTTGTCGAGTTCAACAAGTCCAACAAGAAGATCGTTCTTTCCCATACCAGAACATGGGAGGAGCCCAAGAAGGAGGAGACCCGCCGCGAGAGCGAGAGCACCCAGAGCGCAATGAAGAAGCTCAAGACCAATCTTGAGAAGACTACTCTCGGTGACATCTCCGAACTTGCAGACCTGAAGAACAAGATGATGGAGGAAGCCGGAAAGTAATCCCTTCCCTATGAAGTTTTCGTTGACGACATTGGGAGTCTCATCGGCCTCCCCGACAACGGACAGATATCCCAGCGCTCACATATTGAATATATGTGGGCGCTTGCTGCTTATCGACTGCGGCGAAGGCTGTCAGATGCTCATGAAGCGTCACGGCATCTCCCTGATGAAGACCGGGAGGATATTTCTCTCGCACGTACACGGAGACCATGTCTTCGGGATATTCGGCCTGATGTCCACCCTGTCCATGTCCGGCAGGACGGAGCCTCTTCATATCTATGCGCCTGAGACTTTCAGGGGTATATTGGACTTCTTCCGCGGGCAGTTCCTCGAGAGAGAGTGCTACCCGATCATATTTCATCCCTTGACCTCCGGTGAGCCGGAGACCGTTTGGGAGGACAACGGTATCACTGTAACGGCTTTCCCCCTTCTGCACAGGGTTCCTACGTATGGATACCTGTTCCGCGAGCGGGAGCCTGAGCTCAATGTTAGGAAGGAGGCCGTCTCTGCATTGTCCCTGAGTGTAGAGGAGATACTTGCCCTCAAGGAAGGAAGGGACGTCAGGCGGGAGGACGGAACTGTCCTCGAGACGCAGAGCCTGACATACCGTCCGTATGAACCGCGCTCCTTCGCATATTGCAGCGATACAGCTGTGTTCGACGCTCTTCCAGGGATTGTCCGTGGGGTGGACCTGCTTTACCATGAGGCTACCTTCGGGGATGACTGTGCGGATAAAGCGGCGGAGATGTTCCACAGTACTGCCCGTCAGGCGGGTGAGACTGCCCTCAAAGCCGGTGCGGGCAAGCTCGTAATAGGGCATTTTTCCTCCCGATACAAGGATCCCTCCGTTCTTCTCGCGCAGACCCGGGAGGTCTTTCCGCAGACCGAGATAGGATGGGAGGGCAAGGAATTTGAAGTACCATTGAAGAAAAATGAGAAATAAGAATATGCACGGAAATATCATCCGGGCCGCTGCGGCTCTTTCAGCGGCAATGATCCTTTCTGTCGCCGGTCTCGGCGCCCAGCAGAGAAGTGAGATGACAAAGGCGGCCGGCAAGTACAACCAGACCCTTTTTTATATCGACCGCCTGTATCTCGAAGATGTGGATTTCGGAGACTTGGTGGAAAAAGCCATAGCTGCTACCATCGCGGAACTCGATCCGCACTCAAGCTATATCTCTGCGGAGGATGTGCGGGCGATGAACGAGCCGCTGCAGGGGGAGTTCGAGGGTATAGGTATCGAGTTCGCTGTCATCAGGGATACGCTGACGGTGCAGGCAACGGTGGCGGGAGGTCCCTCGGAGAGAGTAGGACTTCTGGCCGGAGATAAGATAGTACGGGTGGATACATCCGATATCGCAGGTATAGGACTGACCAATGAGGGGGTGTACGGCTATCTGCGGGGAAAGAAAGGAACGAAGGTCTCTTTGACAGTGCTGCGGCGCGGGGCTGCGGATCCGCTGGATTTTACGGTGGTAAGGGATAAGATTCCGATTAACAGTCTCGATGCGGCCTACAAAGTGGACAGTGATGTTCTGTATCTTAAACTCAGCCGTTTCGCAGCTAAGTCACGGGATGAGATAGCGGAGGCAATCCGCTCTTTTGACGGAGTCCTCAGAGGAGTGATACTCGACCTGCGCAGCAACTCCGGCGGGTACTTGCCTACGGCTATAAACATAGCCAATGAGTTTCTCGAAGCAGGAGACCTGATCGTGTATACTGAAGGCAGGAAGATACCCAGGATGCAGGAGTCGGCGCGTGGCAATGGGTTGTACCGTCATGGTCCGTTGGTGGTTATGATTGATGAGAATTCAGCTTCGGCAAGTGAGATAGTTGCAGGGGCTGTGCAGGATCAGGACCGCGGCATCATTGTGGGCAGGCGCTCTTTCGGCAAAGGGTTGGTGCAGCAGGCTCTGCCTCTTGATGACGGCTCTGAGCTGAGGCTTACCATCGCCCGTTATCATACACCGTCAGGCAGGGTCATTCAGTCTCATTATGAGTCAGGACATGCGGATCAGTATTATAAGGATTTCTATGAGAGGTATCTGCGCGGAGAGTCTTTCAGCCGTGACAGTATTCAGTTTCCGGATTCGCTGAAGTTCCGCACCCTCAAGCTCGGGCGCACTGTATATGGCGGAGGAGGCATCATGCCTGATGTCTTTGTGCCTCAGGATACGGCTTCATATACGGATTACTATGCGGCTCTGCTCAGGCAGGGGTTAGTCATTGAGTATATGAACGGACTGTGCGACCGCAACCGCAGCGCGTGGACGTCGAAGTACCGCACTTTCGAGAAGTTCGACCGCAGTTTCAAGATTACGGACGGGATGGTGGACGGGCTTGTGGCCCTGGCTTCGGAGAGGGGAATAGAACTGAAGGAGGATGAGCTGGAACGCTCCCGTGAGGACCTGTGCCTGTATATGAAGGCGCTGGCTGCCAGCTCTATCGTCTCGCGGGACTGCTTCTACCGGGTGATGAACTCGCGGAGTCCGGAGTTTCAGGCTGCGTTGGAGGCTTTGCGGGAGGCTTCTCTCTCTCGGAACGCCTTGTTGTAGGCCCTTGAGTTGGCCTTGTGCTGACTGTAGGTGGAAGCGAAGTTGTGGGTCCCGTCGAACTCGGGCTTTGCACAGAAATACAGGTAGTTGGATTTCTCGTAATTCAGCACCGCGTCTATGGCTGTCACTGTGGGTATCGCAATCGGTCCCGGTGGCAGCCCTTTTATTCTGTAGGTGTTGTAGGGGGAGTCGATCTGCAGGTGGCGGTGCAGGAGACGGCGCAGTCCCGGCTCAGTGTCCAGATGGGCGTAGATGACGGTGGGGCAGGCCTGGAGCCTCATGCCGCGGTGGAGGCGGTTCATGTACACGCCGGCTATCTTGGGCATCTCTCCGGCGTTGTTGGTCTCGCCTATGACTATGGAGGCGAGGGTCATCACCTCGTTGCGGTCCAGGCCGATCTCTTTGGCCAGGCGGTCGCGCCTGCCGTTCCAGAAGGTATCGTACTCCTTCTTGAACCGCTTGATGACGGACTCTGGGCTGGAGGTCCAGTAGAATTCGTAGGTGTTGGGGATGAACATGCCGATGAAGGTCTCGGGTCTGAAACCGAGGGAGTCAATCATGGATGTGTCTTTCAAGGCTGTGGCGAATGCGGCGGAGTCGGCCTCGAAGTTGCGGCCGAGGAATGCTGCCAGCCGGTCGAGGGTCTTGATATAGCCCCTGAGGGTGACCTTTGCCGGAGTCTGCCAGCCGTTGGCTATCATGCGGATGATGTACTGGTTCGACATGCCCGGCTCTATGACGTAGCGGCCCGGCTCGAAGTGGGAGGCTAAGTCCCGCTTGCGGGCGGCACGCTCCAGACTTTTGAGATTCTTTATTGTTCCTGAGGCTTTTATAGAGTCCTCCACTGCCTGATAGGTGGCGTCGCGGTAGATGAGGATGACGCCCTCCTGCACGGTGTTGGGCTTTTTATATGTGATGTACCGGTTGAGGCCGAAGGCCGCAATGATGACTGCTGCGGCCGCTGCTGCTATGATGAGTGTCCTGCGGTTCATATTGTCCTATCTGTGCCTGCGGAGGAAGATCTCGTCCCCGATGTGAAGGATGTCTCCGCTTTTGTAGTCATTGTACTTGAAGAGTTTTTTCATGCGTACTCCGTATTTCTGGGATACGTCATAGTAGGTGTCGCCTTCCACAGCAATATGTATTTCCATGTGCCTCTGAGCTTTGGCCTTTTTCCTCTGGAGGTAGACCACTGTGCCGGGGAGGAGGTCCCTGGATTTTTTGAGGTCGTTGTACCGCAGCAGCTCCTTGGTGAAGAGGTTGTACTCCCCGGCTATGCTCTCGTAGGTGTCGAGGTTGCCGGCCAGGATGTAGGGCACGCCGTTGCGCTGGTAGATGATGCGGTTGCGGGAGTACTTGTAGAGGAGGGAAGTTCTGGCGGGATTGAGCTCCATGACCTTCATGATCTCGTTGGGGCTGGGAGGCAGGAGATTACGGTTCTGCTCGGCCTTGGCATACATCTCGCGGTCAAAGCGGTAGAGCTGATAGTCCTCGATGATCTTGATCAGCCGCTGCGCATACTGCGGGTCGGTGGCGTAGCCGGCTTTCTTCAGACCGTGGCACCAGGCCTTGTAATCGGTGATTTCCAAGTCGAAAAGAAATGCGTAGCGGTCCCTGTAGCGCAGGAAGTCGGAGTGGTCCTTGAAGGATTCTGCCGGGTTGCGGTATTTGCGGAAGCAGGATTTCCCCGGGTCATCGTCCTTTTTGTAGTATGTCGGGCCCTTCCAGTCGTTGTGGCATTTGATACCGAAGTGGTTGTTGGCCTTGACTGCCAGATCGGAGTTGCCGTCGCCTGATTCCAGACATCCCTGTGCCAGGGTGATGCTGGCCGGTATGCCGTGGGTCTTCATGGCCTGGATGGCCGCGTCCTTGTACTTGTCGATATATTCCTGACGGGTCAGTCTCTGCTGTCCGTAGCCGGGCAGGACTGCCAGCAGCAGGATTATGGCCGCCGCTGCTCCCTTGATTATCGTCCGGATGGTATTGAAATTCAGTGTCTGTCTCATGTCGTCAGTTCAGCTGTGTGCATGAACGGACAAAAGTACGAAAAAATTCTATTCATTGGAGATGGACTCGACCGGATTGCGCAGTGCGGCCCGGCGGCTGCAGAGGGTGACGGTGACGGCAGTGACTGCGGCACTCAGGGCGAGGGCGGCAATGAATATCCACACCGGCACCGGACTCTGGTAAGGAAAGGAGGACACCCACTTGCGGATGATGATGAAGGAGACTGGTGCGGTCAGGATGAAGCAGATGAGGGTGATGGTCAGGTAGTAGCGGTTGATCATGGTTAGAATCTCCGCTACCGATGCCCCGTGCACGCGGCGGACGGCTATCTCCTTGCGGCGGAACTGCGTCTCGAAGTACACCAGGCCGAGGATGCCGATGACTGAAATGAGCAGGGATATCCAGGATGCGGTGGTGATGACGCGGCCCAGCCTGTCCTCCTTGGCGTAGAGGCTTCCGACGGTGTCGTCCAGGAAGTGGATGTCGATGTCCTCGGGGCTGATGGATGGATCCGCCTCGTGGAGTGTCTTGCGGATAAAGTCAAATGTGGCCTGGATGTCGCCGGGGATTATCTTCACGTATCCGGTCGACAGCTGCCACCAGGGAGTGCTGCCGAAGTTGTACAGGCAGAACGGACCGATGCTGTGCTGGAGGGGCTTGAAGTTGAAATCCCGGATGGTGCCTATGATGGTGCTGTTGTCGGTGTGTCCGGTAAATCTGGAACCGATGCGGTAGAACGGGTACCTGTCCAGGAAGGTCTGGTTGACAATCATCGTGCCGTCCGGACTGAGGTCGTCCGAGGGCAGGAAGTCCCGGCCTCCGGTCAGCTCCAGGCCGAAGAAGGAGATGAAGTTGCTCTCTACCGGCAGGCACTCGACCTCCACCGGCTCATCGTTGTACGACCGGCCCCAGGGCATTTTCGTCTCCGAGGCAATGGAGTAGCCGGAGAATGTGACGTCGGTGACGGCGGGGTTCTCGAGGAGCTCTCCCGGAGGGTCTCCCGGCTGAAGCTGTAGTCGTTCGAGATGCTGAACTCTACTATATGCTCCCGTTCGTAGCCCATGTCGAAACCCTTCATATACTTGACTTGCAGGGTGATGAAGAGGGCGCAGATAATCAGGACAAATGAGATGAGGTACTGGACACCGACGAGGACTGAGCGCAGGTTCCGGCCCCGGGCCGAGAGGGAGAAGGAACCCTTGAGCACCATCGCCGGGTTGAAGGAGGTGCTGTAGCGGGCGGGGAAGATGCCGGCCGTGAGGGCTGTGACAGTGGCGGCACCCAGGCCGATGAGCAGCACCGCCGGATTGTCCTGCACCCTGAGCGAGCCGGAGATATAGGAGGCAATGCCGGTGGTCGCAGCTATGGACATAACTCCTGCACTGAGAACAAATGCCGTCAGTACCAATGCTAATGTGGTTCCCAGCTGGCTCCATATTAGGCTGCCCCGGGTCGCCCCGACGACTCTTCTGGTGTTCAGACCCTTGATGCGGAATGGAACGGAGGCCATCGAAAAGTTGACGAAGTTGATTGCGGCGATTATCAGGATGAGCAGGGCGACGGAAAAGAGGGTGATGGTGGTGGAGCGGTTGCCTTTCGCGATGTTGTCGGGCTGTGTGTTGTGGTTGTAGTAGGCGTCGTGCAGGGGAGTGAGGCGGAACCCGGCTTTTTCATTTCCCCCGGACATCCCGTATGCGTAGGTATCCAGTACCGACTGCAGCCCGTCTCGGTCGGATGTCCTGACGTAGCAGTAGTAGGCCCATTCACCGGTATTGTTCAAGGATGTGTTGCCGAGATTGACGAGGATTTCCCGGTCCATGCTCGAATTCTCCGGAAAATCCCGGTAGACTCCCGCAATAGTGAAACGTGTGGGACGGTACCTGACTATGGTAGAGGAACTGAACTCCACTTCCTTTCCGACCGGAGATTCCTTTCCGAACAGTTTTGCCGCTCCTCTTTCGGATATGAGCGCCATGCGCGGAGCGCGGAACAGGGCGGTGTCCCCTTCCGTAAATTCGAATGGGAATACTTTCAGCAGACCGTAATCGCAGTCGGCGAACTTAAGGCTTACCCCGGACTTGTCGCTCCCGGCCTCCCGCATGGCTGCTGCGGCCCCCTTGTCGTAAACGTACGTTCCAATTGCCTCGGCCTGGGGCAGGACATCCTTCATCATGGTTATCATCGGTCTGGACCAGTTCACACTGTAGGCGTTCATGTCCTCATGTGCGGTGTATTCCAGCCGGTATACGTTCTCGTATCCCGGATAACATCTGTCGTATCTCCAGTCGTACATCACCTGCACCATCAGTATCATGAACACAGAGAGGGCGAGGGTCAGTCCCGTTACATTCAGGACGGTGGAAAAGAGAGTGTGGCGGTTGAAGTGTATGCGTCTCATGGCGGTGTGTTATGGCTTTGGTAAGTTGCTTGGTGGTTGTGGGGGCTGCTGTTTTGCTGTCTGTTGTTTGTTGTTTGCTGTTTGCTGTCAGCTGTCTGCTCGCTGTCGTCAGCTGTTTGCTGTTCGCTGTTTGTTGTCAACTTTTGTTATCTGTTCACTATTTGTTCGTTGTTTGTTCACCCTCTGTACACTTTCATTTCGCAGTTTGTTCGTTCTCTGTTCATTGTATGTCTGCTGTCGTCATCTGTTTGCCAGTTGTATGCCTGCAGCAGTCGGCCGCAAAATTAAGTACCGTTTCCACGCCTGGCAAGCCCCGGAAGTTTTTTCTAAACGGCAGCCCCTGATTTTCAGCCACTATCTATGCCATTGCGGAAGTTTTTTCTCATCGCGTTTATGTGGCATTTATGTGATGTGCGTCCTCCATCAGTATTCCTGCCTTCGGCCATCCGGAAGGTGCCGGCGAAAGTGCCGTTTACCCGTCACCTTCTTGAGCGGAGTGCAAGGCCATCTACTCACCTTCGGAAGGTGGAAAAGGCTTGTGGTATTGGCAAAAGCAGCAGCAGGCGTTCTCGTGGCGGTGGTGCATCTACTCACCTTCGGAAGGTGAGCAGAAAAAGCGGGAAATTGACTCACCTTCGGAAGGTGGAAAAGGCTTGTGGTATTGGCAAAAGCAGCAGCAGGCGTTCTCGTGGCGGTGGTGCATCTACTCACCTTCGGAAGGTGAGCAGAAAAAGCGGGAAATTGACGCACCTTCGGAAGGTGGAAATGGTGAGAAGGGGTAGATGCTAAGGGGTAGAGTTAAAGAGGTGGCAAGCAAGGCAAGATGTGGTATACAGGCCTTCCAGTGAGGTTATGCGCAGCGGCAGGAGGCCAGCCGGTCCTTGAGGTATTTGGAGAGGCGGGTGGAGAGGCCCATCTGCCTGGCGAGAGATGTCTTCCATTTGTTGAGGCGGTTGAGGTCGCGGTCGAGGATGACGCTGGCGGCGTTGGGGGAGAGGCCGCAGCACATCAGGCAGATGAGCAGGCGGTCGTCGTCGGTCAGCCAGGGAAAGTCGTCGAAGAGTCCGCTGAGAAAGCCGGGGTAGGAGGTCTCGATGAGGCCGCTGATCTGCTCCAGAGCCTCGTGGCCGGAGAGTCCGGTTTGAAGGGTCTCCTTGAGCCTGCGACTAAGGGTTGCGGGGCTGGATGCGCTTTCGTAGTGGACGTTGGCTGTCTCGTCGATGAGCATCAGCAGTCGCTCGGTGAAGGCGGTAAGCTTGCCGTTGTCGCCCTGGCCGCGCTCCAGCAGCATCCGTGCCATTGCCCGACTCTCCTTCAGGTCTACCTGGAGGCTTTCAATCTCGTGCTTCTGTTCCCGTATGGTGCTGTCCTGCTCCAGTATCGTACCGTTCTGCTCCTCGATAACGTCCTTCTGCTTCCACGTGTCCCCCTCCAGGTCCCTGGAAATGCCGTAGAACATCGATGTCTTCCGCCGCTCCTTCCTCAGTTTAATGCGGCTGTCCAGCAGCGCAATCAGAGCCGCCGACAGCCCCACGGCCAGTATACAGTGTATGATAAAATCCCAATCCATAGTACAAATGTACGCAGAAACCGAGTGCGAAGGAAATTTATTTACTTTGCCGAGGTGCAACAGTACAAATGACGAAGTCAAATTTAGAAAATTCGGGACGGAATTGTTAAATTTGTCTCGTCAAAGCAATAAATGATAAATGCCATGGCACAGAAAAGACTCACGATAGATTATCA
>CALUPK010000016.1 GCA_944322575.1 uncultured Bacteroidales bacterium | reverse complement strand
CCGTCCCCGTCCTCCACATCTATGCAGGGATACGCCATCCCCTCCGGCATATCCGGCGCACCCCACCAGTGACTCCGTCCCCTAAGGTCCATTTCCGTCACCCTTGTATTAATCCGTATCGCCATAATTCTACTACTTCGCTAATTTTCACAAAACTAAACATTTTATCATAAATTTTCCAGCATTCACGAATTAATGTGTATCTTTATTTCATAAATTCATATTAAAATGGAACTGCCGAAGGGGAACACGAGGGAAGATTTTAAAAATGGATTTCCAAACACAACGATAAAAAACTATGGAACGATAATTTGCAGTCGTACATCCACATCAAATTCATCTCCATTGACGAGACTAGAGAAAAAGCAGCCCGGAAGTATGAGTCAACAATTGCAGTGACGAGATTAGACGACATACTTTCAAAATTTCCAAAGGATGAAGCTGGTGTTGTCGAAGATGACATCGGGGTCCAAAATACCGAACTCGGTCTTGCGACCGTCACAGTCCCGTGCAAAACCATAGGACTCTCCGCCCGAAAGCAAGGAGGAACTCCTCTACCACATCCGCAAGAGCAACACCTTCCTCTTCTGATATAATCACATATAAGCAACTACAATTTTTAATACTCTCGATATCCGACAAAATCAAATATTGAAAGTTTGATTTCATTATCTTCCATCACATTTCTTTTTGCACATGATGCAACACATCTAATCCCTGCTTCTTTTAAACGGAAGACAACTGCAAAACAAAATGTCATCTCTCCCATTATATGCACTGTGACATCTTTTTTCTCAGACATTGAGAGAATCTGCTTGCAATACTTATCAGCCTCTTGATTAATCTTCTCAGAACTCCAATCAGGATCTATCGGTGGGAAAGGAATCTCCTTGACCTCGCCAAAATCAGCGAAAGCCTTTTTTTGCACATCAGACCAGCCGGAATAAGGATGATTGGAAAAATTTATAAATAACTTTCCTCTCTTACCGACATTGGCAACATCTACTTTTTCAAGAAACAAATTTTCAAATGCTCTCTGAATTGCCTCAAAATCATCAATAATTGCCGAGTCACGCACGCTAACTTTAGTGGTCCAGGCATGATTCAGATAGTTCCTCCACTTGGCTAGTTTTTCATACTGCCCGTAAAATTCATCACCTATTCTTTTGTCTACCCGGGCTAAAGGCGGATACTTATTATCCATATCGTTGACAAATATATAATTGTCATCGTTATCGTCCTTACACTTCTTTTTCACAGACAAATAACGGCTAATATCCTGCCTCATTGATTTTATGTCAGCACTCCTTGACACACACATATTGCTGAAATAAGACACAATACCTTCCTGCAATAATGTAGCAAACTGCTGATAAAGTTTTTTATCCAGACACCATTGCGATATCTGAAGAATCAGTTTCATATCTATGATATCAGAATCGGCATTACCTCCAACAGTGAATTTTTCCTTATATTCTTCAATCACTTTATTTACAATAGGTAAAAGAGCACGATACCTGTAATTATCCAATGATGATGTCATCTCATATTTCGTTGATACCAGACCGTCAAACACATACTTACCATTACTCATTCTTATTGCCTCGGCATATTTGGACAATTTCTTCACAACCCCCTCCATACGCCCGTAATATTGTTTAAGTGCCTGGGAAGAAGCGTTGTCCTTTGTAACCGACTCTGTTTTTTCTCTCGTAATAGATAATAACTTTTCAGTTCTTCCGTTTTTTATAAAGTCCGATGCGGCCAAAGTCCAGTCCATAAGCTCAACAATCGGCAGCAATTGCATGACAGGTGCTTCTTCCACACCGTAGCTACTCTTAACCCTCGCCTCGTAATTACCATAACTTAGAGACTTGACCTCAGTATTTTTCAAAAATTTAGAATAATTCATGAGTACAAGCATCAACATGGGAAGATATCTGAAAGCATGAGTTATATCAACATACAATTCATCACCGTCCTGCAATTCTCCGTATATAACGTCAAATATCTCCCACATTTCCTCTTCAGTCTTGCCATCAGGAATATTCTTGGTTATCAACATATCTTCGTATCCAGCCTTAACAAGAACCGCCTCAAGCGAGTCGTACGGCACCACGCTGTCTCCGGCTTTTCTGGAAGTAATTGAACGATCCCAGTTTGATTTTCCTGCTTTGTCCGTCAAAAATATTATCACCTTGTCCCTGTCCTTGTCCCAACGATCGGCATGAAACATTTCTAATGTAGCATACTGGATAAAACGCGTTTTGCACTTACTGCCATCCTCATCATACCTATAAATACACTCACTGTATATTCCCGTTCCCAGTAAAGACACGAACACTTTTCTTTTTTTCTCTTCTGATTGCATACAGTTTTGTTTTTTGTTAAATTTGTCCAAATTTATACAGGGACTATGGAATACACAAATATACTCACCATAAAATTCGCGAACCACATAAAAAGGACGGAGATTCCGCTGTTCCGCGGAGCTGTAATAAACGCCCTGCCGTCTGATAACATCCTTTACCATAATCATACCGACAACGGTTTCCGATATTCATATCCCTTAATACAATACAAAAGAATTAACGGCTGCGCGGCAATAGTCTGCATTGGAGAAGGGACAGAGGCCATCAGCGATTTTTTTACGGATTTTAAACCGGATGTAACCATCGGAGAACAACTAATTCACCTGGAGATTGACACAATAAAGCCCCGAAGGATTCTCATTCAGCCCTGGAATGACACGCTGACCTATAGAATCAGCACCTGGATTCCGTTCAACCAAGATAATTACGGACAGTTCAAAGCATTGGACAGTCTGGCTGAGAGATACGCCATGCTTGAAAGAATACTCACAGGCAATATTCTTTCATTTGCCAAGGGTATCGGCATTCATTTTGACAATCAGGTAATCTGCAAAATCAATAACGTATACCGTTTTTTTGAGACTGAATACAAATCGGTAAAGCATACAGCCATCAACGCCGAATTTATAAGCAATATATCGCTCCCCGACAACATAGGACTCGGAAAGGGCGTCAGCATAGGAAACGGCACAATACGCATGTACAGACCACGCAAACAAGACAATACAATAAATTGACAATATGGACAACATTAAAGAACAAATCTATCTGGGTGCTTTGCTGCATGATATCGGGAAGTTCTATCAAAGAGCTGACAGACCGCTTTCCGACAAGCAGAATGAGCTCTCTCCCTACTCTAAACGGCTGGCCGACGACATCTGCAAAGTCTACCCTTCCGGAGGCTTCGGATATCAGCACACAATATGGGTCAACCAGTTTCTGGACGATATTGCCGATACACTGACCAAAGTTCCCGGCATCAGACAGAACATATATGAGAACCCTGACCTGGAGGACTCCCTTATAAATTTTGCATGCAACCATCATCGTCCTAGGACACTTATTCAAGGCATAGTGACACTGGCCGACTGGTGGAGTGCCGGTATAGACAGGAGCAACACTGAGTCACTGGAAACAGAGCATGGTAAAAAGGGAAACTACAAATCCATTCCTCTGTACTCTATTTTCAATGAAATCACCAATAACGCCACAGGCGAACCTGCCGGATGTTCTTCGTTCCTGCTTAACGAGCTGTCCATCAATCGAGACAAGCTATTTCCCGTAGACAATGCCGAGAAAAGAAACAGCGAGGAAAGTTATAGGAAACTATGGAACGGTTTCATTTCCGAATTCAGGGAACTTCCAACCGGCTCATTCAAATCATTCTCCGAGACTCTGCTGTTCCTGCTCAAAAAATATACTTGGAGCATCCCCTCCAACACAAATGACATGGCGGATGTCAGCTTGTACGAGCACCTGAAGACGACAGCGGCCATCGCCCACAGCCTGTTCTGCTACTACGAAGAGAACCCAGATGCATTTCTGTGGGACGGAAGCTCCGGCAGATTAAAGATTCAGGATGATCACCACCCTGTCCTGATGCTGGGAGGAGACATCTCCGGCATCCAGAAGTTCATCTACAACATAACGTCGGCAAAAGCCGCAGTCAGCCTGAAAGGCCGTTCGTTCTATCTTCAGCTACTCACAGATGCCGCTATACAGCGCATACTCTCGCATAAAGACATTGATGCGACATTGGGACAGGTTGTCTACTCTTCAGGAGGAAAATTCTACATGCTTCTGCCAAACACGAAAAAGGTCAGAGCCGCCATAGAAGAGTTGCAGCAAGATTTCGAACAGACGCTGTGGAAGGAACTTCACGGTCAGATAGCGCTCAATATCGAGACAGTCGCATTTTCATACAACACGGAACATTCGCAACCTTCTGAGTCCAGAGTCTCGTTCCAAGACGGCAGCGCCGGATCCATCGGACAGCTTTGGAAAGCACTTGCAGACAGATTGACAAGGGCTAAGACACACAAGTTCTCATCTATCATAAAGAACGATTTTGACTCCATGTTCAGGCCGCAGAACGTATCAGCCGACACAAGAGTCTGCGCCATAACCGGTATTGAATCCGAGCAATGCATCAACATGCAGGACAAAGAGGATCCTCTTTTCATTCTTCCCTATGTAAAAGACCAAATAGATCTTGGCCGGACACTTAAGGATGCTGACTATATAATAACACATACCGGAAATGGCGAGCATAACTTCATAGCGAATAAAGCAAGTTGCAGCATTGAGATACTGGGCATTCACAGTTATCTTTTTGACAAAGCGGAACTTGCAGGCAACAATGCTGAGTTCAGAGGCATTTCATCTGCCGACACCTGCATGGTAAAAGCCATCAACAACCCGGACAATCAAGACGAGGTAAACTTCCTGAAAGCCCCGGTCAAAGGCAACGGCACGTCATATGGATTCCAGTTCTACGGCGGCAACAAACAGGCTCTTACGCGCAGACACGACCCCAGTGATCCCAAGAACAAAAAATACATCGCCAAGACCTTTGAGGAGCTGTCTGGAAAAGACAAAGGAGGGCTGCTGGGTATTCTCCGCATGGATGTCGACGGACTGGGCTCCATTTTCATCAAAGGCCTTCCCGAAGGACGAAGAAGTTTTGCAGCATACTCCACACTGTCATTCCTGCTGGACACTTTCTTCAGCGGATACCTCAATACCATCCGGGACAAGGACGAATACCGCGAAGACGTAAACATCCTGTACTCAGGAGGAGACGATATATTCGCGATAGGCAGATGGGACAAAATCATCCTGTTCGCGCAGGATGTCAGAAAAGAGTTCGGAGACTTCACCGGAAGGGATGACATATCCATTTCCGGCGGCATTGCCATGCTTAAGCCCAAATTCCCCATATCCAAAGCGGCAGAGATGGCCGGAGATGCAGAAGATGCTGCAAAAAGATTCTCAAGGCATCCCGGCACTCCCGCAGAAAAGAACGCCATCACCATATTCGGAGAAACCATATCTTGGAATGGTGAGTTCCAGACTGTAAAAAGCTGGAAAGAACGTTTCGTATCCTGCCTCGATCAGGAAGACGGGGATGTAGGAGATATGTCCAAGGCCATTCTCCACCGAGTCATGACCCTGTATCAAATGAGCCGTGCCAATGACAAGCAGACCGCAGACAAGAGCTGGCTGTGGAGAGGCACTTACTCACTGACTCGGGCAAAAGCAGGAAAATCTAAAAATACAGCAGATTTATGCGATGACATTATCAGATTACTTTATGAGAAAAACAGCACTGACCTTAAACTCATAGCCATAGCTGCAAGGTGGGCAGAATTGGAATCAAGACAAACATTTAACGAATAAAATAAATACTTATGAACACCGAACTTCAGCAATTCAAAATTCTGACTGAAAAACTGGACAGAATAGACGATGCTGTCATATCCGCTGCGGATAAATTTGCAGAATACCTGACTTCCGGCAGAGACGGCATCAAACTAACAACCTCACAGCTTAGAAAATTCTATGGAGAGGTCAAACGTATGCAACTGAACGGATATGACGACAGCGACAACAGCGAGTTTAAGTTATTGAAACCCAAGCTCGCGTATGCAGTGGGACGCCGTCAGAACAAAGACAACAAAATCAAGGATCTCTATGAAATCATATCCTCTGCAATAGATCAAGTCCACAATAAAACTGATTTTGACAACTTCATCAAGATGTTTGAAGCCATTGTCGCATATCATAAATATCACGAAAACAAAAACTAAAACAGCAAATACATCATGAATACACAACTTACAGCAAAAATAAAAATTTCCGCCGATATTAATGTCAAGACGGGACTTCACATAGGCGGTGACAAAGACAACGTGGAAATCGGCGGAGTAGACAGCCCTGTCATAAAACTGGCGTTCAAGCATAACATCCCGTACATCCCAGGAAGTTCAATACGCGGCAAGATGCGCTGTCTGCTTGAACTGACACGTGGAGCAACTGAAGTCGGACAGAATGATGACGTGAACAAGCTTTTCGGTTACTCCAAAAAGAAAACCAAGTCAAAACTTATAGTAAGGGACGCTTATCTGACAGAAGAGTCAAAAAACGATCTTGAGAATTGCGATGAACTGGAAATGCCGTTTACGGAAGTTAAATTCGAGAATACAATAGACCGTCTAAGGGCCATCTCCAATCCCCGTCAGATAGAGAGAGTGCCGGCCGGCACTGTTTTTCATGCAGAATTTATCATCAACGTATGGGACGGAGACAACGAGAAAGAACTAATGAGCATGCTGAAAGACGGCCTGACTCTCCTTGAAAATGATTATCTGGGAGGAAACGGCAGCCGCGGATACGGTCAGATTTATTTCAGCAACTTCATTATATCATACGCCGATGAAAGCAGCAAGTGGTGTATGTCCGATTATAAAGGCGAAAATATTTTCAACCATGACTGAATTCCAAATATACAAACTGCATTTCACTTCTCCGCTGCATATTGGAGACAGTCGGGCTGATTATGGAGTTTCTTTAAGAGCCATACAGTCCGACACCCTCTATGCCGCAGTCACCGCCTGCCTTGCAAAAACCGGAGAACATATTCCGGATAACGGAGATTTAAAATGTACAATCAGCTCACTCTTTCCGTTTAAAGAAGACACGCTTTTCCTGCCCAAGCCTCTCAACTACGGCATACCGGAAAAAATATCTCCTGAGAATCTCAAACTTATAAAAAAAGCAGCATGGCTGGATGTAAAATACTTTGAAGCAGCTATACATGGAAAGAATATTTTCCCTGAAAACGACACAAACCAGTACATAGACGGCGAATATATGGCGGACAACATTGAGAACAAAAGACCGGAAATACAATCGTCTATATCCCCAAGGGTATCAGTGGCAAGGGACGGACAAAATGATGCCGTACCTTTTTATATGGACCGTATACATTTTAAATCAGGCAGCGGACTGTACTTCATTGCCACCGGGGATACGACACTGCTTGAGATCGGCCTGAACATTCTTCAAAACGAGGGCATCGGAACTGACCGCAATGTCGGCAATGGTTTTTTCACCATAGAAAAAGACAAACTCTCTCTGAATGTCCCTGACAGACCAGGCCTTCAGATGTGCATGTCCTCATTCATACCAGAAGACAACAATCAACTGGGAGAGATGCTTATCGGAGATAACATTTCCTATGATATAGCAAGAAGAGGCGGCTGGATTACCACATTTCCATACAACAGCTACAGAAAAAAGTACGTTTACTCGTTTTTACCGGCATCTGTCTTCTCCGGAGGAGACGGGACCGTCTCTGAAAAAGGTACAATCATCAATTTGAGACCAGATATTCCACAAGAACCTGACTTACACAACATATGGAGATGCGGCCGCGCCCTATTCATTCCTATTTTACCATCAAACAGATGAATTATGAAACACTACAATATAAAGATAGAAATTATCTCACCTGTACATATAGGGGTTGATACCGCCAAGACATGGAAAGAAGGCATAGACTACATCGTTAAAGATAATCAGGTAATAAGAATTGACACACGCAGAATTATCAACAGTATAGACACCACACAGTTGACCAACAGCATAGCACAGGGCAAAAGCATTGAGAATCTCATAAGCAATAATATTGAGAGTTTCTGCCTGAACAAATATGCCAAACCTGCCGGAAAAACCAATTTCAGGCAGATTCAGCCATGTGTTTTAAACACCTTAACCGGGAAACCCATTATACCCGGAAGTTCCCTCAAAGGGGCCATACGCTCAGTATACTATAAAAAATTTAAAGAAGGCTTGCCGGCACCGAATCAAGTGGACGGTTTACTGAAAGAGCATGGTTCGGCGATTCAGTTGGCAGATGCCGAATTCAACACCTCGTGCATTGTTTCTACCAACATCTTCAATTTTAAAAGACAGGATTCTCCACACAAAGAGTGGAAGAACGGAATAGGGCTTGCCTACGAATCCCTGAAAGTCGGAGATATTGGTTACGGCAGTATTGTATTAAAAGACGAAGAGCATAACGGCAGCATAATAGACTTGTTTACAGACATTAATAGACACACATATCATCATCTGGAAAAAGAATGCGAGTTCTTTCAGCACGACTGCAGCAATAAACCGGATGAGATTACAAATGAGGCAGTCCGCATTAAGAACATAGCCTATGAAGGGTTGAATACAGGCAAATTCTGCATACTGAGACTGGCATGCGGAAGTGGATTCCATGCCATAACGGGAGACCACAAATTCGGCTCAACGCCTTATTACTCTGAGCCTCTTAATATGAAAAAGAACAGAGGCAATAATGTCAAGCCCATATCCAGAAAAATAGCTGAATGGCACGATAACACAGGGGAGCATTTCTGTCCTATGGGTTTCATCAAAATAAGCCTGGCAGATGAAAAAGACATCAAAGCCTTCAATACCACCCGCGAAGAAAATTTCAAGAAGAGAACAGACAGGATAATGAAGGAGCGCAGTCTGAAATTGGAAATACAACAAAAACGAGAAAAGGAACGGGCAATAAAAACTGAATATAAGAAATTGGTCCAAGACGCGAAAGCCCTGTCCGACAATAACGAGTATGAAACAGCAAAAGAACTGCTGACCAGAGCCAGCGCACTATGTCCTACGCTTTCTGATCATGTTGAGATTCTGAAGAATATTGGCACTATCCTCAACAGCCAAGCTGTTCTGAAGGAGATAGAGAAACGCAAGGCCACCGAACAGAAAGAACGCGAGGACAGACTAGGGAGAGGCATTGAATTTCTCAATGAGAGATATGACAACGGCGAATATAAGGTATCCGACTTCAAGGGACTCAAAAACAGGATAAACAACTGGATGAAGCAGTCCGGCAGCACCAGCATACCGCAAAACCAGTACGACATCTTAAAATCATCCGTTCTCAGAATATACTCTGCCACCAAGCCCCGCGACAGGAAGAAAGATTGGTCTGATGCCGGATCCGGTGTATTCAAAGAGATTGCCGCATGGACAGACAGCGAAACGGCAAACAGTATTTTTCAAGAAGCTATTCAAGAGATGAATTGATTGAAACACCTCGCAATTATGCCACCTGGTTCTACTGACATAACCCTAACACCATCGCAGCAGGCCGCATTGGAGCGCTTGTTGGATTTCCTCAAAACTGACGGTGCCGGGGCTTTTATCCTGACAGGCTTTGCCGGCACAGGCAAAACTTCCCTAGTGCGTATACTTGCAGACAGGATGGCGCAGAGCGGCAGATACATTTTTTCGTTTCACGCCTCTACCGGAAGAGCCGCTAAAGTTTTGCACGACATAAGCGGTAGCCCTGCCAGCACCGTCCACTCGCTGATATATACATTCAAAGGCATCAATCAGGATGTGGACACGCTATTTAAAACCGACTCCGAGGGTAACGCAATAAAGATAGAGGCTGACGGACAGCTGGTTCTCAACTTCGGTCTTGCTATACTGGACAACAACACACAGGAAAAAGCATATATCATAGATGAGGCATCCATGATATCAAACCACTTTGAGTCCAATTCAACTCAAGCCACATTCGGATCAGGGAAGCTCCTTGAAGACCTGTTCAGTTATGACCGGTCGGGAAAATTCATCTTCATCGGAGACAGATACCAGCTGCCGCCTATAGGAGAAGATTTCTCCCCCGCTTTATCAGAACAATTCATATCCAGCACATTCAACATCCGGACAGCAAGTGCCGACCTGACTGATATCGTCAGACAGTCAGCAGACAACGACCTAATCCTCGCCGCAAACATCATCAGGCTCATGCATGACAATCCGCCACCATACACATGGGTAAAGTTTCCACTTAAACGATATGAGCACATCATCATTCATCCATCTGTTCCCGACATGCTTCAAGACTATGTTGAGCACATCAAAGAATGCGGATACTCATCATGTATCATGATTTCAAACAGCAACCGCAGATGCAAAGTTCTATCCCACACTGTCAGAACAGCTTTAGGATTCAACAAACATACCCTGTGTATAGGGGATCTGCTTCTGGTGGTCCAGAACAATCAGAACGGGCTCCTCAATGGCAACCTGGTAAAAGTTACTCAAATCGGAGCGAGAACCGAAAGAGCTGAGCTGACATTTCTCAACGTAGAAGTTGAAGAGACATTTTCCAAGGAACGACACACTACGCTTCTGATTGAGAACATACTTTTCTCACAATATCTCAATCTCACTCAAGAGCAATACAAGAGACTTTTTATTGACTTCCACATACGGATGAAGGAGAAAGGTATAAAACAGAACTCCGATACATACATTAAAGCTATGCGGGAAGATTCCTATCTCAATGCCCTGCGTACGACATTCGGCTATGTCGTCACATGCCACAAAGCACAGGGCGGAGAATGGGATGACGTATATCTGGATATCGGAAGAGCCATAAGCCACTGCCCGTCAAAATCGGATTATCAGTGGCTTTATACAGCCTTGACCAGAGCCAAGGAACGTATTCACCTTGCCAATGACTTCTATCTAATGTAGAAGTTCAAAACACATCTCAGTTCTTTGAAATATTGATAAATTTTGGTATCTTTGCTTCTATCAAATATAGAAGCAGAAGGTACAAAATGGCATATAAAATTTATAAACACAATAAAATTTTCACCCATAACAGGCTTAGTATCAGAACAATGCGAGAAACAGGGTCCAAGACCTACTTCCAATACAATAAGGATTAAGACCCTTTGCAGGTATTGTAATTGTTCTTGTTCCGATGGGTCCAAGACCTACTTCCAATACAATAAGGATTAAGACTCCGTTGAATTGAGCGCGGAAATAGTGCCGGGCGTGCGTCCAAGACCTACTTCCAATACAATAAGGATTAAGACCACATGGGATTGATGTCCGAGAATCCGGCCAGCCTGCCGTCCAAGACCTACTTCCAATACAATAAGGATTAAGACGAATACTCGATATTCCTTGCGACAAGCACGCAGCGTCCAAGACCTACTTCCAATACAATAAGGATTAAGACACTGCGATTTTACATATCTCGAATACGGAGATTTCGTCCAAGACCTACTTCCAATACAATAAGGATTAAGACAATCGGTAGTAGTAGCGGTGGCCCTTGCTGTTCAACTGTCCAAGACCTACTTCCAATACAATAAGGATTAAGACTCCGCAACCGAGTTGTCTATCTCGTCAATCCTGCTGAGGTCCAAGACCTACTTCCAATACAATAAGGATTAAGACGGTGCGGTATTTTGCGGATAGTTTGCCGTTGTCGTAGGTCCAAGACCTACTTCCAATACAATAAGGATTAAGACTATCATCAGCAGGAACTTCTCCAGCGCAAGGCGGCTGGTCCAAGACCTACTTCCAATACAATAAGGATTAAGACTCATGTCCTCAAACACCTCCTTGACCATCTCGAAGGGGTCCAAGACCTACTTCCAATACAATAAGGATTAAGACGAGATATCCCATTTCTATATCCTCGTCATTAACGATGTCCAAGACCTACTTCCAATACAATAAGGATTAAGACACCGAAGGTTGTAAATGTTACGCCCGTGTCTTTAAACGTCCAAGACCTACTTCCAATACAATAAGGATTAAGACTGGATTGATCATAATTACAGATAACCTCACGCTCTGTCCAAGACCTACTTCCAATACAATAAGGATTAAGACGCCTCCGTAAGTGATACCAGTCTTTGCGAAGTCTTGTCCAAGACCTACTTCCAATACAATAAGGATTAAGACTTGGGCTCCAGCAATCTGACAGAAGCATTTTTCCCAAAGTCCAAGACCTACTTCCAATACAATAAGGATTAAGACCTTTAGTGTGTTGTTGTTTTCTTTTGACATTGTAAAGGTCCAAGACCTACTTCCAATACAATAAGGATTAAGACGACCCTGAAGAATGATGACATTCTTCAGGAGTTGTCGTCCAAGACCTACTTCCAATACAATAAGGATTAAGACCCCACCTCGACGATGAAAGCCAGCTGATGTATGGAGTGTCCAAGACCTACTTCCAATACAATAAGGATTAAGACTGAATTGTACTTCTCTCATATACTCTTTCTTAAAGTCCAAGACCTACTTCCAATACAATAAGGATTAAGACAGCCAGTGACATTGCTCAACATAGGATGCTGAGGAATGGTCCAAGACCTACTTCCAATACAATAAGGATTAAGACGTAACCATACACCCATTTTCCGTCTTTCTTCGACTTGGTCCAAGACCTACTTCCAATACAATAAGGATTAAGACCTATACTTCTCAAATCTTTCAGTAAATTCTTTGTAGTCCAAGACCTACTTCCAATACAATAAGGATTAAGACCTACGAGCTTCTGTACACGGTCCTCGATATTGTCGAAGTCCAAGACCTACTTCCAATACAATAAGGATTAAGACTGCATTGAATATATTCTGATAGTACAGTTTCCATAGTTGTCCAAGACCTACTTCCAATACAATAAGGATTAAGACGCTGTGCATAGGATATGGTATCCTGAAGATTGAATTCGTCCAAGACCTACTTCCAATACAATAAGGATTAAGACGCATACTTGCCATACTGACCCTGAAGAATGACCACATTGTCCAAGACCTACTTCCAATACAATAAGGATTAAGACTCCGCGCTGCCACCCTTCTGTTGGTTGCCGATACCTGCGTCCAAGACCTACTTCCAATACAATAAGGATTAAGACGCTTCTTGAATTGAATTGGGATAAGTAAGTCCAGTTGTCCAAGACCTACTTCCAATACAATAAGGATTAAGACATGATGTATCCTCGCATTCCGCCTTCCCGACAATCCCGTCCAAGACCTACTTCCAATACAATAATGATTAAGACGTCTTGCAGATATGTATTTCTTCGTTTATCTGTGTCCAAGACCTACTTCCAATACAATAAGGATTAAGACTGTGACACTTTCATGGTTTCTTTGAACTGCTCTACTGTCCAAGACCTACTTCCAATACAATAAGGATTAAGACCCACCTGCTTCTGTAATTTAGTCCTCGGTCTCATGCGTCCAAGACCTACTTCCAATACAATAAGGATAATGTCGTAAAAGTACCAATAAGACTATTTACTGTCTGTCATCCTGCTTTTCGCATACATAGCTGCCTGACAGCATTATGCGCAGATCATTTGATTACAGACTCATCATGAAGAGAATGTGCTGCTGCAGCCTACCTCTGCCACAGCACTCTCCAGGCGCATTTAAAGAAGTACGTGCTCCGGTGTACTGTTCAATCCGCTGTTTGCTCAACTCCGTAACCTTTTGCTATCCTGCCATATACCCAAAACTGTCAATTACAAACAGCAGGTGGCAGTCATAGACAGGGACAAGCTTGTGTGAAATCATTGATTTTGCCATATTTCCTTTCTCAAAGTTCAATATCATGAATGTTTTTATTAATTTTGTCAAAACTTATTATCACTATGAGCAAAGTTCATATTACCCTTGTAGGGGGGCAGCCCGCACCAGTATATTATGTAATCAAAAAACTGTCTCCTGCAAAAGTTGTTTACATATGTTCTGAGCAAACAGAAAATGTCGCAAATGCCGTCTGCAGGCATATAGATATCACAGACCAGTTAATTATAAAACTCAATCCAACAGATGCCGGAAGTATACAGAAAAAGGTTAATGAGTTAGCCAGCACTTATCAAGCAGACGAAGTAACCATCAATATATCAAGCGGACCGAAACCCTGGACATATTTTTTCGTAACGACATTTGAAAAACATCAAAACGCGACTATTCTATACATTGATCAGAACAATATGCTGTGGGACTATACTAGACAGACCGTAACGGACATCAGTGGAACATTTAATCTTCTGACCACTCTTTCCCTTCACGGCAACACTCTTACTCAGTTTCACAAATTAGCCGAATACGACGAATACGATTATGATGTCTGCAGGAAAATTCAAAAAATAAGACAGTTTCGGTCAAAAGATTTCACACAGCTTCTTAGTCCGGCGGATAAAGAAGTTCAACGGGAAATTAGAGACAAAAGTATTCCTGACGGAAGATACAGACTGAATAGTGGTTCATATGTCGAATGGTTCAGAGCCACTTCTACCTCTGATGGATTTGCCAGAATATATCTTGCGGATATAAGACAAGAGTTCGAGTTGGAATCTCCTCATGCTGTTGAACTAGCTTTTAATTCAGGGTGGTTTGAGTATAAAATCGCACGAATGCTTTCCAGATGGAATAAACAACAGAACCTCTTCATTAACTGCATCTTCCCATATAATGCCAATATTGACAAAAACGAAGTGGACATAATTGTTGAAACAGGCTCAAAGGCCCTTTTCGTAGAATGCAAAACTGACATATTCAGAACCACAGACATAGACAAATTCAAAAGTGTTGTTAAACACTATGGAGGCATGGGCAGCATGGCACTGTTCATTACTGAAAGTAAAATGAAATCCTACGCCATTGAAAAATGCGCAGAGCAAAATATACTCCACCTTTCATTGAAGAACTTTAAAAATGACAGCGAGGCCGAAAATGCCCTGCGCCGTCTGCTTGACAGTAATTACCGAACGATCAACGCAATATAAAAACAACGATGGAATTGGTCCTCAACACATACGGAGTATCCCTCAATCGTGACAATGAGGGATTTGTCATCTCTTCCAAAGAAGGAAGGCAGCGTATTCCTGTCAACGGCATCAGAAGCATACAGATCAGCCGCGGAGCGCAGATTACAAGTGATGCCGTAATGCTGGCTGTAGAGAACGAAATAGAAATAATATTCATGGACCGCAGCGGCAATCCCATTGGACGGGTCTGGAGTCCGCGGTACGGTTCCATATCCACTATCCGCAAAGGGCAGGTCAACTTCACTTTCTCAAAAGATGCCGTGACCTGGATAAAAAAAGTGATCATGACAAAGATTGAGAACTGCCAGGCCCTTATTTTAACACTTGAGGCCAAAGATTTCAGAAGCAAAAACATCGTTGAGAGAGCTGTCTCCAAGTTGGAAGACTACAAGGCAAAGATATCTAAACTGGACGGAGAGATAGTCAATGACATATCAGCAACCATCAGAGGATGGGAAGGACAAGCTTCAAAAATCTATTTTAAGACGCTGAACGAATTCATTCCTGAACGTTTCAGGTTTGAGTCCAGATCTCAGAAACCGGCGGCGGACCCTGCCAATGCCATGCTCAACTACGGCTATGGAATTCTCTACAGCAGGATAGAAGGCTCCCTTATCAAAGCCGGCATAGATCCATATATCGGAATGCTCCATAGAGATGACTACAACAGGCCTGTACTTGTATACGATGTCATTGAGCTGTACAGAGTCTGGATTGACTATGTAGTATTCTCCATTCTCGCACAAGACATCGTGACAGACGAGTTCTTCTCATATAAGGATGATGGTTCCTGCTGGCTGGAGCAACTAGGACGAAGAGTGCTCATCCAGTCCGTAAACGACTACCTTGAAGACACCATTACAGTAAAAGGAATGACACGGACAAGAGCAACGCATCTGTCACTTTACGCACAAGACCTTGCACAACTTTTTAAAAAGTACGAGAAATGATAATGGCCGGTTCAAACATAACTGCAGGAAATGACACTCTGAAGAAAATTCAGGAAGAGTACTTTTTCAACTCAATCAGACATCCTAAAGCCGACCTGGCATCCAGAATCAAGCAGATAAGGATTATATACAATATTGACAGAAAGCAGTACTCTGCCGTCAAGAAGACATTGCCATATATTGTATGTGGAATATTCAATCCACCATACAGGAGAACGGAAAACTTCGCATACATTGACCGCTTTATAATAGATATAGACGGATTGTGCGGGAAAGGCTTCTCGTACAGCGGGCTCCATTCTAGAATCACTTCAGACGAGCGTGTCATGATGTGCTTCAAATCACCGTCAGAAGATGGGTTGAAAGTCATGTTCAAACTTTCCGAAAGATGCTACGACCCTGCAATATACTCTGTTTTCTACAAAGAGTTCCTCCGTAAATTCTCGTCAATGTACAATCTGGAGCAAGTCATAGACTCACGGACAAGCGATGTAACGAGAGCCTGTTTTATAAGCACGGACGAGAATGCTTACTATAATCCCGATGCAGAACCGGTGAACTTGTCCGCATACATCGACACCTCGGACACCACCGAATTCTTTGACCTGATCCACCAACAGGAGATGGAGGCATTGAATATAGAAACTGAGCAGACGCAGGAAGAACGGGATATGTCCAAAGACCCTGACAGAGAGACTATGGATAAAATAAAAGCCATACTCAATCCAAAGCTACAAAAACTGAAGGATCAAAAAGAAGTATATGTTCCTCAGGAGATTGTCAATATAATGTCTGCCCTACAAAATTACCTGGAAGATTATGGAATACAGACAACCGAAACAATTAGTATTCAATACGGGAAAAAGCTAAGAATGTGCTTGGGACAAAAAGCAGCTGAGATAAACCTTTTCTACGGCAAGAAAGGATACACTGTTGTTGCATCCCCAAGAAACGGAACCGACGAGGAGCTGAACAGTATCGCAGCGGATCTCATCAAGGTATTTATAGACGAAAATACACGTTCATGAGAAAGATCAAGGCTGCTTTGGACTACTTGGAACGCCTCAGACGCATACAGGATTCCGGAATGGAAGGCTGCCGTCCAATCAACCGGCCCGTTGATGAACTGGACGAACTGCAAAGTGTAGAGCTGAGAGCGCACAATATATTCGATATCATAAACTCATCTAAAAGACCTGCCGGGAATATGCTTTTTTTCGTAATGTATGACATTGAGAGTAATAAAGTAAGGTACAATATCGCCAAATACCTCATCCGCAAAGGATGCACACGCATACAGAAATCCATTTTTCTAGCAGATATGGACAATACCGCATACAATAATATACGGCAGGACCTCACCGAGATACAGTCCCTATATGACAACCATGACAGCATCATAATCTGCCCCGTCTCCACGGATATGCTCCGTAATATGAAAATCATCGGCAAGAATATTGATTTGGACATCATTGCACATTCGCGCAACACGCTGTTTTTCTAAATAACGTGAGTTCGATGAATTCAGAACAATGCAAGCTGTGTGTCAATCGTTCGTGAAACATTGATACACGGTTTCTTAGGGAAACAGCAATATGCGGCAATGCCAGAAAGAAGGTTGACAATAAAGTTGTCAAAGGTTCTATGCCTTGAATGCTCCACCTGTGCTATATTTTTGAGTTCGTCATTGACGGTTTCAATAATGGCTCGTTTCCTGATGGCATTGGGAATAATTATCGGTGGGGTACTGATTTCAGTGATGATCCTGGTCTACAGTGCAATGCCTGATTATTTCTGGTTATTGGCATGGGGCATTGTGGTTTTCTTCTCGGTAATTATGGCATTTTTCTATTCAACCTTGATTGTCCCGCTGTTTAATAAGCAAAAACCTTTGCCGGATGGTGAATTGAAAAGTGCTATAGAGTCATTTTCCCAAAGAGTCGGTTTCAAAGTCAATGGTATATATGTCATGGACGGATCGAAACGTTCGACAAAGGCCAACGCTTATTTTACAGGACTCGGGAAGAAAAAAAGGATTGTGCTCTATGACACATTGTTGGAGCAATTGACAATAGAAGAAACTGTTGCAGTACTGGCTCATGAGATAGGGCATTACAAACATCGGCACATATTTATACAGTCATCTTTATCAATGCTTGCCAACTTGTTGGTATTTTATCTTCTTGGCGTGTGTCTTCAATATGACTTTATAGCGCAGGCTGTCGGTTGCTCGAGTGCGTCTTTCCATATTAATTTTATGGTTTTTATGATGATGTATTCGCCGTTGAATATTTTAACAGGTATGTTGGAAAATGCTGTCTCAAGGCGTTGCGAGCGTCAGGCTGATGCGTTTGTACGGCAAAATAATTTAGGCCCTCAGTTAATTTCGGCATTGAAGAAAATATCCGCTCAGGCTCTGGACAACCTGACGCCTCATCCTCTTTTCGTATTTGTAAATTATACTCATCCGACACTGTATCAAAGAGTCAAGGCCTTGACTGATTAAGATATATCAAGATTGTGACTCGAACTTGCTGAATGTGTGGATTTCTTTGGAGGATAGATTAAAGGAAATGTGGGAGATGATGTTAATAACCACCTAAATGTCCGTAAAAAAATTACGGAATAGAAAAATTTGCTATATTTGAAGCATATTTCAATTTCATAGGATATGCTGACAAAGTTTGCTGTTACAAATTACCGTGGTTTCAAGGACCGGATAGAGTGGGATTTATCTCACCCGAGCAACTACGAGTTCAACGCTCATGTCATAAAGGATGGTGTGGTAAAGAACGGTATTGTGTATGGTCCGAACGGGTCCGGAAAGACTAATTTCAGCCTAGCGTTGTTCGACATTGAGAATCATTTGTCTCAGAAATGGAAAAAGCAGGATTATTACCAAAATTTCATTTATGCAGGAAGGGAAAACCTGACAGTGGATTTTGAGTACACATTTAGATTCGGCAAGGATCTGATTCAGTATGACTATTCTAAAAATGTTGCCGGTCTTTTGGTCTCGGAAAAATTGAATGTGAATGGTTCGGATATTTTTAAAAAAGGAGTGGGCACATTTGAGATGTACAGTCCCTTATTTCCTGTCGGGCCATCTGTCGAGGAGAATATCAAGGCCAATGCGAATAACATTTCTATAATAAATTATCTGCTTACATCTTATCCCTTGAACGCAGATAATTACTTGATTAAACTGCAGCAGTTCGTCGGCTCAATGTTGTGGTTCCGTAATCTGGATATCCGGGAGTTTATAGGTCTGGACAACAGTGTAACAATGCTGGATGAATACATCATATCAAATAAGTTGATGGACGATTTTGCAGAATTTTTGGAGAAGGTCAGTGGACAGAATTTTGAGTTTGTTTCGGACCAGACGGGCAAGTTGCTGTTCTGTAAAATCAATAAGGCAGTAGTGCCGTTCCAGGTAATTGCATCGACAGGCACACGGTCATTACGTCTGCTATATTTTTGGGTGCAGAAGATGAAAGACTCAGCCTCATTCGTATTCATAGACGAATTTGATGCCTTCTATCATTTTAAATTGGCTTTCGAGGTGTGCCGACGGTTGTTTTCCTTGAATTGCCAGGTGTTCACTTCGTCGCATAATACGTACTTGATGACGAATGACCTGCTGCGTCCTGACTGCAACTTCATCTTGAACAATAATAAAATCAAGCCGTTAAGTGAATGTACGGACAAAGAACTTCGTTTCGGTCACAATATAGAGAAATTGTTTAGAGGGGGGACATTTGAGATATGATACTGTTTGTGTTTGAGGGAGAGAGGAGCGAACCGAGGTTGTTCCGTACGATAGAGCAGCTTTACTTTCGTGGGGAAGATGTTATATTGTGTTCGTACGGTAATGACATATACGAGCTTTATCGTGAGATGAGGTCATTAGGAGATGGCGCAGATATCGTTGCGGTTTTGAAAAATAAAGGAAAAGAAGGCCTGGAGGAAGTTGCCCGGGTCTCTGATTTTTCTGAGGTGTATTTGTTTTTCGACTACGACATTCATGATGTCAAAGTTTCTGTTTCTGAATTTAATACTAGGCTTCAAAGTATGTTGAATCTCTTCGATGATGAGACTGGTAATGGCAAATTGTATGTTAATTATCCTATGATAGAATCATTGAGGTATACAAAGCGGTTGCCGGATGATGAGTATGTCCGTTATTCAGTGAGCAGGGAAGAATGCCGCGATTTCAAGCGTAGGGCAGATGAGTTCAGTTATTATCCTAATTGGGATTTTATACTGTTGAGGAACAAACGGCTCGGAATGGAGAAGCATACGGCGGAAGTCAGTGCTAGCTGGGAGTATTTGAAGGAGCAGAATGTCAAAAAGGCTAATTACATCTGCAGCGGAGGGTATGAATGGCCGGCAACTAAAGAAGAAGTGGCTCAAATGAATATTTTTCTGAAACAGAAGGCGAAGTATCAATCAGGAGCCGATTGTAGGATACCTGTTTTGAATACTTTGCCGATATTTCTGTATGACTATTTCAAAAGAATCTGAATTTGGAGTTATCCCCCGAAAACACTAAGTTTGCCCCGCATTTTAAAGGAACCGTTATATGAAAAAACACATCGTGACGATAATGGCGCTGATGGCGCTGGTGACAGTGGGGGCTGGGGCGCAGGCTCCTGAGGCTCAGGAGGTAAAATCTATGCTTAGGCTTGTGGCTGACTGGGAGAGGGCGAATCATCTGATAGATGAGGGGGAGCACGGCGATCTGGCCTGGACGCAGGCGGCGCTGTATGTGGGGATGCTGGACTGGGCCGAGGTGGCTGAGAGGGAGGACGGTGATGACAGCTACTATCAGTGGATAAGGAGGATAGGGCGGAGGAACAGTTGGCAGACGGGTAAGATGATGTACCATGCTGACGACATTGCGGTGTCGCAGGCGTGGCTGACGATGTATGAGAAATACCGTGAACGCAATATGCTGCTGCCGACACTGGCGCGGACGGAGTTCGTGCTCAGGTATCCCTCGTGCAGCACTCTCGAACTGGACTATACGGATGGGGCGACTCTCGAGCGCTGGTCCTGGTGCGACGCGCTGTTCATGGCTCCTCCGGTGTATGCGAGGATGTATGTCCTGACAGGAAGACCGGAGTTCCTCGAGTTCATGGACCGCGAGTACAAGGCTACCTATGAATATCTGTACGATAAGGAGGCCCGGCTCTTCTACCGCGACTGGCGGTATTTCGATGACCGGGAAGACAACGGAGAGAAGGTGTTCTGGGGCCGCGGCAACGGCTGGGTACTTGCCGGACTGGCGGAGCTGCTGCAGATTCTCCCGGAGACGAATGCTTACAGGGACTTCTATGAGGACCTTTTTGTGGACCTGGCCGCGAGACTGGCCGGGCTTCAGAGTCCTGACGGCTACTGGCATGCGAGCCTGCTGGATCCGGCGTCCTATCCCTCGCCTGAGACCAGCGCGACCGGCTTTATCGTCTACGGCCTGGCCTACGGGGTAAACGCCGGACTTCTTGATGCGGAGACTTTCACCCCGGTGATTCTCAAAGGCTGGAAGGCCCTGACCGACGCTGTGGAGCCGGACGGCAAGCTCGGCTGGGTGCAGCCCATCGGCGCGGATCCCAAGAAGGTGACCCGCGAGATGACCGAGGTCTACGGTGTCGGAGCGTTCTTAGCTGCAGGAGTTCAGGTCTATACGATGTTGGGCGGTGCCGGGGACAATGGAAAATAAGCGGAGGATAGAGGTGGTGGCGGCGGTCATCCATGACGGCGGCCGCATCTTAGCGACTCAGCGCGGCTACGGGGAGTTCAAGGACAAATGGGAGTTCCCGGGCGGCAAGATGGAGGCAGGGGAGAGCCGTGAGGAGGCACTGCGCAGGGAGATCCGGGAGGAACTGGACACTGAAATCAATATCGGGAAGCTGCTCTGTACGGTGGAGTACGACTATCCCGCGTTTCATCTGACGATGCACTGCTTTCTATGTACTGTCGCCGCCGGAGATCTTAAGCTCAAGGAGCACGAATCCGCCTGCTGGCTGTCGGCGCAGGAGCTGAATGCGGTGGACTGGCTGCCGGCGGATGTACAGATACTTCCGGCTATTTCCGCGATGCTTGTCTGAGGGCTGCATTGTATTGGGAAATTTCGTACATTTGTCACCGCAAAACACTAATACGCGACGACGATTATGACGAAATTATCCTTATGGGCAGCATTCTGCCTGACAGCCCTCACCGGGATATCTGTATCAGCCGCACCTGCATCGGCTCAGCAGTCTGAGGACCCCGGCCGGGAGGGCCTGACCCGTTATGTGGATCCAAACATCGGCACTGCGCACAGCCGCTGGTTTTTCTACACTCCTGCCTCCCTGCCATTCGGCATGGCGAAGGTGGCGCCCTCTACCAACGGCCATTATGGCAACAAGGACGGCTGGCAGGCCGTGGGCTACGATGCCCGCCATACCTCGATCGAGGGTTTTGTCAACCTGCATGAGTTTCAGGTAGGAGGTATCTCTGTGATGCCTTCCACAGGCACTCTCAAGACCGTTCCGGGCAGCCTGGACGGTACTGAGGACGGCTACCGCTCGGAGTTCGACAAGCAGGACGAATATGCCACGGCGGGATATTACTCCGTCATACTCAAGGATTACGGCATCAGGGCAGAGCTGACGGCCACTGAGCGGGTCGGCTTTCACCGCTATACGTTTCCGGCCTCGGACCAGGCTCACCTGATATTCGACATCGGGCGCCGCTGGGGCGAGAGCGGCAGGGTAGTGGACGCCGAGGTGCAGTACAACGGGGACGGTACCCTTCAGGGCTGCGTGATAACCGAACCGGCATACGTCCAGAAGTATCAGCCCGGTGCCGTGGTGCCACTGTATTTCTATGCTCAGGTCAGCCGCAGTCCAGAGGAATGGGGCACGTTCGCCGGTGAGGCTGTCCAGCCCTCGGCAGCCCGCAGCATGGGACCCGGCTCCGGCATCTACATGACATTCACGACAGTGCAGAACGAGACCATAGAGGTCAAGGTCGGGGTATCCTACACCTCCGTCGACAACGCTAAGAACAACCTCATGACCGAGGCTGAAAACCTGACCTTCGACCAGGCCCGTCGGAAAGCCGACGGCATCTGGGAAGAGGCTCTGGGCCGCATCGTGGTCGAGGGCCCTGACGAGGCCGACAAGACCAAGTTCTACACAGGTCTCTTCCACGCTCTCCTGGGCCGCGGCCTGGCCAGCGACGTGAACGGCGACTATCCCCGCAACGACGGCACTGTAGGCCACATAGAGAAGGATGCCGACGGCCGCCCCCTGCACCACCACTACAACACGGACGCCATGTGGGGAGGCTGCTGGAACCTGACCCTGCTCTGGGCCTTGGCCTATCCCGAGTACTACGCCGACTTCGTCCAGAGCCAGCTGCTGGTCTACAAGGAGACCGGATGGCTGGCCGACGGCATTGCCAACAGCCGCTATGTTTCCGGAGTGGGGACCAACTTCATGGGCTTAGTCATCGCAGGAGCCTACAACTGCGGCATCCGCGATTTCGACATCGCCACCGGATATGAGGCGGCCCTGAAAAACGAGTTAGGCTGGAAAGACAGACCCGTCGGTGCCGGCAAGTCCGATGCCGGAGCATTTGTCGAATACGGCTATTCGCCCTATGTTCCCAGCACCGGAGTCAACGACGAGCACCACCGCGACGGCTCTCCCTTCGGCGCCTCGCACACCCTCGAATACTGTTTC
The DNA here is from genome assembly GCA_944322575.1 of uncultured Bacteroidales bacterium. Classification (GTDB taxonomy): domain Bacteria; phylum Bacteroidota; class Bacteroidia; order Bacteroidales; family UBA932; genus Coprenecus. The sequence goes on along the minus strand of CALUPK010000016.1, from coordinate 18,865 downwards.
AGCGCCTATGCAGTGGCCAACTTCGCCGAAGCCCTCGGCCACAAGGAGGACGCCCGTCAGCTGATGGAGCTTTCCCACGGCTGGAAGAAACTCTACGACCCTTCTACCGGCTTCATCCGTCCCAAGGACAAGGACGGAAAGTTCATTGAGCCCTTCGATCCCTCCCGCCCCTGGGTAGGCTTCCAGGAGGGCAACGCCTGGCAGTACACTTTCTACGTACCTCATGACGCCGCGACCCTTGCCGAGACCGTCGGCCGTGACGAGTTCAACACCCGCCTGGACAGCATCTTCACCATCTCCCGGGCCAATATCTTCGGCGGCGGCACGGTAGTCGACGCCTTCGCCGGCATCTCCGGAGTGTACAACCACGGCAATCAGCCCAATCTCCACATCTCCTGGCTCTTCAACTTCTCCGGCAAGCCCTGGCTTACCCAGAAATGGGTCAGGGCCATCTGCGATGAGTTCTACGGCACCGAGGAAATCCACGGCTACGGCTACGGTCAGGACGAGGACCAAGGCCAGCTCGGAGCTTGGTACGTGATGTCCTCCATCGGCCTGTTCGACGTCAAGGGACTGGGTGACAGGGAGCCTTCCTTCCAGATCGGCAGTCCCGTCTTCGACCGCGTCACCATCCGCCTCCCCGAGGACATCCGCTCCAGACCCTTCGTCATCGAGGCCCAGGGCAACAGCAAGGACAACATCTACGTCCGCAGCATGAAGCTCAACGGCCGTCCTCTCAAGACCTACGTCCTGCCTTACAGGCAGCTGGTCAAGGGCGGCACGCTCACCCTCGTCATGGACAGCGAGCCCAACACCAAGGCAACAAAATAACATATCCATCTATGCGCATATCAGGCACAATGACAATAATTGCGGCAGCCGGAGCCATTCTCGCCTCGGCCGCCTGCACTCCCTCTCAGGAGGATTTTACAAAATATGTGGACCCGACAATCGGCACCGGCGGCCACGGTCATGTCTTCTACGGGGCCAGCGTCCCCTTCGGCCTGGTGCAGCTCGGCCCGACCAGCATCCCCCAGGACTGGGACTGGACCTCCGGCTACCACATCAGCGACTCGACGGTCATCGGCTTTCCCCACACCCACCTGAGCGGAACGGGCATAGGCGACCTGCACGACATCACCCTGATGCCGGTTACGGGCGAGGTGACATACGCCCGCGGCAGGGAGGATGACCCTGGCTCCGGCCTATGGTCCTATTCGGACCGCTCTAAGGAAACGGCCCGTCCGGGATACTACGCCACCCGTCTGACCCGCTACGACGTGGATGTGGAGCTTACCGCCACCAAGCGGGTGGGATTCCACAAATATACCTTCAACGCCCCGGACGACGCGGCAGTGGTCATCGACCTGGTGAACGGCGGCGGCTGGGATTCTCCCGTGGAGGCACGGATAACCCGGGTGGACGGCAGCAGGGTGGAGGGCTACCGCTTCTCGAAGGGCTGGGCCTCGGACCAGAAGGTGTTCTTTGCGGCAGAATTTTCCATCCCCATCACCTCCCTCGAGGTTATCACCGACGGACAGTCCGCTCAGGACAGCGGCAGGGGCCGTAGGGTCTACGCCCGCGCATCCTTGGATGCAGCTGCCGGGGTACCGGTCTACGTCAAGGTAGCCCTTTCCCCCACGTCGGTGGAGAATGCCTGGGCCAATATGGCAGCGGAGCTGCCCGGATGGGACTTCGGAGGCTGCGTGGAGGCTGCCAAGCAGGCATGGAACTGCGAACTCTCGAAGATCCGCATCGGCACTCGGGACGAGGAGCAGCGGAAGGTCTTCTACACGGCACTGTACCATACGATGATAGGCCCTTCGGAGTTCTGTGACGTGAGCGGAGACTACTACGGAGCTGACGGACAGATGCATCCCGACGGAGGCTTTATCAACTACACGACCCTCTCGTGCTGGGACACCTACCGCTCCGCACATCCCCTGATGACCCTGATCCATCCGGAGAAGATGAGGGATATTGCCGAGACCTTCATGACGATATACGACCAGCAGGGCAAGCTGCCCGTATGGCATCTGATGGGCTGTGAGACCAACACCATGGTCGGCAATCCCGGCATCAGCATCTTAGCCGATGCCGTCCTCAAGGGCTACGTCGAGGACGAGGAGAGGGCCTACACGGCACTGAAGAACTCCGCTATGCTCGACGAGAGGGGCATGGCCGCCCGCAAGGAATACGGCTACATCCCCTGGGAGACAATGAACGAGTCGGTGGCCTTCGACATGGAATACGCCATCGCGGACTGGGCTGTGGCTCAGGTGGCCCGGAGGCTCGGGCATACGGAGGACTATGAGTATTTCATAGAGCGCAGCCGCTCCTACCGCCACCTGTTCGACCCGCAGACCCGCTTCATGCGCGGCAAGGGCCGGGACGGCAGCTTCCACGAGCCGTTCAACCCCATCTCCTCGGAGCACCGCAACGACGACTACTGCGAGGGCAATGCCTGGCAGTACACCTTCCTCGTACCGCAGGACCTCGAGGGGCTGATAGACTGCTTCGGCTCCCGCGAGGCATTCCTGAGCAAGCTGGACTCGCTCTTTACGATTGACTCCAAGCTGGAGGGAGAGGACGTATCGCCCGACATCTCAGGCCTCATCGGACAGTACGCCCACGGCAACGAGCCGAGCCACCATGTCGCCTATTTCTACACCATGGCCGGAGAGCCGGACAAGACCGCCGACCTGGTGCGCTACATCCTGACAGAGCTGTATTCCGCCGCTCCAGACGGCCTTTCGGGCAATGAGGATGTGGGAGCCATGTCCTCGTGGTACATCCTCTCGTCTCTCGGCTTCTATCAGGTGGAGCCTGCCGGAGGACGCTATTTCCTCGGCTCTCCGCTCTTCGACGAGGCTGTAATCCGGGTGGCCGGAGGCGAGTTCACCGTAAGGGCCCTGAACAATTCCCCCGAGAACAGATACATCAAGAGTATCAGACTGAACGGACAGCCGTATGACAGGTGGTGGATCGACTTCAGCGACATCACTGCAGGGGGTGTCCTCGAAATAGAAATGACCGATGAACAAAAATAACCGACAGAAAATGAAAAAGACAGCTCTCCTGCACTTCGCATGTGTGCTGACCGTCCTTACGGTATGCGGGTTTACGGCCCGTACTTCTCGGGCTGAGGACACCGCCCGGGACTACACCAAGTATGTCAATCCCCTGATGGGAACCCTCTCCACATTTGAGTTCTCCACCGGCAATACCTATCCGGCCATCGCCCGCCCCTGGGGCATGAACTTCTGGACACCTCAGACCGGAAAGATGGGCGACGGCTGGGCCTACGTCTACTCCCATTTGGAGATCCGGGGCTTCAAGCAGACCCATCAGCCCAGCCCGTGGATCAACGACTACGGCCAGTTCTCCCTCATGCCCACAGTCGGAACTCCGGTCTTCGATGAGAATGAGCGTGCCAGCTGGTTCTCCCACAAGGCCGAGACCGCTCTGCCGCACTATTACCGGGTCTATTTAGCCAAGCCAGATGTAACTGTGGAGCTGACTCCCACGGAGCGTGCGGCCATCTTCCGCTTCACCTTCCCGGAGAGCGACAGTGCCAATGTGGTGGTGGACGCTTTCGACCGCGGCTCGTATATCAAGGTCATCCCCGGGGAAAACAAGATAGTGGGCTACAGCACCCGCAACAGCGGAGGGTGTCCGGACAATTTCCGGAACTGGTTCGTCATGGTCTTCGACCGTCCGTTCTCCTATACGGCGACCGTACGCGACGGGGAGATACAGGCCGGAGCATTGGAGCAGGAGGCCGGTCATGCCGGAGCGATAGTAGGCTTCAGCACGGCCCGCGGCGCTCAGGTCCATGTAAGGGTGGCATCCTCATTCATCAGCCTTGAGCAGGCGGAGCGCAATCTGCAGGAACTCGGAGACAGCTCCTTCGAGGAGATAGCGGAGGCCGGCCGCCGGGTCTGGAACGACGTTCTGGGCCGGATAGAGGTCGAGGGCGGCACGGAGGAGCAGTACCGGACATTCTACTCATGTCTGTACCGCTCGCTGCTCTTTCCCCGCAAGCTCTACGAGATGGACGCTCAGGGCCGGCCCGTCCACTACAGTCCCTACAACGGAGAGGTACTGCCCGGATACATGTACACCGATACCGGATTCTGGGATACGTTCCGCAGCCTCTTCCCTCTGCTCAACCTCATGTATCCTTCGGTCAATAAAGAGATACAGGAAGGACTGCTCAACACGTACAGGGAGAGCGGCTTCTTCCCCGAATGGGCCAGTCCGGGCCACCGCGGCTGCATGGTCGGCAACAACTCCGCCTCTGTCCTCGTCGATGCCTGGGTCAAGGGCGTGAGGGTAGAGGACGTGCAGACCCTGTACGAGGGACTGCTGCACGGCACCCGTAACGTTCATCCCCGGGTCTCCTCCACCGGCCGGCTCGGGCACGAATACTACAACACCCTCGGCTACATCCCTTATGACGTCGGTATAGCCGAGAATGTGGCCCGTACCCTCGAATATGCCTACAACGACTGGTGCATCCTCCAGCTGGCAGAGGCCCTCGGCAGGCCGCAGCAGGAGACAGACACCCTCCGGAGCAGGGCCCTGAACTACCGCAATGTCTTCGACCCTTCCACCAACCTGATGCGCGGCCGCAACCGCGACGGACAGTTCCAGTCCCCCTTCTCACCCCTGAAGTGGGGCGATGCCTTCACCGAGGGCAACAGCTGGCATTACACCTGGTCCGTCTTTCATGACCCCCAGGGCCTTATCGACCTGATGGGAGGCCGCGGGACATTTACCGCCATGCTCGACTCGGTGTTCTCAGTGCCTCCTGTCTACGATGACAGCTACTACGGATATCCTATCCACGAGATAAGGGAGATGGCCGTAGCCGATATGGGCAACTACGCCCACGGCAACCAGCCTGCCCAGCACATGATCTACCTCTATAACTACGCTGCCCGGCCCTGGAAAGCCCAGTGGTGGGTACGTCAGGTCCTGAACCGCCTCTACAGTCCCACACCCGACGGTTACTGCGGGGACGAGGACAACGGACAGACCTCCGCATGGTACGTATTCTCGGCCCTCGGGTTCTATCCCGTCTGCCCCGGAAGCGACCAGTATGTCGCCGGTTCCCCCCTGTTCCGCAAGGCTGTGCTGCACTTCGAGAACGGACGGAGCCTGACCATTGACGCACCTGAAAACGGTCCGGACCGCTGCTACATCCGCTCGGCCGAGCTCAACGGCAGGCCCTATACCCGCAGCTACTACACTCACGAGGGTCTGCTCGGCGGCGGCATCCTGCATCTGGAGATGAGTCCTGAACCGGATTACAGCAGGGCGACGGCAGATGAGGATTTGCCTTATTCATTTTCGAATAAATAATAAAACAATATCGTTAAAATAAGAAAACAAAATCGTTATGAGAATATCATTCCTATTGTTCCCTTTTACTTTTCTATTTTTGACGTCATTGTCCGCTGCTGCTTTCCCGGCAGACGGTCCGGAAGGTGCCCGACAGGTATTGTCCTTCAATGACAGCTGGCAGTTCCGCATAGCGGAGGCGGATGCATGGGAAGATGTAACCCTTCCCCATACCTGGAATGCCGATGACATGCAGCTGCGCCCGGGTCTATGTCAACGGAGTGCTGGTAGGGGAGCACCGAGGAGGATATTCGGCATTTGCCTGCGAGATACAGCAGGAAGTGCGCTTCGGACAGGACAATGAGATAACGGTCATCGCCGACAACGCCTCCCGGCCGGATGTCATCCCAGTCAACCACTTCCTTTTCGGAGTGTACGGGGGCATCTACCGTCCGGTATCGCTGATAGTTACCGGCAGATGCAATATCGCCGTGACAGACCACGCTTCGAGCGGGGTGTACATCACTCAGAAGGATGTCTCCCGCGAGTCGGCGCGGATAACTGTCCGCACCAAATTGGACAACGGCGGACTGCGGACGGAGCCTCTCGTTTTAGAAAGCGTCATCGAGGATATGGAGGGACGGCAGCATCATAGACGAGGTGGTGCAGCCGTTGGGAGTGCGGAAGTTCGAGATAGTGGCCGGGGAGGGATTCTACCTCAACGGGGAGCGCTGGCCCATGTACGGGGTCTGCCGCCATCAGGACTGGCTCGGCTCCGGCAGCGCACTCACCAAGGAGCAGCATGACACGGACTTAGCCATGATCATGGACATCGGCGCCACCACTGTGCGTCTGGCCCACTACCAGCAGTCGGACTACATCTACTCGAAATGCGACTCGCTTGGCCTTATCGTCTGGGCGGAGATACCGTTTGTCAATAAAGTCACCGGGGAGGAATGGGAGAACGCCCACCGTCAGCTGCGGGAGCTCATCCGCCAGAGCTTCAACCATCCTTCCATCTATACCTGGGGCCTGCACAACGAGGTCTACAAGCCTCACACCTACACGGCAGCCCTGACCCAGTCCCTGCACGACTTAGCCAAGACAGAGGACCCTGACCGCTACACTGCGGCCGTAAACGGTCACGGGCACGCAGACCATCCGGTCAACCTCAATTCCGATATCCAGGGCATGAACCGCTACTACGGCTGGTACGAACGGGAGATTACCGATATCGATGCCTGGGTAGAGGGCTTGGAGGAGAACTATCCCGATATGAAGCTGATGCTCACTGAGTACGGGGCTGACGCCAATACCGCCCACCAGACCGAATACCTCGGCGAATCCCTCGACTGGTCCAGGCAGTTCTACCCCGAGACCTTCCAGACCAAGACCCACGAGTACCAGTGGGCCGTCATATCGCGCCATCCGTACATCATCGCCTCCTATCTCTGGAACATGTTTGACTTCGCCTGCCCGATGTGGGAAAGGGGTGGTATTCCGGCCCGGAACATGAAAGGATTAGTTACCTTCGACCGTCAGGTTAAAAAGGATTCGTACTACTGGTACAAGGCCAACTGGAGCGAGGAACCGGTGCTCTACCTGACCCAGCGCCGCAATACCGACCGGGAGAAGCGCGTTACCTCCATCACCGCTCCGGACGGGCAGACCCTCGAGGACCGTATCGAGTGGACCTACGCCGGGGAGAAGAACCGCGGTTTAGAGAGCCGTGAGAGGCTTCAGGAGCATGCCGGCTTCTGAAGCGCCCTGTTGTTACAAAGCCGTTAAAATACCGTTACGGAAAGATGAAACCTTATGTCAGCCTCTTGCGGACTCGTAAGAGGCTGATATCTTTGCGGCCTGTCGGGACAAATCCCGGCGGAAAATACAGAGATGAACCGTAAAAAGATTCTTATTTCCGTATTTGTCGCAATGCTCGCTGCCGGGTCGGCTCAGGCCCAGCGGGTCAAGGGCAGCGACACACTTCTCCCGCTTACACAGGAACTTGCTGAAGACTACCTCGAGGAGCATCCCGAGGGGGAGGTCATCGTCACCGGCGGCGGCTCGGGAGTCGGCATAGCGGCTCTGATGGAGAATACGACCGACATCGCGATGGCTTCGAGGCGCATCAAGTTCGGGGAGAAAATGAAGTTTGCCGAGGCCGGTCTGGAGGCCCGGGAGGTCATAGTGGCCTACGACGCCTTAGCGGTGGTGGTCAATCCCTCGAACCCCGTCACTCAGCTCACCCGCGAGCAGCTCGAGGACATCTTCCGCGGCAAGATCACCAACTGGAAGGAGGTGGGCGGCGAGGACCGCAAGATAGTGGTCTACTCCCGCGAGACATCCTCCGGCACCTACGAGTTCTTCAAGGAGAGCGTCTTAGACAACAAGAACTACATGAGCAGCATCCTCTCGATGCCCGCGACCGGGGCCATCATCCAGTCCGTCAAGCAGACCAAGGGGGCCATCGGCTACATCGGCCTGGCCTATCTCAACCGGTATGTGAAGCCTTTGGCGGTGTCCTACGACGGAGGAGAGCACTACGCGGTGCCCTCGGTGGAGACAGCGGCTGACGGCTCCTATCCGATAGTGCGCCCGCTGTACTACTACTATGACGCGACAAAGGAGCAGACAGTCAGCTCCTTCATATCATACGCCCTCTCGCCCGAAGGGCAGAAATCGGTGCTGGAACAGGGTTTCGTGCCGGTGAGAATGGAAGGTGACGGCGGGGAGGCCGTGCAGAGATGAAGCGCTTCCTCGAGAAGGCCGTCAAGTGGCTGCTGACCGCCAGCGGCTTCGTCACGAGCCTCGTTATCCTGCTGATTATCGGCTTCCTCTTCACGGAGGGAGCGGGGCTTTTCCGTGAGAAGGTCATCGAGGAGGGCTACGTCTTAGCCGTGCACAAGGACAATCCGGTAAAGGAACTGACCGCCGCCGAGATCAAGGCCGTCTTCGACGAGGACATCACCAGCTGGAGCGGACTCGGCGGTCCGGACATGGAGATAGTTACTTTCCGCTTAGAGGATGCCGACGAATATTTTACCGAGGAGGAACTCGGAGCGCAGTACGAATATGCGGCGGGGAAGATTGACTCCCTGATAGCCGCCACTCCCGGGATGATCGCCTTTATCCCCGAGAGCATGGTGGAGGAGGGGGCGCAGCTTAACCTTATAGAGGACAATGCCATCTCCCCGGCCGAGGTGCTGAGCGGCAGCGAATGGTTTCCGACCGCCACCCCCGCACCCCTGTTCGGCATGTGGCCCCTGCTGGCCGGCACGCTGTGGGTGAGCTTCTTCGCGATACTCTTTGCCCTGCCTTTCGGCATCAGCATAGCGGTCTATATGGCCGAGGTAGCCCCTGAGCGGGTGAGGAATGTCCTCAAGCCCGTCATCGAGCTGCTCAACGGCATCCCTTCGGTGGTCTACGGCTTCTTCGGCCTGATCATCATCGTGCCCCTGCTGCAGCATGTCTTCGGCCTGCCGGTGGGAGAGAGCGGGCTGGCGGGCAGTATTGTCCTGGCCATCATGGCTCTGCCTACCATCGTGACTGTGGCAGAGGATGCCATGCGCAACTGCCCCAGGGCTCTGCGGGAGGCTTCCCTGGCCCTGGGTGCCTCGAAATGGCAGACCGTTTCCAAAGTGGTGATACCCTCGTCGATGTCCGGCATTGCCTCCGGAGTGGTGCTCGGCATAGGACGGGCGATAGGAGAGACCATGGCCGTGCTCATGGTGACAGGCAACGCCGCCGTAACCCCTCATTCGATTCTCGAGCCGCTGAGGACCATCCCCGCGACCATTGCCGCAGAGCTCGGAGAGGCCCCTGCCGGCGGAGCGCACTACCAGTCCCTCTTCCTGTTAGGCGTGCTCCTCTTTTTCATCACATTTTTCATCAACCTCTGCGTGGAGTACATCTCCCACCGCAACAAGGCCAAAAACTCGTAACGACCCATGAATACCCCAGTATATCCCACCGGCTACCACCTCCGCAAGCGGCGCTCGCAGGCCGCGGCCTTCACCGTATTCCGGGTGCTGAGCTATTTTATTGTCTTAGTGCTTTTTGCCATCCTCGGCTTCATCATCTACAAGGGCGCCGGAGTCCTGAGCTGGGACTTCCTGACCAAGGCCCCGGAGGACGGAATGACCGCCGGCGGTATTTTCCCCGCGATAGTGGGAACCCTGCTGCTGATGCTCGGAAGCGCCGTGGTGGCCTTCCCGATAGGCATCATGAGCGGCATCTACATGAACGAATACGCCTCAAAAGGGTGGGTGGTGCGCTTCATCCGCCTGATGACCAACAACCTCAGCGGAGTGCCCTCGATAGTCTTCGGACTCTTCGGCATGGCCCTGTTCGTCAAATACTTAGGCTTCGGCGACAGCATCTTAGCCGGCTCCCTGACCCTCGGACTGCTCTCCCTGCCGCTGGTCATCCGCACCACGGAGGAGGCCCTGAAGGACATTCCCGCCGCTATCCGCGAGGGAAGCCTGGCCCTCGGAGCCACCAAGCTCCAGACCATCTGGAAGGTGGTGCTGCCCATGGGCATGCCGCGCATCATCACCGGCCTGATCCTCTCCCTCGGCCGTGTGTCGGGAGAGACCGCGCCGATTCTTTTCACCTGCGCCGCCTATTTCTTCCCCCAGCTGCCCGCATCCATATTTGACCAGTGCATGGCCCTGCCATACCACCTCTACGTCATCTCGACCAGCGGCACGGACATCGAGGCGCAGCAGCCGATAGCCTATGGAACGGCCTTAGTGCTGATTATCATTGTCCTGATTATCAATCTGCTGGCGGGAGGACTCAGAAAATATTTTGAAAAACGGTTAAAGATAAAATAAATGGAGAAAATCGAAGCAAGGGACGTTAATTTCTACTACGGGGCCTTCCACGCCCTGAAGGGTATATCGATGGAGATACCGCAGAATCAGGTGGTCGCCTTCATCGGGCCCTCCGGCTGCGGCAAGTCCACCTTCCTGCGGCTGTTCAACCGGATGAACGACCTGATACCCGGCACCCGGCTCGAGGGGCAGATCCTCATCGACGGGCAGGATATCTACGGAGCGGATGTCCATGTGGACGAGCTGCGCAAGAATGTGGGGATGGTCTTCCAGAGGCCCAATCCCTTCCCCAAGAGCATATTTGACAATGTGGCCTACGGCCTGCGGGTCAACGGTATAAAGGACAGGGCCTACATCCGGGAGAGGGTGGAGGAGTCCCTGCGCGGGGCAGCCCTTTGGGATGAGGTCAAGGACAAGCTCGGCGAGTCGGCATTTGCCCTCTCGGGAGGCCAGCAGCAGAGGCTCTGCATCGCCCGGGCCATGGCAGTGTCCCCCTCGGTGCTGCTGATGGATGAGCCGGCCTCGGCCCTCGACCCGATATCGACAGCCAAGGTGGAGGAGCTTATCAGCGAGCTGCGCAGCCAGGTGACCATCGTCATCGTCACGCACAACATGCAGCAGGCGGCGAGGGTCAGCGACAGGACGGCATTTTTCTATATGGGTGAGATGGTCGAGTATGACGATACCAAGACTATCTTTACGAATCCTCACAAGGAGGCCACCCAGAACTACATCACAGGACGTTTCGGTTAACAGACAAAAATATTACAGGATATGGTAAAATTCGTAGATCAGCAACTCACCCAGCTCCGCAACGAGGTCTACCGCATGTGGGCTATGGTGTACAGTCAGATGGACCAGGCCCGGCAGGCGGTGCTCGGCATGGACCGCAATATAGCCCAGCAGATATGGGTGCGCGAGCGCCTGGTGGATGCACAGGACATCAAGATAGATACTCAGGTGGAGGACTTCATCGCCCTCTACACTCCCGTGGCAGTGGACCTGCGCTTCGTGCTGGCCATGCTCAAGATCAACAGCGACCTCGAGCGCATCGGGGACTACGCCTACAGCATCGCCCGCTTCGTCAAGGAGACGGATGTGGAGAAACTGGATGCGGATCTGGTGGACAGGCTCCAGCTGGAGCGGATGTTCGACATCGTGCTGGAGATGATGAACGGGCTGCAGTCCTCCCTGATGGACGAGAATCCCTCGAAGGCCTCCTCTGTCATCGATATGGACGACGAGCTGGACCGGCTAAAGGCCGCTTCCGACAGCATCCTGGTGGAGTACGCCCGGGAGCATACGGACGAGCTTCCGGTGGTCATGGGGCTCGGCAGCATCTTCCGCAAGCTCGAGCGCACCGGCGACCATCTGACCAATATCGCTGAGGAGATAGTCTTCTATGTCGATGCGAAGGTGCTCAGGCATACGGCCATGTTCTCAGGCAGTAAGGGAGAATGATGATACAGTGTTAATAGGTTAATAATTAGGTTGGAAAACAACTATGTTAGAACGCGTATTACGGCCTAACATAGTTGTTTTATTTATAGTGGGCGGGAATATCGCTATCTTTGGAATCTAAAACACATACCGAATGAGATTCTATATCGTAGACTGTTTCGCCGAGGCGAAATATCAGGGCAATCCGTTAGCCGTCCTCATCCCCGACCGGCCTGTCTCTGATGCCGAGATGCAGCGGATAGCCATAGAGATAGGCTTTTCCGAGACGACCTTCATCATGTCTGGACGTCAGGCCGACGGAGGCTATGACGTGCGTATATTCACGACCTCCTGTGAGGTACCGTTCGCCGGACATCCTACGCTCGGGACGGCATACGTCATCAGGGAAATGCTCGAGGTCGGACGGCCGTCGCGGGTGCTGCTCAACCTAAGGGCCGGGCAGATTCCGGTGGACTTCGCTCCGGACGGCATGGGTGTCATGACGCAGAATCAGCCAGTGTTCGGAGAGATTCTGCCCCGGGATGCGGCGGTGGCTGCGGTGTCACTGTCGGAGGACGACGTCCGGGACGATTTTCCGGTCCAATGGGTGTCGACCGGGTTAGAGGCTGTGATCACCCCTCTGCGGTCCGTCGAGGCCCTCGAGCGCTGCCGGGTCAACTACGACGAACGGCAGCGGTTCATCGACCGGCACTATGCGTGCAGTCTGCTGTACTTCGTGCCGATGCCGGACGGCAGTCTGCGGGTAAGGGTGTTTATGGAGGACCCCGGCTTCCTCGAGGATCCGGCTACGGGCAGTGCCAACGGCGACTTAGCGTGCTGGCTGCTCCGGCACGGCTTCTTCGGCGGGGCGCGGAGTCTCAGCTATACGGTGAGTCAGGGCAGCGAGATGGGACGGCCCTCGCGGCTCCATGTCGAGGCCTCGTATGATGCGGCCGGCGGGCTTTATTCGACCCGGGTCGGCGGCAGGGTCTTCGTGGTGGCCGAAGGGGAATGGAGGTGACGGCAGTGCGGCGACGGACGCCTCTGATGCCGGTCTGCATATAACGAAATCGAGAAGGTGGTGGCGAAATGCCTTTTCCCCCGGCACCTTCCGGTCAACTGAAATCAGGAATACCGGCGAGAGGTGCTTCTGAGGACGGTCCGCTCATAACGAAATCAAGAAGGTGGTGGAGAAAAGGCACTTTTCCCGGCACCTTCCAGTCAACCGAAATCAGGAATACCGGCGAGAGGTGCTTCTGATGCCAGTCTGCATATAACGAAATCGAGAAGGTGGTGGCGAAATGCCTTTTCCCCCGGCACCTTCCGGTCAACTGAAATCAGGAATACCGGCGAGAGGTGCTTCTGATGCCGGTCGGTTTATAACGAAATCGAGAAGGTGGTGGCGAAAAGGCACTTTCTCCGGCACCTTCCGGTCAACCGGAAACAGGAATGACTGTGGAAAGAGTGCGGGTAATTGTTTTATATTTGCAGGCTGAAAAAAAAGATTTGAAATGAGAAAGATTCTGATAATTGTTGTTTTTCTGATTTCCCTGCCGATGATTGCAGGTTCGATGGAGCAAAAGACGGAATTTACTGTCCTGCAGTGGAATATCTGGCAGGAGGGGACGATGGTTCCCGGAGGATATGACGCGATAGTGGACGAGATCGAGAGGCTCAGGCCGGATTTCGTGACTTTCAGCGAGGTACGCAACTATCACGGGACACGGTTCTGCGACCGTATAGTGGCCTCGCTGCGTGAGAGAGGACTGGAATACTATTCGTTCTACAGTTACGACTCCGGGCTGCTGAGCCGGCATCCGATAACGGACTCCACTACGGTATTTCCGGAGAACGGGGACCACGGCAGCATCTACCGGATGGTCTCGGAGATAGGCGGACGGGAGATCGCGGTGTACACTGCCCATTTAGACTACCTCAATGACGCCTATTACAATGTCCGCGGCTACGACGGCTCCACATGGGAGAAGATTCCCATCCCGCAGACCGTCCTCGAGGTGCTGCAGGTCAATGACGCCTCGCAGCGCGACGACGCCATCCGGGAGTTCATCGCCGCTGCCGGCAAGGACATCGAGGCGGGTAGAATCGTCATCCTCGGCGGAGACTTCAACGAACCGTCCCACTTGGACTGGACCTGGGAGACCAAGGACCTGTACGACCACAACGGGCTCATCATTCCCTGGACTGTGCCCCTGATGTTAGACAATGCCGGATACATTGACACCTACCGCGAGCAGTTCCCCGACGTATTGTCCCATCCCGGATTTACCTTCCCGGCCGACAATCCCCTGATACCCGTCGAGCGCCTTACCTGGACCCCCGATGCCGATGAACGCGACCGCATAGACTATATCTTCTATTATCCTTATTCCTCGCTGCTGACAGTCAAGACCCCCAAGGACGTGAGCGTGGAGTCGGCGGTCATGATGGACGGAGGCCGGGCGCTCGAAGTCATCGAGACCGCCCGCAACGAGTACAATGTCCGCATGCCGTCCGCTGATCCGGGTGAGCCTTTCGTCATCCGTTTGGAGACCGGAGGCAGTGCCGGAAGCGGGAACAAATACCGTGACGCACTGATATAAAAATTCTCAATTCAGGACAATATGAGCGCAATAGCCGTGCCCCGGGACCGAATCCTCATCCTGGACGGAGCCATGGGCACCATGATTCAAAGATATGCCCGCCGCGCCGACGGGAACAACGATATGCTGAACCTCGGGCAGCCGGACGTGATAGAGCGGATTCACCGGGAATACATCGAGGCCGGAGCCGACATCATCGAAACCAATACTTTCAGTTCCAACCGCATCTCGCAGAGCGACTACGGCCTGCAGGACAGGGCGGCGGAGATGGCGTATGCCGGAGCGGCGGCAGCCCGGAGAGTGGCGGATGAGTATGCCGCCTCCGGCCGCAGGGTATATGTGGCCGGAAGCATAGGGCCGACCTCCAAGTCCCTGTCGCTCTCTCCGGACGTGAACGATCCGGCATGCAGGTACTGCAGCTTCGACGACATGGCCGAGGTGTACCGGGAGCAGATAGACGCACTGGTGCGCGGAGGAGTGGACATGCTTCTGATAGAGACCTGTTTCGACGCCCTCAATGCCAAGGCGGCCCTGTATGCCGTCTACCGGCTCTTCCCGGATGGGAATTTCCCGGTGATGGTATCCGTGTCGGTAGGGGACCGCAGCGGCAGGACGCTGACCGGCCAGACTCTGGAGGCTTTCTACACCGCTGTGCAGCATTATCCCCTGCTGTCATTCGGGCTCAACTGCTCTTTCGGGGCGTCCGGGCTCTCGCCGTTGATACGGGATGTGGCCTCATTTGCCCGGTGCGCCGTAAGCTGCTATCCCAACGCCGGCCTGCCCAACGAGATGGGCGCCTACGACGAGACCCCGGAGAAGATGGCGGCCGACATGCTGGCCATGGCCCGGGAAGGACTGCTCAACATCGCCGGAGGCTGCTGCGGTACCACTCCTGAGCACATCCGGGCCATCGCTATGGCCCTGAAAGGTACAGCGCCGCGGCCCATTCCCGCAGAGCCGGATCACCGCATACTGAAAGTCAGCGGCTTGGAGACCGTCACCATAGACGTCCAGCGCAGCCGCTTCACCAACATAGGGGAGAGGACCAACGTGGCCGGCTCCCGCAAGTTTGCCAAACTCATAGCTTCCGGGCATTATCCGGAGGCCATAGGCATAGCCGCCGGCCAGATAGCTGACGGAGCCACGGTCATCGACGTGAGCATGGACGATGCAATGCTCGACGGGACGGCCGAGATGACCGTATTTACCCGCTATATTTCCAACGACCCCAATGTCGCCCGGGCCGCCCTGATGATCGACTCCTCGCATGAGGAGACCCTTATGGCCGGACTCAAGAACGCCCAGGGCAAATCGATAGTCAACTCCATCAGCCTCAAGGACGGAGAAGCGGAGTTCCTGCGCCGGGCCCGCGGGATACGCGCCCTCGGAGCCGCCATGGTCGTGATGGCCTTCGATGAGAAGGGACAGGCCACGGACTTTGCCCGCAAGACGGAAATCTGTGCGAGAGCCTACCGCCTCCTTACCCGGGAAGCCGGCATTCCCCCTGAGGACATCATCTTCGACGTCAACATCCTCTCCATCGCCACCGGCATTCCGGAACACTCCCGCTACGGAGTGGACTTCATCGACGCCGTGCGCTGGATCAAGGGACATCTTCCCGGTGCCCTTACCTCCGGCGGCATATCGAACCTCTCATTTGCCTTCCGCGGCAACAACCGGGTCCGCGAGGCCATGCACTCCGTTTTCCTCTACCATGCCGTCAAAGCCGGACTCGACATGGCCATAGTCAATCCCTCGATGCTCGTGGTGTACGATGACATCGACTCCGAGCTCAGGGAACGGATCGAGGACGTGATATTCGACACCCGTCCTGATGCCACGGATAGGCTGATAGAGACGGCTTCACGGATGGCTGCAGAGTCCGCGTCATCCGGAAAGGACAGCTCCGGCAGCATCCCTCATCAGGGTGCAGTCCCTTCTGCAGACGCAGGCACTCCCGCGGACAGAGTCAGGTCGGCAGTCGTCAAGGGCAGCGCATCTCCGTCTTTCGGCAGCGACATTCTGGCTGTAATGAAGGAAAAAGGCAGCGCCGTCAAGGTCATAGAAGAGACCCTTATGGAGGCAATGGAGACAGTAGGGGAATTCTTCGGGCAGGGCAAGATGTTCCTGCCGCAGGTGGTCAAGTCCGCTAAGATAATGAAGGAGGCCGTGGATATCCTCCAGCCGTATATGGCCGGGGCCAATGAGACCGGCGCCGCAACTTCCTCCAAGCCGCGGGCAGTGATAGCGACAGTCAAGGGAGATGTCCACGACATAGGTAAAAATATCACAGCCATAGTCTTGAGCTGCAACGGCTTCGATGTGACAGACCTCGGGGTGATGGTCGAACGGGACAAGATAATCGACGCCGCACTTGCCCACAACGCCGATATAGTGGGAGCGAGCGGACTCATCACTCCCTCCCTCTATCAGATGGAGGAGCTTTGCCGGGAGATGTCCGCACGCGGGATGACTGTGCCGCTGTTCATCGGCGGAGCCACCGCGTCCGCCCTGCATACTGCCGTCAAGCTCGCTCCGCTGTATGACTACGTCTTCTATTGTGCCGATGCCTCGGCAACAGCCGTGATGGCCAAGCGCTACATGCTCGACCCGCAGCGGTTCGTGGAGCAGGAGCACCGCAGGCAGGAAGAGCTCCGCAGGCTGTACCGGAGCCGGGATGCCCGCGGAGAGACGGCCGCACCTCCTGCATTTGCCCCAGAGAGCTTCCTGCGCCGGGAAGATCTGAGGATGGAGCCGATGCCTCCGCAGGCAGTTACGGCGGAGGAAGTGATGCCTTACTTTGACTGGAAGCTGTTCATGGCGGTGTGCCGGATGAAAAATGCCCCGGAACAGGCAGTCCTCGAACTGAAGGAGGAGGCTTTCGGGAGGATTTCCGCCCTCGGGCGGGACGGCGGTCTGAGGATAATGGCGGCTCTCAGGTGGTTCGATGCCTGCGCGGAGGATGACACCGTCCGTCTGCACGGGGACGGGGAATGCTTCGGGATACCGATGCTGCGGCAGGAGGAGGCCTCCGCGCTGCCCGGCGGAGGGAAGGCCTGTATGTCGTTAGCCGATTTCGTGCCGCCCGCTCAGTCCGGGATGACCTCGCCCTGCGCCCTGTTCGCCGTGAGTGCCGATGCACCGGGAGAGCAGGACCTGGTCGGACAGGCCGTGCTGGATACATTGGCCGAAGCCGCTTCCACAATGATTGAGGACCGTGTACGGAAAGCAGTTCCCGGGATGCGGGTCATACGGCCTGCGGCGGGCTATCCCTCCTTCCCCGACCATTCGGTCAAGGCTGATATACTGCATCTTATAGACGGGGACGGGAGATTGGGAATCTCCCTCAGCGAGAGCTACGGCATGACTCCGGACGCATCGGTATGCGGAATGATATTTGTTCACCAGGAGGCCGTCTATCCCGATATACGGAGGATAGGCAGGCAGCAGTTCCGGGATTACTGCCGCCGCCGCGGACTGGCAGAGGCAGAGGGTACGGCACTGTTGGGGCATCTTTTAATGGACTCTGAAAAATGAAGATAAAGGATATACTGCATGAGGCTCACCGGCCGTTTCCGTCGATCGAGATAGTCCCTCCGCTCAAAGGCATCAGCCGTGCGGAGTTAGTCGAGTCGGTGCGCCCGTTCATGGAATTCTCGCCGAGGTACATCAACGTCACCTGCCACCGGGACGAGTATGAGTACCGGCAGGAAGCCGACGGCTCGCTGACACGGCACATAGTGCGCAACAAGGTGAGCGAGGTGGCCGTATGCACGGCCCTCATGTCGGCCTATAAAATCGATGTCGTGCCCCATGTCATCTGCGGAGGCAATACCGCAGCGGACGTGGAGAATAAGCTCAGCGACCTGCGTTTCCTCGGGGTGGAGAACATCATGGCTCTGCGCGGGGACAGCGTGGCAGGAGAGAGGCGGTTCGTGCCCTGCGAGGGAGGCTACAGGTACGCCGGAGAGCTGGTGGAGGCCGTAAGACGTTTCGAGCAGAGCCGGGATCTGTTCTGTATCGGAGTGGGAGGGTACCCCGAGAAGCATTTCGAGGCCCCGAACATAGAGACCGACATCGAGAACCTGCGGCGGAAGGTAGACGCCGGAGCCGACTACATCATCACCCAGATGTTCTTCGACAACTCCGTCTACTACCGTTTCGTGGACCGCTGCCGCGCCGCCGGCATCACCGTTCCGGTCATCCCCGGCCTCAAGCCCATAACCTCATCCCGCCAGATCTCCCTGCTGCCTCAGGCCTTCTCGATAGATATCCCGGTCGAGCTGACTTCGGAGCTAAATGCCGCCGGAGAAGACCACGAGGCCGTCTACCGCATAGGTACTGACTGGTGCATAGCCCAGTGCCGGGACCTGCTCGCCCACGGTGTGCCCGCAGTGCATTTCTACACCATGGGCAAGGCCGGAAACGTCGTCCGGATACTCCGGGAGTGCTTCTGAGCCTCAGCGCAGCAGCCAGGCGAGGGCCCGGGCCATGCGGAGCTCCGGATGGTCGAAGTGGTTGCCGGGATTCCATTCGAAAGTCGTCTCGATGCCGTATGACCTGAACTTCTCCACCACTTCCGCGGTGCAGGCGTCCACCCGGCTCATCAGCGGATGGCGGGTGCGGCTCTCCCGGTCGCCGAGG
>CALUPK010000015.1 GCA_944322575.1 uncultured Bacteroidales bacterium | reverse complement strand
ATCAACCCTATCAGCAACAGAATAGGAATCATCCGCGGCTGGGACTCCAATTGGTACGGCGGGGATGACTATGCAGCAAAGCTGCTCGAAGACTCCAAGATACGTGAGTACCTCAATGCCCGTATCTCCAAAGTCAACCTCTCCAAGATTGTCATCGAGAGGACACTCAAGCTCATCACAGTGACCATCCATACAGCCCGTCCCGGCGCCATCATCGGCAAGGGCGGCCAGGAGGTTGACAAGCTGAAGGAGGAGCTCCGTAAGATCACCAACAAGGAGGTACAGATCAATATCTTCGAGGTAAAGAGACCTGAACTCGACGCCAACATCGTGGCCAACAACATCGCCCGTCAGGTCGAGGGCCGTGTATCTTACCGCCGTGCCATCAAGATGGCAGTTGCCAGCACCATGCGTATGGGAGCCGAGGGTATCAAGATCCTTATCAGCGGCCGCCTCGGTGGAGCTGAGATGGCCCGCAAGGAACTCTACAAGGAAGGCCGTACCCCCCTGCATACTTTCCGTGCCGATATCGACTACGCTCTCGCCGAGGCCCACACCAAGGTAGGCGTTCTTGGTATCAAGGTATGGATCTGCAACGGTGAGGTTTATGGCAAGCGTGACCTCTCCCCCAACGTAGGTACATTCGCAAAGCCTACCGGAGGCTCAGGTGAGCGCCGTGACGACCGCCGCGGACGCGGAGGCCGCCGCCGTGACCGCCGCCCCCGCGGAGGCAACCGCGACAACGCAGCAGAGTAATTTTTGTAATACATACTCGTTTGTTTTTGACCGACCGCTCCAGTCTGATGACCGGGGCGGTTGTTTTTTCCCCGCATCATTCCTGCGCCCCTGCTTCCCTTGTCCTTTAACTTCTCCGGCACTCCTATCACTCTCCGAATTTTTTATTCTGCATCTCATCGATTCTTTTCACTCTGTCCCGTTTCGTACCCATTCTCCCTTTGTTCCCCATCTGAACTGTGCACTAGAGTGAAATGCCTTGATTGTCGGCTGCTGACTGGAATTAGCTCAGTTCAGATTGACCCCATATCAATGGCATCTGAACCGGATGCATTGCTGTAAATTGCTGAATAACTTGTTGTTGCCAAAATATTTCACGTTCAGATTAAGGCTGAACCCGTACCAAGGATATGGATGCAGCACGCTGAATCACGGTGAGAGCAGTGTGTGGGCGGGGCAGGGTGAGTCTGCCCAAGGTATCGCGTAAAGTGCTTGAGGTGGCCGGTAACCTGCATATTGTCACGCTTCTGGCATATATTATCCGCAATCCGGTGCACCATGGCCTGGTGGGCAATCCATTTGTCTATCCGTACTCTTCGGCGGTATGTTATTTCGCCTATCCCGGCTCTCTTTACAGTATCGGCAGTGCGCCTGTGATCAAGCGGGAGAAGACGCCCCTGCCCAAGTGCTATGGCGGCGATAGGGAGGGGATGATAGACCCGATGAGTATTGTCGATTACCGGATGGTGGAGACTCTGTTCGTTACTTCAGGCAGGTTTATGTATTTTACTACCAGATACTCCGGCCCGAAGTGGGAGAAGGAGCAGATGGAGGAGAATGCGTCTGTCAGTCCGGTGACTCTTAAGTCTGTGGAAGGGGATGAGGCGGATTTGGACAGTTGGCTGAAGTACGAGAAGGGGCATGGACGGCTCTTGGTGCCGGACCAGCTGCTGTGCGAACTGGTGGATACCGAGCTCGTACCGCGGTATGGCAGCGCCAGTTTTGCGCAACTGACCTGGGAGCAGAGCATGGAAGTGGTCAGTATGCTGCGCTCAGAATGGAAGATTGCCCAGGAACAGGCAGAAAGATGTGTGTATCATGTGTAATTCTTCTGCGTATATTTGGCTTCGCCATTTATACTGTTGCGCCTCGGCATAGCAAATAGATTTGCTATGCTCTCGGCTTCTACGTATATTTACCGAAAAAACGTTTTTGTGGATATGGAAAAAGAATTCGTAGTCGGAATCGGAGAACTTCTCTGGGATATGCTGCCGGGCGGGCGCAGGCTTGGTGGCGCTCCTGCAAACTTTGCGTACCATGTTTCTCAATTCGGTCTGGAGTCCGTGCTGGTGAGTGCGGTGGGAAGGGATGAGGCCGGGGAAGCAGCTGTCAGGGAGCTGGTGGAAACCATGTCGGCGTATCCGCTGCCGGGATGTACCGGTCTGACAGATAGCGGTGTGTCAAAGGGGCAGAGGCTTGGTCCCGGATTTAATATCCTGATCGGAATGACTGATTTCCCGACAGGTACTGTAGGTGTCGAGCTTGATGCAGATGGAGTGCCCCGGTATGATATCCGTATGCAGGCCGCGTGGGACAATATCCCCTGGACTTCCGCTCTCAGGCAGCTGGCATCACGGACGAGGGCAGTCTGTTTCGGAATACTCGCCCGCCGCAGTCCGGTGTCATGCCGGACTGTTTCCCGTTTTGTCGATGCTGTTCCAGCCGGGGAGGGACAGTGGCGCATCCTGGATATCAACCTGAGGCAACATTTCTACACCCGTGATGTCGTCATGGATGCTCTTCGGCAATGTAATATTCTCAAGATAAATGAGGAAGAACTGACTGTCCTTTCCGGTATGCTGTCTCTGACGGGCGTAGACTCTACTGAACTGTGCAGAAGGCTCATGCACCAGTTTGATTTGAAAATTCTGATTCTGACATGCGGCGTGCAGGGCAGTTACGTGTTTGCCTCCGGTGGAGAGGATGTCTCCTTTCTCGATACGCCGAAGGTGAAGGTCGCTGATACAGTGGGCGCTGGAGATTCCTTTACGGCTGCGTTCGCGTCTGCTTTGATTCGCGGACTATCCATTCAGGAAGCGCATCGTCTGGCGGTTAATGTCTCCGCCTATGTCTGTTCGTGCGAGGGGGCTATGCCGGTGCTGCCGGAGGGGCTGCGGGCTGTGCGTCACTGACGTTTATTTATTTAGTCTGCACCGAGGCCATTTGTCTAAATCATTTGTGCAAAGCGTGTTACGGGAATCAGTCCGGTTCAGATACTGGGGAGGATGAACTGATCTGTTATCCGAAGAAATCAGAAAAACCACCGATAATCACCAAGTTACAGCCAGCAGCTCAAAACAGACACAACTAAGCAACGGGCAATTCAGTCCCATAGGCATAGGCACAGATACTGACACATGCACAGCAGCTTTCGACGAATTATCTTTCATTTCTCAGCACTTTTTTCCATCTTCGCACCCAGAAAACCTACGGATATGACAGACGGAACAACTATCGAACAGCAGCTCCAGGCCCACGGCATCCACCCGACCGCGGCCCGCATCCTCGTACTCCAGAAACTCTCGGAGCTCACTCATCCCGTATCCATGACCGAACTGGAAACAGAACTGGAGACCATGGACAAGTCCACGATATTCCGCACCCTCAACGTCCTGCTCGAACATCACGCAATTCATTCGTTCGAGGACGGCAGCGGATCCACAAAATACGAGATATGCCGCTGTGAGTCCACTGTCTGCCGGGTCGAGAACCGCCACATCCATTTCTACTGCGAGGAGTGCCGCCGGACATTCTGCATCGAGGACGTCAAGATACCCGTAGTCGCCCTGCCGGAAGGTTATCGTATCGAGACCATCAACTACACCGTGAAAGGTCTCTGCCCCGAGTGCTCCAAACGCCAGGCATAACCGCACGCCACAATACCGCACATGCAACCCGGTTGCAAACTGACATCCGGCCCGTCCTCTGAAACTTAGTTGCATCCCGGCATCTGTAACTTCGCACCATAAACAAAAATGGAAAGTTATGAGAGAACAGCAACAGCGTGCGATACCTCAGGGAAATGAGCTGCAGACACAGCCAATACAAAGCGAAAACCTGCTGAAATCCGACGGCAAGGCTCACGGCAGCCACAGCTGTCACAGATGTCACACCCATGAGGACACAGAGGGGCACAACATGCACGAGCACAAGCACGAGCACCGCCACGCCCACAGCAGCACAAAGCGGCAGATAACCTTCATCGCCGTCACAGCCGTCCTGCTCGCCGCAGCCGTCCTCATCGAGAAATACTGCGCCCTGCAGACCTGGCAGCTGCTCCTGGTCTACCTCGTCCCCTACCTGCTCATCGGCACCGGCACCCTGAAAGAAGCGGCCGAAGGCATTGCCCGCGGAAACATCTTCAACGAGCACTTCCTCATGTCCCTGGCCACCATCGGTGCCCTCTGCATCGGTTTCCTGCCCGGAGCGGAGACCGAATTCCCGGAAGCGGTCTTCGTCATGCTGTTCTTCGCAGTAGGAGAACTGTTCGAGAGTTACGCCGAGGGCCGCAGCCGCGACAGCATCTCCCACCTGATGGAAATCCGCCCGGACACAGCCGAGGTGGAGCGCGGCGGGCAGACCCGGACCGTCTCCCCCGAAGAAGTGAACATAGGAGAAATCATCGTTGTCAGACCCGGCGGGAAAATACCCCTCGACGGCACCGTCATCGAAGGCTCCTCCTCCCTCAACACCGTGGCCCTCACCGGCGAGAGCCTGCCCCGGGATGTCGAAAAAGGTGACGAAGTGGCCTCCGGCTGCATCAACCTCTCGGGCGTCCTCCGCATCAGGACCACGAAGACCTTCGGCGAGAGCACCGTCTCGAAGATCATCCGCCTCGTGGAAAATGCCGACTCCCGCAAGTCCCGCAGCGAATCCTTCATCACCCGCTTCGCCCGCATCTACACCCCTATAGTGGTCTCCGCCGCCCTCCTGCTGGCACTAGTACCGCCGCTGCTGTCCGGAAACGGCTTCTCCGGCTTCTCAGCCACCTTCGCCACCTGGCTCCACCGCGCCCTCATTTTCCTGGTGGTATCCTGCCCCTGCGCCCTGGTAATCAGCGTCCCCCTCACCTTCTTCGGCGGTCTGGGCGGCGCCTCCCGCAGAGGCATCCTCATCAAGGGCAGCAGTTTCATGGACTCCCTGGCAAATGTCGGGACCGTGGTATTCGACAAGACCGGCACCCTCACCCGCGGAGAGTTCGCAGTGGAGGCCGTGCATCCGGAGACAGCCGCAAAGCCCGGAACAGCAGCCCCCGCAACCATCACTGAGCACGAGCTCCTGCATCTGGCCGCCCACGTGGAGCATTTCTCCACCCATCCGATAGGCGAGGCCCTCAGGGCGGCATTCCCCAACGAGGCGACCGACGGCTGTTCAGTCACGGACGTGGAGGAAATCGCCGGTCAGGGCATCAGGGCCAATGTGGAAGGCCGCACGGTCTGCGTGGGCAACGCCAGGATGATGGAGGCTGTCGGAGCGGCATGGCACGACTGTCACCGCACCGGCACCATCATCCACGTAGCGGTGGATGGACAATACGCCGGGCACATCGTCATCAATGACAAGGTGAAGGAGGACAGTGCGGAGGCAATAGCGGCCCTCCGCCGGCTCGGGGTCAAAAACACCGTCATGCTGACCGGCGACCGGTATGAAACGGCCCGCGACGTGGCCTCCAGGCTCGGAATCGGCTCCTACCGCGCCGGCCTGCTGCCCACCGACAAGGTCCGGTGCCTGGAAGAACTGCTGGCCGCCAAGCCCCGCGGGACCAGCCTCGCATTCGTCGGGGACGGCATCAACGACGCCCCGGTGCTCAAACGCGCCGACGTGGGCATCGCTATGGGAGGACTCGGCAGCGATGCCGCCATAGAGGCCGCCGACGTAGTGCTGATGGATGACCGTCCCACCAAGATTGCAACGGCCGTCTCCATCTCCCGCCGCACCCTCCGCATCGCCCGTCAGAACGTCTGGCTGGCCATCGGCATCAAGGCCGCCATCCTCCTCCTCGCCGCCTTCGGCCTCGGCACCCTGTGGCTCGCCGTCTTCGCCGACGTCGGCGTCACCGTCCTCGCCGTCCTCAACGCCATGCGGGCCCTCCGCGTTACTGCTAATACCTAATGACATCAAATAATTCCGTACCTGAATGCTCCATAACATACCCGCAACGTAAGAATAAATCTACAACCTCCTCATCGTTGCTAAAATCCATATCACGGATATTGCAAAACTCACTTATGTTCTTTTTTATCTTCGGAAATACTTTTCTGAAAGTATGTTGACTAACTTGATAAACTCCTGCTCCTTCTTCAATAATAAACAACTTTTCCCTATACTCATATGTGTATTCGCCCGGGGGAAACCTCTGCACGTCAAACGATGATCTCTGCCTGATATTATCACTTTCATCGGCTCCTGTACAATTTAATATTTTCTTCTTTACCAGATATATGTCGCGATAAGACTCCAGCAACCTTGCAAATCCTTTGCTGGAATTCATAATTGTATCATCTCCTGCGATGATTTTTGTAATATTGGACACATCAAACAATTTGCGCAGCATACCTGATTTATCAACATATCTCACTGTATTATCCACAAGACAAATATTAAGCAGAACATCTTCTATTGTTTTCCTATCTGTAAAATATATTGATCCCCGAATATATTCAGGAAAAAAATAGGAAATACTGTGCGGTATTACATCCTCAATATCAGCTCCTTTGTATACAACAACATTTCCTGTCCGCCATTGTTGTCCATAGGCATGCACACCGAACAGTATTGTAATGAGACAAATAACATAGTGTTTCATAGGTAATTTCATTAAAGTGTCCTTAATTTCTTATCCATATCTGAACAATATTCGAAAAATTTCATAAC
Organism: uncultured Bacteroidales bacterium; assembly: GCA_944322575.1. Classification (GTDB taxonomy): domain Bacteria; phylum Bacteroidota; class Bacteroidia; order Bacteroidales; family UBA932; genus Coprenecus. Next base: position 38,385 of record CALUPK010000015.1, on the reverse strand, counting down.
GTCTTCTTCATTTTCATAATCCACGTCGTTCTCCATGAGATACTCGTCTATCTGCCATTTGACTTTGGGAAAAACTTTCCTGAAAGTCTCCGCGTCCACCAATATTTCTTTCCTGCCACGTGTCAAGGCGTAACCTGCCTCAAGCGCATAGTATGCATATCGGCCCGGATGAATGTGTGAAGAATAATTTATTCCTGTTATTCCTGAAACTTTATATTGAAATGCAACATGCAGCTCCGTTTTGTGTATCAGCATTGTCTTGCCATAACTTGCAAGAAAGATTACAAAATTTTTCCCATGTCGTATTAAATGGTGTTCACCTATTATAAGATTGTCGATATGATTGTAACCCGGGACAATTCTCACATGACCTGTAGAATCGGCACAATACACCTTGCGGTCTAACAACGACACATTTAGTTTAATATCTGTAAGACTGTCCCCGTCTTCATAATACACTGCGCCCTCTATAAAATCGGCAAACATATACTGCAGGCGTTCCGGTACTTCATCCTCAAAATCTACCCCATCGGGCAAAAACAGTCTCCCTTCTGTCTCTCCTAAACTTTTTACAGTTGCATTCTGTCCATCTACACAGATACTGAAACCTAAAATCAGAATTAAAATTGCTAACGTTTTCATATCTATCAAGTTTATAGTTTTATCTCAGCGGACGACTATCTCGTCGGTGAAGACCCATCCGCCGTAGGAGCCGGAGCGGGCCTGGACGCGGATGTAGCGGGCGGAGACAGACTGGCCGCCGGTATACCACCCGCCAGTAACGAAGGTTACGCGGTCATCGCGGACCACCTCGCGGGTGATGCGCCGAAGCTCTTGAAACTCATTACCGTCCGAAGAGGCGGAGATAACCACCTCCGCGGGCAGGAAGACCTCCGGGCCGCAGACCTGCATGAAGTCCAGCTCTACCGAGCGCACATCCTGCACTTGGCCTAAGTCCACGGTCACATCGAGCCGCCCCCGGGAGATGAAGCCCTGCCACCGGCCGTCCCCGTAGGTCCAGCCTCCGTGCAGACCGTCCGTGAGAGCCGTATCCCCTCCTGCGGCATACGTGGAATTATAAGGTGCATTGTAGATAACCTTGCAGCCGCGGGCCAGATGCTCCACGGGAGACTGAGCGGCGGGACGGTCCCCCACCTCGCGGGCCAGGTCGAAGACATTGTACCCCTCCGCCTCCATCTGAGCACACAGCGCCAGAGCCCGTCGGCGGAAATCCTCATAGTCCCGGCCGGACGCGGGGCTCCAGGCCACCTCCGCGAGGGCATAGAGCCGGGGATAGATCATCAGCTCGGCATGCGGCTCCGTGGGGACATATTCGCACCAGAGATTGGCCTGCACACCTATTATCTTCGCGGCTTCATCGGGGGAGAGCCCGGATGGTACAGGCTCGAAAGAGTAGACCTCCGACAGCGGCAGATATCCGCCCATAGCCGTCGGCAGCGTAGAGGGATCGTCCTGATAAGTGTCGAAATAACAATACGCTCCGGGGGTCATGACCGTCCGGTTGCCTCCCGAGGCGGCCCGTTCTCCTTCCTCCACGCTCCGCCACGCCATGACCACTGCTGCCGAATCCGCCCCTCCCTGGAGTATCTCGTCCCAGCCGACCGGCGTCCGCCCGTGAGCCTCGAGGAAACTGCCTATCCGTCTGATCATGTAACTTTGTAGTTCGTCCACATCCGCCAGACCTTCCGCCTTCATGCGGGCCTGGCACAGCGGACATTCCGCCCAGGCTTTTTTGGACGCCTCGTCCCCTCCGATATGGATGTACTGCGAGGGGAATATCTCCATTATCTCCGTGAGTACGTTCTCAAGAAACTCAAAAGTTTCCTCCTTGCCAATACAGAAATCGGAGTGCCGGTAAGGCTCCCCCGTACACGAAAGCTCCGGATAGGCTGTCAGCACCTCCTCCGAGTGCGAGGGCATCTCTATCTCGGGGACAATGGTAATGTAGCGCTCAGCCGCATACTGCACCAGCTCCCGCAGCTCCTCCTTTGTATAATAGCCCCCGTAGGCTCCGGACGTCCCCTCCGGCAGGTACTTCCGATCTCCGAACCACCAGTCCTTCCACAGCGCCCCCTCTCTCCATGCGGCGAAGGAGGTAAGCAGAGGATAGCGGTCTATCTCCACCCTCCAGCCGGCGGCATCTGTCAGATGGAGGTGCAGGACATTGAGCTTCAGGCGGGCCATGGCGTCTATCTGCCTCTTCAGGTACTCTATGCTGAAAAAATGCCGGGAGACATCCTGCATGAAGCCCCTCCACTGGAAGCGGGGCGCGTCCTCTATCTCCACGCAGGGGACAATGCCTGTGGCCGGGTCCCGCAGTGCCCGGAGAGTCTGCATGGCGTAAAAAGCACCGGAGCTGTCTCCGGCAGATACAATCACCGAGTCAGACGTAATTCTGAGAATATAAGACCCGGGGACTCCGGAATGAGAGATATCGGGAACGATATCAACCCTCATACGGCCGCTGAGATCAGAATGGGTGAATGCACCTGAAGTAAAATGGATTGACGCAGGCCGCGGGATGATACTGTGTTCATCAGGTGTGCCGGCCCGGAGCGGCAGAACAGAAATTCCGGCTGCAACACACAAAATGGCAGCAAGGCAAGATAAAAGTGTATTCTTAGTCATGACTCTGTAACAATATTCTTTTTTGAATCCTCTAAGATACAACAAATTATCTGCACACATGCAACATTGTTGAAATCCCGGCAATTTTTCTGTAATACGAGTAATATGATTTTAATTCCTGTGTATCGTGGATGAAACAATCCGCGGATACTTTTGCGGCCGTTAAAACAGGGAAATTATGAACAAAATTCTTAAAGCAGTTTTAGTTTTCGTTACTACTTTTATTCTGTTCAACTCAGGAATACTGAATGCCCAGACCGTCAAAGGTGTGGTCCGGGACATTGAGACTTCAGAACCGCTCGCAGGTGTGGTGGTTATGTTTGAAAGGGTTGTGGATGACCCTAATGCGAATATGATCGGCACACAGACCGAGGCCGACGGGAGCTACATCCTTCAGATACCAGAAGGTGTCGAGGGTGTCCTCGGCCTCTATTTTATAAGTTATGACGATTTCAAGTCACAGGCAATTAAGCTTGGGAAGGGCGAGGAACTGACACTTGACCTGAACATGAAATTCCAGTCCGAGACACTCGAAACGGTTGTAGTCATGGCCCGCAAGGACCCCGAGTCAGTCGGTGTACTTATCAACGACCGCAAGATGTCCGCCCAGGCCGTAGAGAATATCGGCGCGGCTGAAATCAGTGCAAAAGGCCTCTCCAACGTGGCCGAGGCCGTGGAGACCATGAGCGGTGTATCGTTCAACAACTCCGGGCAGCTCTTCGTCCGCGGCCTCGGCGACCGTTACAGCCTGACTACACTCAACGGACTGCCGGTAGCGTCACCCAACCCTGACAACAAGTTGATTCCGCTTGACATCTTCTCCAGCTCCGTACTGCAGAACATCACCGTAACCAAAGTCTACACCGCCACCAGTTTCGCCGACTATTCCGGAGCACACATAGACATAGCGACAAAAGAGAATGTAGGAGACCGGTTTGTATCTGTCTCATTAGGCGTAGGCGGTATCATAGGCACCACATTCACAGACACCTACCGTCCGGACCGCAACGGATGGCTGCTCCATGACAACAACCTGCCCAGCAATGTCCGCGAAATGAGCCTTCCCGACTTCCGCGAGTACATCGTGGACAATGACCCATTCGGGACCTCATTCGACATCCGCAAATCGATGGCCCTGCCCGACATCTCAGGTTCCGTATCAGGAGGCCGTACTTTCCAACTCAAAAATGGTGACGAGCTCAGTCTATTAGCCTCCGCATCCATTTCTTCCGGCAGCCAGAACATCTACGACGCCTACATCACCAACATCAACACACAGGGCCAGCACATGGACGAGTTCACCTACAACGCCTACGAGCACAGCCTCGATGTGACCGGACTGCTGAGCCTCAACTACCTCTTCCAGAACGGCGACAAAATCAGACTGACCACCCTCTACGCCAAGAACGCCATGGAGGACTACAAGCTCCGTGACGGATACGACGCTGAAGACAACATGCTTCTGGGAAGCAACTCCATAGCACATTCCTACTCTCTGTGGAACACTCAGCTCGGAGGTACCCACACCCTGCATCCCAGCTGGGATATGGATTGGAAAGTATCCTACGGCATGACCGACAGCAACGAACCTGACCGCCGCCAGGTAATGTACCGCAAGGGCGAGGACGGCAGCCTGTCCCTCTTCAAGCTCAACCGCCAGGAGACCATGCGCTACTTCGGAGAGCTCTCCGAGCAGGAAATCGTCGGCGAGGTCAAGCCCACCTTCCACTTCGGCGAGCAGAGCCGCCTCATCTTCGGAGCCGCCTACAAGGACAAGACCCGTGACTACAACTCGATGAGGTTCTACTACAACCTGACCGGCATCAACCCCGTCATCAGCGACATCTACACCCCCTCCTCCTTCCTCAACTCCCAGAGCATAGCCGACGGTCTCATCACCATCGACAGGGATGCCCAGCCCAAGAACAACTACTACGCCGGGCACCGTATCATAGCCGGTTTCGCAGAGGTGGAGTACTACCCCCTGACCGACCTGATGTTAGGCCTCGGAGTCCGCTACGAGTACTCGCAGCAGTGGGTACAGTACTGGAACGACGCCTCAAGGGAAAGCATCTCCCGTCTCAACAAAGGCGACTTCTTCCCCGCCCTTAACGTGAAGTACACCCTCAAGAACAAGCATACCTTCCGCTTCGCCTCCTCCATCACCGTTACCCGTCCCTCGTTCATCGAGATGGCCCCCTTCCTCTATAAGGAGTCCTACGGAAGCGCCGAGCTACGCGGTAACGACCAGCTGACCAACGGCTACAACTACAACTTCGACCTCAAGTACGAGTACTTCTCCACAAACAACAAGCACATGTTTTCGATAGGAGCCTACTACAAGATTCTGAAAGACCCTATCGAGCGCGTGCAGGAGACCTCCGGCGGAGCCATCGTACACACCTTCAGGAACGCCGAGCAGGGTATGGCAGCCGGTCTTGAGGCCGAGTTCCGCACCCAGCCCTTCAGATACTTCACCGTAGGCGGCAACATCTCCCTGATGTACACCGACGTAACCCTACTGGCCAACGGCGGCATCTACACCGACAGCCGCAGGGCCCTCCAGGGAGCCTCTCCCTACCTCGGAAACGCCTTCATCACCTACGCCCCCGAGTTCGGCGAGGAATCATCCCTGTCCGTCTCCCTGCTCTACAACGTCCAGGGCCCCCGCATCCAGGCAGTGGGTATCTACGGACTCGGCAACATCATGCAGGCCCCCATCCACACCATTGACGCCAACATAGCCTACCAGATTACTAAGATATGGAGCGTAGAACTCTCCCTGACCAACCTGCTCGACTCCGAATACCGCTTCACCCAGAACGTTCCCGACCTCGGCACTGACATGCTGACCGAGAGCTACAGGCTCGGCAGAGGCATAGGAGTGGGAGTCAAACTCGATTTTTAAAAAAATTAAAAATTATAAACATTTCTAAATCTTTTAAAAATGAACAAAAAACTTTTCATTCTCGCCCTCGGAGCAGCTATGATGGCTGTATCCTGCGAAGAGAAAAATCCCCAGATCATTGACCCTGAGGTGGACCTCATCGGCGACATCACCGAGAACCGCATCCTCGAAGAGGGTCAGACCTACACCCTCACCGGAGGCCTCCATGTAAAGGCCGGCGCCACTCTGACCATCGAGCCCGGTGTGACCATCGTAGCCCAGGATGACGACCAGGTAGACTACATCCTCATAGAGCAGGGCGCAATGATTGACGCCCGCGGTACCGCAAGCGCTCCCATCGTGATGACCTCCACCCGTAAGGAAGCCGGTGCATGGGGCGGCCTCCACATCTGCGGCAAGGCCCCCATCAACGCCGGTACTGACGCCAAGTCCGAGATCGGTGACGCCTCCTACGGCGGAAACGAGCCTCACGACAACTCCGGTATCCTCCAGTACGTCCGCGTAGAGTACGGCGGATATGCCTTCTCCGAGGAGAAAGAGGCCAACGGCTTCACATTCTACGGTGTGGGCGACGGCACCACAGTGGACCACCTCCAGGCCATCAACGGCTCTGACGACGGATTCGAGTGGTTCGGCGGTACTGTAAACGTGAAATACCTGATCTCCACCAACAACACCGACGACTCCTTCGACTGGACAGAGGGTTGGTGCGGAAAGGGCCAGTATATGATCGCCCAGCAGATCTCCGACGAGTGCGACGCTCTCATCGAGGCTGACAACAACGACAATGACAACTATGCCGAGCCCATCTCCCACCCCATTCTCTCCAACGTCACCCTCGTGGGCAACGGAGCTGACGGACGCGGTGTACGTCTCCGCGCCGGCACACAGGCCGAGATATACAACGCCATCGTAACCGGCAAGGGCCGCGCTCTGACCACTGAGACCGAAGGCACCGAGAAGGCCCTCGCCGACGGCACCTCCAAGCTCCAGTACGTATACCTCTCCTCCGGTGTCTCCAGCGACAGCGAGACTGTCCTCTACGACCAGAACGACTTCCTGGCCAACGACAACCACAACGAGGTAGGATATTCCTTCTCTCTGACAAACAATATCATGGGCACCATTGACGGCGGTCTCGACGCCTCCTCCCTCGACTCCTTCTTCGACAACGCAGCATACGTGGGCGCCCTCCCCTCCGGCAACGACTGGACCAGCGGCTGGGCCCTCTCCGCTGACGGCGGCAGCACAGGCACCGCCACTGTAGAGCTCGAAGGCGACATCACCGAGGACATGACCCTCAGGGCAGGTGTCAATTACATCCTTATCGGAGGCCTTCATGTAAAGGAAGGAGCCACTCTGACCATTGAACCCGGTACTGTAATCACAGCCCAGGACGACGACATCGTAGACTATCTCCTCATTGAGCAGGGTGCCATGATCGACGCCCGCGGTACAGCCGACGCTCCCATCGTGATGACAGCCCAGAGGCAGGAAGCCGGTGCATGGGGCGGTATCCACATCTGCGGCAAGGCCCCCATCAATGCCGGTGCCGGTGCCAAGTCCGAGATCGGTGACGCCTCCTACGGCGGAAACGAGCCTCACGACAACTCCGGTATCCTCCAGTACGTCCGCGTAGAGTACGGCGGATACGCCTTCTCCGAGGAGAAAGAGGCCAACGGCTTCACCTTCTACGGCGTGGGTGACGGCACCACTGTGGACCATCTCCAGGCCTACGGCGGCTCTGACGACGGATTCGAGTGGTTCGGCGGCACAGTGAACGTTAGATACCTCGTATCCACCGACAACACCGACGACTCCTTCGACTGGACTGAGGGATGGAGCGGAAAGGGCCAGTTCATGGTAGCCTACCAGATCTCCGCTGAGTGCGACGCCCTCATGGAGTGCGACAACAACGACAACGATGAGGTAGCCGCACCCATCTCCCACCCCGTTCTTGCAAACGTAACCCTCGTTGGCAACAACTCCGATGAGAACAAACGCGGTATCCGTCTCCGCGCCGGCACCGAGGTCGAGCTCTACAACGCCATCGTAACCGGCAAGCCCCGCGCCCTGACTACAGAGACCGCCCACACTGAGGAGGCTCTCGTTGACGGTACCTCCGTACTCAAGCACGTATATCTTTCCAACGGAGTATCCAGCGACAGCGACAATATCCTCTACACCCAGGACATGTTCCTCGCCGAGGCCAACCACAACCAGGTGGACTACACCTTCAGCCTGACCGACAACTTCTTCGGAACCATTGCCGGAGACCTTGACGCCAGCACCATCGACTCATTCTTCGAGTCTGCCTCCTTCGCCGGAGCCATCTCCGCCGACAGCAACTGGATGGCAGGCTGGACCAGATAACCCAAACTGCTTTTCGAAGCTGTCATACCTGTTTTTCACGGGAGGCTGCGAAGTGATTCGCCGGCCTCCCTTCTTTTTTGTCCGGTGCCGGGTAAAAATACCTAATAGTTGGTATTGTCTCTGTCAGGAAAGAGTGGTATTTTTGCTCGGATTTAGAGACCATTTGCAGCATGAAACTTTCGGATCTGAAAACAGGTGAAAGAGGTATTATCGTCAAAGTGAGCGGACACGGCTCCTTCCGCAAGAGAATCACCGAGATGGGGTTCATCAAGGGAAAGGAGGTCAGGGTGGTGCTCAACGCCCCTCTCAGGGACCCCATAGAATACGAGATCATAGGATACAAGATATCGCTCCGCAGGGACGAGGCCCGCGAGATAGAGGTCATCAGCGAGAGCGAGGCCAAGGCCCAGGCATCTCAGGACAATGCCGCAGAGCCGGAGGCATCCCGGAATTCTGCCGGCACCCCCGGACTGAGCAGCCGCGAACCGGACTGCTCCGATGCAGAGGACCTCGACCGGAGGATGCGGCAGCTCGCGGAGGAGCGCCGTCATACGGTCCGGGTCGCCCTCGTGGGCAATCCCAACTGCGGCAAGACATCCCTGTTCAACATTGCCTCCGGCTCCCACGAGAGGGTCGGCAACTACAGCGGAGTGACCGTCGATGCCAAGGAAGGGCGGTTCGAATACAAGGGCTACCATTTTGTCCTCGTCGACCTGCCGGGCACCTACTCCCTCTCAGCCTACAGCCCTGAGGAGCTGTACGTCCGCAAGAATCTGATTGACAATATTCCCGACGTGGTCATCAATGTGGTGGACGCCTCCAACCTCGAGCGCAACCTCTACCTGACGGCCCAGATCATCGACATGAACCTCCGCGTGGTCATGGCCATGAACATGTACGACGAGCTGGAGGCCCGCGGGGACAAGCTCGACACCGTCACCCTCGGACATCTGCTCGGTATGCCGGTGGTTCCCACCGTCAGCCGCAGCGGGCAGGGCATCGACAGGCTGTTCGACACCGTCATCCAGATATACGAGCACAACGACCCGGCCCTGTCCCGCCACATCCACATCAACCACGGACAGGAGTTAGAGAACAGCATCGACCGCATCAAGCTGCTGATTCAGAAAAACGACGACATACGCACCCACTATTCCACCCGCTGGTTAGCCATCAAGTACCTCGAGAACGATTCCGATGTGGAGGCCATAGTCGAGGCCCTGCCCAACCACGACGAGATCATCGCAGCCCGCTTCGAGGAGAACAGGCGCATAGAGGGACTGCTCGGAGGCACCAGTGCCGAGGCCGCCATCGTAGACGCCAAATACGCCTTCGTCCAGGGCGCCCTCAAGGAGACCTACACTCCCGGACAGGTACGGAAAAAGCATACCATTACCGACAAGATAGACGCCGTGGTCACCAACCGCTGGGCCGCCTTCCCGATATTCATCCTGCTGCTGTACATCATCTTCGAGGCCACCTTCCGTCTGGGAGAATATCCGATGACCTGGATTGAGTGGATAGTGGAGAAATTCGGGGCCTTCGTGGCCACCACCATGCCGGAGGGCATGCTGAAGGACCTGGTAGTGGACGGCATCATCGGAGGAGTGGGCAGCGTGCTGGTATTCCTGCCCAACATCCTGATACTCTATCTGTTCATCTCCCTTTTAGAGGACTCCGGATACATGGCCCGCGCCGCATTCATCATGGACAAGCTCATGCACAAGATAGGTCTGCACGGCAAGTCGTTCATCCCCATGATCATGGGCTTCGGCTGCAACGTGCCCGCCATCATGGCCACCCGCACCATCGAGAACCACAAGAGCCGCTTAGTCACCATGCTCATCATCCCCATGATGTCCTGCGCCGGCCGCCTGCCCGTGTACATCCTCGTGGCCGGGGCCTTCTTCCCCCGCAACGGCTCGCTCGTACTCCTCGGCCTCTACGCCCTCGGCATCATCATGGCCATCATCTCGGCCAAGGTGATGAGCCGCTTCATCAAGGACGACAACCTGCCCTTCGTCATGGAGCTGCCGCCCTACCGCGTCCCGACCTCCAAGTCCGTCTTCCGCCACACCTGGGAGAAGGGCAAGCAGTACCTGCACAAGATGGCCGGCATCATCCTCGTAGCCTCGATCATCATCTGGTTCCTCGGCTACTTCCCACATCACGACCGCTATGCCACCCCCGCCGAGCAGCAGGAGAACTCCTACATCGGCATGATCGGGAAGGCTATCGAGCCCGTCCTCGAGCCCCTCGGCTTCGACTGGAAGATGGGCGTCGGCATCATCTCCGGCGTAGCCGCGAAAGAACTTGTGGTCAGCACCATGGGCGTACTCTACAGCGGTGAGCAGGAGCGCTTCCCCTCAGCCGCAGGCGATCCCGGAACAGCATCTGCCGGTACCGTATCATCCCAAACCGCCGACGTGACTGCTCCTGCGACAGCCGGGTCTGAAACCGAAAACGTCTCCGGCGACACCATGCTGCAGAATGTCCTGGCCCGGACCACCACCCCGGCCGCAGCCCTGGCCTTCATGGTCTTCGTCCTGCTCTACTTCCCCTGCATCGCCACCTTCGTAGCCATCAAGAACGAGAGCGGCGGCTGGAAATGGGCCGTCATCTCCGCCGTCTACACCATCGTCCTCGCCTGGATTGTCGCCTTCATCGTCTACCGCACCGCCCTCCTGCTGCTCTGACACCGGAGCAGCACCGCACGACCTACACCACGACCGGGGTCACCGTCCGGCACTGCATGGCTTTCCTTCATTGCAGCATTACAGCATGGCCCTCATGGCCCTTCAAGGCCCTTAATGATGAATGTCCCAATTCCACGTTGCTTTTTAGTTGCATCATACATTCTTGATTACAAAGCATTTACCCTTTTGCAAGAATTTTAAGTGAGCAGTTTTTTGCCCTAAACCACCCCTTTTCACCTCATGTAGAATTTTACATTATTGCAACGTCCTCATTTTAAGCAATTTGCATTTCAACTAAAAGGTAACGTGAAGTTTAGCCTCCCTTTGCCTCCTTTTCTCCGTCTTTCCTTTCCTCACCCGTCACTTACTTCCAAGTATTCCCAACCTTATTTTGCCACTGCGGTAAATTAATTTACCCCGCCTCTTGATTATCTCGGATTGATTTCCGTAATTCGCAGCACAAACATCAAAATGAAGCAGTATGAAAGAGGCGAGCGAAAAGATGTACCATCTGGTCCTGTCTTCCGGTACTCCGAATGTGATATGCAGGGACGATCACGACTACACGGCATTGGAGAACAGCATTGCGTTGACCGTTCTCAAGACATGCATAACATTGCTGGCCTACGCGGTAATGTCCACACACTGCCACATCGCGCTGGTCTGCACCTGTCCCGATGACTTTATCAAGATTCTCAAGATCACTTATACCAAGCATTTCAACTCAAAATACAGACGCCGAGGTATCCTGTTCGAAAGCGACACATATTGCCGGCCTGTAACGGGATACCTCCGCCAACGTGTACTTCTCAGCTACATTCTGCGGAATCCTGTCCACCATGGAGTTGCTGAAACCGCCTTCAGATACCCGCACTCCTCTATCGCCTCATACTTCAGGGACGGAGACAATGGAATTCTGCTGTCTGGAATCAGCAACTCCTGCTCAGGACACGGCAGGCTCAAAATAAAGAAAGGCACCGGATACGTCTACTACGACCTGGAAGAAAACGGCAGGATACCGCTCAGATATTTCGTCAATGCAGGAAGGACTGAGTATCTGTATAGGACGGAGAGAAGTTTCATTCATCAGCTGAACCGCTGGAACACTGAGGATTGGGAACGCGAACAGATAAAGAAGTACCCTCAGGGCGAGATTATCACCCTGACTGGAGCCGAGCCCGGTTTCGAGTCTGAAATCGAGGATATGAGAGCCTATGAAAGAGGAGCCTGGCGGCTGCGTATCACCGACATGGAAGTGTGCGGATATATAGACCGCGTCCTGCTTCCGGAAATAGGCATACCGTCCTACACAATGCTTGACTCCGGACAACTGCCGTCAGTAATAAATGCAGTGCAGCGGAAATTCCATGTACGGGACGAGCAGATACTGCGCTGCCTCGGACTGCATGCTATGCCCAACGTCATCCGCTGACCCGACAGCACTACAGCACCCATACCAGGAGGGGCCGGGAAACCCGCCTCCCGTCAGGCTTCTTTTCTCAGCGTCCATGCTCAGCAACACATCTCAGCCACCACTGCGCCGGCTCATCAGCAACCATTGGCCGGCCATTCTCTTCTGTCACCCTTGCACCAACCATTCTCACGTTGCTTTTTAGTTGCGACACAACTTGCTCTTACTATGTGATTTAGCAAATAAAAGACTTTTTAAATGGCGCTAAAATAAGCGATTTTGGGCAAAAAACAGGACACTTAACAAATCGCCTCTTTTAGATATTGCTGATAATCAAACATATACATCACAACTAAAAAGCAACGTGAGAATAATCGCACGGGGAAGGGAGAGGGGGGCAGAAGAATCGAGAAGGTGGAGCAAGGGGAGTAAGGGCCCTGAACTCCCGAATACCTACAATGTGGGAAGGTCGCTAAGGCAAATACCTATTTATTAGGATTGACCGGAAAGAGTAAGGACAGTACCTTTGCACCCGTTATATCCATAATGTAGTGTTGTTATTTCAATCTTTGCTTAATTACTCATAAGTTTGGAAAGTCACGGACCCCACAGCACCTGCGACAGGCCCCGGGGTCCGTTCTCTTTTAGGATGAAATGAAATCACTATATTTGTGGAAAATACTGCACAATGAGAAAGAATATGAAAATGGCCGACCTCATCGGCGCCGACTACCGACTGCTGACCGTCATCTACCGCTTAGGCATCAAGCTGGGCTTCGGGGAAAAGACCGTCGAGGAGACCTGCCGCGAGAGTGGGGTCAACTGCGACACCTTCCTCCTCATAGCCAACGTGTATGCCACCGAGGGCTACGTCCCCACGACGGAGATGATGACCGCCGCCTCGGCCATTGACCTGGTCAGATACCTCCACGCCTCGCACTCCTACTACCTCGACCATGAGATTCAGGACCTGAGCCGCATCTTCGAGGACCTGCTCCGCCCCTGTACCCCGATGCAGCGGGACGTGATCATGCGCTTCTTCGACGGGTACCGGGAGGAAGTGGAGAACCACTTCGCCTACGAGGAGGACATCGTCTTCCCCTACGTGCGCTCGGTGGCCGGCGGACAGAGGGTCGAGGGCTACAGCATGGAGACATTTGAAGAGAACCACAACAACATAGATGAGAAGCTCAACGACCTGAGGAACATCGTCATGAAGTACCTGCCCCCGGTGTGCGACACGGTCACCGCCATCAAGGCCCTCTCGAGGCTCTGCACCTTAGAAGCCGACCTGGAGAAGCATACCCTGATCGAGAACTCAATCCTCATCCCTATGGTTAACAGACTGGAAGGAAAATGTCAGTGACAAAGAAGAAAATACTGCTCATAACCCCGTCGCGGATCATCGCCCGCGGCATCACCTCCATACTCGAGGAGCACGGAGGCTTCACCGTCGAGACCGTGCTGACCGACCTCTCCCGCGAGAACGAGGCAACGGTCCGGGACAGCATGACGGACATCGTGATCGTAGACCCCATAATCTTCGACTTCGCCTCCCGCCCGGCAGGCCGCAGCCGCATCTCCGACCTGACCGACGCCGCGGTGATAGCCGCCCCGACGGCCGTCACGGACGACGAGACCATAAAGAGCTACGACGAGACCATCAGCATCTACGACACCCCGGCGGCCGTCATCAGCAAGCTCCGGAACTCACTGGCGCAGTCAGCCGGCGGACCCCGGACCGAGAACCGGGAGGAACTCTCCGCCCGTGAGAAAGAGATTCTGGTCTGCGTGGCCCAGGGCATGCTCAACAAGGAGATAGCCGACCGCTTCCACCTCTCGATCTACACCGTCATCACCCACCGCAAGAACATCACCCGCAAGACCGGCATCAAGACCGTCGCCGGCCTGACGGTCTACGCCCTCCTGAACAACCTGATCGACCCGGCCTCGGTAGAATAGGAAATTTTGCTATCTTCGCGGCAAATTTCCCGTATGAAGACGAGACCACTGCTGACCGCTGCACTTACTGCAGTCCTCCTGCTGACCGCACCCTTGAATACCATTGCCTCCGGCAGAACCGACAGCCCCGATTTCCGCTTCCGCGGCTACACCGGCGGCATGATGCTGCACAGCGGCTACATCCAAAGCCGTCCGTTCGAACTCTACTCCACTGCATCCCAGTCCTTGGGGACAATGCAGATCAGAGGCGCAGCCTTCGGTATCGGCGGTCACGTCAAGTTCGCCTTCGGCACGCCCACCGACATGCTCCGCATCGGGACCGAGGGCCACAGTTCCAATGTCAGATACGCTCCCTCCCCCTCCTACGCCCATACCGGCTGGGGCGGCATCATAGTGGACTACATCCGCCGCACCGAGGGCCGGGTACACCCCTTCATAGGCTGCCTCATCGGCGGCGGCGGGGTCAAGAACCACATCATCGCTCAGGGAGGCACCGGGGACTTCGTCATAGAGCCTCAGGCCGCCATGCACAAGTATGCCTTCATGGCCATTGCCCCTTTCCTCGGCATGGAAGTCGCCCTCACCCCCAAGCTCAGCCTCGTCCTGAAGGCCGACTGGCTCCTCAACGCCACCGGCTGTCAGAACGACTTCACCAACGGTCCCCGCCTCTACGTCGGCATGCTCTTCAACCGTCTTCAGCGCTGACAGCATCCTGCATGACGCAAAGTTTTTTTATATTTTATGTACTTTGTGATACAAGGTAATAAAAATTTTACATATATTTGCATTGCAGAATAATCAACACCATACAATAGTAAAGTTATGAAACAAGTTCTCAATGTAGGTATCGGAGGCCGCAGCTTCGTCATCGACGAGGACGCCTTCGACCGTCTCAGCTCTTATCTCAACGCATTCCGCTCCAAAACCGGCATGGGCTACCAGACCAAAGAGGTCATGGACGACTTAGAAATGCGTATCGCTGAGATCTTCACCGAATCCATGTCCTCCCGTCAGGAGGTCGTGGATATCTCTCTCGTAGAGCGGGTCATCGCCCAGCTCGGTATGCCCGACGGCTCGGAAATACCGGGAGACGCCGGCTTCAGCAGTTCAGGAGGAAGCGGCAACTCCGGCGAATACTGGCACTCAGGCCGTGAGAACCGTCCCGTCAGGAAACTCTACCGCGACAAGGACCACCACGTCATAGGCGGTGTAGCATCCGGCCTGGCCTGCTACTTCGACGTTGACGTGCTGGTCATCCGCATTCTGTTTGTCTGCCTCTTCCTCTTCGGCTCCTTCGGAGGCTGGATCTACCTCATCCTCTGGATAGCCGTCCCGGCCGCCCGTACCAGCGCGGAAAAATGCCGGATGCACGGTCTCCCGGTCACGGCCGAGAATATGCGCAGATTCTACAACACTGAAAATCATTAGGAGGTACCGCCATGGATGTAATGAACAACGTAGAGAACGTAAAGACCCAGATGCGGCGCGGAGTCCTCGAATACTGCATTCTCAGTATCCTCAGCAAGAAGGACTCCTACGCCTCCTCCATCCTCTCGGAGCTCAAGGAAGCCCGGATGATAGTGGTCGAGGGCACCATCTATCCCCTGCTGATCCGTCAGAAGAACCAGGGACTGCTCACTTACCGCTGGGAGGAATCCCCCCAGGGACCGCCCCGCAAATACTACCAGATTACCGACAAGGGACGCCAGGCCCTCGCCGAGATGGACTCCGCCTGGCAGGAGATAGTGGAAACCATCCGACTTCTCAGGGACAGATAGACGTTTTTAAATTTTTTAAAATTTATAAAAATGCAAAAAGTAGTGAAAGTCAGCATCGCCAACATAGCGTTTACCTTGGAACAGGACGCGCATGAACTGATGCGGGACTATTTGGAAAGGCTGCAGATACACTATGAGAGCAGCCCCAACTGCGGAGAGATACTCTCCGAGATAGAGTCCAGGATAGCAGAGCTCCTGTCCGAAAGAGGATACCGGGACAAAGTAGTGCCGCCGGAGACCGTACAGGAGATCATCGACATCCTGGGACGTCCGGAAGACTTCGACTCAGAAGCCGAAAGCGGAGACCAGCCCCGGAATAGGAAGAGAGTGTTCCGCGACCCGGACAATAAAATCCTTGGAGGCGTATGCGGAGGTCTCGGAGCCTATTTTTCCGTAGATCCCCTGATATTCCGTATCGCCTTCGCTGTCTGGGTATTCTTCTTTTTCTGGCTGGAGGTTTTCGCGGACTGGGGCTGGGGCATGTCGGTATTAGGCATGTTTGCATACGTCATTCTGTGGATTTCAATGCCCGAGGCCCGCACGGTCGAGCAGCGCTACAACATGAAGGGAGGCTCCGTATCCCTGAAGAATATCCAGAAAACCGTGGAAAAAGAGGCTAAGGACGTCAGTAGAAAGGTAAGCCGAGGCGTAAAGGAAGGCGTAAGGAGCACCGGCGGCTTCTGGAAGGCCTTGGGAAGATGCTTCGGCATCATATTCGGCGCACTGTTTTTCCTCACCGGCATGGCCGGCTGCGCCGCTTCGCTCCTGGCAGTCTTCGGCATCGGCATCTGGAACGGACTGCACGCATTCGGAACATCGTGGTTCCTCTCAGTGATTACCGACGCCCCCGCATGGGTATCCGTACTGATATCCGTCCTTACCTGCATCACCGTCATTCTGCCGTTCATAGGTCTGCTGTACGCCGGCATACTTATACTCTTCAGGCTAAAGTCTCCGAGATGGAAACCCGGACTCATCATCTTCATTGTATGGGTAGTGTCACTGTTAGGTCTTATCGGGGTTTCCGCAGGCAGCCTGTCGACCGTCAGGAGCATGGACTGCTCTATCCATGAAAGCCGGCTGCCCGTCAGGGACACCCTGTTCATAGAATTCGCCGGATGTTCCCAATGGAAGGATTTCGATGTCCTCGTCGATGCCGGCCGCAACAGCTACGACCTGCTCTACATGGGCAAGAATGGCTCCGACCCCTGCCTTGTAATCTATCCTGACCTGTATGTAGGCACCGCCAGAGACTCCGTCTCCAAGGTCGTTTCCTATGCCAAGTATGTGACCGATGGCATGAACCTGAATGACCTGACCGAGAAGAAAAGCAGCAGATACTGGAGCTTCGACGCAGACAGCCGCACACTGAGGATAGAGCCGATTATCTTCTCGTCCGATATCCGTACTACGGACATTGACCGGCAGATGCGCGTCTTCCTCAGAAAAGGGACCTGCGTGATCGTCCGTGAACCTGTACAGCACGAGTTCGACAGCAACTTCGAATACTGCTCCAGCCGGTTCCTCAAGATAGTAGAGGAATTAAGGTAAGTATTCTGCGGTATATGAAAAAGCCTGCCACACACGTACGGCGCGTGGCAGGCTTATTTTCTTTTTCTACGGCCTTGTCCGTCTACTCGGCGGGAGCCTCTACAGGATCAACGGGAGCAGCCTCACCTCCGGGAAGAGCGGTGGGGAACTCAGGCGCACCTGTGTTGGTGCCGGTCTGCTCAAGTCTCTGGAGAACGGCATTGTCACCCTGTCTGCGGGAAGGAGTGAAGGCTGTTGCCAGAATACACAGGGCAAGTATGATGATGGCAAGTGTCCATGTGGCTTTCTCGAGAAAGTCAGCTGTCTGGCGCACGCCGAATGTCTGGTTGCCGGCTGCGAAGTTGGCGGCAAGTCCGCCACCCTTGGAGTTCTGAATCAGTACTACGAAGGTGAGCAGGAGGCTCGCGATGATAATCAAAATCAAAATAGCTATGAACATAACTTTACAAATGTTTCTTTATATCGTTTTTAAGGGCTGCAAAGTAAGCACTTTTTTCCGGATATAGCAAAATAAGTTTCTCATATACCTCATTTGCCCTGTCATACAGTTCCTGATCGGCATAGATTCTCGCAAGTGTCTCTGTGTAATATGCCTCGTCTGTAAACTCCGAACTGTCTCCGGTCATTATAGGCTCCGGCTTAGACTGCAACGTCGTGATATCCTGATTCTGAACGTTTTTCAACTCCTCTGGCAGGAAATAATCTCCGCCTACTACATAAATTTCCCTACGGGATTCACCGGTTGCTGACTGAGGCGCTGGTGTCCGGGGCTCATCCATCGGCGTAAAATCCAGCTCATACACCTGCTCGGAAGCCCGCTTCTCACGCTCCTCGACAAGCGCCGCCGAGGACAGAACATAGCCCTCTCTGAACACACTGTACTCCGGATAGAGATACAGTACCGTCCTGTGAAGGGCGTCCCTGCGGTACTCCTCTCCCATTGCAGACATCTTAAGAAACAGTTCTTTCCGGGCTATTGCAAACCAAGGAGAAGCCTCTAACAGCTTCTCAATTTCCGGTATCGTGTAATCTTTAAGGCTGAACGTCTCCATAACTTTACCAGTTTGCCACTGTAGCATTGAAAATGTCCTCTACTAAAATATCGATAATCTCATCGCAGAGAGAAGACTCCACGGCATCGAGAAGCTGGTTGGAATCATAGTCTGCGTAAGCAGAGAAAGATTTCTCAAAATCCTCTTCCGGATGCAGGCGGTTGGTGAAGGTTATCTTTACCGTCACAGTCAGACGGTTCTGCGAAGCAACCTCGTCAGCCGTCACGGCCATAGGGCGGGTATCGTAGGAAGTAATCTCCCCATATACGTTCATGTCTCCGTTCTCAGGAAGAACCTGCAGGCTGGTCAGACGCCTGTACTGGTCTATAAGGGCATCTGAAAGTGATGAGGCAAGGGTCGGGTTGACCTTCAACGCGTTGTTTTTAAAATACTCAACAGCGATGCTCTTGACATCCGGCTGTATAGAAGTTCCTGAGAACGAATATATTCCGCAACCTGATACAGCCGCACAGGCTACTGCTGCGAGCATCAGTATTTTTAATCTTCTGATCATCTGTCGTTTATTTTCAATTCTTTTATTTTCCTATATAAAGTCCTTTCGGATATACCGAGCTCCGCGGCCGCCGCCTTCCTGCGCCCTTCATGCTTTTCCAACGCCCTTCTTATCATATCGTCACTCACATCCTGAATCGTACGGGGAAGTTCCTCCCGCTCTTTCTCTTTTTCTACCTCCACTACTTCCGCCGCAGGGACAGTGATGGAATATTCTTTAGGAAACTTATGGGGAAACTCAGGCATATCGGAGACCTTGGCCGGCAATGTATGCACCGGAGCCCTTACCTCTGCCACCGAGGACGAAGAATCGACTATCGCTCCCCTCCCCATCATTGACTTCAGCTCATCCACCTCTTCCCTGAGCTGGAAAAGCATCTTGAAGATGATATCGCGGTCCTGGATGTTCCCTGCCGTACCGCTGTCACATCCCCTTACAGGCAGATTGTTCGGATCATCTGCCGGAAGATAGTTCCTAAGAACGTCTACTGATATCTGACGGTTGCTTTCAAGGACAGATATCTGTTCCGCCACATTCTTGAGCTGCCTGACATTGCCGGGCCATCTGTAGCTCTCGAGCAGAATCCTCGCCTCCGGTGTAAGACGGACCGCAGGCATCTTGTACTTGTCCGCAAAGTCAAGGGCAAACTTCATAAACAGAAGATGTATGTCTCCCTTGCGTTCTCTCAGCGGGGGCACGGATATCGGTACTGCATTGAGCCTGTAATACAAATCCTCACGGAACCGGCCGGTATGGATGGCATGCATGAAGTTGACATTTGAGGCGGCTATCACACGGACATCCGTCTTCTGGGCCTTGGACGAGCCGACTCGGATGAACTCACCTGACTCAAGCACCCTGAGCAGGCGCACTTGGGTGGACAGCGGAAGCTCTCCTACCTCATCTAAGAAAATGGTACCCTTGTCCGCCACTTCAAAGTATCCTTTACGCGCCTCATTAGCACCTGTGAAAGAGCCTTTCTCATGTCCAAAAAGCTCCGACTCAATGGTTCCTTCCGGAATTGCACCGCAGTTGATGGCGATATAGTTGTTGTGCTTTCTCGGGCTGAAAGCATGTATAATCTTAGGTATCACCTCCTTTCCCACTCCGCTTTCTCCGGTGATAAGTACAGACAGATTGGTACCGGCTATCTGAATGGCAGTATCAATGGCATTATTGAGCTTCGGATCATTGCCTATGATTCCGAAACGGTTTTTTATCTCATCAAGTTCCATATCCGCAAAGTTATGATTTTTTATCATCAAAATTCAAATAATTATTATATTTGCGTTTACTTTAGAAAAAATAGGAATTTAACAATCTTAAAATATTTAAAATGAAAAAGATTTTTAACGTACTTATGATCGCCGCAGCCGGTCTGTTCGTAGCCACCTCCTGCGGTAGCCCTAAGAAGATGGCAGAAAGCGCCGAAGAAGTTTCTGTCAGCTGCAATCCCCAGGTTCTTGAGGTAGTCGCAGGCAATATCAAAGCCGATGTGACTGTCAATTTCCCCGCTGACTTTTTCCACCCCAAGGCAGTAGTAGAGGTTGTTCCCGTACTGGTATACAACGGTGGTGAGGTTGCTCTTGACCCCGTTATGCTTCAGGGCGAGGACGTAACAGAGAACTATGAGATGGTTCCCGAAGCCGGCGGCTCCGTCAAGAAGACTTTCGAGTATGAGTATGCCGAAGGAATGGAGAATTCCCACCTCGAACTGAGAATGACTGTCATCCACAAGGACAAGAGAATTCCTTTCACCGCTCCCTATAAGGTAGCTGACGGTGCCAACACCACCTATATGCTCGTTAAGACCGACGGCAGCCTTGCCTACGCTCCTGACGCATATCAGGCAGTTATCCCTGAGCAGAACGAAGCTCAGATTCTCTATCTGATCAACAGCGCCACAGTACGTCCTTCCCAGCTGAAGAGCGACGAGATCAAGGCTTTCCAGGAGTTCCTCGCCAACATCAAGGCTGATGAGCGCAGAGAGCTCGTAAGCACTGACATCGTAGCTTACGCTTCACCCGACGGAAAAGAGGATTTCAACGCCGAGCTGTCCGCAAGACGTGCCAAGACTGCAAGCGACGCCTTCAACAAGAAGATCAACAACAAGGACATCGCCATTGAGACCAACGTCAACACCACCAATGTAGAAGAGGACTGGGACGGCTTCAAGGCCCTCGTCTCCAACTCTAACATCGAGGACCGCGACCTTATCCTCCGAGTGCTCGAGATGTACAGCGATCCCGCCGTACGCGAGAGAGAGATCAAGAACATGTCTCAGGTATACACTGTCCTGAAGAAAGACATCCTTCCTGAGCTCCGTCGCGCAAGATTCATCGCCAACGTAGAGTTCACCAACTACACCAACGACGAGCTCGTAGCTCTCGTCAACGACAACATCGAGATTCTCGACGAGGAGGCTCTTCTCCGTGCAGGTTCTCTCCTGAAGGACGCCAACCAGAAGGTTACTGTTTACCAGAAGGCCGTTGAGAAATTCAACAGCGACCGCGCCAAGATCAACCTCGGTGTAGCATACCTCGCCCTCGGCAAGAATGCTGATGCTGAGAAAGCTCTCGCAGGTGTATCCGACAAGAACAACACCTATTATAACAATGCAGCCGGTGTCATAGAGCTCCGCAAGGGCAACAACGATGCAGCCGTAGCAGCTTTCAAGAAGTCTTCTCTTAAAGAGGCTCAGTACAATATCGCTGTGGTTGATATCCTCAACGGCAACTATGCTGACGCTGCAGCCAAACTGAACGGTGCCGCTTCATTCAACGAGGCTCTCTCCGACATTCTCACAAACGACCTCGCTTCTGCCTCCAAAGTTCTTGGTGACGCTCAGTGCCAGTGCAAGAACTACCTGAAGGCCATCATCGCTGCCCGTCAGGGTAATGTAGAGGCTGCAAAAGCCGCTCTCGCGATTGCTTCCAAGGATGAGGCTCTCGCAGCACGTGCCGAGAATGACATCGAATTTGCCAAGATCAACTAACCATCTGCGGCAGACGTAAAAAAGAAGTTCCGGTGGTTCAAGACCATCGGAACTTTTTTTATTCTGACCGGAAGGATTATTTGCTGAGTTCGGCCAGATGCTTGGTATAGAGGCCGTCGATGATACCGTCCGAGAGGCCAATGACGGGCACGTATATGTAGGCGGCTCCCGTAATGGAGGCTATGGTCAGGAATATCTCTCCTGCGGGAACGATGACATCGGCCCTGTCCGCCTTTAGCTCGTACTCTTCCATCCTCTGTCTTACACTCAGGGCTTTCAGCCGGTCGTGAAGGGCCTGAAGAGACGAGACGCTCATACGGGGATACCGCTTGTCGCGACGCTCCACGAGCTTGTACAGCTTGTTGATGTTGCCTCCAGAGCCTACAATGCTGATACCGGGATACGACGCAGCCAGATCCTCCATATCGGACCGGAGTCTCCTCCACTCCCCTTCAGTGACCGCCTCGTTGAGCATTCTCACCGTACCTATATTATATGACTTGGAACATATCAGCTCACCGTCAGCCATAAGATTGATTTCTGTGCTTCCGCCGCCGACATCCACGTACATAAAGTTGCCGCGCCGGCCGCGCATGCTCTCGATGTGGTTGTTGTAGATCATGCGGGCTTCCTGCTGTCCGTCGATGATTTCTATCTCTATGCCGGTCTTTTTGCGCACCTCCCTGATAATATCCTGTCCGTTGGCGGCATCGCGCATGGCCGAGGTGGCGCAGGCCCGGTAATCGGAGACATTGTAAATCTTCATCAGCTGCTTGTAGGATTTCATAAGCCGCACTAAGTCCTTGCGTCGGCGCTCGGATATGCTTCCGCCGTTGGAGAACACATCGAAGCCTAACCTGAGAGGCACCCTCAGCAGCAGCACCTTGCTGAAACGGGGCTGATGGTCGTCCTCTAACTGCTTGATGAGGAGGCGGACCGCATTCGAGCCTATGTCTATAGCCGCGTATGTTACCGCATTGTCACGGTAGTCCGCTACAGTTTCGTTATTCATCATATCTGTCATAATTTTCCTGTTTAAGCCATCCCGGCATCATACTCCCGCTCCTTAGCCTCGAGCTCCTCATAGTACCTGTACAGAGCCTGTTGGGAACCGGTCTCAAGCGGATCGTTGCAGGTCCATGGAATGTTGGCGCCGGTGCCGTCCACAGCCCTGCCCTGCCTGACATCCCGGAGGGCATAGTCCACTATCCGTTTCATTTCCTGCTTGATGGTGGGGTCATAGACCGGAACGACGACCTCGACGCGGTTGTCTAAGTTGCGGGGCATCCAGTCAGCCGAACCGATGAACACCTTCTCCTCCCCTCCTGCCGCGAACACGAAGATACGGGAATGTTCCAGATAGCGGTCGATAATTCCGTTGATACGGATATGGCAGTTCTCCGGCAGCCTGTCCGTAACTATCGAGCAGTTGCCGCGCACAGACATCTCTATGCCCACTCCGGCGTACGCCGCCTCATATATCCTTTCCACCATCTCCGGATCCGTGACATGATTGAGCTTCATGCGGATATAGGCCGGCTTGCCGTTCTTCCTATTGCGGATCTCAGCGTTTATCAGGGAGATGAACCTGCGCTTCATCTCATTCGGGGAGACTAAGAGTTCCTTGAACTGAATCGGAGCATAGGGCTTCTCGATAAAGTCGAAGACCTGTGCGACCTCCTTGACTATCCTGCGGGAGGAAGTCATCAGGATGCAGTCGGTGTAGGCCCGGGCATTGCCCTCGTGGAAGTTACCGGTGCTGATGCAGGCTATGTCCCCTCCCTTCTTCATGCCGATGTGCAGGACCTTCGAATGTACTTTCAGACCTTCCACTCCGAAGATTACCTTCACCCCTGCATCCTCTAATTTCTGGGACCAGTTCATATTGGACTCCTCGTCGAAACGGGCCAGCAGCTCGATGACCACTGTTACCTTCTTGCCGTTGCGGGCGGCGGCGATAAGGGCCCGGACCACCTTGGAATCCTTGGCTAAGCGGTACAATGTGATCTTGATGCTGCTGACATTGCGGCTGGTGGCCGCCTCATGCAGCACCCGGATAAATGTGTCGAAGCTGTGGTAAGGCACGTGCAGGAATCTGTCCTGCCTCCGGATGCGTTCCAATATGCTCTCCGGACCGTCTAAGGAGGAACGGCGGACAGGGGGCATCGGCGGATATTTCAGGGCGCTCCCCGGGAAAGAGGGGAACTTCATCAGGTCCTTGTGGTTCTGGTAGCGGCCTCCGCGAAGGACTGTATCCCTCTCGCCGAGGTCCAGCCTGCCGAGCACCCGCCGCAGCAGGTCCTCCGGCATATTCCCGTCATAGACAAATCTCAGAGGCTCTCCCTTCTTCCGGCTCTTCAGTCCCTTGGATATCTTCTGGAGGATGCCGCTGCGCTGGTCATTGTCTATCTCCATCTCCGCATCACGGGTAAACTTGAAGGAATAGGCACTGAATGAGATGAAACCGTTGCCTTCGAAGACCTTGGGCAGACAGCAGCGCACCACGTCGTCAATGTACATGATGTAGCTCCTGCCCTCCTTGTCCGGCAGCCGGACGAAACGGCCGCAGCTGTCCACAGGCAGGCTGAAATAGGCGTAGTCGTACGCTGTCTTGCCGGTCTGGGTGAGACGGCAGGCCTTGACGGCCAGATATATCTTCTCGTCCGTCTCATAGTCCAGATGCCGTACTGCGCTCAGCCATATAGGGACGATGTAGCCGTCTATATGCTCCTGATAATAGTTGCGGATGTAGGCGGCCTGTTCCTCATCGGCCTGAGCATCGGAGATGATGCAGATATTGTGCTCCGCAAGGGCCTCGTTGACCTGCTTTACCGCCACCTCGAAATCCTTGGCATACCTGCTGTTGAGACGGTTGATCTGCTTGACGGTCACGGCCGCCGTCCTGGCCTCGCGCAGCCCGGTCTTCCCGTCCCACTCGGCCACCCTGTTCAGGGAGGCTACGCGGACGCGGAAAAACTCATCTAAATTGTTGGAGTAAATCCCTAGGAAATTCAGCCTCTCAAGGAGCGGAACTTCCTCTTTACAAGCCTCTTGCAGCACACGCCGATTGAAGTACATCCAGCTGATGTCCCTCTCGAGATACGGCTTCATTGTCTTTTTCTTTCCCATAATTGACAAATTTGCCGCAAGTTAGGGATAAATTGTAAAATGAATTGTTAAAATAATGTTACAAATCAGTCGAGCTTCAGCACGGCCATGAAGGCGCTCTGGGGCACCTCCACGTTGCCGATCTGCCGCATGCGCTTCTTGCCCTTCTTCTGTTTCTCGAGGAGCTTGCGCTTACGGGTGATGTCACCGCCGTAACACTTGGCCAGCACGTCCTTGCGCACTGCCTTTACGGTCTCGCGGGCAATGATCTTCGCCCCGATGGCGGCCTGTATAGCTATCTCGAACTGCTGGCGGGGAATCAGTTCCTTGAGCTTCTCGCAGATGCGGCGGCCGAAGTCGTAGGCCCGCTCGCGGTGTATCAGGGAGGACAGGGCGTCGACCGACTCGCCGTTGAGCAGGATGTCCAGCTTGACTAAATCGGCCTTCTGATAGCCGATGATGTGGTAGTCGAAGGAGGCATAGCCGCGGGAGATGGACTTGAGCTTGTCGTAGAAGTCGAAGACTATCTCGGCTAAGGGCATGTCGTAGGTGAGCTCCACGCGGTCGGCGGTCAGGAAATGCTGTCCCTTGAGCACCCCGCGCTTGTCTAAGCAGAGCTTCATGATCTGACCGAAGTACTCGCTCTTGGATATGATCTGGGCCCGGATGTAGGGTTCCTCGATGTAGTCAATCAATGTCGGCGCCGGAAGACCTGAGGGGTTGTGTACGTCCACCACCTCGCCCTGGGTCGTGTACACCTTGTAGGACACGTTCGGCACGGTGGTGATCACGTCCATGTCGAATTCCCTGTACAGCCTCTCCTGCATAATCTCGAGATGGAGCAGGCCGAGGAAGCCGCAGCGGAAACCGAAACCCAGAGCTAAGGACGACTCGGGCTCAAAGACTAAGGAGGCGTCGTTGAGCTGGAGCTTCTCGAGGGAGGCGCGGAGATTCTCGTACTCGTCGGTCTCGACCGGATAGACTCCGGCGAAAAGCATGGGCTTCACCTCCTCGAAACCGGCTATCGACTCGGAGCAGGGCCGGTCCACATGGGTGATGGTATCGCCGACCTTCACCTCCACCGCCGTCTTGATGCCGGAGATGATGTAGCCCACGTTGCCGGTAGTCACCTCGTCCGTAGGACACATCCGCAGCCGGAGGTAGCCCACCTCGTCGGCCTCGTATTCCTTGCCGGTGTTGAAGAACTTCACCTTGTCGCCCTTGCGTATCACGCCGTTGACCACCTTGAAGTAGGCGATGACGCCCCGGAAGGGATTGAACACCGAGTCGAAGATCAGGGCCTGGAGCGGAGCCTCAGGGTCGCCCTTGGGAGCGGGGAAACGCTCTACCACCGCATCCAGGATGGCCGGCACGCCCTCGCCCGTCTTTGCGCTGCACAGCAGGATGTCCTCCCTGTCGCAGCCTATCAGGTCCACTATCTGGTCGCTGACCACGTCCACCATGGCCGCGTCCATGTCTATCTTGTTCAGCACCGGGATAATCTCCAGATCATGGTTGATGGCTAAGTAGAGGTTCGATATTGTCTGGGCCTGTATGCCCTGGGTGGCGTCCACCACCAACAGCGCTCCCTCGCAGGAGGCTATGGCGCGGGACACCTCGTAGGAGAAGTCCACGTGGCCCGGAGTATCGATGAGGTTGAGGATGTATTTCTCTCCTTTATAGTTGTACACCATCTGTATCGCATGGCTCTTGATCGTGATGCCCTTCTCCCTCTCGAGGTCCATGGAGTCCAGGACCTGATCCTCCATCTCCCTCTCGGTCAGGGTATGGGTATATTCGAGCAGACGGTCCGCCAGGGTACTCTTGCCGTGGTCTATGTGCGCTATAATGCAGAAATTCCGGATATTTTTCATTTTCTTCAGATAATCGCTGCAAATATACTATCTTAGCGGGATAAACACAAACTGATATGACTGACATACAAAAGCTGACCGACACAGCGTCCCAGGTCCGCAGGGACATACTCAGAATGGTCACACAGGCCGGGTGCGGACATCCCGGCGGCTCAATGAGCAGTACTGACTTCATCACTGCTCTGTATTTAGACGTTATGAAACACTCCCCCGAGGGCTGGAGCCGCAGCGGCAAGGGCCAGGACATGTTCATCCTCTCCACAGGGCACATGTCTCCCCTGCTCTACAGCATCCTTGCCCGCACCGGGTACTTCCCCACCTCCGAGCTGGGCACTTTCCGTCATCTCGGATCCAGGCTCCAGGGTCATCCCTCCACCGACTTCAACCTCCCCGGCGTCTACATGCCCTCCGGCTCCCTCGGCCAGGGTCTCTCCGTAGCCTGCGGCGCAGCTCTCGGCAAGAGGCTCGACGGCGAGGACAATACCGTCTACGTCCTCTGCGGTGACGGCGAGAGCGAGGAAGGCCAGATCTGGGAGGCAGCCATGTTCGCCGCCCATCACAAGGTGGACAATCTCATCGCCATGACCGACTGGAACCACCAGCAGATCGACGGCACCGTGGATTCGGTCATCGGACTCGGAGACCTCGAAGCCAAATGGAAGGCATTCGGCTGGGAGTGCATCCAGGCTGACGGCCACGACATGCAGGCCATCTTAGAGGCATTTGCCAAGGCAAAGGCCCTCTCCCGTCACGGCAAGCCTGTGATGATCCTCTTCCACACCGCCATGGGCAAGGGCGTGGACTTCATGGAGGGCACCAACGAATGGCACGGCAAGGCTCCCTCGCCGGAGCTCTGCGAGAAGGCCCTCGCACAGGTAAGGGAAACCCTCGGAGATTATTAATTCTAAAGGTACAGGACAATGATGGAAAAATTCATAAATACAGGAAACAAGGACACACGCTCGGGCTTCGGTGCAGGACTCACGGAATTAGGCAGAACAAACGACAAGGTGGTCGCGCTCTGCGCTGACCTCACCGGCTCGCTGAAGATGAACACATTCGCCAAGGAGCACCCCGACCGCTTCTTCCAGTGCGGCATAGCCGAGGCCGACATGATAGACGTGGCCGCCGGACTGTCGCTCAGCGGCAGGATTCCCTTCGCCGGCTCCTTCGCCAACTTCGTGACCTCCCGCGTCTACGACCAGGTACGTCAGGGCATCTGCTATGCCAATACCAACGTCAAGATAGCCGCCTCCCACGCCGGCATCACCCTCGGTGAGGACGGCGCCACACATCAGGTGATGGAGGATATCGGCATGATGAGGATGCTCCCGCGTATGACCGTCATCAACCCCTGCGACTACAACCAGACCAAGGCCGCTACCATCGCGGCAGCCGCATACGAAGGACCGGTATACCTCCGCTTCGGTCGTCCCTCCGTACCCAATTTTACTCCCGAAGACCAGGTATTCGAGATAGGAAAGGCCCTGAAGCTGGTTGAAGGAAAGGATGTGACGGTCTTCGCCACCGGCCACTTAGTATGGGAGGCCCTCCTTGCAGCCGAGGAGCTGGAAAAACAGGGAATCTCCGCAGAAGTTATTGACATACACACCATCAAGCCTTTAGATACGGAAGCCGTGCTCGCTTCCGCCGCCAAGACCGGAGCCGTGGTGACTGCCGAGGAGCACCTGATTGCCGGAGGACTCGGAGAACTCATTGCCGGTGTGATCGTCCGCAACAGGCCCTGCCCTATAGAGTTCGTAGCCGTAGACGACCTCTTCGGACAGAGCGGTACTCCAGCTGCCCTGATGAAAGAGTATGGATTAGACGCAGAACACATCGTATCAGCCGCGCTAAAGGCTGTAGCCAGGAAAAAATAGATGACGGACGACAAGGAAATATTGGAAGCATTTAAAGAGGAAGGACGGCAGGACTATGCCTTCAACCTCTTGGTGCGCAAATATTCCCGCGATCTCTATTGGTGTATCCGCAGGATGGTCATCGACCACGATGAGGCCGATGACCTTCTGCAGAACACACTGATCAAAGCCTGGAAGTACCTCCCCGATTTCAGGGAAGACTGCCGGCTCTACACCTGGCTCTACAGAATAGCCGTCAATGAGACTCTGAACTATCTCAAGAGCAAACGGCTGAAAACCATGTTTTCCCTCACCGGCAAAGAAAAGATACTCTCGGAACGCTTCACCGCCGACCCCTACTTCAACGGTGACGACATCACCCGCAGGCTTTACACCGCCATAGAGAAGCTGCCGCCCAAGCAGAAAGTCATCTTCACCATGAGATATTTCGACGATATGAAATTTGACGACATAGCCAAGGCACTGCGAAGGACCACAGGATCGGTAAAGGCATCTTATCACCATGCTTACGTAAAGATGCAGACTTTTTTGGGAGACTCGGATTAATCCTATAAGCGCCTTATCTGTCTAACATACGTATGAGCGACAAAAAGACCGAATATATGAACCCGTTTACAGTCCCGGAGAATTACTTCGAGACACTCGAGGACAGGCTGCATGAAAGAATCCATCAGCCGGACTCCCGCGCCCGCATATTCATCATGCGGGTCAAGCCGGCCATTATGCTTGCTCTCATGTTCGGAGTCATCGCCGGATTCGGATGGATAGCATCCAAAGTCACCGGTCTGCTGTACACAGGCCCAGCAGACACCGATGACCCCATCATGGCCATGATAGAAGAAGGATATTTGGAAAGCAGCTTTATATACGCATATTACGATGAGATAGATATCGAAGAGGCATTTACATACTCCCTCGAGAACACTGTTTCCATAGACGGGGAACTGGCGGAAGACCTCGAGGCATCTCTTACCGAAGACGATATTTTAGAACATGCCTATGATCAAACCTACTGATATATGAGAAGAACTAAAACCTTGATCCTGACCCTTGCAGGGGCAGCTGTAATGTCCCTGCCGCTCTGCGCCCAGCCCAACGGGCCCATTCCTCATGAAAGCCCGGCGCCGGCAGTATGCGACAGACCTCTGCCGCCCGACCACAAAAGCAACAAAGAGCAGCTTGAGAGCGCCAAGATAGCATTTTTCACCACCCGTATGAACCTTACCCCTGAAGAAGCGGGCAAGTTCTGGCCGGTGTACAACGAATATCAGAAAGCCCTCACCGAGGCCCGCAAGGCATCGAGAGAGGAGTTTCATGCCCTGAGAAAGCTCTCCGAAAGCGCTTCCGCTTCCGAGGTTCAGATCAAGAAGGCCCTCATGGAATACTTGGACAACAGCAAGAAAGACGATGAGCTGCAGCGTCTCTACCTCGATGAGTTCCTGAAGATTCTTCCAGCCGAGAAAGTCCTGCTGATGTACATAGCCGAAGAAGATTTCCGCATAAAGATGATCCGGATGTGGAAAAAACCGGGCATGGAAAAGGAAAAATGATAACAGCATCCTCCATCACCAAAAGTTTCGGACCAGTCCATGTCCTCAAGGGCATTGACTTTAATGCTTCCGGCGGAGAAGTCATATCTATCGTCGGGGCAAGCGGTGCCGGCAAATCCACCCTGCTTCAGATTCTCGGGTCCCTGTCACGGCCGGACACCGGGAAAGTCATTATAGACGGCACTGATATTTTCTCCCTGTCTTCAAATGACCTTGCTGACTTCCGTAACCGCAGGATAGGATTTGTATTCCAGTTCCATCACCTGCTCCCGGAATTTACTGCCCTCGAAAATGTCATGATACCCGCACTCATCGCAAAGGCAAGCGCCGGTGACGCCAGGCGCAGAGCGACAGAGCTGCTGACAGATCTCGGTTTAGGAGCCCGTATCTCCCACAAGCCGTCCGAGCTCTCCGGAGGTGAACAGCAGAGAGTAGCCATCGCCAGGGCCGTCATCAACAGCCCCTCAGTCATTTTTGCCGACGAGCCATCCGGAAACTTGGACAGCAATACCAAAAAGGACATTCACCAGCTTTTCTTCGACCTGAGGGACAAATTCGGACAGACCGTCATCATCGTCACCCATGACCGCGGATTAGCGGCCATGTCTGACCGGATGTTAGAAATGAGAGACGGACTTTTTTGCAATTAGGTTACTGGATTTTTGCATTTGTCTTACAGATTCTATAAATTTGTGAGATATTGACAAAATTTACTAACTAATACTAATCTTTTGATAAAATGAAAACCTACCAGACCGGAAACATCAGAAATGTCGTGCTTCTGGGAAGCTCTAAATCTGGAAAGACCACCTTGTCGGAAGCCATGATGTTCGAAGGCAAAGTGATTGACCGCAGAGGAACCGTAGAAGCGAAGAACACCATCAGTGACAACACCGAAATCGAGCAAATCAACCAGCGCTCCATCTATTCGACTCCCCTTTACACCGAGTTCATGGACAACAAGCTGAATATCATGGATACTCCAGGTGCCGACGACTTCATCGGCGGAGTGATCTCCTCTTTCAAGGTATGCGACTCCGGTATACTCGTAGTCAATGCCCAGCAGGGTGTGGAAGTAGGTACTGAGATTTTCGCAAGGTATGCTGAAAACTATAAAATGCCTGTCGTAGTGGCAGTAAACCAGCTCGATGCCGAGAAAGCAAGCTGGGAGAGCACTATCGATTCTCTGAAAGAGGCATTCGGAAACAAGGTCGTCCTCGTACAGTTCCCCGTAGCCGTAGGGGCCGGATTCAACGGCTTCATCGACGTGCTGACCATGAAGATGTACACATTCAAGGATGACAACGGTACCCGCGAGGAACATGACATTCCCGACAACCTCAAGGCACAGGCCGATGAGGTACTCGCAGCCCTCACGGAGATGGCCGCTGAAAGCGACGAGGCTCTCATGGAAAAATACTTCGATGCAGGCGAGCTCACCCGCGAGGAGATAGAGAAGGGACTAAACCTCGGTTTCCTTCAGGGCTCGATAATGCCTACTTTCTGCATTTCAGCCAAGAAGGACATCGGCGTCAAGAAACTCATGGAGTTCATGATCAACGTGGCACCCTCGCCCGCAGAAGACAACGAGCCCACCAAGGACGGCAAGAGCATCCCCTGCAGCGTAGACGGCCCCACTTCGATTTTCATCTTCAAGAACGCCCTCGAGCAGCACCTCGGCGACGTGGCCTACTTCAAGGTTATGTCAGGTAAACTGACTGAGGGCATGGACCTCGTCAACGCGGAGAACGGCAACAAGGAGCGCATATCCCAGATCTTCGCCGTAGCCGGCAAAAAGAGGGAGAAGGTCAGCGAGATGGTGGCCGGCGACATAGGCTGCACCGTGAAGCTGAAGACCGTGAAGTCCAACCAGACTCTCTGCGCTCCCGGACAGGAGATAGTCTACGAGCCCATCGTCTATCCTCAGGCCAAGTACCGCACCGCCATCAAGGCAGTGGACGAGAAGGACGAGGAGAAGCTCGGCGAGATCCTCAACAAGGCCGCAGCCGAGGATCCCACCTACATCGTACAGTACGCCAAGGAGCTCAAACAGACCATCCTCAGCGGACAGGGCGAGCAGCACATCAACATCCTCAAGTGGCAGATCAACAACATCAACAAGATGGAGATCGAGTTCATGGCACCCCGCATCTCCTACCGCGAGACCATCACCAAGGTCGCCGCAGCCAACTACCGTCATAAGAAACAGTCCGGCGGCGCCGGTCAGTTCGGTGAGGTTCACCTCCTTCTGGAGCCCTACGTGGAGGGCGCTCCCCAGAACAACCGCTTCAAGGTGGACGGCAAGGAAATGGTGCTCAACATCAAGTCCAAGGAAGAATACACCATGGACTGGGGCGGCAAGCTCGAGTTCTACAACTGTATCGTCGGAGGCGCCATCGACGCACGCTTCATGCCCGCCATCTTAAAAGGTATCATGGAGAAGATGGAGGAAGGTCCTCTGACAGGCTCCTACGCCCGCGATATCCGCGTCTACGTGTACGACGGCAAGATGCACCCGGTGGACTCCAACGAGATCTCCTTCAAGTTAGCAGCCCGCAACGCCTTCAAGGAGGCCTTCCGCAACGCCGGCCCTAAGATTATGGAGCCTATCTGCAACATCGAGATCATGGTGCCCGGCGAGTACATGGGCGACGTGATGTCCGACCTCCAGGGCCGCAGGGCCATGATCGAGGGAATGAGCAGCGTCAAGGGCTTCGAGGTGCTCAAGGCACGCGTGCCTTTAGCAGAGCTCTACAAGTACTCCACCACCCTCAGCTCGCTGACATCGGGACGCGCTTCCTTCACAATGGAGATGGCTGAGTACCAGCAGGTGCCTGCCGACGTCCAGGAGAAGCTGCTGAAGGCTTACCAGGAAGAAGAGAAGGACGAGTAATTCGGAGCGTCATAACGGGCGAACTGCTGCGTTGTCTGCGGTATCATAACCCGGTCATTCTATCCACAGTTAACGCGGTGATTGAAAACAGAAGCCGCATCGGTTGGTCCGGTGCGGTTTTTTTTGGGGGGCGGTGGTTTAGAAGAGAGCGTTCCAGGCTTTTTCCATCTGACGCCGGGAGGAGAAGCCGGCAAGGGCCCAGATACAGCTGTAAGGGACTCCGTACTCCACCATAAGGTCCCGGGCGAAGAGGAGACGGGCCATCGTGATTTTCTCATCGCGCCTGTAAGAGCGGCGCAGCAAAGCATCTCTAATCATAATTGATATATTATTCAGGTTGTCAAATAAAACTCAAAGTTATAACATTGAGGCTTGACGATTTCAGATTGTTAAAAAACACAAACGCTTTTATACGTTTTTTGAGCCATTTCGCTATTTGTTATTACTTTTAGTTGTATTGTATAACTTTCAATTTATTTTTAAATTCCTATTTCGGGTATACTTTTGTTCACATGAACGATAAGGATATCAAAAATAGGATTGCCCGTTACCGCAGAGAGCACAATCTCTCGCAGGCCGAAATAGCGGAACGCCTGTCGATATCCCAGACCGCATACTATAAAATCGAAAAAGGGAAGACTGCTCTTATAAGCGAGCACCTCCCTAAGATAGCGGATGCTCTCGACCTTTCGGAGGAAGCCTTGGTGCTCGGCTACGAACCGGGAGAGAAGGAGAAATAC
The DNA here is from genome assembly GCA_944322575.1 of uncultured Bacteroidales bacterium. Classification (GTDB taxonomy): domain Bacteria; phylum Bacteroidota; class Bacteroidia; order Bacteroidales; family UBA932; genus Coprenecus. The sequence continues at coordinate 4,451 of CALUPK010000015.1, read as the reverse complement.
GAAAGCATCATTGCGGAAAAAGACCGCAGGATAGCGGAACTCGAGGCCGCTCTGGCCGACAAAAACAGAATAATCGAACTTCAGGACCGGCTTTTGCGAAAAATTTAGTTGTTTTGCAGCATGTTGAACGCCTACGATATCGCCGGCGTCATAGAGGCCGGCACTGACGAAGCGGGACGGGGTTGCATAGCAGGGCCCGTCTACGCCGCAGCCGTCATACTGCCCGGGGATTTCGAAGATCCGGGCCTGAACGATTCCAAGCAGCTCTCGCGGAAGGCCCGCGAGAGACTCCGTGACTACATACAGGACAAAGCCTTGGCCTGGGCCGTAGCCTCCGCCTCTCCCGAGGAGATAGATGAGATCAATATCCTCTATGCATCCATACTGTCCATGCACCGGGCCTTAGACGCCCTGAAAGTCCGCCCGCAGCATATCATAGTGGACGGCAACCGCTTCCGTCCCTATAGGGACATACCTTTCCGCTGTTATGTCAAGGGGGACGGCCGCTATGCATCCATCGCCGCCGCATCCATTTTAGCGAAGACTTACAGGGACGACTACATGAGGAAGGCCGCAGAGCGGTATCAGCAGTACGGATGGGAGCGCAACTTCGGATACCCTACGGCGGAACACCGCAGCGCCGTAGCGCAATACGGCATCACGCCCCTGCACCGCAGGAGCTTCCAGATACTGCCCGATCCGACATTGTTCTGACTGTCCTTTCTATGATTCCTTGGCGAGGGTGAACTCGAAGCACAGACCGGATGGAGTGACGGGGACGGCCTTTATCGTGCCGCCGTGGAGACATACCGCGTTCCGGACTATGGAGAGACCTAAACCCGTACCGCCTATCTTGCGGCTGCGGCCCTTATCGATGCGGTAGAACCGCTCGAAGATGCGGGGCAGGTGCATGCTGTCTATCCCCACTCCGTCGTCCTCGATGGATATCCTGTATTCCCTGTCATTTTCCTCTACGAGCCTTACTGTAACCTTCGTGCCCTTGGAGTAGAAAATCGCGTTCTCCAGGAGATTGCGGAATATGGAGTAGAGGAGGGAATGATTGCCCTGAATCTCCTTCCCTTCTGGGAAATCGTTGACTATCTGCATTGTTCCCCTGTCCTCAGGGCCTATTTTGGCCATGGGGCTGTCCTTGCCGTCGAATTTGCCGGCGATGGGTTCCATGTCGGAGACAACCTCCGCAACCACATCCGAGAGGGAGATGCGCTCCTTCTCAATCTTGTCCCCGGCCTCGTCCATGCGGGTGATGGTCGAGAGGTCAAGCAGGAGGTTAGAGAGCCGCTGGGACTGCTCGTAGCACTTGCGGAGGAAGATGTCCCGCTGCTGCGGACTCATGTTAGGGTTATTGACGAGAGTCTCTAAGTAGCCGTTGATGCTGCTGACGGGGGTCTTGAGCTCGTGGCTGATATTCTGGGTGAGCTGCTTCTTCTGACGGATATTGTCCTGAGACTCGCGGGCCACCATCTCGCGGGCGGCTGAGAGGGTGTCGCGGTCGTTCATGTCGCGGCGGTAGGTGTTGACTATACGGTTGAGCAGACGGCCGTACCTGCTTTCTGGAAAGGGCGGGAAAGAGTCGTCGAGAGGGTTGCCCTTCTCGGCCATGTAGACGAACTCCTCGAGTCTGGAGAGAAGTTCCTTCCTATGTATTATTTCCTTGAGCATAACCTTTATACACTCTATACGTCGAAGCCGTAGCCGTAGCCCTGTCGGGTGACGATATATCTGCCGTACTCGCCTATCTTCTTGCGCAGGCGGGTGATATTGACGTCGATGGTGCGGTCTAAGACCACCACCTCGTCGCTCCAGACATTGTGCAGAATCTCCTCACGGGATAGGACACGGCCGGAGTTGCGCAGGAAGAGGATCATTATCTCCATTTCCTTCTTGGTCAGCTGGACTTCCTGCCCGTCGATATAGCACTTGTGCTTGAGCAGGTCCAGCCGCAGGCCGTTGTACTTGATGCTGTCTCCGCTCATTTCCGTACGGGATGCCGGGACATCGGGCTGAGGCTTCACCGGAGACTGCTGCGCCTGGGGAGCACAGCGGCGGAGCACACTCTTGACCCTTGCGACCACCTCCCTGACTGAAAACGGCTTGGAGATGTAGTCGTCGGCACCGAGGGTAAGGCCGGCTATCTTATTGTCCTCAGTATCCTTGGCTGTGCAGAAGATAATGGGGATAGACGCCGTGGCCGGATCCTTCTTGAGCATCTGGGCCATCTTGAATCCGCTCATCCCGCCCATCATGATGTCTAAGAGGATGAGGGAAAAACTTTTAATATCCTTGCCGAGAGCCTCCTCCGCGCTGTAGGCCACTTCTACCTCGTAGCCCTCGACCTCCAGATTGAACTGGAGAATCTCACAGATGGACTCCTCGTCATCGACTATAAGAATTCTTTGCATACGCAAATATAGTATATTTTACTTACCCTTCACAGTGGAGAGGTAGGTGTAGGCGCGGATCAGGTGCTTCAGGTTGTCGGCCATCTGCTGGGTCTCCTGCAGGATGGTCTGATAGAGGATGTAGATGTTGAAGTTGGAGGTGTCGGACTCGGAGTTGAAGCGCTCGAGGTTGTTCTTGCGCAGCACGGCCACTTCCTTCTTGTAGGCGGAGATGTCCTTGATCAGCTCCTTGGACTGCTGCTCGGCCGCGGGGTTGAAGTCGTCCACGTAGGCGCGGGTCTTGTTGAGCAGGACGAGGAAGGCCTCGCTGGCGGGAGCGAACTCCTCGGCGCAGTCCTTGGGCAGGGGGTTGAAGTTGTTCTCTAAATGCTCCTTGCAAGGCTCGGACATACGCTTGAGGCTGTACAGGAGCTGGGAGGTGTTGTTGGCCTCGAGGTGGAACCAGGTGCTGGCCTGCACGGACACGGTCGGGTCGGTGCGCTTGAGGGCCAGAATCTCCTTGCGGCGGACGGACTTGTAGCCGTCTATCTCGGCGTGCATGGTGCTGTAATGACGGCGCAGGCACTTGAGGTTCTCGCTGACGAAACAGTCGATGAAGTTGGAGTAGTAGTTGGAGACATAGTCCAGTTCCTTGACCGTACTGTCCTTTACCTGGTTCTTGAGCAGGCTCCATACCTCGTCGGGGTCGTTGGAGGACATCATCTGGTCGAAGACGGTCCTGTTCTTCTCCTTCTCGTGGGCTTTCTTATTGAACTTGATATTGCTGCGGATGATGATGACCATGGCGACGATGCTGAGGAGTATCATGGCAACGAAGCTGCCGTAGTGCATCACGAGGGCTATCGCGAAGCAGACTGCGAAGGCTATCACCGCTGTCAGCAGCCAGCCGCCCATCACGGACATCATGCCGGTCACCCTGCCCACAGCGCTCTCACGGTCCCAGGCGCGGTCCATCAGGGAGGTACCCATGGCCACGGTAAATGTTACGAAGGTGGTGGAGAGGGGCAGCTTGAGGGAGGTACCGAGGGCAATCAGGAGAGAGGATACCACTAAGTTGACGGCGGCCCTCATCTGGTCAAATGCGGCACCCTTGACGAGGATGGCCTCGTCCTTGTTGAAGCGGCTGTCAATCCAGTTGCGGACTCTCAGGGGGGTCACCTTCTCTAACCATGTGGCGAAGGAATTGGCTATCTGCACAAGACGGCGGCCGGTGGCGGAGGTGCCGAAGGAGGCCTCGGACTCGTTCTGGTTGGTCAGGTTGACCTCGGTGTTAATCACGTTGCGGGCCTTCCGGGAGGTAGCTAAGGCAAATACCATGGTGGCGCCGGAGAGAATCAGGAATATCATCGGGGTGTGGGCCGGTTCGAGCAGGCTGCCCATCAGGTAGTTGTCGGCTCCCACGCCCATTCCGTTGGCGGAGTAGTCCTGCCATGCGGAGAAGCCTGCGAGAGGCACGCCGACGAAGTTCACTAAGTCGTTGCCGGCGAAGGCCATGGCGAGGGAGAGAGTACCCATCAGCACGATTATCTTCAGGATATTGACCTTGCACCAGTGCAGTATCTGCATGATGACGCTGCTGCCGACGAAGAGGCAGAGCACCAGCATGCCGGTGTGTTCCTTAATCCAGGCATTGGCTTCTGCTGTCATGAAGGAGGAGTCCTTCAGACCCTTGATCAGCAGGAAGTACACGATGGCGGTCACGGCTATGCCGCCGAAAACTCCGGCCAGGTATTTCATCCTGGGCTTATAGTTGAATGTAAATATCGTACGGACTATCCACTGTATTATCATACCGAAGACGAAGGCAATCGCTATCGAAAGGAAGATACCGAGGACCACCGAGAGGGCCTTGTCGGTGTTGATCATCTGGGCGAATGTCAGGGCGCCGTCAGTCTGGATGTTCTTAATCATGGCGAGGGCCACCGTACCGCCGAGCAGCTCGAAGACGAGGGAGACTGTGGTCGATGTGGGCAGGCCCCTGGAGTTGAATGCGTCGAGGAGTATCACGTCGGTCACCATTACAGCCAGCAT
>CALUPK010000014.1 GCA_944322575.1 uncultured Bacteroidales bacterium | reverse complement strand
GTGTCAGACACGTGACCGCAGCATAAATGATAGCTGTTATAGTTTTTTTAGAGAGTGCCATATCAATATTATCACACTGCAAAAGTAGAAACTATTCCGCTGATTCGCAACAAAATCAGCGGATATCCGTAACCTGCCCCTCGATGGTGCGGACCACAGTCATCGTAACCCGTCCCGTCAGACCTCTCAGAAGTGCCATGTAGGTACCTGTGAAGAGGTATCCCCAAATAAACCTATTGTATATCGGCTCATAGACTTTCTTCTTACGCCCGCTGCGACCTCTCTTCATGTCCAGAAAACGGATATGGAGCGGATAGCTCAGGATGAGACGCTTTCCGAGGGCGTCGTTAAGCACCGGCTGCTGTTGGGTAGACTGCAGAAGAGAGCCGCTGCGGCTGTTGTACGACATGGCGGCCACGACCTCCTGATGCTCCAGCAGGTTGTTGGCTCTGGACGTGAGCAGGTCCTTGAAATATGATGACACCTCGCTTACCATGGCCATTAAATCCAGTCGACACCGCGCATCTTGAACATGAGGGTCCAGCCATAGCTGTTGGAGAGCTCGCGGGCGTAGAACGGGGTGATGTCGTTCGGAAAGAGCATCCTGCGGATGAAGGAATCGGAGTCGTCGGAGCGCATGTCATCCCTGATGGCGGCGATGACTCGGAGCAGGCGGTCCGAGACCAGCAGCTCATCGGCCATATCCAGGGCAGCGGATGACATGGGCCGGGCCACCGTCACGGCCAGCGAGAAATCATCGCTCTTGACGTTGCGCAGATCCTCCGAGGAGGTGATGCCTCCGTAATCCACGAAGAGATAAACACCCTTGACCTGGCCTATGCGCCTGGTCACGCTCTCTTCCTGGACTCCGAAGATGTAGTCGGTCAGTTCAGGAAAGCGGCCCTCCGCGGCAGCCCTGGCCCTTGTCCGCAACCGGCTGTAGTCCTCATCTCCGGATGCCTTGGTGAAGAAGCGGTCCACCACATCCGAAGTGACGTAGCGGGCGAAATAAACGAATATGTCCTGCAGTATGTTCATGATTTGGTAATTATTCCCAATACCTGTTCTACACTCAGATTAAGTTCGGAGGCTATCTCCTGAGGCTTCATCCTGCAGGAGTTCAGCGAGTGGATGCTGTCGACGGTCTGCTTGAGCAGCACGTCGAGATAGGTGAAGAGGTTCATTCCGCCCACCTTGTCGATGTCACCGTAGCCTTTCTCGGAAAGGGTGTACAGTGATCCCTCCATTCCCAAAGGAGAGGAGTATTTCGCTCCGGAAGCACGGTGAAAGAGCAGGTCGTACTTCGGGATACGCGATATCCACTCGATGACTGCCTGAAAATTGAGCATCACCGCCATTTTCTCCGTATGGGATATGTGCCCAGCCGGGCACATTGTGTCCTTGCTTCCAGGCATGGGGTACAGCACGGACAGCAGCGATGACAGTACCTCATCCGGATACTCGCTGTCCGCACCTGAGAGCATCTCCATCAGTCCTGTGGCGGTGACATACTGAGCGGCGGTGATGTCGGTGTGGGCCAGCGAGCCGCTTAGACTGAACGCATATCCCCTGAAGCTGCCGTCGGAGGGCAGTACCGGGAGCAGCTGCGCGGCAAAACACAGGTCGAAGCGCACCTGAGCCTCAAATGAGGAGGCCACCCTCACCTCCGGGTCGCTCTGGTTCAGCTGAGATGGCAGATGATGCCGGAGAAGTTCCTTCATCCTGTCGGAGAGGTGTTCATAGCGCTGGTCCCGGTATGAATAGACGTATGGCCAGCTGAACACTTCCGAGAGCCGGAAGACATTCTCGCACAGTACCGCATTGCCCGGATCCTGCGGAAGTTTGCCCACAATAGCTTCTACCAACCTGATCTGAAACGCATTGAAGTCACATCGCCCGGCACCGAACTCCAGCATGGCGTCCACTACGCCGAGCCACTGCTGAGGCGAAAGCTCCTCCCACCGGGAGGGGAATTCCTTGTCATTGATCCGGATCATATCGTGGCGTAGTATTTATTGCGTTCCTCATTGCTGTTTGCCACCCTGTCCGCAGCACCTCTCATCAGCCTGACGGCCTCCTCGATATCGGTGTACCATCCGTCGACCTCCGACATCAGGTTGGAATACAGTTTCTCCCGGACCTGCATCTGGGAGCCGGTCTTGGTGAACTCATGGGTGAGGTCCCATCTGGTGGAGCGCGGCAGCTCAGTCAGGTCGAACTTCATCACGGCCTCGGCCATGACATGCCAGCACAGGCAGCGCCGGATCCTGTCGAGCAGGGAAGCATCCTCGATCCTGGACAAGTCACCGGTGCGCGGCAGGATATTCTCCTTCACTATCTTTCGCATGAGGAAGAGTACCTTGGAGTAGAAATACGGTGAGCGGTCTATCCCGTAGTAGTGGTCGAACTCCAGCGCATCGTGCACAGGCATGGTCTGCCGCTCCTGATAGAGCACGCCGGAGCTGTAGCCTCCTGTCTCCGGATTCTCATCGAGCCAGAGGAGAAGAGTGTCCATCGCCGCCCAGAACTGGGAGATGTACTCGTCCTTGATCTCCTCGTACTGGTACTTGTAGAGCTGCTGGTCGGTATTGCCCCGGGAGGTTGCCCAGAATATCAGATGCTTGAACATCGCGTAGTTCGCCACAGCCATCCGCAGTGCCTCGTATACAGGCTCGCCATTTTCCTCCGCCAGCGCCAGGTATACTTCCTCTCCCACTGTATCTACCACGGCCTTGCGGGCAAGTGCGAAGGCCGGCCGCAGGGTCTCCAGGGACATCGTGCCGTCTACGCCCTGGACATATCTGCGGAGTTCGTCAGTATCGGTGAAAACTATTTCCATGACTTCTATATTTGGTTGTTTGCCATTCTGTTCTCTGGTGTCACGTCCTGCTGGCGGGCGATGGCCGGGCGGTAGAACCCGAGCCTGATGCCCGAGCGATACTTATCCGGGAAATTGAGCTTCAGGGCGAAGTTCACGTCGGCGCAGACCACCGTCTCGGGGATGGTAAGGCCGTTGAGATAGATCATGTAGTTGTAGTAAGCGTCGGAGCCGGACTTGGAGACGATGCCGTCCTTGGAGACGTTGGAGATCGACGAGTCAAGGCCCTTGGACGAGAGCATCACCTCGTCGGCCCGCTTGTCGTACTCCAGCATGGCCTCGATGAACTCCTTGTACTTCTGCGGTATCTCCTCTATCTTCCAGCGTTCCTCGCCGCCCTGGCCGTCCGAGTAGGAACGGGTGGCATAGACCTTGCCCTGGTTGCGGCCCGAGCCGGAGAGGAATGTCGTGAGCTTCTTCAGCTCGCGGCTGATGTACTCCGACAGCAGGTTCTCGCTGTACTCGGTACCCACCTCCATGTAGTCGTTCTCCGCGAACTTGACCCTCTGCAGATCCTTGCCCTTGGCCTCCAGTTCCGCGTTCGCCGAGCAGACATCCTCCAGCATGGCCTTCTTGGCATCCACCCATGCCTGGGGGATTATGATGTGAAGGCGGGCCGACATAGCGTTCTCGAGGTAGTCGTTGATGTAGGCCGGAGTCATGTTGGAGCCGTGGATCCAGTCCTTGATGCCGCGGAAGAACACGTTGAAGGCGTATACCTCCTCTCCGAACGTGGGGTTCTTGGAGTAGGATATCGCCGAGGTCGCCGCGAACGGAGCCGCAGGATCGAAACGGTGGTAGACCCTGTACTCCCCGGTATTGCCTCCGTCCCAGTTACCCACCATCACATGCCTGAAGTCGGAGTCGGTCCAGTCGGTCTTGCCTGCCGGGTTGTGCGAAGTACACAGACGGCAGCGCAGCTCTGAGACATGCTCCAGCCCGGCCACAGGCAGCGAGTGCCGGCTGCGGCCGCCTGCAGACAGCCGCCATGAGGAGAATACACCCTCAGTATAGTAGAAGCTGCGCACGCACTTGTTGATGTACGTGCGGAAGTCATCGGCCAGCCCGTTCTCACGCCAGGAGTCCAGCCAGTCCAGGATCTGCGCGTCCTCAAGATAGCGCCGGGAGACCTGGCCGTGCTCATCGACGCTCTGCCTGTACAGCACCGGTCCGCTGCCGTACAGCATGCGGATCTGCTTCTCGATGAGCTCGGGCAGGAGACGGTTGTCGGTGATCATCCGGGCGCAGACATTCGGCTCGAGGTTCTCTTCCCCGAACGGATACACGAAGTACCGGCCGACACCCAGCAGTGCCACCACTCCTGTACGCCGCTCCTTCCTGGCTGCGGCCATCCTGACCGGGGACTCTCCTATCTGGTAAGAGTAGACATCCGCCCCGGAGCGTATGTATCCTATGCTATTCATCATACCATATCAGTTTATAGGGTTTGTTGTCTTCATCGGAGAACGACATCCAGCGTATCAGCACCCTCCAACACATACGGTGCTCTCCCTTGTCAGTGTCGAAAAGAAAGTAGTTGGCACCGTCCACGCTCCACTTCTCATGAGGCATCTGAAGCCGGGCGCGGCAGCCCCGCAGCACCTGAAGCTCCGCAGAAGCCTCGCCCCTGGCCCTGGAGTAGGGATAGAAGGCAAGGGTGAAGGTCCCTCCGAGGGCCGTCACAGCCTCCGCCCTGCGCAGCGCGTCATATCCGGACATCGTATTTTCCATAGGGCAAATCTCACTCAAAATCCGCAACCTGAAAAGGACAGCCGGGGCACTGGAGGCCCGTCATATTTCCCCGGAAAGCGGCATGCGCAGCACGGCGAAAAATCAGCGGCTCCGGCCTCTCGTGTCCTCTTCCTGAAACGAAGTGACTGTATTTTTTATTCATCTTACTATCAACCACTTGATTAATTATAAATTTTTCGCCAAAACACCTCGAAACATTGCCGGAAAACCGCTCTACAAGGCCTGATTTTCGACAAAATCCGCCCGTGCTCCGCCGTTTTTCATGGGAAGATACCTCGAATACAGGCCGTACACCATATACATCAGGGCACTCGGAAGCTGCGGCGTTATGGGAGCCTGCTGGCTCAGCGGCACCCGTTTCTCCGGGGTCTTGTCGAGTTCCACAGGAGTGCTGCCGGGCACCTTCTTGCAGGATATCATCGCCGAGATGAGATTGGGGCACTCGTTGTAGTCGATGAGGATCCGGGGGACCTTCCTCTCGTCGTTCGACAGCAGCCTGCGCCAGAGGTAGTAATGCTGCCAGTGATAGATGGTGGCCTGACCGAGATTCTTCAGGCTTACCCGCCATCCCCGGGCCTCCAGCTGGGCCTTGAGCTCGCGGGCGTCGGTCTCGTTGACGCGCCGCTCGTTGCGCTTGTTGCCGGCGCGGTCGTAGTACAGGTCGACGTGCCTGTTCCGCGCAGACCGGAAGAAAGCATCGAACCGGGCCGCCATGTCCTCGATATCCTCCGGTGAGTAGACGAAGAACTCCTTTAGAACCCGCAGTTCATTATCCGCCTTCTTCTCCTGCGCCGCCACCAGGGATGCGAAGGATCCGGGGTCGTTTCCCAGGATAATCCTGGCGTCCCGGTCATAGTACTTGAGATACGATGAGTCGATAGTGAAGCTGTCCTTGATGTTGCGCGACATCAGGTCCTTGTAGAGATAGGAGTCCTCGAAGACATGTTTCTCGGTGCTGAACCGGTCAAAGAACATGTTCTCGTAGTCCATGTCGTGGATGGAGCAGATGCTGGTCAGGAACTCCGACATGCTCAGGTTGGAGAACTGGTCCGTGAAGAACTTTGCGCCGAGCACCTCATTGTTCACAAAAGTACTCACGCGCAGGTAGAAGAGGCAGTCCCGGCGCATGTCGTTGAGAAGTGGCCGGTACCGCTCTATCACCCGGCGGTTGCGCTCCACGTCCTGCCCTCTCCGGACGGCCGCCATCGCCTTGTCCACATGCAGGGCAATGGTGATGATGTCCTCCACCAGCTGCCTGTCCATCTGACCGGCATACTTGGTGAACCAGGCATCCTCTCCGAGCGTCACCCGGGCCGTGTCGGAGACACCTGTAAAACCGCCGTAATACGGAGACTTATGCACACCGGCGGCATCCAGACGGCCCACACGCATGGCCGGGAATATTCTGGAGCGCACCTTCTCTCCGTCGGAGTGCTTCATCTCCTCGAAGAAGAAATGCACGATATTGGCTCCGGCGATGCTGTCCGGCTGGTCCGTGGACACCAGACGTATGTTGAAGCCGTTGGCGAAGACAATGCTGTGCTCGGGATGCAGTATGGGGTACCTGGGCTGGCAGAAGTGCCGCGGCAGGTCCTTCTCGCCGTATACGAAATCGATGCCCTCTCTCATCAGGGGCCTGCCTGTGGCATCGGCGGCGCTTTTGTAAAATGAGATAAGTTCCGGAATGATGATGGACATCAGGCGGATATAGGTGCTGTGGCCGAATCCGGCTGTCTCACCCGGCATCGATGCGGCCACCCGTATGGTCCTCGGACCCGTCACGCCCTTGGTCTTGCCGGTACCGCGCCCGGCCTCGATGACCATGCGGTTGGAGTCCACCAGCAGCACAAGCAGCTGCATCATGTTGGCGTAGTACGCCGTCAGGCCGTCATCCTTCCGTTCCATCGTCTGTAACCTCCTCGTATTCGGCATCCACGCCGGCCTCGCTGCGCAGACGCTCCCTCTCCCTGTCCGTCACCGGCAGCTGTCCGATAATCCGGCCCAGCTGCTTCTTCTCATTGCGCCTGACCGCCTCGTAGACACTCTTCTTCCTGTATCCCATCCTGGTGAAATCCACATCCTCCGACACGATGAACACGGGCGGCTGCCAGTCTCCGGGACGGATGACATCCCGGTTGCGGGTGCGGTACTCGTGTGCCTTGGCCGAGGCCTTGAGGGCGATGTCCAGCCGGTTCATCTTCACCGCCAGACGGAAGATATCCTCCATGCGGTCGGCATAGTAGTTGTCCCACGCCTCGGCGGATATGTTCTCATCAATGTAGAAGAACTGAAGCGCATCGTAATACACCGTCCTAGCCTCAGAGTAGGTCATCGCCGGCCACTCCAGGCGCAGTGCCCTGGTGACACGGGTCAGGCTGGCACCCTGAAAATGGATAATCGACGATGCGGAATTGAGTTGGAGGATGTACTCACGCAGATCCTCCGCTATCATGTCGCCCTTGCGGGTGAGCATGAAGTTGCGCACCGTATCGCCGTCCAGCTGCCGCAGTCTTTCCAGTCTGGTACTCATATTCCGAACAGTTCCCGTTTCATCTCGTCCACCTCCGCCTGTAGATTACGCTCGTAGATGAGCTTGGCCGCGTCCACATCCCCGTTCACAGCCTGGTTCTGCAGGGCGGTGTTCAGATCCCTTCTCGCCTCCTCCAGACCGGCCTGATACGCCTTGCACAGGTCCGTCGTCGGATTCGTAAGGTCGCAGATAAAAGTCACCCGGTCCTGTCCCTTCAGTTCAAAGGCGGAGGCGACAGCTGTCACCGATGCATTGCGCCGGCCCAGTTCCAGAACCATTGACAGGTATTCCTTGCTATATTCTCTTTTCTGTGGCATAAAGGTTCATTTTAAGACATTCGCCCATCATACGCTCCCGGTCAGTCCATTTGTCCAGCAGCTGCCGGTATTTCTCCTGAAGTTCCTCACTGAGGCCATCGCGGCGCAGCCGTGTTCCGTATCTGGAGACATTCATCGCGGCCCTCCGGTACTCCTTCATGAAGTCCTCCGGTGAGGTCAGGAGCAGCTGCCTGAGCCGTGACATCCCGTCATCAGTCCTCACGAAGGGATGACGGCCGAGAAAGCGGCCGGTGCTGTTGAAACTGCGGAGCTCGTCAAAGCACAGCCTGTTCCTGACCGATTTCTCCACCATCTCCGCCACCGTCTCCGGGGTCGGACTCTCGTCCAGCGTCCGGTCCAGACTCAGCAGATCCCGGTGCAGGTTCACCCTGTCCGAGTATATCAGCTCCGCCTTCTGAATGAGAGGGTCCTCCAGGTTCTTCCACCTGATTTTCGGGAACTCCTCCTGTTTCGTCCTCTTTTTTTTTAGCGCCCGCAGACTCTTTCTGAGCCCGGGCCTCCTCCTGGTTTTCATGCCCGGCGTCCTCCTGCAGTGCCGCAGCCTGTTCCTGCCTTATGGCCGATGCCGCCGCTTTCCTATGGGCGATAATCTCGTCCTTGGTGCAGTACTGAAGAAGGGTGTAGATGATGTCGTAAGACAATGTGGCTCCGTTGGAGGAGTTCAGGGTGCGCACCAGCAGAGAGGACTTGGGCGCATAGCGGCGCAGAAGGTCCTTGTCGGTATCGATATGAGCGTTGTAGGAGAGTTCCTGCGCTATTCTGTTACGTTCTCTGTATCCGATATTGTACATAATCTGTTGCTGTTAAAAAGGCCGGGATGCAGGCATCCTCCCGAACCCCGGCCGACTGAGTAAAACTATGTGTAGAGACTACGAGGCCTGCACTCTTGATACTTCCACGAGCGTGGAAGCGTCCAGGACGCGGAAGATGATGGAGGAGCCCGCCTTGCCGGTCCATGTGGTACCGTTGCGCAGGACTATGCCGTCGGTCTCCGCTATCTGGGTAGGATACGTTCCGCCGCCGCCGAGGATCTCGATCAGCCGTCCTTCATCCGAGGCGGAGAGGCCGGCGACTGTGGCGATGGTGGCGGCAGCCGTGTTGTCCGCGGATGTCTTGTACTGCGAGGCTCCGGAGACGGTCAGCGTAGTGGCATCGGCCGCGATGGAGGCAGCCGGCTGCATCTCTACGGTACCGGTATAGATGAGCGGCATGTCGAAGGAGGAGTTGCCCACGGTGATGGTGCTGTAACGTCCGTCCTTGTTGTTGAGACGCTCGAAGGTCTGCAGGATGTAGGGCGAGAACTCCCGTCCGTACAGATACATCTTGCCGGTGTCTATCTCCAGAAGCACGAGGTAGAACAGCTCGCCCTGGGCGTTCTCGAGGAAGTCGTAGACCTCCACCCTCTGGCCGCCGAGCACGAATGCCAGGGTGTTATCGACAGTGGAGGTGATGTCGCCCTTGGAAGAGGTGGACTTGTCGTCAGGAGTGTAGGAGACTACCTCGAAGCAGTGCCAGTACTGGCCCTCCAGCAGGGGGATGGAACCTATCTCCCTGCTGGCATTGGGCTTCGGAAAGGGCTTTGAGCGGTCTACCTGGCTCTCATGGACCAGGTAGAGCTTGTAGTGGATCTGGCTGCCGGCGGTGACGCGGTCACCGACACGGCCGATATTGACCATTTTCAACATAACTCAGTGATTAGGCGGTTACTTTTCTCTCTACCTCGACGAATTTGGTTCCGTCCCAGTAGACTTTCAGGAAGTCACCTGCAGCCTTGGGCGACCATGCGGCGGTGATGCCGTCGAACTTACCGCTCTTGGCGATGGTGGTGGCGTTGGTGCCGCCTCCGGAGCGGATGATGTACACCACGCCCTGCTTGGCGCCGGTGATATCGGTCAGGGCCGTAGCTGCGGCATTGTCGGCGGATGTCTCGAATACAGGGCCGTTGGCCGTGGCGGCACTGGCGGTCGTTGCGTCGGCTGCCAGCTTGTTTACGGGCATGTTCATGAAGATGAGCTGGTGGCTGCGGTCCGAGGCATTGAACGATTCGTCATCATCGAACTTCTTGCCGGCGAAGGCGGCCGAAGCTCCCTCCTTCCAGACGCTGTACGCCCAGACGCTCTCGAGGCGCTGCTCGAAATTCATACGGGTCATCTCGCCGGGCACATTCTCCAGCTGCATGATATTGCCCGGCAGGGTCATCCACATCAGCTTGGAGTTGCCCATGTTGGGAACCCATACGATGGGCACGTCGTAGTTGGGCACGCGGTTCTGGACACCGGTATAGTCGGCATTGCCGCCGTACTTGGAATTGTACCATGCCTTGAACCAGGGCTCGTGCTTCTTGTTGGCATAGAGAACGAAATCATCGATGTTGTCCACAACAGCGGCCACCTTGGAGACAAACTCCTCCTGCACGTCACCGATGTTCGAAGAGGTGTAGTCATTGACATCGGTATCAGTGAAAGGAAGCACCTTTCGGCCCTCCACATAGCTGTAGAGGCGGTAGATGACTCCGAAGGCCGCGAAATTGGCGTGGGCGGTCTCGCCCTTCACTGGCTCTATGCGGTAGCCGTTGACCACGCGGTAATTCCTCTCCTGTTGAAGCTTGGTGGAGATATTGAGAATGAGCCACTCTATCATATTCCACTTCACGGGATCGGAGCCGGAAGTGTTGAGATAACCGATGTACTGTGTCTCGATCCACTTCAGGGACTTGAAGAGGTACTTGAACATCACGTCGTGCACCTTGGCCAGCTCCGGCTTGAGGTCTACCGAGCCCTTGCTGACCTCACCTTCCTGATAGGCCTGTGAGAACTCTCCGAAGAATACGTTGGTCAGCAGCTCGCCGTCCTGGATGTTGCTTCTGCGGGGGAAGATGTGGTCGAGGTTGGGAATCATCAGGATCCTGGCGATGAGGGCATCCTGCCTGCGTACCAGGAACTGCTCGCCGAGACCGGCGTCCTTCAGCGAGGAGTAATCCACCTCTCCGAGCTTGCCGGGAGTGATCACGCCCATCTGATAGAGCTCAGCGTACCTCCTGGAAAGACTGGCGGAGTACTTCCTGAACTCATCCATGAAGGCCTCCTTGTCCTCTGCGGTAGGATCCTCCAGCTGCCGGCCGTAGCGGGTAATGCGGTTCCACCTGCGGTCCATCGAGAACATCGGATGCTCGATGCCGAAGACATGGGTTGCGGTGTGGGCACGGCCGAAGACGTTGACCTCGCGGGTGACGGTGTCCTCGGGACTGTCAGGCCTGGCCCTGGAGGCGAGCTCGCGGACCTGCCTGTTAAGGCTGTTGATGGCCCGAATGACACGCCTGGCACCGGCAACAGGGGACCCATCCGCCTCATTGACTTCCTCCACGGCCCCGTCATCCTCATTTTCTTCATCCTCATCTCCGCCATTGTCTCCGGACGGCTCTTCCTCAGCCATTATTCCGTTGACAACAGCGACAATCTCCCTGTAGGCGGCGGCCTCCGCCTCGGTATTGCGCCACTCGGCGGCCTCGGCGGAGAACTCGGTGTTGAACTCCTCCTTCCAGGTCTTGGCTATCAGGGCGGCTTCCTCCTGAGTGATCTCTTTCTTTGCGGCCTTCTCCTGCAGGCCGAGTTTCTGCAGGACCTGGGCCAGTTTTTCTTTGAAATTCATAATGTCTATAGATTTGAGTTAAAAAAATTCATTACTTTCTGACTCTCCCCGAGATCTTGCGCCTCCTGAAGGCACTCTTCGACACTCCTTATACCGTCAATCAGGCCGAGTTCCTCCGCCTCCCGGGCATAGTACAGCTCGCCGCGGAGTGCGTCGGAGCCGTCGGGGATGGTCCTGGTCGTGCGTATGTCCGCTATCATCGTATCCAGCATGGGATCGAGGAAGCGGCGGATGTACTCCTTGGGCCTGCCGTCGACGGCATCCCTGTAGACCTTGTTCTTCAGGTCGCTGCCGGAAGCGTATATCTCCACCTCCTTGAAGCCGTTGGTGCGGTACCACTCCCGTTCATCGAGGAAACGGGCCATCACGCCTATGGAGCCGACCTCGGTGAAGGGAGACACCGCATAGATCCTGTCGGCTGCGGAGGCCATCCAGTAGGCGGCACTGGCGCACATGGACTCGCAGACGGCTATCACGGGTTTCACGCAGGCCCTTATGGCCTCGGCGGCCTCATGGCAGAAGAACACCTCACCGCCCGGGCTGTCCACTATGAGAAGGTGAGCCGTGAACTCCGGTCTTTCCTCCACCGTCCGCAACTCATCCACAAATGTCTTCGTGGAAAAACGCCACCAGTGCTCGTAGAACACGGTGCCGCAGATATAATGCACGGCCACGCTGTCCGGGGCGGCATCGTCCTCCCACGGCAATGCCGTCCTGGGAGCCGACGCAAGCCTGCGCACGGCCTTGGCTGCCATCTCACGGTAAGTGTCCGCATCCGGATCCTGCACTTCGGCCAGGTCCAGCATGTCGAGGCACTGCGGATGGATGGATATTACAGTATTGGGTAGATTCTTGCCGGTCATTCCTGCTTTTTCTGCAAAAATGGCCTCATAAAGTGATGTATAAAAGGACGAAAGTACGCTCTGAGAGCCCTGTAAGGGCTATAATTCCACCGGATCTACGCTCAGGCACTCGCACGACACCACGTAACGGTCGGGATAGGGAGTGACGCTGATGACCGGAGCATCCTCCTTGGTGCCGATGTAGCGCACCGAGCCGTCCGAGAGGGTCATCTCCACCACGGCCCTCCGCCTGTTGGCCGCCATCACGGCCGGATCGCTGACAACGGCGGAGAAATTCTGTGAATAATAGATGCCGGAGTCGTCACTCTGCGCCTCCTGGGTGAAGGAGACCGGATCGGAGGCCATGAAGGCAAGAGGCGAGGCATCCTCCTTCAGGGAGACTTGCTGCTTCCACTGTCCGGCGATGGAGCCGGGCGCGATGAGACGGAAACGATGGGTAAAATTCTTCATAAAAATACTTCAAAAATATGGTCAAAACCGCTGAAAATCCTGGGACAACAACAGTGCTAAATATTGATTGAAACTAAATTTTCTCTTTGCTCCGTGGTGCTGTACCGGTACCAGTCCTTGCGCAGCATCTCATGCGTTATGCCGCCGTCTCCGTCGGAGATGTTGTGGTCGATCATGAAGTTCTCGATGGCATCCTTGATGGAGACGGTGTCGGTGTTCCTGAGGCATCCCCGCATGTAGTCGTGGAAGGTCTTCTTGAACTCCTTGTTCAGGAAACGGGCCACCACCCTCTCCCCTGTCCGGGAGAGGTAGCAGCGGAAAAGTGTGTTCACGGACTGGACGCGGTCAGCCGGTACGGAGTATGACTTCGCCGAGCACCTGGTCGGCCGCAGCGCAATCCTGATGTACTCCCTGCGGAGCTCATCGGGCACCGGCTGCCAGCCCACGGCGGAGGTGATGAGGTGCTGCTTGAGAAGCCCCCATATCACCGAGTCCTTCCCGGGCACGAAGACATCGCCGCCCCCGGAACTGGAGACCACGAAGTCCCGCAGGTACCTTCCTACCCGCACATCGACGGTTATCATCTCTTCCATACCGCGAAGTTCCACAATTGACAGATTATTCAAATGACAGTCTGCAAGATACAAAAAATCCCGGCTCAAGTCGTTTCTTATTCATTTTAAATTTTCTGAAGTCTTTTTCAAAATAATTTGACACTCTGACACCGAGGCTGTAACCATTCTGATAATCAGTGTTATATCTGGGTCAAAACATCGAAAAACATGTTTGACACCGAAAACAGCCCAAATAGGCCTAACTACCTGATAACGTGCGGTGTCAAATCGTTTCCGCATATACCCCTGAAAAATGGCCCCGGTGTCAGAAAAACCAAAATGACATAATTTGACACCGCAATTTGACACCGAGCAACACTCTTATTATCTTATACTTAGACCTCTTTTTATCCTCTTGGTGTCAAATTGTCAAAGGATTATAAAAAGAAGTAGGTAGAGTGATGAAAACCTTACGGCGGGACACAAAAAAAGCGGAGCCCCCACACCCCGCTTGAAAACCGCGCATTGCTGACACTGCGACACTCATTCATCATCATTGAATAGAGGCATGTCCTCCTCATCCGGCTCCGGCTCGCCGCGCATGATGCGGGCGATGTTGAGAGCTCCGTCACAGTGGGTGTCGATGTACCAGTAGTAGACATCCTTGCCGTCCTCCTTGCGGTGGATCTCGCCGCGTTCCTGGTCGCTGGGAGTGAGCAGCAGCTCGGATGGATTGAACCGCCACTTCTTGTACTGACACAGCAGGTACAGGCGTCTGGAAAAGGTCTTGAGCTTGATGAGCTCGGCGTACTTCTTCGGAAGGCTGGCCCGGTAATCCTCGAACACATCGTGCTTGTTGATGAGGCAGTTCAGGCGGCCCGGAGTGAAGTAGTCCTCGGCCCAGTAGAGGAATTCGTCCGTGATGGCCCGCTGGAGGTTGCGCTTCTCGATCTTGTCCATAGGCGGCTGGATCCTCGTGCGCAGCTTCATGTATACGGACAGGCAGTTGAACATGAAGGTGTAGAAATCATCCATCTCCTGGGGAGTGTAGTCCTGGATGAGGTTCTTGCCGAACTCGGTCAGCGGCGAACGCTCGCTCATGCCCCGGGACGGATCCTCCGGGTGGTAGTAGTCCGAGAAGGCCACGAACCAGGTCCTGCGCCGCAGGGACGCATCGAACTTGTTGATGGCGTGGTTGGAGGTGAACGCCACCTTGGGAGAGTCCTTGTACTCTATGGTGAAGGCCGGGGCATACTTGGCGTTGACCGTCATTTTGCCGGTAATCATAGGCATGAAGCGATGCAAATCTACCATCTCATTGAGGTCATCGAGGAAGACCGTATCGGTCACGCCCTTGATGACTCCCTGCAAGAGGAACTCGGTCTTGGAGGGGTTGTAGTCCTGGCCGTTGATGAAGAGCTGACGGCGCAGCTGCTCGACCGAGGAGACGAATAGCGACTTGCCGGTACCGCCCATGTGCGTGCCCTCGTCCGACTGTTCCATCTCCATGGCGTAGATGGCGTACGGCTGGCCGGCACTCTTGTACTTGCACAGCAGATAGCCCAGGGCCATGACCTTATTGATGAAGTGCAACTCATTCTCGGAGCGTTCCTCGTCGGTCAGCGGCACGCCCAGCTCCTCCTTCCGCCAGTACTGCCGGCCGGTATTCCAGACGTACTGCATGAATGTGCTGTCGCTGCGGTGGACGATGAGCCGGTACCGCTTACTGTCTGTCAGAGTGTCAATCTCCTTCCGTATGGCATTCACCTCGGGGGACCGGGGGGCCGCGGCCCGGAGCCGGGTGAGCAGGGCGGCGTATTCGTCGGTGTACTCGATGTCGAAGAACGGTTCCCGGATGGAGATGTCGTGGTCGATGATCTTGTGCTCGTACACCATGCAGGAAGTGCTGCCCGGACGCAGCCTCTCGGTTCCTCCGGCCGTCACCCTGACCACCCCGTTGCGGAAGAAGAAGTATTCCTGCCTCTCGTCCCAGGAAGTGAAGTCCGGCGTTATCAGCTTCATCCTCTCCAGCGAGGCCAGGCGGATCTTGGGAGTGTTGTACAGGAAGTTGGCCAGTGCCTGCGTATAGTAGACGGTATGCGTCCGGATGTACTCGATCAGGTATTCGGCACAGGCGGAGGATATGGCGTTCTCGTCGATGAGGGAGACCACGTTGTCGTGAATGCGGCAGAAGGTATATCCCTTGGCGTTGGCCGTCGTGGGGATGCGGTAGAATCCGGCCGCCTGCAGGAAGGCGTACATCTGCTCGTTGTTGATGTCGTAGGAGTACTCGCCCGTCTTCTTGGACATCCTCAGGGTCCAGAACTTGAGCGAGCCGGAAAGCTTCATCAGGTCGGCGAAGAGCTTGTATGGGTCGGGCTGCTCGGGACGACGGAAGTGTACGAAGAAGTCCTTGGCGTCCTTGCACTGGCCGCCCTTGCGGGTGCGGAATGTGCGCAGCTCGTCCGGAAGGCGGATGACCCGCAGATCCAGGTAGCGCATGGCGATGCGGTACATGCCGGCCAGGCCGGTATCATCGATGTCATAGAGGATGTACACGCTCTTGGCTATCCTCTGCAGCATGAAGAACTCGTGGGCGTTCAGATCCGCCGTCTCGGAGTTGAGCCAGCAGACATGATAGCCGGCGGCATGGACATTGAGGGCATCGGACGGGCCGCTGCAGATGATGAGCTCCTCCCATCTGGTATCCTCGTCACTCCCGGCACCGTCGTCCTGAGTGCCAGGATAGAGTCCGTCCCGGGCCTGGGCCAGGGCAGAGCGGAACTTGCGCTCGCCGAAGACATAATCCGCCGGCTTCTCACCCACATACATGAAGCGAACCTTGCCCAGAGGGATGTACAGTTTGCCCCAGTCGCCGTAGTCGTAGTAGAATATGGGATAATCCGGAGTTGAGGATATCTTCCAGCTCCTGCCCTTCTCGTTGCGCCTGGTGATGTAGTAATCGACCGGCTTGAGGCAGAGGTCGTCGCAGACCTGCTCGGTGATGCGGTATCCGAGGATGTCCAGCTCGGCCTGGGTGAACTTGCCGTCCGGCCGGACAAAGACCCTGATGCTGTCGGAGGGCTGGGCCGCCTCCATCTTCGGAGCCGGCTCCCCGGCCGGACCGGAGACATCCTCCAGCAGGTGTGGGGCGAACTTCCGGGCTATCCAGTCCAGAGCCTGGGGAAATGTCAGATGCTCCTCCCTCTGCACCAGCTGTACTGCCGTATATGCCTTGGTGTCCGCTCCACCCTTGTCCTGGAAGAACCACACGCCCTCCTTGCAGAAGACCGTGGCCGACGGATTGCGGTCATCCGGACGGACACGGAAGTTGCGGCTGCCGCCGTTCCGGAAGCAGGCCGAGGCCTGAGGGAAGTAGTACTGCAGGACAGCCTTGCCTCCCTCAGTGGCCGCGAATATATCCTCTTTCTCGATACGCTTTCTCATAGCCGGGAAATATTATCATAATGCCCGGATATAGATTCCGTACACATCCCGGCCCCTGTCATCGCGCCAACGGTACTCTTTCCTGGACGCTTTATATTTGTCAGGATGGACATCCGGCGGATTGAGTTCCCAGCCCGCTGATTGGCAAAAGGCTTCAAGCCACTTTTTCCAGTTGCGAAGCTTAACGAGGTCACGCCAGGGCGAAGGTAGTGTATCTTTGTACGAGTTGAATACCGCATGTGTGTCAAGCAGTGTGTTCAAGCGAGACTCCTCATTGAAAAAATCCCGTGCCCAGGTCTGAAAAGGACCAGGCAGAGGCTCGCTGCAGATATGAAATCTGCGCTGTACAGAGCCACTTTGTATGGACACAGGTTCACATACAGAGTGAATTGGTCCCTTAATCTCACGAATGGTTACGTCGCCCATGAAGGTAAACGTTAATATCTCCTTCATGGTGTGAATTTTCTTGGTTTTCATGTTGAAATCAGTTTTCATTCAAATAAAAAAAGCGGCAGCCCCGTACATACCGGAGTCACCGCTGCATGAAGTGGGGCCGGCTGGAAGGCGCATATCCTTCCGGGCCGGCCCCGGTGTCTTAACAAACGTTCCCGCCTCACGGCGGTACACTATCTCTAGAACGTGGCTTCCGAAAGCTCCCTCGAGATCTTCCGGACGGCACCGCGTATCCTGTCGTACTGCTTCTGTCCGGCCCTCGCCACGCCCGAGGTGTACTGTCTCATCAACGATGGGTTGATGCCGGCCAGCTCGGCCACCTTGGAGACGTTCAGGAACGGGAAGCAGTCGAAGAACGACTGCATGTCGTACTTGTACACGAACTCAAGATCAGGGACCTCCCGGCCCCCGGCGGCCATGTCCTCCCGGATCTCGGCCCAGGCGAGCAGCATGTCCGCCCTGGCCTCGGCGGCGGTACTTCCGTAGCCCGCCAGCCCGAATCCCGGAAGGTTGTCCTCGACGAAGCATGAGAAGTTTCCGTCCTTCGCCTTTTCCATAATAGCCGTTACTTTCATAATATCCAGTTCAATTTTCCATAAAAATCAGGGACGGCATCGTGCCGTCCCGTTTGTCTCAACAAATTCTGACATTCAGTCATGAGAAAAGAAAGGCCGGGGGATTACTCCCCCAGAAGAACCTTTCTTGCCTTGCGTTCCATCCCTTTCGGGACTTCCTGCCCTCCGTGTCTCGGCAGCGGGAATCTGTTTCCCGTAAGGGGGCTGAACCATATATCGTGGTTCGCGCCGTGTCTGTGAACGCTACAACCGGCCGCGGTAAGCTCCGCAAATAACTGATTGTACTTCATAACATGAAAGAACGTTTTATTAAGACACTGCAAATATAGCAAAAATGCTATAATCTGCAAAATTTTTCTCACTTTTCTGCTGCAGTGACTCCAGTATGTCAAGGAACCTTCTAGTATTTTAAATCACTTGTTGTCTTTTATTCCTGGTTTCCGGCCATAGCTCCTCATCCGGGGACACCGCCCGTCGCAGGGCCTGAACTGCTCCGGCGAAGAGCAGTTCCTGGTGCACTCCCCGTCGAAGAGGTGGATGCACTTCAGGCGGCGGTCCTCCCTGGCCTCGTCCGCAGTCATTTCCTGTCCTCCCTGATGAGGCAGAAGCTGCGGATCTCTTCCGTCGGGATACGGGTGAGGGCGAAGCCGGTGCTAAGCACCAGGAGGCTCGACTCCAGTTTCTCCAGACGTCCGCAGCGGATGTCTGGACCTGTGACGACAGACAGCCTCTGCCCTCTGCGTACCTCCTGCAGTCTTGATGCCGGATACGGCGTGTTATACTTCAGTCTTTCCATCGATACTGTATTTTAATTGTGAAAGCACCTCATTTACTTCCCCTGCGGGCATCCCCTCCGGGGACGTGGCCACGGCCGTCGACCTCTGGCCGAAGCGGTCATGGCTCACGTGGATGATGATGTCGTAGTCCTGTGTCATGATTCTCCTAATTTTTCTGCAATGTATTTATCCGCCTGCTTGATGCTGCAGCAGTATTCGCCATAAGTCCAGAGCACTTCCTCTCCGGCAATCACCCCGTCTTTCCTCCAGCACCGATATACCTGAGGGTATTTTCCGTCAGCGACACTCACCGCAGCCTTGGCGGCCTTCAATGTCTTGTGGAATGTGTCCGTATGGTGCTCATGGAAGCATTTCTCATATTCCTCATTCATAGCGTCTCCATTTCTTTTATATTTAATAATCGGGCAGAGATGTCATGGTGAAGGGATACGATCTCAGAATAATCGATGCCATGCATTGCAAGCAGCTGGCGAAGGTCTTTACCCCAATAGCCGATCGGGGTGTCTTCCGGCGCTCCTAGCACGTCCCTCATCAGCGACAAGGCGGTGCGGATGATTTCAAGTCTTTTAATTCCTATCTCCATGGTGTTATTGTTTTTTATCTGTTTCTGCATTCCTGACTGCTTCCTCCGTCAATAACGTAAATAATTCGTCGGGGGGGGTAGGACCGGCTATCCGGAACCGAAGCCTCTCCCCGGTGAACGACAGCGAGTCCAGGATCTTCGCCGCAAGGGCCGTATGCTGGAACATCCGGTAGCTCTTGGTCCCCCGGAGCGGGAAGCCGCCCTCACCGGGCCGCATGTACCAGTCGCGGGGCCTGCGGCTGTCCTGGAGCAGCGTCACGGCGCACTCCCCGTCCCCGGCACCCATCAGCTCGACGGCCTTCCGGTTGAAGGAGATGCGCCCGGTGCGCGAGACAAGCATGAACGGCACCAGCTCGGCCTTCTTGCCGGCCGCCCTGAAGGTCCTGGGACTGAACTCCACGAGCTGCAGCCCCGGAGCGCTACTGCTTGATGTCCTCGGCATGGCTGCTGTGATTTAAAGGTGTTACAATACAATGTGTGCCGCCGGGTACTGATGCCGAAGGCTCCTCCATGTCCGGGACATACAGCTCCGTGTCGCAGCCGAAGACTATGTCGCAGGCCGCCCGCATCAGGGGCTCGACGGCCTCCGGGGAATCATCCCTGGGGACGGAGACGGTGATGAAAATAGTTCTCTGACCGTCATCGTCAAAACGGTCCGTAATGTTCAGTCTGTATTCTCTGTCGTTCATCTCGCGGTGTTTTTAAATTGATTGTTGAATAATCTGTAGCTGATACCGGCCGGAGTGACGACGTACATCAGGGCGGCCATGGCGTAAGACGCGGCGGTAAGATCCCCGGAGGACTTCCAGGTACGGAGGGCGACGATGCTGACGAACACGCCGATGAGAGCAACGGCAGCGGTCAGCGCGATGACGGCACGGCGGCCGTCGAAAGGTTGGTTGTGTGACATGATATTGTGTGTTTAGATGATGTTCCATAGCGTATCGTCCTCCAGTATGTTTTCGTCCCGACGGCCCCTGCGCACCCTTGATGACATGGTCCTGCCGGCTTCTCCGGATCTGCGCGTCCTTATCATGTCACCGTGAAGGCTGACAATCTGAGGAACCAGCAGGACCAACATCATCATCGCACAGATCCTTCGCCTCAAGGGTGTCCAGTCGACACTGATGTTGTATCTCTTTATGGCCCACCACAGGGACATCTCCGTGCGGTGCTGCACGCGCAGCTTGGCCTTGATGCTCGTTATGATGTTGCGGACGGTGCTGACGGAGACGGGCACTCCGCTCCTGGTCGGGAGATGCTCGGGGATCTCCTTGTCGGCCAGGCCGAGGAAGACGAGCTCAAGCACCTCCTCCTCCCTACGGGTCAGTCTCACTCCTTCCGTCCTCATGGCTCAGCCCTCCGCTATCTCCGGCACAATGTCCGTTCCTGCCAGTTCCGGGGCCTGTCCCCACACGCGGAAGATGCCGTAGTCCGCGAAGATCCTCTCGATGGCCATCTGCTCGGCCGGAGTGAGGCTGTACTGCCCCCTCAGGCGGTTGGCCCAGGAGGCCCTGGTGGAGATGTTGAGAGCGTGCATGATGCGCCGCTTGATGGCGGCCATGTTGCCGACGGTCACCTGGGACCATCCCAGGGCGAAGCTCGTGCTGTTTTCCATTGTCGTATCCATATCATTCATCGTGGCTTCCCCCGCCGGTATCGCTCCGGGAACCGTCACGGTGCAGGCCGCTCCTGCCGGGGGAATGTTGACTATATTTGCGCTGTCAAACAAAAATATGAGTCAACATGAACAAGTTAAAAAAGAACATTCCTCATTATGACATCATGAAGGGCAGCTACTTCTATCCCCGCACGAAAGTCTTCCCTCCTGAGAACGAGTCGGAGCAGGAGGCCTCCGATGTCTTCGCCCTCTTCATGCAGGCCGCGCTTCCCAAGCAGCGGGTATCGGCCTACAATCTCAACAGTGTCCAGCGTCTCATCATCTTCGAGAACCTGGTCAGGGACACCCCGCTGAGCGACGGCAAGAGCTCGTGGTGGAGGCAGGCCGTCACGGAGAGCAAAAGGCTGCTCGACAACCAGATTTTCCGCGCCTTCACAGGGTTTGCCTCGCAGTTCTTTGCCGGCAACGTATCCGGGCCAACCACAGAAGCAATTCAGTTGTTGCTCGCAAGTAAAAATGTTCCAGACTCATCCAGATATGTCGCGGCGATGAGGAGCGCTTTGGAAATTCTTGAAAAATAAAGAAGTCCTTCTGTATGAGTCTGTCGGCCTCCTCCTGCTCACGCAGCCCTGTCACCATCTCGAGGATGTGGGTAGTCAGCCGGTTGAACGGTATGCGGAAACGCTGTCCCCAGTTCTTGAGCAGCGGCCTGCGGTAGGAGCGGATGAATGCTTTCCTGTCCTCCGGCTGCAGGCATTCTGTCATGATAAGCAGCGCGGCCAGCCAGCGCACAGTCTGCCGGCGGCTCATACTCCTGAAGGCGGTCTCCACCCTGCCTTCCAGTCCTGGATCGATAAAATCCTTGATTGTCTCTGTCTCTTTATTCATAATACTCAGTCTTTAATATTTTTCAGTCTTAGTCTCCAATTCATCAGCCTCCTCGTCGGTTATCTGCTCCGCACAGAATGTCAGAACATAATTGCCTTTCCGGATTACGCTGTTGAACCAATTCTCTATGATGGATACTCTTCCGGCGAAGTCCTTTCCATCCCGTATCGGAGAGCAGGTGAGAGTCTCGGCCGGTGTCCGCAACCGGACAAACAGACGCCTGTACTTCTCCTTGCCGTCAACAACGGCATGAGGGGACCCCTTGTCCCCGGTACACCCAATACCGCAGGCAACAGGATCTATCTTTTCCCCATCCCGCACATAATCACGCCAGTCTTTATCCTTGCACATAGTCATTTTTACCTATTTTTTTATTACTTTTGTTGCTTTACATTTGTAAAGCCAATTAAACATTTGTTTAGCCCGCTTTACAAGTGCAAAGCTAAGAATATATTCTAAGAATACAAATAAATTTCTTAGAAAATATTGTGCTTTGCTTATAAATAGTTGATATTATGAGCATTAAAGAGAGAATTTTTACATACATTGAGGCAAAGGGATTGTCAAAGGCAGAATTTGAAAG
Organism: uncultured Bacteroidales bacterium; assembly: GCA_944322575.1. GTDB lineage: Bacteria > Bacteroidota > Bacteroidia > Bacteroidales > UBA932 > Coprenecus. Next base: position 25,407 of record CALUPK010000014.1, on the reverse strand, counting down.
GAAATCCAACCTTTCAAACGGCTATCTTAATAATTTTAAGGGACAGCCCTCTGCTTCAAAATTAGAATGTATTCTTAGCGCATTCCCGGATATCAACCGAACATGGCTGCTGACAGGAGAAGGCGAAATGCTCATGCCCTCTGTTCAGCACACATCAGTTGAAAGGGGCATTAACAATTCCGGCGTTATCAAAAATTCGACTATTCATCAGGATAATCGAGCATACTACAGCGACTCCCCGGACGTGCTGCGCGCCGAGATCGACCGCCTCGACCAGATCATAGAGACCAAGGAAGGAATAATCAAGAGCCAGGAGGAACGGATCAAGAGCCAGGAGGAACGGATCAAGAGCCAGGAGGAGAGGATCGACAAGCTGCTCGACATCATTGCCAGGAAATAATAACCATTAAAATCAATACAGTATGAAAAAGCTCCTCCTAACAATAATTATTGCGGCATCAATGATGTCGCTTAAGGCTCAAGATTCGGAGATGGTCCTAAAATCTCGTCTCTTGGGAGATCCTGATGTCTCAGAATGGACAGTACCAGAAGAAGCCTCAATAATGACATATAGGACAATGGGATTTTTCAAAAATCCTATCACAAACAAGTCCGAATTTGCTAGTATCGCGATAGATCTTTTAAATTATAGCGATGGTCTGCAAACGCATATTTCAGCTGATATTATCAGAGATGAATTTGTCCCTTTAGCCATTGGCAACTCGATTATTATAGATGACCTTGAAACAGGAGAAACTCTGGCATATAAAATAGCGAAAAGTTATGGCCATTATACATTTGTAGAAACGAGTTATTTTGACTCACTATCCGATTGGGTTGATTTATTGATGACAAGACATGAGTTAAAATGCATTATCGGCGCAAAATTATATGGCGAGGACATCACTATCGTTTTTTTCGTAAAACCAGCTTTTAAATTCAATCCTAACAAATAATGAATCATGAGGTATATTTTAACAATAATAGCATACACCCTACTATTTTTTACGGTTTCTTCTTGTGATAGATATAAATCAGTATATGAACATACTGATTATTTCATAGACAAACTGAGCACTACGTATTCAAGTTACGGACTTCAAGGTGTTAATGAAAAGAGATATACGGATGATGGCCGGTACGGGATATTTCCTATAGGCAGGCTTATAAATGTCAGGATTGAGGATTATGCCACCAGCGAAGAATATGAAAAGCTTCGCCAGAAGCTCGAAGATCATTACAAGGGAGATTCCCGCGTCAATGACGTTTATATCAATCAGGCAGGGACAATAATGATTGACTGCAGGAATTAGCAATATGAAGCAGAAGAGATTTTACACTGAAGATGAGACTTTGGACATGGTGCTCGGAGAGAAAGGGACTCCCGACAGAGACCTGTATGAGGCAGAGATGGATGCGCTCATTATGGGCAATGCAATACGCAAGGCCCGCCTGGCCCGGAATGTGACCCAGGAGCAGCTGGGAGAGATGACCGGCATGAGCAGGACGCAGGTGTCCAGGATCGAGAACGGCCGCAGCACGTCGCTTTCCGGCATATCGAGGGTGCTCCGGACCCTCGGCATCTCCGCCTCGCTGGAGATGGCCGGAGTCGGACGCTTCGAGCTGTAGGGCATCATTGCCAGGAAATAATAATCATTAAAATCAATACAGTATGAAAAAGTTCATTATAGCATTTTGCTCGATCCTTGTCTTGGCATCATGCTCAGCTGCAAGGATAGATGTAACGTATGTAGATTACAACAAATATTATCAGGACGGATTCCTAATCACTCCCGCTCAATACTACCAGAAATTCGAGCCCTGCGGTGAAATTTTCATCTCCGTGACACCCGGATACACTCAGAGCCAAACCACTGTTCAGACGACCTCCATCAACAACAACGGGTACAACAGATACGGGAACTTCGTCATTGGCAGCAAAAAGCAGGAAACGGCACAGCAAACCACAGTTGTGACACAGAGAGACGACAGAGAGATTCGCACTATCGACGATGTTGTCGAGATTGCCGTCAAAGAAGCCAAGGAGCGCGGAGCCAACACCCTGTCCAACTTCAAGTGCAATATAGTGTACAATCCCAACTTCAACACGATCATACGTTACGAGGTCTCCGGATTCTGTATCAAACGAAATGACAAATAACATCATACCATGACCCAGATACCAAAAAAACTGAATAAATGTCCGCTTGTGGACGTAATCTTCGAGATACGGTTCAATCCCATCGTTCCTCCAGAGGTCGTATTTCCTCTGATCTATAGCCGTATCAGCAACGATTTCGGTCCAATAGAATCTCTCCCGGTATCACAAATTCCGGCACAGACTCGAGAAAACGATCCTAATCTTGAATTTGCTCCACTGTTTAGGTTACGAAGCAGCGCGAACAACAACCATATCATTCAAATCGGGCCCAAGGTTGTAATATGGAGTTCTTCTCCTGCCTATTCAGGATGGAACAGCTTTAGAGAATACGTAACACCACTGCTCAAGGCTGTCATCCAATGCGGAGTTCTAACGACTATTACCAGGACAGGCTTTAGGGCTGTAAATTTTTTTGAAGACACAGATATCTTCAAGAATAAACTACTCGTTAAAATCACATTGAATGATAGCGAAATACGATATAATCAGACAACACTTAGGACTGAGCTGATCAAAGATGAGTACCACTCCACTATACAGGTAATGAACGAGGCTCAAGTAAACCTGCCGGCCTCTCGAAAAGCCGGATCAATTATCGACATCGACACGTTCAATGTCTCACATGCCTCTACATCCGAAGACGTCATAAACAGGCTTGACATAGCCCACGACATTGAGAAGGAAACTTTTTTCAGTCTCATTAAGGCTGATTTTCTAAGAACCCTTGAACCAGAATATTAAAAATCACTACTTTTGTATGAACATCATAAGTTTAAGCAGTACAGTTATACTTGCTATGGCAGGAACACATGACGCATCACCTCATGCAGACATCAAGACTCCGTTGTACACAAACTCACGGACTCTTGAGCAGACTTTTGCTTCCAACTCAAATGATGTCAAGATTTCCAGCACCGCATACCTGCCGCCAGTGAATCTACATAAAGTGTTTGAAGAGTTTCATAAAACTCAATTCTATGCTGATGTATACAAGGGAAAGTCTTTAGGTGAGTTTATCAGAATAGAAGAGTAATCATGGCCACAATAGAAATATGCAAAACCGGCGAAATCACCACCGGAACTATAGTGCATAATATACCATGGAATCAAGACGGGGTAAACCTTCCCGGCATAGTACTGTCAAACGCATGTGACTTAGAGCACGACAAAGCAGGCTACATCATAATTGCCGGTCTCGTCGAGGCCAAGACAACACTGCTGGACTCCAACGAATACAAGAATCTGAACATAACCCCAAGGACCGATCTTTCAAGCAGGGACAAACAAAAACTCAAAAGATTCTATGAGGACTATATTTATAATAAAGGAATCACGCGATATTACCTCATATATCCAAATAAGTCCCTTGAGGCTTCAATGCCAGCTATGCTGGTAGATTTCCAGCATTTGACATCCATCCCGTCAAACGAAAGTAACAGACTGAGAATATTAGCCGAGCTGAAGTCTCCGTTCAGAGAGGAGATGATGCAGCATTTCACTTCATATACATCCCGAGTGCCGGTTCCGAGAGAAGAATCTTCAGCGATATTTCCTTTGCTTACCGATTACACTCTATGAGAAATGAGTGCTTCCCGGGACGGAAACGGGACGATCAAACATGAAGCATAAGAGTTTATGTTATAATAACAAACAGAGTAATAACACATTGCCAAATGGAGAAAAAAGGAAGCAAGTCCTCTCTCCGCTACAAACAGCAAGTTTCACAGAGCCGGCATCTCTCAGCCGGCTCTTTTATTTTTCCAGGATAATCACTATCTTCGCGAATACTTTAAACACTATTTTGCGTAATACATCAATGAGACCTGGAATTATCATTCTATCATTTTCCCTGACAGTCCTCACTGCCCTGACTGCCTCCGCCGCAGCTCCCGCAGATTCCATTTTCCGGACTGAACCATACCTCCAGAACCCCGTCGGCGGCGGGATTACCGTCATGTGGCAGACATGGGTGCCCGCATACAGCTGGGTAGAGTACGGCACTGACACCACCGATACAGAGTCCTGGCAGCAAGCCCGCACAATAGTGGACGGGCAGGTCATCTGCAACGGGACACAGAACAAGATCCGGATCGAAGGGCTGGAACCCGGACGCACCTACTATTACAGAGTATGCTCCCGGGAAATTCTCCTATACCAGGCATATAAGAAAGAATTCGGAGAGACGGCCGTCTCCCCCATGCACTCATTCACCCTCCCCTCAGATGACTGCGGAGACTTCACCGCCCTCATCTTCAACGACCTGCACAAGCATTCCGAAACCCTTCAGGCCCTGTACTCCCACGTCCGGGACATTCCCTACGACTTCGTGGTCTTCAACGGGGACTGCATCGACGACCCCGCCTCCCACGACGAGGCCACGGCATTCCTCAGCGAGCTGAACTCCACCGTCGGAGCCGCCGATGTCCCTGTATTTTACCTCAGAGGCAACCATGAGATACGCAACGCCTACTCCATCGGCCTGCGCGAACTTTTCGACTACGTAGGGAACCGCACCTACGGAGCATTCAACTGGGGCGATACCCGCATCGTCATGCTCGACTGCGGGGAGGACAAGCCCGACGACCACTGGGTCTACTACGGCCTCAACGACTTTTCCGGACTGAGGGCGGAACAGGTGGATTTTCTCCGCGGGGAACTGGCCTCGGAGGAGTTCCGCAGTGCCTCCCGCCGGGTGCTCATACATCACATTCCGATCTACGCGATGGGCGACGCCTACAATCCCTGCCTGGAGCTGTGGGGCCCGCTGCTCGCTGACGCACCCTTCGACATCTGCATCAACGCCCACACCCACAGACACGCATACCATCCTGCCGGCTCTGTCGGAAACAACTTCCCGGTAGTAGTCGGCGGAGGCTACTCCATGGAAGGCGCCACGGTGATGGTTCTGAGCAGGAAAGGCGGGGAGATGACCCTCAAAGTGCTCGGCACCTCCGGGGACATACTCTTGAATCTTAATTTATAACCACATCCTGAAACCATGTCAGACAACAATAAGAAAGCGGCCTTAGACTATCACCGCCTCGGCCGTCCGGGCAAGATAGAGACCCTGCCCACCAAACCCTACTCATCCCAGCACGACCTTTCCCTGGCCTATTCTCCCGGCGTAGCCTACCCCTGCATAGAGATCAAGGACCGCGCGGAAGACGCCTACGAATACACCAACAAAGGGAATCTGATGGCCGTCATCTCCAACGGCACCGCCGTCCTCGGCTTAGGCGACATCGGAGCCCTCGCCGGCAAGCCGGTAATGGAGGGGAAGGCCCTACTGTTCAAGATATTCGCCGGATTAGACTGCTACGACATAGAGCTGAACGAGAAGGATCCGGAGAAATTCATCGCCGCCGTCAAGGCCATAGCCCCCACCTTCGGAGGCATCAACCTCGAGGACATCAAGGCTCCGGAGTGCTTCGAGATAGAGCGCAGGCTCAAGGAGGAGTGCGACATCCCCGTGATGCACGACGACCAGCACGGCACGGCCATCATCTCGGCCGCGGGCCTGCTCAACGCCCTGGAGCTGCAGAACAAGAAGATAGAGGACATCCGGCTGGTGGTCAACGGAGCAGGTGCCGCCGCCGTCGCCTGCACCAACCTCTACATCGAGCTCGGTGTGCGCCGGGAGAACATAGTAATGTGCGACAGCAAGGGAGTCATCTCCACTTCCCGCACCGACCTCAACGCCATGAAGCGGACCTTCGCCACTGACCGCGACGTACACACCCTGGCCGAAGCCCTTGTCGGCGCCGACGTCTTCCTGGGCCTTTCCGTACGCAACGTCCTGACCAAGGAGATGATCCGCACGATGGCCGACCGCCCGGTCGTATTTGCCCTGGCCAATCCCGACCCCGAGATAGAGTATTCCGAGGCCATGGCCTCCCGCGACGACCTGATATTTGCCACCGGCCGCTCGGACTACCCCAACCAGATCAACAACGTCCTCGGATTCCCCTACATCTTCCGCGGAGCCTTAGACGTACGCGCTACAGCCATCAACGAGGAGATGAAGTTAGCCGCCGTCTACGCCATAGCCGCACTGGCCAAACAGCCCGTCCCCTCCGTGGTCAACGCCGCATACAACATTGAGGAAAATATCCGCTACGGGCGCCACTACATCCTGCCCAAGCCCCTGGATCCCAGGCTGCTCTCGGCAGTAGCCCCGGCTGTAGCCAAGGCCGCCATGAGCTCCGGAGTGGCCCGTAGACCCGTCACCGACTGGGACGAATACGAGGAGCACCTGCAGGAGATGATGGGCTATGACAACAAGCTCGTCCGCCGTTTCGCCGATGTGGCCCGCTGCCAGCCCATGCGGGTGGTATTCGGGGAAGGCAATACGGACAATATGCTGGAGGCAGCCGTACAGGCCGGCGCGGAGGGACTCTGCCGCCCCGTCCTGCTTGGCAATGCGGAGCTTATCGGCAAGAGGGCCGCAGGTCTCGGACTGTCGCTCGATGGTGTGGAGATCGTCAATCCCAGGCATCCGGACGAGAAGGCCCGGAGGGAGAGCTATGCGGAGGCCCTGGCCACCAAGCTCGCCCGCAAGGGGTACACCCGTCAGGACGCTTACGAGAAGATGTTCGACCGCAACTACTACGGCATGATGATGGTCGAGAGCGGCGATGCGGACGCCTTCATCGCCGGCACCTACACCAACAACGTGGCGGTAGCCTCCATCGCCCGTGACATCATCGGCATCCGTCAGGGATACAGCACCTTCGCGACGATGCACATCCTCAACACCAAAAGGGGCGTGTTCTTCCTGGCCGACACTATGATCAATGAGCGCACCGATGCCTCCACCTTAGTGGACATCGCCCGTCTTACTACCGGTGCGGTGGAATACTACGCATTCGATCCCGTCATCGCCATGCTCTCCTACAGCAACTTCGGTTCCAATCTCCAGGAAGGTACATCCGCCGCCTGTCCCTCCGGAACCTGCGGTACCCCGTCGGCAGTCCATCAGGCCGTCGAGATCCTGCACCAGCGGTACCCCGACATGGTGGTGGACGGCGAGATGCGTGTCGACGTGGCGCTCAACAAGCAGCTGCGCGACCGCACCTATCCTTTCAACCGCCTGCAGGGCAAGGACGTGAACACTCTGATTTTCCCGGACCTCAACTCCTCCTCCGCCGCCTGGCGCATGATGATGGAGATGGGAGCGGGCGAGGCCATCGGTCCTATCCAGATAGGACTCAACAAGCCCGTGCACTTTATTTCGGTGGATGCTCCTGTGCGGGAGATAGTAAACATAGCGACATTGGCGTCATTAGACGCAGCCATCTACCTCAAGGCCGGCAACTGCCTGCTCGACAGATAATGTAATTTAAATGCACAATACTATGCTTCAGAAAGGAGACAAGGCCCCGTACTTCGAGGGCCCGGACCAGGACGGTAACATCATCCGCCTGAGTGACTTTGCAGGACGCCGGCTCGTCCTCTACTTCTATCCCAAGGACAGCACTCCCGGCTGTACGGCCGAGGCCTGCGACCTCAGGGACAACTATCAGCGGTTTCTCGACCTCGGCTATGCCGTAGTGGGTGTCAGCAAGGACAGTACGGCCTCGCACCAGAAGTTCATCGCTAAGTACGGGCTGCCGTTTCCCCTGATTTCCGATCAGGAGACCGCTATTCTCCAGGCTTACGAGGCCTGGGGCGAGAAGAAGAACTACGGCAAGGTCAGCATGGGAACCCTCCGCAAGACCTACGTCATCGATGAGAACGGCGTCATCACCGACATCATCTCCAAGGTCGACACGAAGAACCATACTGCCCAGATACTTAAATAGTTCAAGCCATATATAACAATGACGTTCAGGACAGATATAGGACATCTGTCGTCAAGTCGACATAATTCAATAACGAAATCTTGAAATCAAAAACAGAGATATGAAACGACCTATGTATTTTTTTATCAGCGTACTCGCTGCTGTATTATGTTCCGTCAGTGCTTTTGCCGCGACTGTGGAGAACTCCAAACCGTTTGTTATTCCGGAGCTGAAGACATGGGAGGCCGGCAAAGGAGACCTGACCATTTCCGGGACAATGCGGATAGCCGTGCCGTCCGGGGACGAGGAGCTGCTGCGGATAGCCGGAATGCTGGCAGAGGACTGGAACACTGTTGCCGGCTTTAAGCCGGAGGTTGTCGCCGGGAAAGGTGGGAAAGGAGATATTGTCATAGAAATCAAGACTGACAAGAAGATAGACAAGCTCAGCGGCGGCAGCACCGAGAGCTATTCGCTCAATATTACTGACCGCGTGCGGCTTTCCGCCTCAACTGCCCGCGGCGTGTACTGGGGGACGCAGACCCTGCTGCAGCTGGCTGACCGCGCCCTGCAGGCTGACGCTGAGACCGAAGGCATTGACCTGAGCTGCGGCAGAATTCTCGACTGGCCCGACTACGGCATCCGCGGCTTCATGATGGACTGCGGCCGCAAGTACATCCCGATGAGCTACCTGCGCAAGCTCTCCCGCATCATGGCCTACTACAAGATGAACACCCTCCAGATTCACCTCAACGACAACGGCTTCAAGCAGTACTTCGGAGGGGACTGGGACCGCACCTACGCAGCATTCCGCATCGAGTGCGACACCTACCCCGGACTTACCGCCCGTGACGGCCATTATACCAAGGCCGAGTTCATCGACTTTCAGGAGGAGTCCGCAGGCATGTATGTGGAGATCATTCCCGAGATCGACGTGCCCGCCCACTCCCTAGCCCTCACCCGCTACATGCCGGAGATAGGCTCCGAGGAGTACGGCATGGACCACCTGGACCTGTTCAAGCCTGAGACCTACGAATTCGTGGATGCCCTCTTCAAGGAATATCTCGAAGGGGAGGAGCCGGTCTTCCGTGGTCCCAAGGTGCATATCGGCACAGACGAGTACTCCAACAAGGACAAGGAAGTCGTGGAGAAATTCCGCTACTTCACCGACCACTACATCCGCCTCGTCGAGAGCTACGGCAAGCAGGCCGTAGTCTGGGGTGCCCTCACTCACGCTGACGGAGAGACTCCGGTCAAGTCGGAGAACGTGATCATGAACGCCTGGTACAACGGCTATGCCGATCCCAAGCAGATGGTCGAGGACGGCTACAAGCTCATCTCCATACCCGACGGACTGGTCTACATCGTACCGGCAGCAGGCTACTACTACGACTACCTCAACGAGAAATATCTCTACGAGAACTGGACTCCCGCCCATGTAGGTGATGCCGTCTTCGCCGAGCGCGACACGTCCATCCTCGGCGGCATGTTCGCCGTATGGAACGACCATGCCGGCAACGGTATATCGGTCAAGGACATCCACGACCGGCTCTTCCCCGCCCTGCAGACTCTGTCCGTGAAGATGTGGACCGGTGCGGAGACCTCCCTGCCCTACGCCGACTTCGACAGCACCCGCACCTGTGTGCGCGAGGCTCCCGGCATCAACTTCGCCGGTCGCATCGGCACTGAGCCCGGCTGCGTGCTCGAGATAGCCGAAGTGACTCCCGGCACCGTCATGCCCTATCCCGAGATCGGCTATGACTACACCGTCAGCTTCACCGTCGAGGGTGCCGCCGAGAAACCAGGCACAGAGCTGTTCCGCTCAGAGGACGCCGTATTCTATCTCAGCGACCCGGTCAGCGGCATGATGGGCTTCGCCCGCGACGGCTACCTCAACACCTTCCGCTACAGCATTCAGGACGGCGACCGGCTCGAAGTCACGGTCAAGGGTGACAACCGCTCCACGACCCTGATCATCAACGGCCGCGTCATCGACCGCCTCGAGACCGAAAAGCGCTGGCACAACGAAGGCGAGAGCGTGATGTACTACGTCCCCACCCTCGTATTCCCCCTGCAGCAGGCCGGAGACTTCCATAGCCGCATCACCAATCTGAAAGTCTACAACTACTAGAACTGGCGGGCGAGATTGACCATCTCGATGGCGGTGGTCATGGCGTCGAAGCCTTTGTTGCCGGCCTTGGTGCCTGCGCGTTCTACGGCCTGCTCGATGGAGTCGGTGGTCAGGACGCCGAAGATGACGGGGACGTTGCACTCCAGACCGACGTGGGCTATACCCTTGGTGGCCTCATTGGCGACCATATCGAAGTGAGGGGTAGCCCCGCGGATTACGGCTCCGAGGCAGACGATAGCATCGTACTTGCCGGAGAGAGCCATCTTCTTAGCTACGAACGGAATCTCGAACGCTCCGGGCACCCAGGCCACCTCGAGATTCTCCCCCGCACCGCCGTGACGCAGGAACGAGTCCTCCGCCCCGCCGAGCAGCTTGGAAGTGATGAATTCGTTGAAACGGGCCGCTACGATGCCTATCCTCTGGCCGGCGGCTGACAGATTGCCTTCTATTACTTTCATGATTGACTTTGTATTTATTGTTTTCTATTTCTACTTAAAATGCTCCTTCTGCTCGAAATGGAGGAGGTGGCCCATCTTCTTGTACTTGGTGTACATGTAGGCCTCGTTCTTCTCGTTGCAGGTCATCTCGATGGGGTCGCGGCCCACCACCTCGATACCGTAGTGGTCCAGGCCGAAGATCTTCATCGGATTGTTGGTCATCAGTATCAGTTTCCGGATGCCGAGGTCGGAGAGGATGGCGCCGCCGACATCGTAGTCGCGAAGGTCAGCCTTGAAGCCTAAGGCTAAGTTGGCCTCCACGGTATCCATGCCCTGGTCCTGCAGCTCGTAGGCCCGCAGCTTGTTGATCAGCCCGATGCCGCGTCCCTCCTGCCGCAGATAGAGCAGCACTCCGCGTCCGGCCTTCTCGATACGTCTGAGGGCCTCGGCCAGCTGCTCGCCGCAGTCACAGCGCAGTGAGCCCAGTACGTCTCCGGTCAGGCACTCCGAGTGCATCCGGCACAGCACCGGCTCGGGAGTAGTGATGTCACCCTTGACTATCGCTAAGTGATGTTCCTTGGTGATGCGGTTGACGTAGCCCATAATCCGGAAGTTGCCGTACTTCGTAGGCAGGGCCGCGTCCGTCACCTTCTCCATCCACTTCTCGTGGTGCTTGCGGTAGGACACTAAGTCGTCCACGGTGATAATCCTAAGACCGTGCTCTGCGGCGAAGGCTATCAGCTCGGTAGTGCGCATCATGTCCCCGTCCTCCCGCATGATCTCGCAGCACAGTCCGCACTCCTCCAGTCCAGCGATGCGCATCAGGTCCACAGTGGCCTCAGTGTGCCCGCGGCGCTGAAGCACTCCGCCCGGACGCGACTCTAAAGGAAACATGTGTCCGGGACGGCGGAAATCCTCAGGCCTGGCATCCGGCTCCACTGCCTTCATCGCAGTGATAGACCGTTCTATGGCCGATATACCCGTGCCGGTCGAGACGTGGTCGATGGACACGGTGAAGGCCGTGCAGTGATTGTCGGTATTGTGCGAGACCATCTGCCCCAGGCCCAGCTTTTGGGTCAGAGCAGAGCTCATCGGCATACATATCAGGCCCTTGCCGTAGCAGGCCATGAAGTTGACATTGGCAGTGGTGGCGTGACGGGCGGCGCAGATCAGGTCTCCCTCATTCTCCCGGTCGGGATCGTCGATGACCACGATAATCTGTCCCTGGCGGAGAGCCTCGGCCGCCTCATCGATGGTATTGAATTTACGTTCCATATATTAAAATCCATATTTCTTTAAAAATTCTTCTGTAATTCCGCCCCCGGCAGAGCCGCTGTCCACCTGTGCGGAAGCGGGTGCAGCATCCCCGGCAGCCAACAGCCGCTCCACATACCGCGCCAGCATGTCCACCTCCACATTGACCGGAGAGCCCGGTTTCAGAAGGTGGAGCGTCGTCGAAGCCATAGTGTGCGGAATGAGCGAGACTGTAAAACTGCTGTCCGAATCCGAAACCGACGCCACGGTCAGGCTCACCCCGTCGAGAGTCACCGACCCCTTCCGGGCCACATACCGCAGGACATCGGACGGCACCGACACCCTCATAACTAAGGCTATGCCGTCCCGGACAAGGTCCGCCACCCGTCCACAGGCGTCCACATGCCCCGAGACGAGATGCCCGCCGAAGCGGCCTCCGCAGACCATGGCCCGCTCTAAATTGACCTTCGAGCCGGGCCTCAGACCGCCTAAGGACGTACGCCGCAGCGTCTCCGGCATTGCGTCAGCCGTAAAATGCCCGCTGCCGGGAGTCACCGTCAGGCATACCCCATTGACCGCGATACTGTCCCCTGCCGCAGTGCCTTCCAGCACCTTAGAGGCCTCGATATCCAGCACCACTCCCGATCCGCCTCCGCGGATGGAACGGACCGTCCCTATTTCCTCTATTATTCCTGTAAACATTTAGACTTATCGTATTTACTTGAAAATCCGTGTATCAGTATATCCTCCCCGACCATTTCGACCGTATCGACCCGCATCCCGCAGGCCGCTGCCATTGTCCCGAAGCCGGAGCCTCCGACCGGCCCCTTGGCGGCACGTCCTCCGACTATCTTCGGAGCCACGAAGACGTAGAACTCGTCCACGAGCCCGGAGCAGACCAGGCTCCAGTTGAGTTCCCCGCCGCCCTCCACAAGCACCGAGTCGAGCCCCATGGCCCCGAGCTGTCCCAGCATGTCTTCCAAATTCACCATACCGTCGGCACCACATGAGCACAGCAGCGTTTCCACTCCGCAGGAGCGCAGGGTCTCAAGCCTATGAGGCTCTGCCATATCCGTATGCGCCACCACAGTCCGGTATTCCCGCGCAGTCCGGGCCAACTGACAGTCCGGAGGCATGGAAGCCTTCGAGTCCACGATGATCCGCACCGGCTGACGCATCCCGTCCACGCGGCAGTTGAGCATAGGGTCGTCGGCCAGAACCGTGCCTTTGCCGGCCACGATACCCATATACCGGCCCCGGAGCTCGTGCACTAAGCGACGGGACTGCTCCCCGCTCACCCACCTGGAGTCCCCGGAGACAGCGGCTATGCGCCCATCGAGAGTCATGGCCCATTTGAGCACGACCCAGGGACGGCGCGTGGTTATGTACTTGATGAATATGCGGTTGAGATGGCGGGCCTCAGCCTCGAGTACCCCTGAGGTCACTTCGATGCCGTGTACCCGCAGGATGGCGGCTCCGTGCCCGGCCACCAAAGGGTTCGGGTCCGTCATGGCCATGACCACCCGGGATATGCCGGCCGCGATTATGGCATCCGTGCAGGGCGGCTGCTTGCCGTGGTGACAGCAGGGCTCGAGGGTCACGTACATCGTCGCGCCCCCGACAGACTCACTGCATGAGGCCAGCGCATCCCGCTCGGCATGCAGGCTGCCGCAGACATGGTGCCAGCCCTGAGCGAGCACCCTTCCGCCGCGGACTATCACCGCCCCCACCATCGGGTTCGGCCCCACGTGCCCCCTGCCGCGCTCAGCCAGGGCGAGGGCCATCCGCATGTATTTGATATCTTCGTCGTTACACATAACAAAAAACCCGAATACCACTATGGTACTCAGGGCAGTCTGTCATTCCGACAATTACAAGCGCCGGCACCGCGTCCACGGCTCCCGGCCAAGACCTCTCTTCCATCCGGACTGTCACCGTCGGTATCGGAATTTCACCGATTCAGTCCCTGATTATCAGGGAGTCGCGGACTGTCACCGCCGGTAGGGAATCGCACCCTGCCCTGAGAGATATTCTTATTGGACGGCAAATATAGAAAAATTTTTACAAACTTTGTAGCCGCTTATGAGAGAAATACGACACATCATCATCACCGACCCGCACGACTGCTGCGGCTGCACCGCCTGTGCGTCGGCCTGCCTCAGAGGCAGCATCACCATGAAGGAGGATTCCGAAGGCTTCCTCTATCCCTCTGTGGATGAGAGCACCTGTATCGAATGTGGGCTTTGCGTCAGGGTCTGCCCCGTCATCACGCAGTTCCCCGCCCGCAGGCCGCTCGAGGTCCACGCCGTGAAGCACCCGGACGGAACGGTAAGGGACGGCAGCGCCTCGGGTGGGGCCTACCCCCTGATAGCCTCCGCCATATTAGAAGAGGGAGGCATAGTCTTCGGCTCCCGCTATGACAATGTCCATGAGGCGGTCCACGACAGCGCCGCCACCCCGTCGGAAGCGGCGGCATTCATCGGTTCCAAATACCTGCAGAGCCGGATGGAGGACTGCTGTGGGAGGGTCAAGACGGCTCTGCGCGAGGGACGCCCGGTGCTGTTCACCGGCACCCCCTGCCAGGTGGCGGGCCTCAACCATTTTCTTGCCTCCGGAGCCGGAAAGACCCCGACAGACCGACTGCTGACGGTGGATCTCATCTGCCACGGAGCGCCCTCGCCGGGGGTATGGAGACGGTACCTTGCGGAGGAAAAGGCCGCCCTCGAGGCTCAGGGATACAGCGAAGTGAGCATAGAAGAGGTCCGCTTCCGCGACAAGGAGGAGGGCCGCGCCGGATGGAAAGGCTACAATTTCAAGATATTCTTCCGCGCCACGGACCCCTCGGGAGCTCCCTGCCGCCCCGTATTGAGCGAAAAAGGCAAGGCGGAGAACCTGTTCATCCGGGGATTCCTGGCCGACTTCTATTCCCGCCCGAGCTGCTACCGCTGCCCCGCCCGGGAGTTCCGCAGCGGCAGCGACCTGACCATCGGCGACTTCTGGGGCATCGGCGACCTCCGCCCCGACTTCGACGACGACCGCGGAGTCAGCGCCGTCCTGGTCAATACCGAAAAGGGCCGCGAATTCTTCTCCCGCATCCATTGTACCCGCCTGGAGATGACCTACGAAGACGTCCTGCGCCGCAACCGCTGCTTAGAGACCTCAGTCGCAGAGCCCGATGCACGCGCCGCGTTCTTCGCCTCCACGGACTCCGTCCATGATACTGTCCGAAGGCTGCTTTAGAATCACCAACGGGCGACTTCAGTCAGTACACGCACTACGAGAGATGCCATATTCTTAAAATGCTCTACTACTTTTGAGGGCTCATTCATCTCTGTCACTTTCGTCCTGACTGCTTTAGACATATCCTTCAACTGCCCGGATGCAGATTCTAACCTTTCCAATAAAGCATCGGATGTATCCTCGAGCAGTTCCCGTTCAAGATTGCGGAGTGTGAAAGCAGCTTCTTCCAAAGCCTTGCGCTCCTCTGCACTGACTGCAGCATCAAGACGCAGACCGTCATTCTCTGCTATTGCCCTGCGGATTTCAGCCAGAGTCCGCTGCCTGTTGTCTTCGTTCATATCCCTATCAGTTGATATACCCTGCCACCTGAGAGGCAAGCCTGTTAAAACGTATTATCTCTTCCACCAGCTCATCTGCAACCTTTTTCTCGCCCGAAGAAAAATCCATGGCTAATTTCGAATGGGCATTCTTCAGGGACCGCAATGCTGATGCGCAGCTGTTCCGGATCTTTGACAATTCCTCAGCCTGGCGCAACAGTTCCACATACCGTATGTCACTCTCGACCGGTACTGTTGCCCCGGCAATTTCCATTGCCCTTAGGTACGCAGAATAATTATCCCTCACACTCTCCTCTTCATGTCTGATCAGATCGTCCATCTCTTCACATCTGAGAATATTCATAAGTGAGTCACAAGTAGCAGACACTACTGTATCCGCCTCGATTACTATATTTCGCACTGCGGCAGCCTGAGACACCTTCATAACCTCCTCCGCAATGTAAGCGAAAACTTTTCCTGCCATCTTCGCATACCCGACAGGAATGTCGTCATAACCAGTATCAAGTCTGTTATAGCGGTACAGTACTGAATCTACACGCGCCCCTACTCCTCTCAGTTCCGTACCGATGCCCTTCCATCTCTGCTGAGAGCTTACACTGCGCAGTGCCCGCACATAACTGTTGAGCACATCTACATATCCTTCTGACTTACGCACCACAGACTCATCATCCATAGATGCCTCCGCGACAGCCGTTACCTCTTCGAAGCGCATCTGCCCGGAGCTCAGGGACGCCGCATAGAAAAGTCCTCTGGACAGACGTACCTCGGACATCTCCCTGAACAGTACGGCCGGTGAACGCGAGACAGTATCACTTCTGAATGTCAGTTCCTGCACAGCCTCCATCTGGGCCTTCGACAGCGGCGAGCATCCTGTTGCCGCGACAAGCGCCAGCAGGAAGAATCCCGCTGACCTGAATAAAGTGGAAGTTCTCATAGTGTGTTTATTCTGAATCTATCTGCTTAAAAGCATCTCACGGTACTTGGGAAGAGGCCACAGCTCGTCATCGACAAGCATTTCGAGCTTGTCGGAGACTTCGCGTATCTTGTCCATATATGGGAGGACCAGGGTACTGTAAGCCTCAGCTTTTTCTGTTATATCGTGAATCTGATTGGCCTTCTTCCGCTCTTCTATCATGTCATGCACATCCTTGCGGAGGGAATCCACATACCTTGATATCTTTTCGATCATATTGAGCTGAGCTGAGCACATCTGTGCCATCTGCTCCTGCCCGAACAGGTCCTTGAGTCCCCTGCAATTTTCTATCAAAGTATTCTGGAATTTTATAGCAGTAGGCACTATGTGATTGACTATCAGATCTCCGAGCACTCTCGCCTCTATCTGTAGCTTTTTGGTATATGTTTCCTGCTGGACTTCATACCTGGCATACAGCTCTCTGTCCGACAGTATACCTTCCTCTCCGAAGAGCCGTACTGTAGCCTCTTCTATCAGAGCCTTGTTGGCCTCGGGCACTGAATCCAGAGCCTTCAGACCGCGACGGGCCGCTTCCTGCTGCCACTCTTTACTGTATCCGTTCCCCTCAAACCGTATTGCCTTGGACTCCATGACAAACTGACGTATCACATAGAAAACCGCATCGTCATGTTTCTCCCCGGCAGCCAACCTTTCATCCACTAAAGCCTTGAACCTGCGGAGCTGCTGCGCCACCGCAGCGTTGAGCACATACATTGGAGCCGAGACATTGACCGAAGAGCCCACGGCCCTGAATTCAAAACGGTTTCCTGTAAATGCGAAGGGTGATGTACGGTTGCGGTCCGTATTGTCGGGCAGAATCTCAGGTATCTCACTGACTACTCTGAGACGTCCCCTTTCCGAATCCGCTTCGCCATAGTCGCTCATGTCCTCTATGCTGCGCAGGACTTTGTCCAAGGTAGTGCCGACGAACACAGACATCACTGCAGGCGGTGCCTCATGGCCCCCAAGACGATAAGAATTGTTGAGCGATGCGACACTCGACATCAAAAGGAAATTATGCTCGTACACTGCCCTGATGACAGATACGAAAATACTGAGGAACTGAAGGTTGGTCCTGGGAGTACGGCCAGGAGACAGAAGATTGACCCCGGTATCCGTGACCAACGACCAGTTGCAGTGCTTGCCGGAGCCGTTTACTCCGTCGAACGGCTTCTCATGGAAAAGCACCTTGAAATGATGTTTCTTGGCCACCTTCCGCATCAGAAGCATAAGTATCAGGTTGTGGTCTATCGCCAGATTGGCCTCGCTGTACAGCGGAGCGCATTCAAACTGATTGGGCGCCACCTCATTGTGACGGGTCTTCAACAGGATTCCGAGTTTATACGCATTGACCTCGAAATCCTTCATAAACGCTATCGTCCTCGACGGAATCGTCCCAAAATAATGATCCTCGAGCTGCTGATCCTTTGCCGCTGTATGTCCTAAAAGAGTTCTGTTGCATATCTGCAGGTCAGGCCTGGCCCGGTAAAATGCGTCATCTACGAGAAAATACTCCTGCTCAGGGCCGAGCATCACTTCCACCTTCCTGACATTACGGTCAAAGAGGCGGACCACATCCACAGCCGCCTTATCTATAGCCCGGAGGGACTTGAGCATCGGCAGCTTCATATCCAGGGACTCACCCGTATACGCTACAAACACTGTGGGTATACATAACGTATTATCGATGATAAATGCCGGAGAGCTCGGATCCCATGCTGTATATCCCCTCGCCTCAAATGTGTTGCGCAGACCTCCGTTGGGGAAACTGGAGCCGTCCGACTCCTGCTGCACGAGCGTACTGCCTTTAAAATTCTCAAAAATATGTCCTTCAGAATCCCTGTCCACAAATGCCTCGTGCTTCTCGGCAGTAGAGTCTGTCATGGGATGGAACCAGTGTGTATAGTGAGTAGCACCCATCTCCACCGCCCATGTCTTCATTCCCGCTGCTATCTGGTCTGCGAACTTACGGTCTATGCTGACTCCTTCCTTTATTGACGAAACCACCTCCGCGTAAGCATCCGGAGACAGATACTTGCGCATCTTTTCCAAAGTAAAGACATTCTGTCCGAAATATTCCGATACAGGCCTGCTCTCCTCATAAAATCTCTCAGCCCTATGAGTGGAGAACTCCTGCAGGGCCCTGATTCTGAAATTACTCATAAACCATTCTTCTATTTTACCGTCACCTTGTACATTCTGGGCCAGTACTTACCTGTGAGATACAGCGTTCCGTCCTCGTGATTGTAGGCAATGCCATTGAAGACATCCACCGCTGAACTCCTGTAACGCGAGTCCAGCAGTCCGCGGCAGTCGACCTTGGCTGTTACCTTTCCGGATACAGGGTCGATTACATATATCTCATCCAAGCCGTAAATGTTGGCCCATATCTTACCGTCAATATACTCCAGCTCATTTATGAACTGAACTTCCCTTCCGCCGTCCTTCACTGTCAGAGTCCTCTGTTCAAGAAATGTCATGGGGTCGCGGAATGACAGGGTAGAAGTGCCGTCACTCATAATAAGCGAGCGGCCGTCTGAAGTAAGTCCCCATCCCTCACCCTGATACGGAAACTCTGCGAGTTTGGTGAACGTCTCTATATCGTACACAAAACACGTTCCCTCATACCATGTAAGAATATATGCCCTGCCGTCAAACACGCACGAGCCTTCCCCGAAATATTTGGCCGGAAACACTTCCTTGCGAAGCACCTTCCCTGTCTCCGGGTCTATCTTGCGGAAAGAGGACTCTCCATACTGTCCGGTACTCTCGTACAGATAGCCGTCATAAAAGAAAAATCCCTGAGTGTATGCGGACAAGTCATGACGGATCTCCTCCTTCGAGACTACCGAATACTCCTGCACTGCTGCCTGCGGCACAGGACCGTCCATATGCATGCGCGATGCAAACCCGGTAAATACCGCTGCAGCCAGAAGAGCGGCAGCAGGAACAAAAGACCTGTGATTCATCTCTATTTGGACTTATTGTACTCAAGGGCGGCCCTGACAAAAGCCACAAAAATAGGCTGGGGATTCTCAGGCGTGCTCTTGTACTCAGGATGGAACTGTACTCCGATAAAGAACGGATGCGAGGGAATCTCTACAATCTCTACTAACCCGGTCTCGGGATTGCGTCCGCTGGTCCGCATGCCGGCCCCGTTAAGACGCTCCACATACTCATTGTTGAGCTCATAACGATGACGGTGGCGCTCGCTGATAAGCGGCTTCCCATAGATGCGGTATGCCAAAGAGCCTTCCTCCACCTGGCATTTATAAGCGCCCAAACGCATGGTTCCTCCTTTGACCGTTGTAGTCTTCTGGTCTGCCATCAGGTCGATAACAGGATTTGCCGTATTGGCCTCTACCTCTGTAGACATGGCATCCTTCAGGCCCAACACGTTGCGTGCAAACTCCACAACAGCCATCTGCATTCCGAGACATATTCCGAAGAAAGGAACTCCCTTCTCACGCGCATAACGCACAGCCTTGATTTTTCCTTCTAATCCCCGCTCTCCGAATCCGGGAGCGATCAGGATTCCGTCCATACCTGCCAGCTTTTCCTCCACATTGTCCTCCGTAAGATACTCACTGTGAATAGGGACCACTTTCACTTTGCAGTGGTTGGCCGCTCCGGCATGAATAAATGCCTCAAGAATTGACTTGTATGCGTCCTGAAGCTCAACATATTTTCCCACAAGAGCCACCGTGATATGAGATTCGGGATTTCCTAAGCGGTCCAAGAACTTCTTCCATCCCTCAAGGTCGGGCTCCTGCACATCTGTAAGACCGAATTTTTCGAGAACTATCTCATCGAGTTTCTCATCCCTCATCATAAGCGGTACCCTGTATATGGTATCCGCATCTATAGACTCAATTACGGCATTGGGACGCACGTTGCAGAACAGGGCCAGCTTCTTGCGCAGCTCCTGCGAGAGCTTGTGCTCGGTACGGCAGATAAGTATGTCAGGCTGCACTCCATCCTGCTGCAGAAGTTTCACAGAATGCTGTGTCGGTTTGGATTTCAACTCCTTGGCCGCACTAAGATAAGGGACGAGAGTCAGATGTATGACTAAGCAGTCCTCATTAGGCAGTTCCCACTGCAGCTGCCTCATAGCCTCGATGAACGGCAGGGACTCGATATCACCGACAGTACCGCCTATCTCCGTAATTATCACATCATACTGACCGCTCTTGCCGAGCAGCAGCATACGGCGCTTAATTTCATCAGTGATATGAGGAATAATCTGGACTGTCTTTCCCAAATACGCACCCTGCCTCTCTTTATCTATGACAGTACGGTATATCTTTCCAGTAGTTACGTTATTCGCCCGGGATGTGTAGATGTTGAGAAACCTCTCATAATGCCCGAGGTCTAAGTCAGTCTCAGCACCGTCTTCTGTCACGAAACACTCTCCGTGCTCATAGGGGTTGAGTGTGCCCGGATCAACATTGAGATAGGGGTCGAATTTCTGAATAGTAACCCGCAGATTCCTGGACTGCAGAAGTTTGGCGAGGGAAGAAGAAATAATTCCTTTTCCTAATGAGGAAACGACGCCACCCGTAACGAAAACATATTTTGCTGACATACTATATAATTTACTTACGGGGGTACAAAGTTAATGCAAAAAAACTATCTTTGCAAGATATTTTTTCAACCTCATTCTTGAATGAAAAGTCATACCATTGAATACAGCATCCGCACCTGCGACGTGGATATACGCAAGAATTACAAGGCTTTCGCGTTCATGACACAGGCTCAGGAAATAGCAAACTACCATGCCTCAGCCATAGGTTTCGGTTACGCAGACCTGATAAAAAGCAATATCGTCTGGGTCCTCTCACGCATGAAGGTCAAATACATTCAGGCCCCGGTATGGGAAGACAGCGTACAGATGACGACCTGGCACAAAGGACGCGAAGGCGTATTCTCACTGAGAGATTTTGAAGTATGCCGTAAAGGAGAGGAAACACCTGTCATCCAGGCTACCAGCTCATGGCTGCTGATAGACGCATCTTCCCGCAGAATGCTGCGCCCCGACCATGTACTCGGAGAGAAAAGCACATCCACCGCATGGGACAAAGACGCCGTAGCAGAGCCGTGCGGGAAGATCAGAACTCCTAATGAAGAAGACCTTTATCTTATAAGGAGCCACGAAGTCCTGTTTTCCGACATTGACTTCAACTCTCATACAAACAACGCGAAATACGTCGAATGGGCGTTTGACGCCATCGACCCCGCTGTCCTGACTGAGAAAGACATAGACTGCTACCAGATCAATTTCAACCACGAGACACGCCTCGGAGACACAGTAGACCTCTACAGGGCTGTCTCCGGTGACGGAAAATACTATGTAGAAGGACGATGCGGCGAAAAAACCGTTTTCCAGACCTCCATCTGCTTGAAATGATAATATTAATCGTATAAAACCTACAACCGTGAATCTTACAGACTACACAATATTCGACCCTCAGTTCTTTCATACCGTAGAGCGTGTGATGATAGTTCTGGCCGTTGTTGTTTTTGTGGCCTTACAGTACTTCAAAGCCGGTTACGGCTACCTCCGCACCAAGGGCTGGGGACCCATGATAGACAACAAATTAGGCTGGGTCCTGATGGAGATACCTGTGCTGATTGCCGCCCTGCTGATCATCATTCCCACCCGCGGATGGCAGCACCTGACCGAATTCATCTTAGTGTCCTTCCTGCTGGTACACTACATCCAGCGCTCGCTCATCTACCCCTTCATGATGAGGGGCAAGAGCCGGATACCTGTATCCGTAGTCCTCATGGGCGCAGTATTCAACGTCATAAACGCCTACCTGATCTGCGGCTGGCTTTTCGTACTGGCCCCCGAGGGACGCTACACCACCGAGTGGCTGTACTCCCCGCAGTTCATCATCGGAGCGCTGATATTCATCTTCGGCATGGTGGTAAACCTCCACTCAGACTACATCATCCGCCATCTGCGCAAGCCCGGTGACACTAAGCACTACATCCCGCGGGGCGGCATGTTCAGATACGTATCCTCGGCCAACTACTACGGCGAGATCACCGAGTGGTTCGGCTTCGCTATACTGACCTGGTCCCTGCCGGGCATCATCTTCTGCATGTGGACCTTCGCCAACCTCGCACCCAGAGCCAACTCCCTGTACGAGAAGTACGCCAAGGAATTCGGCGAGGAGTTCACCTCCCTCAAACGCAAACGACTCATACCTTTTATATACTAAATGGAATCCTTACTCTTCACCCCGGCCAAGATCGGCCCCATAGAAATCAAGAACCGCGTCATCCGCGCCTCGGCCTACGAGGGCATGTGCGACGGACATGTACCCACACAGCAGCTCAAGGACTACCATACGGCTGTGGCCCGCGGCGGAGTCGGCATGACCTCCGTCGCCTACGCCTCCATCAACAAGAGCGGCCTGTCCTTCCACCGCCAGCTGTGGATGCGTCCCGAGATCATCCCAGGCCTGCGCGACCTGACCGACTCGATACACGCAGCCGGTGCCAAGGCCTGCATCCAGCTCGGCCACTGCGGCAACATGTCGCACCGGATGTACTGCGGCCAGAGACCAGTGGGAGCATCGAGCGGCTTCAATCTATACTCCCCTACCTTCGTACACGGTCTGCGTAAGGACGAGATACTCCAGACCGTCAAGGACTTCGGCAACGCAGTGCGCATCGCCCGCGACGGAGGCTTCGACGCAGTGGAGATACACGCCGGCCACGGCTACCTAATCTCGCAGTTCCTCTCGCCCTACACCAACCACCGCCGCGATGAGTTCGGCGGTCCGTTAGAGAACCGCATGAAGTTCATGGACATGGTCATGGAGGAGGTAATGAAGGCTGCCGGAGACGACATAGCTGTACTGGTCAAGACCAATACCCGCGACGGCTTCAAGGGCGGTCTCGAGGTGGAGGACTGCATCAAGGTCGCCAAGCGGTTAGAGCAGGACGGAGCCCACTGCTTAGTGCTCAGCGGCGGCTTCGTCAGCCGGGCCCCCATGTACGTGATGCGCGGTGCCATGCCCATCAGCGTACTCACCGGCTACATGCCCTGGAGACTGTGGTGGCTCAAGATGGGAGTCAACCTCTTCGGCAAGATGATGATTAAGGACGAACCCTTCAAGGAGGCCTTCTTCTTCGATGACTCGATCCGCTTCCGCCGGGAGCTGAAAATGCCCTTAGCATTCGTCGGCGGCGTCAACTCCATGGCGACCATCAACCGGGTGCTCGACGCCGGCTTCGAGTTCGTGGAGATGGCCCGTCCGCTGGTCTACGACACCGATTTCGTCAACAAGCTCCGCGACGGAGTCTGCACCGAAAGCGGCTGCCGTCACGCCAACTACTGCGTGGCCCGCATCTGGAACTACGACATGCAGTGCCACGAGAACTGCAAGCTCTCTCCCCGCATGAAGCGCGAGGTGGAGCGGAACATTAAGAAATATTACCATAACGGTTAAAGATATATTTTCGGGCAGATTTCTGCTATCCGATGAGGAAGGATACTATTGCTATCTGACGAAGAGGATAGTAGAAATCTGCCGAAAAGATGCTTTAAGGCGGGGCGCTCTATCGCTGTCGGGCCGCGAGGTCCGGGAGAGGAAAGTCCGGGCAGGACAGAGCACCGCACTGTGGAAAGCACAGGTAGGCGAAAGCTTACGTCACGGGTAACAGAAAACAACCGCCCCTCCCTCGGGAGAGGTAAGGGTGAAAATGCAGGGTAAGAGCCTGCGTCCGTTCGATGGCGACATCATCGGAGTATCCGCCTGCGGCCTGCAAGGCCAAATATACCGGCAGTCAAGGGCTGCTCGTCCTTTGCCGGGGGGTAGGCTGCTCAGATAAATGATAGAGGCTCCGGGGTCCGCTCCGGAGTACAGAACCCGGCTTACAGTCCCGCCTTTTTTTATTTTTGATTTTGTAACATTTATTTAACAGCCATTTCAGATTCTTTTCAGAATTATTGCTCATATTTGCGCTGCTGAAATTTACACCTTGTATATATGAGCAGACTTCGACTTATATCAGCCGCCGCGGCCCTTGCAGGTGCGGTCCTGTGCGCCGGAGCCCAGGATTCCCCGAGATACGACGTGTTCGAGAGCACCATACCCTCCGACTTCCAGCCGAGGGTGGACGTCGGATTTGAGTTCCCGATAGCGGACGATTTTACCTTCACGCTCAACAATGAGCTGCGTTTCCGCGACAATATGACCAGAATCGACCGCAACTACCTCCAGGGGTCATTCTCCTGGGAGACCTGCGACTATTTCTCCTTAGACGCCGGCTACATCTTCCAGTCAGTGCTCAACATCGGAGACGTGGAATACGAGCGGGAGTGGCAGTACCGGCACAGGGTGTTCTTAGACCTGAAGGCCGAAGTCGAGCTCGACGACTGGAAACTCTCCCTGACCGAACGTCCGCTGGTCAACCTCCGCCCCTGGGCTGACGGCATACACGACCCGCTGGACGAATGGCTCATCCGCTCCAAACTCAAGGTCGACTACGACATTCCCAAGACCGAACTCACTCCCTACGCATTCTTCGAGCTCTCCAACACACTCAATACTGTGGACTACGGCGGAGGTCCCTTCGTAGACCGCCTGCGGTTCTGTTTAGGCATGAAGTGGGACTTCTCGGACTTCTGCAACATGGAGCTCTACTACTACTTCGACATCCGCAACTCCCGCGATGTCAGCTATACCACCGGTTCCTCAGGCATCTACGACATCTACCTCAACAAGGAGCAGCAGTACGTACACGTCCTCGGCCTCTCATTCAATTTCGGCTGGGACTAATTTAGAGCGGGACCCATTTCTTCTTCCACTCACACCTCACTTACACCCTTCCCCATTACCACAACGGCAGCAGATTCCGCATTTCTCTGCCGTTGCGGAATAGCTTTTCCACCGTATCCCTGCTACAGGCCCTCTGGACGCTATTGTCTCTCTGGCCCCTTTCCACAACGGCAGCATTTCCCGCGATTCTCTGCCGTTGCGGAATAGCTTTTCCACCGTATCCCTGCTACAGGCCCTCTGGACGCTATTGTCTCTCAGGCCCCTTTCCACAACGGCAGCATTTCCCGCGATTCTCTGCCGT
>CALUPK010000013.1 GCA_944322575.1 uncultured Bacteroidales bacterium | reverse complement strand
CTGCTGGGCCTGATACCGGGCTGTATCGGCGGCTTCGCGGCGGTGTCGCTGTATTCGCACGGCATCATCAGCATGGGAGCCTTAGTGGCTGCGATGATTTCCTCTTCGGGGGACGAGTCGTTCGTGATGCTGGCCATGATACCGCGCCAGGCCCTGATCCTCTTCGCCGTACTCTTCGTACTGGCCGTCGGATGCGGTCTTCTGACTGATCTCATCTTCCGGAAGCACCCGATAAGGGTGAGCTGCGACCCGGGCTTCGAGCTTCATGAGGCCAATAAGGGGGAGTTCCCGCGGATATTCCGCCTCTCTTCATACAGGGGAATGCGCTCTGCGGGGTGGGAGAGGATAGTGCTGATAGGCGCTATCCTGATTTTCGCGGTTGCGGTGTTCACAGGTGTCCTTGAGCATGAGCATGTGGGGGAGGAGGCGGCTGCTGCGGCTGCAACGGAGGCGGTATCTCACGCATTGCCCTTCAATTTTCTGAGCGAGAGGTGGATGAACGTGCTGTTCGCGATTCTGAGCCTCTTCGTGGCCCTGCAGGTGGCGGCATCGTCCGAGCATTTCGTCAAGGAACATCTCTGGCACCATGTCATCTGCAAGCATGCCCTCAAGACGTTTCTGTGGACGGCGGGAGCCTTAGCGGTCATCACCGTCGTGATGCACTATGTGGACATGGGCGACTGGCTGCGGGACAACACCTATTATCTGCTTATCCTGGCAGCTTTAGTCGGCATGATTCCTGAGTCGGGTCCGCACATGGTATTCATCACCCTCTTTGCCGGCGGCTATGTCCCGTTCTCTGTCCTGCTCACCAGCTCCATGTCCCAGGACGGCCACACCTCCCTGCCGCTGCTGGCCTCCAGCACCCGCAGTTTCTTTGTCGCCAAAGTTCTCAATGCCCTTTTCGCCATCCTCATCGGCAGCATTTTCTACCTCTTCGGCCTCTAATATTTGAAATATTCTGAATAATCCATATCTTTGTAGGCTGTACAAAATATGTTTTTAGATGGCATCAATTAATGGATTTTTGAAGAAAATTTTCGGTTCGAAAGCCGAGAGGGACATGAAGCAGATAAGGCCGGTACTGGAGAAGATACTGGCTGCCTATGAAAGGATTGACAAGCTTTCGGACGATGGGCTCAGAGCTGAGACTGAAAGAATAAAAGGAGTAATACACAGTAAGATAGCGGCGGACGAAGAGCGCAAGAAATCGCTTCGTGAACAGCTTGAGGACGTCACCATCCCCGTCGAGAAAAAAGAGGCGCTGGCCACCGAGGTGGACAAGCTGACCAAGAAGATTGACGAGGAGATAGAGGAAGTGCTCAATGAGGTGCTGCCCGACGCCTTCGCCGTGATGAAGTCCACAGCCCGCAGGTTCAAGGAGAAAGAGGTCATCGAAGTGACCGCCACCGACATGGACCGCGAGTTCAGCGCCAAGCACGATTACGTCCGTATCGAGGGCGACAAGGCCTATTGGAACCATACCTGGATAGCCGGAGGTAACCCGATAACCTGGGACATGGTCCACTACGACGTGCAGCTCATCGGAGGTATCGTCCTGCACCAGGGAAAGATATCCGAGATGGCCACCGGAGAGGGAAAGACCCTCGTGGCGACCCTTCCCGTCTTTCTGAACGCACTCGCCGGCAAGGGAGTCCACGTAGTCACCGTCAACGACTACCTCTCCAAGCGAGACTCCGAGTGGATGGGGCCTCTCTACCAGTTCCACGGCCTGAGAGTGGACTGCATCGACAAGCACCAGCCCAACTCGGCCGCACGCCGCGCAGCCTACCGGGCCGACATCACATTCGGAACCAACAACGAGTTCGGTTTCGACTACCTGCGTGACAACATGGCCATCGACCGCAACGACCTCGTGCAGCGCAAGCATCATTATGCCATAGTCGACGAGGTGGACTCAGTGCTGATCGACGATGCCCGTACTCCCCTTATCATATCCGGTCCTGTGCCCCGTGGAGACGACCAGCAGTTCGCAGAGTTCAAGCCTTACGTGGAAAGACTCTACAACGCCCAGAAGCAGCTCGTGACCAAGCTCCTGACTGATGCCAAGAAGCTCATCGCCGAAGGCAAGGAGACAGAGGGTGCCAAGCTCCTTCTGAGAGCCCACAAAGGACTTCCCAAGTACAACCCCCTGATCAAGTTCCTCTCCGAGCCCGGCATGAAGCAGCTCCTGCAGAAGACTGAGAATTTCTACATGCAGGACAACAACAAGCAGATGCACCTTATCACCGATGACCTTTTCTTCGTCATCGAGGAGCAGAGCAAGACAGTCGAGATGACCGACAAGGGCAACGACCTCATCGCTGCCAGCGTATCCGACGATAAGTTCTTCATTCTTCCCGATATAGGAAACGAGATAGCTGAGCTTGAGAAATCCGATATCTCTGCAGAGGAGAAGCAGGAGAAAAAGGCCGCCCTGCTTTCTGACTATGCCCTCAAGTCCGAGCGCGTGC
This sequence comes from uncultured Bacteroidales bacterium, assembly GCA_944322575.1. Lineage (GTDB taxonomy): Bacteria > Bacteroidota > Bacteroidia > Bacteroidales > UBA932 > Coprenecus. Next base: position 45,482 of record CALUPK010000013.1, on the reverse strand, counting down.
ATACGGTCACCCAGCTGCTCAAGGCTTACGCCATGTTTGAGCGTGACGTCGAGTATGTGGTCATGGACAACAAGATTAAGATCGTCGACGAGCAGACCGGCCGTATCCTCGAGGGACGCCGCTACTCCGACGGACTCCACCAGGCCATCGAGGCCAAGGAGAACGTGAAGGTAGAGGCCGCCACCCAGACCTTCGCCACCATCACCCTCCAGAACTATTTCAGGATGTACCACAAGCTGGCCGGTATGACCGGTACGGCCGAGACGGAGGCGGGCGAGTTCTGGTCCATCTACAAGCTGGACGTAGTGGTCATCCCCACCAACCGTCCCGTCATCCGCAAGGACGAGGACGATATCATCTACAAGACCAAGAAAGAAAAATATAACGCTGTCATAGCGCGTATAGTGGAGCTTACCTCCGCCGGACGTCCAGTCCTCGTGGGTACCACCTCCGTCGAGATATCCGAGCTGCTGAGCAAGATGCTCCGGATGCGCGGAATCAAGCACAATGTCCTCAATGCCAAGCAGCATGCCCGTGAGGCCGAGATCGTGGCCCATGCCGGAGAGGCCTCGACGGTAACTATCGCGACCAACATGGCCGGCCGTGGTACCGACATCAAGCTCGGGCCCGGTGTCAAGGATGCGGGTGGTCTGGCTATCATCGGAACGGAGCGTCACGACAGCCGCCGTGTGGACCGTCAGCTGCGAGGCCGTGCCGGACGTCAGGGTGACCCCGGCTCGTCAGTGTTCTACGTGTCTCTCGAGGACAATCTTCTCCGTCTCTTCGGCGGTGAGAGAATGGCTTCCCTCGTGGACAAGATGGGTCTCAAGGAAGGGGAGCCCCTGCAGCACCCGATGCTGTCCAGCTCTATCGAGAGGGCCCAGCGCAAGGTCGAGGAGAACAACTTCGGTATCCGTAAGCGCCTGCTCGAGTATGACGACGTGATGAACTCCCAGAGGGAGGTTATCTACAATAAGCGCCGCAACGCCCTCTACGGCGAGCGTATAGACGTGGATGTGATGAACATGATAGGAGACTGCTGCGAGGTACTGGCGGACAAGTCGGAAGATATGGAGTACGATGATTTCAAGATAGAGGTTATGAGAACTCTGTCTGTGGATCCCGACTTCGATGCGGAGTTCTACAGAAATGCCTCGAGGGACAAGATATCCGAGGCCCTCACAGCTCAGCTCCGTCGGGAGTATGACCAGCGCAGCGAGGCTATGGTGACCCAGGCATGGCCCATCATCAAGACTATCTACGAGCGTCAGGGACAGCAGTTTGAGAATGTGGCAGTGCCGGTAGGAGACGGCACTAAGGTGATGCGTGTAATCGTCAATCTCAAGAAAGCTTATGAGACCCAGGCCCGCGAGCTTGTGCGTGCTGTCAGCAAGACTATCACACTCATCATGATCGACGAGGCATGGAAGGAGCACCTGAGGGATATGGATGACCTCAAGCAGTCCGTGCAGAACGCCACTTACGAGCAGAAGGATCCTCTGCTTATCTACAAGTTCGAGAGCTTCAATCTCTTCAAGAGTGTCATCGAGCGTATCAGCCGTGAGGTGGTTACATTCCTTCTCCGTGCCCGTATCCCCATGAGGGAGAATGCTCCCGGGGATGTCCGCGAGAGCGAGCGCCGCCGCACCGATATGAGCAATATGCGTACGTCGAGGACAGATATGGTGACCAACAGCGGGGAGCCCAAGAGCAATGCCCCTGTCAGGGTAGAGAAGAAGGTAGGACGCAACGATCCCTGTCCCTGCGGTTCGGGAAAGAAGTACAAGAACTGTCATGGAAGGTTAGAAAACAATTAAAACTCAACGATATGGGAAAATTTGACATAATAGTGGTAGGCTCCGGTCCCGGAGGTTACGTCGCAGCGGTCCGCGCCGCTCAGCTCGGCAAGTCCGTAGCAGTCATCGAACGTTCAGAGATAGGCGGTATCTGCCTGAATTGGGGCTGCATCCCCACAAAGGCCCTTCTCAAGAGCGCCCAGGCCTATACCTATGCCCGTCATGCCGCTGAGTACGGCTTCGAGGCATCCGATGTAAAGGCCGATATTACCAAGATGGTGGAGCGCAGCCGCGGAGTGGCCGCACAGATGTCCAAGGGCGTGGAGTTCCTCCTGAAGAAGAACAAGATAACCCTCATTAAAGGCGAGGGAGTCCTCAAGAGCGGTCATACGGTAGAGGTCAATGACTTCGAGGCCGGCACCAGGACCGTCTATGAGGCTGACCACATAATCTTAGCAGTAGGTTCCAGGGCCAATTCCCTGCCTTTTGCCCCTATCGACGGTGAGCGCATCATCTCCTACCGTCAGGCCTTAGTGCCCGAGAAGCTTCCCAAGAGCCTGGCCGTCATCGGTTCCGGTGCCATAGGCAGCGAGTTTGCATTCTTCTACCGCAGTCTCGGCGTGGAGGTGTACCTCATCGAGTATCTGGACCGTGTCCTGCCCGTGGAGGACGATGACGTATCGGCCCAGATCAGCCGCTCGTTCCGCAAGGCCGGCATCAAGGTGATGACCGCAGCCCAGGTCAAGAGCGTGGACACTACCGGAGAACTCTGCAAGCTGACTGTCGAGACCAAGAAAGGCACCGAGGTAATCGAGGCCGAGACCGTACTTTCGGCAGTGGGCGTCATCCCCAATACCGACTCTATCGGACTTGAGGAAGTGGGAGTGGAGATGGTCCGCGGCCGCAAGATCAAGGTGGACGAATATTACCGCACCAACGTCGAGGGCATCTACGCCATCGGTGACATCATCCCGACTCAGGCTCTGGCTCATGTGGCCTCAGCAGAGGGCATCTGCTGCGTGGAGGCCATCTGCGGTCTCAACCCCAAGCCTATCGATTACGGCAACATACCCGGCTGTACCTACGTGACCCCCGAGGTGGCATCTGTCGGCATGACCGAGAGAGCAGTCAAGGAAGCCGGCATAGAATATAAGGTGGGCAAGTTCTTCTTCTTAGCCTCCGGCAAGGCCGCTGCAGCAGGGGAGAAGGACGGTTTCGTAAAACTTATCATCGATGCGGCGACAGACAGAATTCTCGGAGCACACCTCGTAGGTGCCAATGTCACCGAGATGATATCAGGTATCGTGGCCGGCCGCAACACCGGCATGACCGCTTCCGACCTGATTCACTCCGTGCATCCTCATCCTACTATGAGCGAGGCCATAATGGAGGCCGCCGAGGCATCTCACGGTGAGTGCATACATCAGTAAAGACAGTAAAAACAGTAATATTATGGCAAAAACAGAAATAATCCCTCAGACCAACGAGCTGTGCAGGATATCCAAGGGCACCAAGATTTCCGGTGTCATGACATCGTCTGCGGACATCCGCATCGACGGTACCTTCGAAGGTACAGTGTATACCAAGGGCAAACTTGTCATAGGCGAGTCCGCCAATATCAAGGGTAAGATTTTCGCCCAGAGCTGTGATGTCTGGGGACATGTGCAGGGAGATATCTATATTGAGGATATCATCAATTTCAAGGCCAATTCCAATTTCGCCGGAGACCTCAAGACTCCCAAGCTTAGCATAGAGGTAGGTGTAATCTTCAACGGCTCGTGCCACATCATCACTAAGGAGGAGTACAACAAGCACCTTCACGAGATCCCCGAGCTGAACAAGGACGCCGCTCCTAAGCCGGCAGCCGCACCCGCCGCAGCAGTGCATACCGCCGCCGCTAAGTAAGCTCACGCATCCTGAGTATATGCGGGAGAATGCTGAAATTACATCTGTCTGATAATCAATGATGTATAATGAAGACCTGCTCCCGAAGCGTAGTTCTAAAGGCGCTTCGGGAGCAGTGTTGTATGGTAACGCGTTGTCAGTAAGTTACATAGTGCAAAGCAACACTCCAGAACTCCAGAATAACACGTGCTGAACCATGTGAAACGACAGTGCCGCGCTGCCGCTGATAAAAGTGATGCCCTTCTTTATTCTACCGAATCCTTGATTTTGTACTCGTTGCGCGTGGCACTGTTCCTTGATACCAACTCCCCGAGAAAGCCGGTGAGAAAGAGCATGACTCCAACGAGGATAGCCACTAACGCGAGGTAGAAGAGGGGCTGGTCGGTGACTGGACGGAAGCGCAGCCCGCCTACCTGGGAGACGACCTTGTCTATGATGAGCCAGAGGGCGATGACGAAGCCGATGAGGAAGGAGACGATGCCCCAGACTCCGAAGATGTGCATGGGCTTCTTGCCGAAACCGGAGAGGAACCATATCGTCATCAGGTCGAGGAAGCCGTTGAAGAAGCGGCTCATTCCGAATTTGCTCTTCCCGTATTTGCGCTTGCGGTGTACCACCACCTTCTCTCCGATGCGGGTGAATCCGGCATTCTTGGCGATGTAGGGGATGTAGCGGTGCATGTCTCCATAGACCTCTATCTCTTTGACCACCTCGCTTCGGTACGCCTTGAGGCCGCAGTTCATATCGTGCAGCTTGAGGCCGGTGACCTTGCGGGCGGTGAAGTTGTATATCTTGGACGGGATGTTCTTGGTAAATGTGTTGTCGTGGCGTACTTTTTTCCAGCCAGAGACCAGATCGTACCCGTCTTCCCGGATCATCCTGTAGAGTGCGGGAATCTCGTCAGGGCTGTCCTGCAGGTCGGCGTCCATGGTGATGACCACGTCCCCGGCAGCCTCGCGGAAGCCGGTCTGGAGGGCGGCTGACTTGCCGTAGTTGCGGCGGAAGCTGTAGGCCCTTATGTGCGGGTTGGTGACTGAGAGCTCCTTTATGGTGTTCCATGAGCCGTCGTCGCTTCCGTCATCTATCATCAGTATCTCGTATTCGATGCCGGCTATCGGGGACTGGGCTATGGCCCGGTCGATCCACTCCACGAGTTCGCGGAGAGACTCGTCCTCGTTGTACAGGGAGATAACTATCGAGAGATCCATGTCGGTTTATTCTTCTGAGTCAGTAGAGCCTGAGTCACTGAAAGGGTTGGAGTCGGTCTTCTTGGCTATCGTGGCCACTATGGCGCATACGATGAGGCCACAGATGATGCATCCTATGAGCTGGGATACGACCAGAATGACTGGCATCGAACGGGCTAAGGCGTCGTAGTCCATCATGCCGGCTATGCCCATCGACTCGTATGTCTGGAATATCTGGTCGAGCATCTCGGTGAGTGAGCCTGGGATGAATACGGTATAGGTCAGCAGTACGAACAGGGTGCATACTATAGCGGAGAGGGTGCAGACCACCATTCCGTAGCCGAAGGACTGGCCGTATCTGACATAGTCCCAGGAGTCTGCGTTGCGCCTCATGGCATAGTATACGATATAGACGGATGCGCAGAGTTTTACAGCTTTGAGAAGGGTGCTGAGGAAGCCGGGAAGCTGGAACAGGCTAAGGACAAGATTTATTACAACGGAGACACTTGCGAGTATCAGGCCGTATTTGGCGGCTTCGGACCAGTTAAGTTTGTAGTTCATTGTGGAATTTGTTGGATTTGACTGCAAATTTAGTAATTTTGCAGTTTGGAAAAACAACAGTGAACCGAAAATTTATCCTATTATGATAGATATAAAATTTCCTGACGGCAGTGTCAGAAGTTACGAGAAGGGTATCACTCCTTTTCAGATCGCGGAGCAGATCTCTCCGCGCCTTGCAAGCGAGGTACTTGCAGCATCATTCAACGGAAAGATAATCGACCTTGAGCTTCCCCTGAACGAGAGCGGAGAGCTCAAGCTGCACAAATGGGAGGACCAGGAGGCCAAGTCCACGTTCTGGCACTCGTCGTCCCATCTGATGGCCGAGGCCTTAGAGCTGCTCTATCCCGGCATCAAGTTCGGTATCGGTCCTTCGATCGAGAACGGATTCTACTATGACGTGGATCTGGGAGACAGGACCATCACCGACTCGGACCTCAAGAAGATCGAGGACAAGATGATAGAGCTGGCCCGCCAGAAACAGCATTTCGTACGAAAGGAAGTATCCAAGGCCGAGGCCATGGACACCTATACTAAGAAAGGCGACGAGTACAAGTGTGACCTTATCGGAGGTCTCGAGGACGGTACTATCACCTTCTATACCAACGGCAGCTTCACCGACCTGTGCCGCGGACCCCATCTGAGGGACACCTCGGTCATCAAGGCCGTCAAGCTGACCTCCATCGCCGGAGCTTACTGGAGGGGTGACGAGCACAACAAGATGCTCACCCGTATCTACGGTATCACCTTCCCCCAGAAGAAGCTGCTCGACGAGTACATTGCCCTGATGGAGGAGGCTAAGAAGAGGGACCACCGCAAGATAGGCAAGGAGCTGGAGCTCTTTACATTCTCCTCGAGAGTGGGAGCCGGTCTGCCTCTGTGGCTGCCTAAGGGCGCCGCTCTCCGCGAGCGTCTCGAGCAGTTCCTGCGCAAGGTGCAGAAGGACTACGGCTATCTGCCTGTAATCACTCCCCACATCGGTCAGAAGGAGCTTTACGTGACATCCGGCCACTATGCCAAGTACGGAGCTGACTCCTTCCGTCCCATCACCACACCCCAGGAGGGAGAGGAGTTCCTCCTGAAGCCCATGAACTGCCCTCACCACTGCGAGATATACCGCAGCAAGCCCCATTCATACAAGGATCTGCCCATCCGCTTAGCCGAGTTCGGAACGGTGTACCGCTACGAGCAGAGCGGCGAGCTGCACGGTCTGACCCGCGTGCGCGGCTTCACACAGGACGACGCACACATCTACTGCCGTCCCGACCAGCTCAAGGAGGAGTTCTGCAAGGTAATCGACATCGTGCTCTACATTTTCAAGACCCTCAATTTCGACGAGTATATCGCTCAGGTATCCCTGCGCGACAAGAACGACCGCAGTAAGTATATAGGTACCGACGAGAACTGGGAGAAGGCCGAGCGGGCCATCATCGAAGCCGCCGAGGAGAAGGGCCTGAAGACCATCGTGGAGTACGGTGAGGCCGCATTCTACGGTCCCAAGCTGGACTTCATGGTCAAGGACGCCATCGGCCGCCGCTGGCAGCTGGGTACCATCCAGGTGGACTACAACCTGCCCGAGCGCTTCGAGCTCGAGTACACCGGTGCCGATGACAAGAAGTACCGCCCCGTGATGATTCACCGCGCCCCCTTCGGCTCTATGGAGAGGTTCGTGGCAGTGCTCATCGAGCACACCGGCGGCAAGTTCCCTCTGTGGCTCACACCCGAGCAGGCAGTGGTGCTGCCCATCAGCGAAAAATACAACGATTACGCAAAAAAAGTTTGCGAATTGCTTAATAATTACGATATTCGCGCCTCGATTGACGAACGCAACGAGACTATCGGCAAGAAAATCAGGGAGAACGAGCTCAAGCGCATCCCCTTCCTGCTGGTGGTCGGCGAGAAGGAGGCCGAGAACGGAACCGTCTCTGTACGCCGTCAGGGCGAGGGCGATCAGGGCTCGATGACTCCCGAAGAGTTCGCTGCGAAAGTCAACGAGGAAGTAAAAAATATGATTAACTAAAAGTTTAGGAGGACAACTTTATCGCAACACCAGTCAAAAAGCGCCCCTTTACGGGCGCTCCTCGGCCCGCTGCACCGCAGCAGCACAATGAGGGCCGTAACAACAATGGAATGGGCAACCGTCAGTCAGACAACCGGAAAGACGATGGTCCCAAGGTCAATGACGAGATCACGGCACCTAAGGTAAGGCTCGTGGGAGACAATATTCCCCAGCCCGGTATCTATCCATTGCGGGAGGCCCTGAGGCTGGCTGAGAGCCTCGAACTGGATTTGGTGGAGATCTCCTCCAAGGTGGATCCCCCGGTCTGCAAGATCATAGACTACCAGAAGTATGTCTATCAGCAGAAAAAGAAGGCGAAGGAGATGAAGTCCAACGCCTCCAAGGTGGTGATAAAGGAGATCCGCTTCGGACCGAACACAGACGAGCACGACTTCCAGTTCAAGCTCAAGCACGCCATCAACTTCCTGCAGGAAGGCTCGAAGGTCAAGGCTTATGTGTTCTTCCGCGGCCGCTCGATTCTCTTCTCCGAGCAGGGCGAGAAGCTCCTGCTGCGCTTCGCCCTCGAGCTCGAGGAGTACGGCAAGGCAGAGCAGATGCCCAAGTTGGAGGGAAAGAGGATGATAATGATGATCGCTCCTGTAAAGAAGAAATAACCGTTTTGTAACGTTTTTAATAGTTTAACTAAATTTATTGTAACAATGCCCAAAATGAAGACCAACTCCGGTGCCAAAAAGCGCTTCGTGCTTACCGGAACTGGAAAAGTGAAGAGAAGACACGCTTACCACAGCCACATTCTCACCAAGAAGACGACAAAGCAGAAAAGGAACCTCAACAAGGTGGTCATTGCAGATGCATGTGACACCAAGAGGATCAAAGAAATGATTGTCGCCTAAGTTCATTAATTTATTGTTTAACTGAATGCACAGCAGAATAAGTCTCCCGTAAGGGGGGAGCGCTGACATTCTTAAAAATCAAAAGTGTAGTATGCCAAGATCAGTGAATTCGGTGGCTTCAAGAGCACGCCGTAAGAAAATTCTCAAACAGACCCGCGGTAACTTCCTCGCCAGGAAGAATGTCTGGACCGTAGCCAAGAATACCTATGAGAAAGGTTTGGGTTACGCATACCGCGACCGTAAAGCTAAGAAACGCAACTTCCGTTCGCTTTGGATTCAGCGTATCAATGCCGCTGCCCGCGAGCACGGTATGAACTACTCCCAGTTCATCGGCGCTCTCGCAAAGCAGAACGTGGGTCTCAACCGTAAGGTGCTGGCTGACCTCGCCCTGAACAATCCTCAGGCTTTCGAGGCAGTGATCAACTCTGTGAAGAAGTAGCAGCCTTAACAGCACGTGAAAGAGCTCCTGCATAATAAGTGGTTCCGTTTCGGAGTCTGGGGTGTCCTCTATCTCCTATGGGTGATATGGCTCGGAAATTACTGGTGGCTTTTAGGCCTGATAGTGATTTTCGATATCTTTATCACCAAAAAGGTAAAGTGGGCATTCTGGAAGAAGAACTACAAGGAGGGGGAAAAGCACAATGTCTGGCTTGACTGGCTCGATGCCATCATCTTCGCCGTCATCGTAGTAGTACCTCTCAACATCTTCATCCTTCAGGCATTCCGGATACCCTCCTCGTCGATGGAGAGTACCTTGATGACAGGTGACTACTTGTTTGTAGGCAAGCTGGCCTATGGCCCCAAACTGCCCGAGAGACCTCTTTCCATACCTTTTGTCCACAACACGATATTCGGGAAGAAGTCATATTCCGACCTCATCAAGCGCGATTACAGACGTTTAGCCGGTTTCGGACACGTTAAGCGCGGAGATATCGTGGTGTTCAACTTCCCTCACGGAGATACGGTCCTCTCCAAACTGCCCGCCGATGATTACTACACGCACGTGCGGTTCAACGGCAGGGAGTACACCGAGAAGACCTACGGTCCCTTGATCGTAAGGCCCGTGGACAAGGAGGACAACTATGTGAAGAGATGTGTGGCTGTCGCCGGGGACACCCTTACGGTGCGTGACGGAGAGGCTTTCGTCAACGGAGAGTCCATCGACACATACCCCGGAATACAGAACACCTACGCGGTCGAGACTACAGGCTCCTCTATCAATCCCAAGATTCTCGAGGATGCCGGAGTACAGGCGGCAGGCCTTTGGTTCGATGCGGATCTGCCGGGTTATCCGGCAATGTCCCTGACTGCTGAAGGTGTACGGAAGATACAGGCTGTCGCCAATGTCAAGCAGTGTACGCGCAACGTGGATGTATATCCTCCCGATTATCCGGACTCTTACCTGATGCTTTTCCCCTTTGCGGAGAACTTCCGGTGGACGAGGGACAACTACGGTCCCATTTATGTTCCGGCAAAAGGTGACAGCGTGACCCTGACATTGGAGAACCTCCCCCTCTACCGCAGGATTATCAGCGTCTATGAGGGACATACACTTGAGGTTCAGGACAGTACCATCCTGATTGACGGGATGCCTGCTGAGACCTACACATTTGAGATGGATTACTATTTCATGATGGGTGACAACAGGCACAACTCTCTCGACTCCCGCTACTGGGGCTTCGTTCCCGAGAACCACATAGTCGGTAAACCCCGCGTGGTATGGTTCTCGAAGGATCTCAACAAACCTTTCCCTCGGAATATCAGATGGAACCGATTGTTGAAGTTTGTATAAAAAATTTGGAATTTAAAGAAAAAAAGGGGATATTTGCAGCCCTTTGAAAAATTAGAAATAAAATAGGAAAAAATATATGGCACGTGTTTGTCAAGTAACTGGAAAGAAGAGGGTGATCGGAAACAACGTTTCCCACTCCAAGCGTCGTACGAAACGCGAGTTCGCTCCCAACCTGAAGGTTAAGCGCTTCTGGCTCGAGGAGGAGAACAGATTTGTCACTCTGAAGGTCTCTGCTGCCGGCATGAGGACCATCAACAAGAACGGTCTCGCAGCCACTCTGAAGGCCGCTCAGGAAAAAGGTTTAATCGACATTTATTAACGGAGGATACTTATCATGGCAAAGAAAGCAAAAGGCAACAGAGTACAGGTGATCCTCGAGTGCACCGAGCAGAAGGACAGCGGAGTTCCCGGAATCTCCCGTTATATCACCACCAAGAACAAAAAGAACACTCCTGACCGTCTCGAGCGTAAGAAATACAATCCTTACCTCCGCAGAGTAACAGTTCACAAAGAAATTAAATAAATTATAAGCATATGGCAAAGAAAGCGGTTGCAACCTTCAGCGGCGACAAGGCCTCCAAGAGGACATTTGTCAAATGTATCAGAATGGAAAAATCTGACCGTACCGGTGCCTACATCTTCAAAGAGGATTTCGTAGCTACCGACCGTACAAAGGAATTTTTCGAGAAGAAATAATTTTAATGGGTTAATATCATAGACGGGGTGCCGGTAACGACACCCTGTTTTTGTTTTACGCTTATGGAGTTACAGGAAATTATCGAAAGGACAGTGGCTGCGTATGCACCGTTAGTCAGGGCCTCGTCCGAGGCTTATTGGGAGGGGACGACTACAGGAAGTCCCGCCGCATTCGACCGGTATACGGAGATAAACAAGAAAATAGCGGAACTCTTCTCAGACAGCAGGACCTTTGAGGAACTGCACCGGATCAAGGAGTCGGGGAGTGTTACGGAGCCTCTGCTGCGGCGGCAGATAGATGAGCTGTACAGCAGTTTTCTCGCCCGTCAGGCCGACAAGTCCCTCCTCTGTGCCATCATTGAGAAGGAGACGGTCCTCGAGCGGAAGTATGCCGCCTTCCGGGCGGATTTCCGCGGCAGCAGGATCAATGACAATGAGGTGGAACGGCTGCTGCGGACCTCCGCTGATTCAGCGGAGCTGCGGGATGTCTGGGAGGCGCACAAGGCGGTGGGCCGGGAGGTGGCAGGCGATATCATAGAAGTCGTGCGGTTGCGCAATCAGCTTGCGGATGCCCTCGGATTTACCAATTATCACTCGATGAGCCTGATGCTCAGCGGGGAGAAGCCCCGGGAGGTGGAGCTGCTTATGAACGAGGTGGAAGCCCTCTCCCGCGACAGCTTCGCCGCCGTGAAGGAGGAGCTGGACGGGGCGATGGCCCGGCGCTGCGGCATTGACCGGAGTGAACTGAGGCCCTGGCATTATCAGGGACGCTTCTTCCAGGAGGCGCCGGATCTGTATCCGGTGGACTTCGACAGTTACTACAAGGGCAGGGACATAGAGCGGCTGACTGTGGACTATTACCGCAGTATCGGCATAGATGTGGAGCCTATGCTCCGCCGCAGCGACCTCTATCCCCGCGAGGGCAAGAACCAGCACGCCTTCTGTATCGACATGGACTGCATGGGGGATGTGCGGGTGCTGTGCAACCTTACCGACAACGAGCGGTGGATGGAGACCATGCTGCACGAGTTCGGCCATGCCGCCTACAGTGCCGGGCATGATGCCAACCCCGAACTGCCTTTCCTGCTGAGGGAGGCCGCCGGTATTTTCACCACCGAGGGCGTGGCCATGATGTTCGGCCGCCTGTCGCGCAACCCGGAGTGGATGCGGCTCAACCTCGGAATACCGGCCGAGGAAGCAGAGCGCATTGCTCCTGACTGCCGCCGCTCGGCCCGCCTGAGCCAGCTCGTTCAGTCCCGCTTCATGCAGGTGGTCTACCGCTTTGAGAAGGCCATGTACGCTGACCCGGAGCAGGACCTCAATGCCTTGTGGCGCAGCTTAGTTGAGAAATATCAGCAGCTCACGTACCCCAATGGCCGCGACGAGCCGGACTGGGCCGCGAAGATCCACATTGCCCTCTATCCCTGCTACTACCATAACTACCAGATGGGCGAGCTCTTCGCCTCGCAGATGCACCATTACATCGTGGAGAACATCACCAGGAGCGGAGATATGGCCTTCGACTCCTACACCGGCTGCCCCGAAGTCGGCCGCTGGCTGACAGAAAACATTTTCGCCCCTGGCAAGCTGTATCCCTGGAACGAGATGATCAGCCGTGCCACGGGCGAAAAGCTCACTGCCGCCTGGTGGGCTAACGAAGTTCGATAGCGACTCCGCCGCTGCGGGCTAAGGGAATCTCCAATTTGGAGTCCGAGGTGATGAGTGTCTCGGAAATCTTGTAGCTCTGGGGATTCTCGTCCCAGGAAGCGTCCTCGCCGTCAGCGTAGATGGTGGCGCTGTATTTCTTGCCTTTGGTCAGGGGGAGCTTGGAGAAGTCGATGACGGCGGTGCGGGCGTTCTCGTCAGTGATGGCGCCGATGTACCATTTATCTTCGCCCTTGGCCTTGCGGGCGGTGGTGATGTAGTCACCCGGCTCGGCCTCCAGCACCTTGGTGTAGTCCCAGTCGGTGGGCACGTTGCGGATGAAGGTGAAGGCGTCGGGGAAGCGCTCATAGTTCTCTGGCAAGTCGGCTACCATCTGCAGGGGGGAGTAGAGCACTACGTAGAGGGCCAGCTGCTTGACGAGGGTCGTGTGAATGTGGCCCTTGGCGTTCTCGTCGTAGTATTTCATATCCTGCTGGAAGATGCCGGGGGTGTAGTCCATCGGGCCGCCCATGATGCGGGTGAAGGGCAGGATGGTGGTGTGCTCGGGAGGGTTGCCTATAGCGTCGGAGGACTCGAATTCGGTGCCGCGGGCGGACTCGGCGGCTAAGTAGTTGGGCCAGGTGCGGTGCAGTCCGGTGGGCCTTACGGGCTCGTGGGCGTCAATCATGATTTCGTAGTCAGCGGCACGCCTGATGCAGTGCAGGAAGTGGTTGACCGTAGACTGGTCGTAGTGGTGGGCGCCGCGGGGGATGATGGGACCCACATAGCCGCTCTTGACGACTGAGTAGTTGTTGTCCTTCATGAACTGGTAGGCGCGGTCGAGGTAGCGCTCGTAGTTGAGGGTAGAGCCGGAGGTCTCGTGGTGCATGACGAGCTGGACGCCCTTGCTCTTAGCGTATTCTCTCAGCTCCACTACGTCGAAGTCGGGGTAGGGGGTGAGGAAGTCGAAGACGAATTCCTTGAACTGGCCGAACCAGTCTTCCCAGCCCTGGTTCCAGCCTTCGACGAGGACTCCCTGGATGTTGTTGGCGGCTGCGAAGTCGATGTATTTCTTGACGTTCTCGGTGTTGGCGGCGTGGGTGCCGTTAGGGGTGGTCTTAGTGTAGTCGGTGATGCCGAGCTGGACGTTGGGCTCGTTGGTGTAGCTCCAGGTTCCGCGTCCGGGGGCGAACATCTGCCACCATACTCCTGCGAATTTCTGGGGACGGATCCAGTCGGTGTCCTCGATGGCGCAGGGCTCGTTGAGGTTGAGGATCAGACGGCTCTCGAGGATGGCGGGAGCGTTGTCAGTGACGATTATGGTTCTCCAGGGGGTGGTCTGGGGTGTCTGGACGTGGCCTCTGTTGCCGAGGGCGTCGGGTACGAGGTGGGAGACGAACTTGGTGCGGCCCTCACCGGCGTCCTGTACCTCAAGCTGCATGGCGGGGAAGTTGACTAAGGCTGCCTCATGGATATTGACATAGAGTCCGCCGCCGTCACGCTTGAACATCACCGGGGTCTGGACTCCGGGTACGGGCATGGGGCAGATGCAGGCGTTGCCGCTGCGGTCGAAGTCCGGGTAGAGGGCGGCGATCCGGCTCATGGGCGAGGTCTCGTGGATGAACTCGTTGGAGTCGTAGTCACCGGCTATCCAAAAGGTGGTGAGGTCTTCATGGAAGGTGAACTCTGTCAGTTCGTTGCGGACAATGAAGTAGCCGAGGGTATTCTGCTTGGGGAACTCATAGCGGAAGCCGAGGCCGTCGTTGAAGAGGCGGAAGCGGATGACTATCGTGCGGTCTCCGTCTGTCTCTGTGCCGAATGCAGCGCTCATGGGCTGGCGGAGGTAGACGGCTAATTCGTTGTGGTGGTCGCGGATGTGGCTCTCCTCGCCCCAGACAGTCTCCCAGGTGTAGTCTACTGTTGTGCGGGCGGAGCTGTCGAGGATGAAACCCTCGCGCATCTGGGAGGGACGGAGGACGGTGTTGGTCTCCTTGGTTTCCCAACCGTTCATGAAGGGCTGGATGTCGCTGACTCCGCCCTCGTGGCGGATCTCGAAGCCCAGGCGGCTGTCGTCGATGACGCTCTGGCCGTTGAATTTCAGGGAGTAGAAGGGCTCGCCCTTGTCGGTCAGGTAGAAGTTGAGTTCTATTCTCTTGTCGGGTGACAGCAGGCTCAGGCTGTCGCTCTTGGCGGGTGTCCCGACTTCGGGGGCCGCCATTGCAGTGGCTGCCATCATTGCAGCCGCGCTCATTGCAAGCAGTCGTTTCATTTCAGTATGTGTTTGTCTATTAGTGATTGTTTTGTCTTGTCGGTCTGTGGTTCCGGCCGTTCGGGAAAATATTTGCCTCGAAAAGACCAGGCCCTCCCACCGCTTCGCGGCGGGCCCCTCCCTCTTGAGCCGAGGGCGGCTAGTCTTTTCTCCGGCAAATATTTTCCCGAGCGGCAGTGCCACAGTTCAAATAACGTATGGCTAACTGCTAACAAAGATATTACAAATCTGAGACATATTTCTGGCAGTACAGATAATTTCGGATGAAATGACGATAATTTCGGATGAATTTTTTTTTCTAACTTTGCAGGCAGAAAATTTTAACATCTACGGATTATGAAAATCAGATTTGCGATTCCCGTATTTGCCGCCGTAGCCATGATGACGGCCGTCAGCTGCGGCAACAATAAGAACACTTCGTCCAAGTCGGAGGACAGCTCCGCCGAGGCAGCTGCTGCGGAGGCCGTACAGGCTGACGAGAGAGGCTATATCGTGAAGGTCGGAGATCAGGTTCCCGACTTCGATCTTATGATGATGGACGGTACTACCCTGAACATCAAGGAGCTTCAGGGCAAGGTCGTAATGCTCCAGTTCACTGCCAGCTGGTGCGGGGTCTGCCGCAAGGAGATGCCCCACATTGAGAGCGAGATATGGCAGAAGCTGAAAGACAACCCCGAGTTTGCCCTCTACGGTATCGATCTCAAGGAGACGCCCGAGGTTACAGCCGAATTCGCAAAGGCCATCCCCGTGACCTACCCCCTGACCCTCGACCCCGAAGGTGAGCGCTTCGCCCTCTTCTGCGACAAGGGCGCCGGCGTGACCCGCAACATCATCCTCGACCGTACCGGCAAGATCATCATGCTGACCCGCCTCTACGACGAGGCCGAGTTTGCCTCCATGGTCAAGCTCATCAACGAGGAGCTCGCCAAGTAGCATTCTCACCGCGTCATCAGATTGTATAGCCGACGGACATTCTCCGCCGGCTTTTTTCGTATGGCCTACTGCAGTCCGTCACGGGGATTGGCAGTGGTATGGTGTTTATGGTTGCAACCGTAAAATCTGAAGATATTTTTACGGTTACAACCATAAGTTTTGTTATCTTTGTAGCGAAAAGAGAGAACAATATTATGGCACAGATAGATCCTCAGCCTTTGTACGACAACTATCATCGCAAAATAGCGAAGACAGACCTCCGCTTCAAGCGATATCTTTATGGACGTATAAACTGGAAGTCCCGTATTATCAGTATCAAGGGCGCGCGTGGCGTAGGCAAGACGACAATGCTCCTTCAGCATATCTTAGAGAACTATGATGATATAGACCGAACGCTTTATGCCTCTCTGGATGACCTGTGGTTCGCTACCCATAGTCTGATTGACCTGGTGGCCTGGGCTGACAGGCACGGTATATCCCGGCTATATCTGGATGAGGTGCACCGCTGTGAAGGTTGGTCTCAGGTTCTGAAAAATGTATATGACAATTATCCGGACATGAGCATCGTCTATACGGGCAGCTCGCTGCTAGTGATAGACAATGCCGTAGCGGATATGTCCAGAAGGCAGACATCCTACACTCTCTACGGTATGTCATTGCGGGAATATCTTGAACTGGAGGGAATCCTTAGTTATGAGCCGGTTCCATTGGAGGATTTACTTGGCAGTCATGTCAGGATTGCGATGGATATCATCGGGCGCATCAAGATTGCCCCTATCTTCGAACGGTACCTCTCACAGGGATACTATCCGTTTTACCGAGAGTCTCCTGAAGATTTTCCAATGCGTCTGCGTGAGACCGTTACTGCTGTGATTGACTCCGACCTTCCCTCCGTGGAAAGAGTTGCATACGAAACATTGCAGAAAGTCAGAAGGCTGCTGATGATTATCAGTGAGAACGTTCCTTTCGAACCAAACATGGCGGAGCTGTGGCGGCAGCTGTCCACGGACAACGAATCGGGTCTTAAAATGCTCTATGCCCTTGACAAAGCGCAGATACTTACTCTTCTCAACGTTAAGGCAAAGAGCTATAAGTATCTGACAAAGCCGGACAAGATATACTTGGCCAATCCCAATCTGATGCACGCCCTCTGTCCGCAAGTTGATATCGGAAACGAGCGCGAGACTTTCTTCCTCAGTCAGCTCCGTGTCGGTCATGATATCAGTTTCCCCAATCGCGGGGACTTTCTCATAGATGGAAAGTACATGTTTGAAGTCGGTGGCAAGGGAAAGTCCTTTGAGCAGATAGCCGGAGTTTCCGACAGTTTCCTCGCAGTAGATGATACAGATGTGGGGTACGGCAACCGTATCCCGCTGTGGCTGTTCGGCTTCCTGTATTAATCTGTGCTATTGCAGTCCGTCACGGGGATTGGCAGTGGCGCGGCGGTAGAATACGGCAGTGACTATCAGGACGGTGACGGTCAGTACGGCCACGAGGGCGAGGGCAAATACCCACACGTAAATCGGGACGCGGTCGGTGAAGTTCTGCAGCCAGCGCGATACGATGACGGCGGCCACGGGGCAGGACAGGGCGAAGCAGATCAGGACCACAGTGCCGTAGTTGATGTTTGCCCGCTCGAGGATGGAGGCGACGCTGGCCCCGAATATCTTGCGCACTGCAGTCTCCTTCCGGCGGTACTCGGTGTCGAAGAGCACCAGGCCGATGACTCCGCAGAGGGCCAGGATGGCCGCGATGACGCTGAAGGCCACCACGAGGCGGGAGGTGCGTATCTCATTCTGGTAGAGATTGCCCTGCAGGGTGTCGTAGAATTCCACCTGAGAGGGCCAGTAGGGGTCGGCCACCCTGATGAGCGCCTCGATGTCCCGCGCGGCTTGAGCCTTGTCGGCCCCCGGACTGAGGCGGAAGTACAGCACACCATACAGGTCGAAGATGTCCATCGGGACGAAGGCAATGGGGGTGCTGGGCTCGCGGGCCGAGTTGAACCGGACATTGTCACAGATGCCTATGACCTCTCCGGTGCCTTGAGGCAGGATGTCTCCGAGGTTGACTCCATACAGGTCCATGAAGTACCGGCTCACGACAGTCGTCCCGGTCGAGTCGTACTGGTTGAACCCGCGGCCTTCCACTATCCTGATGCCCATCACGTTGAAGAACTCCTGGTCCACTCCGATTACGAACGTCTGAACTTCCTGCCCGTCGAAGTCCATTCCCGCCGTGCTGTAGGAGTCCTGTGCGCCGACCTTCTCGGAAGCCACGGCGATGCCGGCTATCGAAGGATATTTCCGCGCCTCGTTCCGAAGCATCTCTATGCTTGCGCCGTCTACCGCGGGAGCATTGGCCACGGCTATCATGTCCTTGTCGAAGCCGAGCATGGAGTTGCGCATCCGGTGGTTCTGCAGCAGTACGAAGGTCATGAACACTAAGGTGACGAAGGCCACGACGTACTGGATGCCGCTCATCACGCTGCGGAAAGTCCGTCCGCCCCTGGACAGGCCGAAGTCCCCCTTGAGCACGAGGGCAGGGGATACCGCCTGAGGGTATGGGCCAGATTCCGGAGAACTAGTCTGAACATGGTATGTCGTTTAAATGTTTCCTGTTGCTGTCAGATTGTATCCAAAATCGTGCCATTGCACATAATTAATTGATTATCAATAAAAAACATATTCTGTAAAATCCTTAATTGTAAAGTAATTTTACAGAATATGTCTAATTTTTTGAATATTGTCCAATATTTGGACAATATCAACTCAGGTTAGTATCCGAACATATCTTCGGATGAAACGCGCTCGACATCGCCGAGGGTCTTCAGATAATTGATATCCAAATCTTTGGTTCTTCCGAGGATGGCGAAGTCATAGGTGCGGCCCTTGACCCATTTTTGCTGGGTCGCGATGACATCATCGAGAGTCATATTCTGAATCTTCTCGAACATTATTTTCTCCATGGGCTCTGTCAGACCGAGCTCGCGGGATCTGCGGTAGTCCCACAGCACACCGTCACCGGTGACCCTGTAGGTCCTGAGGCGGGAGATGACGGCCTTCTTTGCTATGTCAAATCCGGGTTGGGAGACAGGCATGTCGTTGATAATCTCCTCGAATGCCTCTATGGCCTGCTGCATCTTGTCGTTCTGGGTTGCGATGAAGGCTATATAGGTGTAGGATTCATCTAAGCTGGACGGGGTGCCCAGATAGGCCTGAGCAGTGTAAGCCAGACCCCTGGCCTCACGCATCTCCTGAAATACTATCGCGTTCATGCCTCCGCCGAAATACTCGTTATACAGGGTGTTCGCGGGCACTGAGTTCAGGTCGAACTTCTCGCCGCGGTTGGAGTACTGGATGTAGTACAGCTGGTTTGCATCGTATTCGGCCAAGTATACCTTGCTCTTACTGCCTGGCATACGGAACTGGATAATCTCTTTCTGCAGGGGCTCGGGGTTGTCGGCTATGCGGTGATGTCCGGCGACGGTGGCTAAAAGCTCCTTGCTGTTCTGAGGACCGTAGTACAGTATCTCGTGCTGTTTGTCCATCAGCTCACGGATCTTGGCCAGCAGCTCTTCGGAAGTCAGGGCGGCGAGCTCGCGGTTGTCGAGTGTCAGCCTGTCGATGGTCTCCTTGCCGAGCATTGTATAGTTCTGAAGGGCTCCGAAACAGCTGCCCTGGCTGAGCTTGCTGTTACGGCGTCTCTGAAGAATGTCGTTCTTGATGTTGGCAAGTACGGCCTCGTCAGGTACGGCGTTGTAGATGAGGTCCTCTGCGATATCCATAGCGTAGGGCAGGTTCTCGCTCAGACCGGAAACTGTTATGGCTGTCTGTTCGGTGCCGGAGGAGAAGCTGAAGCTGCAAGCTATTTTGTACATCTCCTTGGCTATGTCGGCGGCACTCCTGTCGGCTGTGCCGAGGTAGCCCAGATAGGTGAAAGCCAATGACAGTGCAGGGTCGCTGTTGGTGCCTTTGTCGAAGACGTAGGCGATATAGGCCAAGTCGTTGACCTCGTTCTGCTTGTAGAGCACGTCTATGTCCTTGCCGGCATCGAGGATGGACATCTCTTTCTGATAGTCTACGAATACTGGTTCGATGTCCTTGACGGGGGTATTCTGAATCTTGGTGAGGAACTCGCTCTGCTTGTCCCTGTTGGTGACGATGGGAGTAATCTCGGGAGCGGATATCTTCTGGATGTTGTTATCCTGGCCCTGACGTTTGTAGATGACTACGTAGCTGTGGGGTGTAAGATACTCATTGGCCCAGTCCATGATGTCCTGTTTGGTGACCTTGGCCATCCTGTCGAGCTGATTGACTACAGTGGCCCAGTCCTCGCCGTTGATGAATGCGCTGACGTACATCATGGCTCTTGAAGAGTTGCTGGTCAAGGAGTTCATGTGGGAGAGCTTGAGGTTGTTGACAGTGGCCTCGATGAGGTCCTCATCGAAGTCACCGCTGCGCAGCTTGGCTACCTCGGCCATCAGCAGGTCCTTCACCTGATCTAAGGTCTGTCCCTGTTTGGGTCTTCCGGATACCACAAAGCTGCCGTAGTCGGGCATCAGGCTGGCGTATCCGTATGCGGAGAGGACTTTCTGTTCCTGAATCAGGTCTAAGTCGATAAGTCCGGCGGAGCCGTTGTTGATGATGAAGGAGGCCATCTGTGCGATGTCGCTGGAGGGGTCGGTAGTGGCGGGAAGTCTCCAGCCGATGGTGATGTTCTCGGCCTCAAGACCGTAGACTTCCTTGACTATGGGCTCGGTAATCGGCTGTTCAGGCTCGAACTCGAGCTTGGGCAGGTCGGGATTGGGCTGCATGTCACCGAAATACTTGTCGATGATGCGGATCACCTCGTTCGGGTTGAAGTCACCGGCCATGCAGATGGCCATGTTGTTGGGCACGTAGTAGGTCTTGTGGTAGTTCTTGACGTTGGTGATGGAGGGGTTCTTGAGGTGCTCCTGGGTTCCGAGGACGGTCTGCTTGCCGTAGGGATGGTTGGGAAAGAGAGCTGCGTTCAGAGCCTCGGACACCTTTCTCGAGTCCTGGGTGAGGGACATGTTCTTCTCCTCATAGATGGTCTCTAACTCGGTGTGGAAGAGTCTGATGACGGGGTTCTTGAAGCGGTCGGCCTCGATCATGGCCCAGTTCTCCACCTGATTGGAGGGGATGTCCTCGATGTAGACTGTCATGTCGGTGGATGTACCGGCGTTGGTTCCTGTAGCTCCGATGATGGACATGAGCTTGTCGTACTCGTTGGGGATGGCGAGCTTGGATGCCTCGTAGCTTATGGAGTCGATGGTGCGGTAGATAGCCGCACGCTCCTCCTCGTCAGTGGTGGTCCTGTAGACCTCGAAGAGGCGCTCGATCTCGTCAAGCATGGGCTTCTCGGCCGCGTAGTCGGAGGTGCCGAACTGCTCCGTGCCCTTGAACATCAGGTGCTCGAAGTAGTGGGCCAGGCCGGTGGTCTGGGCCGGGTCGTTCTTGCCGCCGACGCGGACTGCAATGTAGGTCTGGATTCTGGGTTCGTCGTCATTGACGCTCAGAAATACCTTCAGACCGTTGTCTAAGGTGTAGATCCTGGTCTTGGCCGGATCTCCGGCCACCTGCTCGTACTTGTACTGTGAGCAGGAAGATAGTGTGAACAGTGCGATGATAACTGCAAATAAGGTTGTATTCCTCATAGGGTTGTTTTTTGAGATTTGTATTCAACAAAGATACGCAAAAATGTGAATTTTCGCTCTGCTGTTGGTGGCAGTATAAAAAAAAAGACCGCGGTGGGGTGCTGCGGTCGGTGGTTCTTGAGAAACTTTATTGAGCGGAAAACGGGGTTCGAACCCGCGACCTTCGGCTTGGGAAGCCGACGCTCTACCAACTGAGCTATTTCCGCGAAAAATTTTTACCTTTGCAGGGTCTGGGACTGCAAAGATATGAATTTAAATTTATTTATAGCCAAAAAAATCAAGGGACGGGGAGTGAGTACGACCGGCAACGCGATAGCATGTGTGTCGGTGGCTGTCAGTATCGGCGTGATATTGATGGCAGTAGCGATTTCGGAGGGCTTCAAGAAGGAGATAGGAAAGAGGGCAGCCGGGTTTACAGGAGAGATTCTGATAACGGTGCCGGGGATGGACTATATGAACGATGTCTACCCTCTGCAGGCGGACTTGTCTTATCTGCCCGAGATAGAGAAGATATCTGGGATACGGTCGGTGAGCGAGACGGCTTACAAGCCCGGGATGGTCAAGTCGGACAAGGATGTACATGGGGTGATGTTCAAGGGGGTGGACTCGACTTACTCGCTGGATTTCTTCGCGGATTTTCTGACCGAGGGTACGCTGCCGGATTTCTCGGGAAGGCGTATGAGTGACCAAGTGCTGATTTCCAAAAGATTAGCAACGATGCTGGGCCTGAGTACGGGGGACAGGATGACTGTGTATTTTATAGGTGAGCAGGTGAGGGCCCGCAGACTGACTGTGACCGGCCTGTACGACATACAGCTGGAAAATATAGATGAGAAGCTGGCGGTGATGGATATCCGTCAGATACGCAGGCTCAACGGCTGGGAGGACCATGAGTCGTCATGTCTCGAGGTGTCTCTCGGTGGGGACGGCGGCAAGGCATCGGAGCGTGCCCGGAACAGGGTATACAATGAGATAGGCGATGTCATAATGGAGAGAGACATCACTGCAGATGCGCCGGTGGTGGTTCAGAGGATAGACGAGATATATCCGGGACTGTTCGACTGGCTGGCCCTGCTGGACCTCAATGTGCTGGTGGTGATGGTGCTGATGATGGCGGTGGCCGGTTTCAATATGATCTCCGGCCTGCTGATCATCCTCTTCGAGCGCATATCCATGATAGGCCTGCTGAAGTCGCTGGGCATGAGGACTTCGAACATCTGCAAGGTGTTCATCTACCGCGGCGGGGCAATAGTCCTCAAGGGTATGCTCTGGGGCAATGCCGCGGCCATCGTCCTGCTGGCTGTACAGAAGTGGCTGAAGCCCTTCACGCTCAATCCTGTAAACTATTTCGTCAATTTCGTGCCGGTGGAACTTAATCCCCTGCATATCATAGCGGTGGATATCGCAGCCTTCGTCCTGATGCTGTTCATCATGGTCGTCCCGTCGCTTTTCATAGCCAGAGTGTCTCCTGACCGCACCATCAAGGTGAGTTGAGAACAGGTGCGGTGTCAGCGGAGCTGTGCGGGCTTGCCGATGTCGGTGATGACGGCTCCTGCGGGGGCATCCATGCACCGGACTGTATGGGAGGCGGCGACGGTGAGGTAGAAGTCGATGATGGAAAATGTCTCCGGCCAGGGCCGCAGCAGCTGCAAAGCTGTAGGGGTGAGGATGTGGATGCCGCTGAAAGCACGGGGAATGAGGGAGGATGGAAGCGGTGCAGTATATTCGGCCGGAACGGCGGCAGCGGGGCCGGTGCCTTTGAGGAGGCCTTTGGCGGGATGCACCCAGCCGCGGAGGAGGCCGTCGCTGTCGGTCAGCAGATAGCGTGAGGAGGTACGGCTGCTTACAAGAAGTGATGCGGATGCCTGAGTGTCGTCCGGCCCGCCGAGGGCCTGTCGGCAGAAGGCCCTGAGGTCTATCCCGGAGGCGATGATGTCCACATTGTGTACCAGCACCGGTTCTTCTCCGAGCAGCCCTGACATGACGGCATGGCGGATGCCCCCTCCGGTGTCGCGCAGCAGGTCCCGCTCATCCGAAAATGCCACGTCTATCCCGAAACCGTCATGGGAGCGGACGAACTCTTCTATCATGTCCGCGAAGTGGTGGACATTGATTACGGCCCGGGTAAAGCCGGCCTTCTTCAGCTGCAGCATAAGTCTCTGTATCATCGGCACGCCCTCGTATGGTACCAGTGCCTTGGGCATAGTGTCGGTCAGCGGCTTGAGCCGGGTGCCTAACCCTGCCGCCAGTATCATTGCCGTTCTGAGTCTGTCTGCTTTCATAGTACCTGTCTTTCGAGGTTCTGTTCCCGGTGTACGAGGGTGATGCTGAGCCGGTCGGAAGAGCTGCCGTATCTTTCTGCCAGGTGGTCGGCCAGCCTTTCGGCGAAGTATACGGACCTGTGCCGGCCTCCGGTGCATCCGAAGCAGAACATCAGGTCAGTAAATCCTCTCTCAAGATAGTTGTCTACGTGCATGTCAGCTATGGCTGCGGTGTGCCGTGCAAATTCCTCTGTCTCGGAATACCGCTGCAGGTACTCTATCACAGGACCGTCTATTCCCGTCAGCCCCCGGTACTCCGGCTGCCGGCCCGGGTTGGGCACTCCGCGGCAGTCGAAGACATACCCTCCGCCGTTTCCTCCCTCATCCTCGGGTATTCCTTTTTTATACGAGAAACTGAAAATCCTTATCAGCAGCTTGCCATCCTGCCTGGGCGTTCTGTGCCCGTAGAGCGGTATCAGCTCCTCGAGTGCCCGGTACAGGCAGGGGTATTCGGGGAAGGTGCCTGAGGAGAAGAGCTCCTGAAGGTTGTCCATCGCGTATGGAATGCTTTCGAGAAAATGCGGCCGTCGCTCGAACATACCCCTGAACCCGTAGGCCCCGAGCACCTGGAGTGTCCTGAAGAGGACGAACTGCCTCAGGTCGGTCAGAAAGTCCTTCCGGCGCACCACCTCATAGTGCGACTGTGCCTCGAGATATGCCTCGGTCAGTTCGGCCTTGAGCTCAGACGGGTAGCGAGCCCGCGCCTGCCATACGAAGGAGGCCAGGTCATAGTGGACCGGTCCCATCCTTCCGCCCTGGAAGTCGATGAATTTCATCTCCCCAGAGGGTGTGAGCATGATGTTCCGGCCCTGGAAGTCCCGGTACTGGAAATTCTCGGAACTGCATATCAGCAGCCGGTCGCACAGCCGGACGAAATCCTCCTCCATCGCCACCTCGTCGAACTCCACGCCGGAGGGCTTGAGGAAGCAGTATTTGAAATAGTTGAGGTCAAACATCACGCTCGTCCGGTCGAAGCAGGACACCGGGCCGCATTGCGAGAAGTCCAGTCCCTGGGCCCCGACATACTGGAAGGCCGGCAGAGCCTCCACCGCCGCCCGCAGCAGAGTCTTCTCCTCGGGGCTGTATTCTCCGCTTCTGCGCCCTGCCGCTACCGCGTCGAAGAGGGTAGTGTCCCCGAGGTCCTCCTGCAGGTAGTACATTCCGTCCCCGCTTACGGCGAGAATCTCCGGCACCGGCAGCCCGAGGCGGGAAAAATGTCCGGCCAAGTATAGGAATGCGCTGTTCTCCCGCAGACTCGTCCCGGCTACGGCGATGCAGCTGCCGCTGTCCCAGATAATCCTGAAATACTGCCGGTTGCCTCCGGAGGAGGGGAGGGGGCTGATGCTGTACTCCTTTTTGCCGGAGTACTTCTCGAATAGTGTCTGTAACCTTTCCATGCGGTAGTGAGTTTTGAGCAAAAGTAAGCAAAATTGGAGATTTTTCCGTATGTTTGCAGCTTATGAGCAGAAAAAGGTTAAGGGACATACTGTGCGCATGCGTCATCATTCTGATGTTGCCGTGCGGTGCTTCTATTATAAGGGGTATGGCTATGTCTTCTCTGCCGTCCATGCTCACCCTGTCTCAGGATACGATCCCTGTCCGGGACAGTGCTGCGCCGGCGGATATGCCGGAGCTCCCTTCCGATACGCTCTCTATGACGGATTCTACTGCCGCTGATACTGTGGTGCTGACCCCGAGGCAGCGCAGGCAGATGGAGAAGGACAGTATCAGAAAGCAGAAGGACGCTTATCTCGACAGTGTCGCTGCAGTCAAACAGGCGGTACGCGACAGTGCCCGGCATGTCAGGGACAGTGTGAAGTCTGTCCGGGACAGCATCCGCTGGTCCAAGCCGAGGGTACTGGAGACGGGTTTTGTCCCTGACAGTCTCTATTTCCAGAGGATACTGTCATGGAATACAGGCCCTTATATCAATGAATACCGTCACGCGGACATAGATACCACCTTCAATGACTGGTACAGCGAATACCCTTTCTATAAGGAGGATATCGATGCGGTATATCTCGGAACCATAGGTTCTGCGGCTCAGAATGTCAACTTTTTCCGGCGTCATGAGTTCGGGCAGTTCAAGGCCTACGCTCCATACCTCACCTATTCGCATATACCGGAGAACATGCCTTTCTTCAATGTCAAGGCACCTTATACAGAGCTGGCTTACTGGGGAACCCTCTTCGCATACAAGGAGAAAGAGGAGACCAATGTCCGTTTCATGCACACCCAGAACATCACCCCTGAACTCAACCTCTCAGTGCTTTTCCAGGGGTGGAAGACGGCGGGTATGCTCAACCGCGAGGCTACGGCCAACAACTCCCTTGAAGTCGGGGCCAACTATCTCGGCCGCAACTATGTCGCCCATGCCGGACTCATCCATCACAATATATCCCGGGAGGAGAACGGCGGAGTGCAGGACTCCCGTATGGTGCGCGACACCACGGTCGACGGCAAGACGATACCGATAAATCTGCAGGAGGCTAAGAACAAACTTTCGAGAAATACCTTCTTCATAGATCATTCGTACAATATCCACTTGGACACCAAGACGAAGCGTCTCGAACGGGCAATGGAGCAGGATACGGTTTTTGCGGCTAAGGTAGACTCGGTCGTGGCGGCCCGTATAGCGTCCTATGAGAAGGCTGTGGCAGGCGTGCTTGCAGCCAAGGCCGAGAGGGATTCTCTATTGGCGCTCGCTGCCGCGGACACCCTCAGGGCGGCTGCTCCGGATACGTCCGGTACGGCGGCCGACTCGCTCGGTGCGGGTCTTGACCTGCCCGGAACAGGCATAGCAGTGGATTCACTTCCTCCTATAGACGACTCTATACTGAGGATGCCTCCGCCTACACGCGAGAGCCTTCTTGCCGTCCTTGCGGACTCTATGCTCTTCGGTAATCAGGGAGAGGGACCGATGCTGTCCATAGGGCATGTCGGCGAGGTTTCCCGCTACTACCGTTACTACACTGACGAGATAGGACTCAATGACGAGGCCGGCCGCAGCTTCTACAACAACATGTTCTACATCAACCCCACCTCCTCGGCGGACTCAACCCGTGTATTCTCGGTAGACAACAAGCTCTTCTTCAAGCTGCAGCCCTGGGCCCGGGAAGCAGTGGTGTCTGAAATCAGCGGAGGCGTGGGATACAGATGGAACAGCATCTATGCTTTCAATCCCGACATGTTCCTCAGCGGCAACAGCAACATCAGCCAGCATGACTTCTATGTCTACGCAGGTGCCGGCGGCCAGTACCGCAAGTACCTGAACTGGGGAGCTGACGCCCGTTACAGTCTTATAGGATACTACCGCAACGACTTCGATGTGGATGCCCATGTCGGACTCTCGTTCTACCCCTTCAAGGACAAGACCGAGCCCATCACTCTCAGCGGGCGTTTCAATACCTCGCTCCGGGAGCCTGACTGGTTCTCACAGCACTACTGGTCTAACCACTATGTCTGGGACAACGATTTCGGGAAGACATCCACGACCAAAGTGGAGGCTTCGCTGACTATTCCGAAGTGGAGGATGGAAGCGTCTTTCGGATACGCACTTATCAACAATTACCTTTACCACGACACCCTCGGCATCGTCCGGCAGCATACCGGACTGATCAATGTAATGAGCGGTTATCTACGGAAAGACTTCAAACTGTGGCTTTTTCATTTAGACAACAAGGTCCTCTTCCAGTACTCCTCGGACCGCAACACCCTGCCCCTGCCCATGCTGACCTTCCACATGAGGTACTACATCGAGATAGAGGCGGTGAAGGATGTGCTTACCGTCCAGTTGGGAGCGGATGCCACGATGAACACAGATTACTATGCGCCGGCATACAATCCGGCCTTGGGCACGTTCCAGCTTCAGAGGCGGGAACAGATCGGTATGAACCCGTACATCGACGTCTTTCTCAATATGCAGTGGAAGAGAGTCAACATCTTCCTGAAGGTCATCAATGTGGGACAGGGATGGCCTGACGGGGGAATGATGTTCTCCGCTTATCACTACGTGAGGCCGTACCGTGGATTCAAGTTCGGTATCCACTGGCCGTTCTACATCGAGTAAGACAGAGATGGTATGAGAAGAGCAGGCAGGATAGTCATATCTATAGCGGCAATATTCCTCACAGGCTGTATCTTCCGTATCTGGGAAGGGATGCGGCCGGAGTTTCTGATACGCGGATTGTCTCCGGACAGGGATACTCTTACGGCCAGTATAAACATCCGCAGCGGGATGTATACCTCGAAAGGATTTCTTACCGGCTTTCAGTACACGATGCTTACCGGCGTAGCGGATACCCTTGGCGTCGATATGGGTTTTGCCGGGGTATATGAGCGCAGGGACTGCTGGCAGATGCTGGCGGACAGTACAGTGGACATAGTGGCAGTAAATGCGTCAGATACTCTCCCTGACAGTTATGCGGACGGTGTGACGCTGACTATGCAGTTCCGGGATTATGCCTGGGCCGTGCGCCGGACTGACCACAGTCTGCTGTATGCTCTCAACAGATGGCTCGGGACGTTGACTCACATGCCGGAATATGCCGGTATGGAAAGCCGTTTTTTCCGTTCCTACAGTCTGGAACCTTACATAGAGGCCGGTACTATGACCGACCGCATCTCCCCCTACGATGAGATAGTCAGAACTTACAGTCCTCTTCTCGGCTGGGACTGGAGGCTGCTGTCTGCCGTGATATTTAAGGAGTCGCGTTTCTCTGTCGGGGCGTACTCACGGCGCGGTGCTACCGGGCTGATGCAGGTGATGCGCTCTACTGCCGCGACTTACGGTGTTACGGACTTGTTTGATCCGGAGGACAATATCAAGGCCGGAACAATGCATCTGCGGCGCATAGAAAAGCGCTACCAGAATATGGGGTTCGATTCGGTCAATGTGGTGAAATTTACCCTTGCGGCATACAATGCCGGGGAGAGCCGCATCGAGGACTGCATCAATTTTACCCTCGACCAGGGGCGGGACTTTACAGACTGGGAGACAGTAGCTCAGACGATTCCGCTGATGGCGGAGCCGGAGTACTATGAGGATGCCGATTTTCTCAGGCACGGCAGGTTCCGGGGCCGGGAGACCATACAGTATGTCGAGGATGTCCTGTCCAAGTACGAAGAATATCTGTCGGTAATAAAGCGGTAGCTCTACATGTCCTCCATCGGGGTGGGCGCGGTGACAGTAATCTGCTTTCTAATAGTGGGATGGACAAATGTTATGCTGCGGGCGTGGAGGGAGATGCTGCCGTCAGGGTTCGAGCGGCGCGCTCCGTACTTCAGGTCTCCCTTGATGGGACAGCCGATGGATGCGAGCTGGCAGCGTATCTGGTGGTGGCGGCCGGTGAGAAGCTGTATTTCCACGAGAAAATAGTTCTTGGTGGGCCGCAGCAGGCGATAGCGCAGCAGGGCCTCCTTGGCTCCCGGTCTTTGGGAGGGTGAGGAGTAGGACTTGTTCTGTTTTTCATTGCGGAAGAGCCAGCTCCGGATTTCCCCTTCTGCAGGTTCGGGAGCTTTCTCCACCAATGCCCAGTATATCTTTCCGGCGCCGCCTTCTCTGAATGAGGCGGACAGCCGCTCGAGGGCCTTGGACGTCTTGGCCAAGATGACAGCTCCGCTTACCGGGCGGTCGAGGCGGTGGGGTACTCCTAAGAAGACCCTTCCGGGCTTGGAGTCTCTTGCGGCGATAAAGGCTTTGAGCGTCTCGGACAGAGGCTCGTCCCCGGTCTTGTCCCCCTGGACTATCTCGCCTGAGCGCTTGTTGAAGACGAGTACGTGGTTGTCCTCATAGAGGATGCGGGAGGCTATGTCGTCGTATTCCTCTTTCGGGAGGGGTCTGTATTCAGTACTGCTCGCTGTCATTGGGAAAGTCGCAGGATTTGACATCTTCGATGTACTGGCGGAAGGCCTTGAGGCTGATGTCGTGCAGGTCCGCGTAGCGGCGCAGGAATCTGGGGGAGAACTTGGTCGTCAGTCCCAGCATGTCGTGCATCACGAGGACCTGGCCGTCGACGTATTTGCCCGCGCCTATTCCTATTACCGGTATCTTGAGAGTCTCGGCGACCTTCTTCCCGAGCATTGCCGGTATCTTCTCGAGCACTAAGGCGAAGCAGCCGGCATTTTCTAAAGCCACGGCATCCTGCAGCAGCCGCTCGGCCTCCTCCTCCTCCTTGGCCCGGACGGCGTAGGTGCCGAACTTGTGGATGGACTGGGGGGTGAGGCCTAAATGGCCCATGACGGGGATGCCCGCCGAGAGGATGCGCTCGACCGATTCGAGGATTTCCATTCCGCCCTCTATCTTCACTGCGTCTGCCTCCGATTCCTTCATGATGCGGATGGCGTTGCTGACTGCCATCTTGGAATTGCCCTGATAGGAGCCGAAGGGCATATCGACCACTATCAGAGGGTTCTTGGCGGCGCGGGTCACGCTCTGGGCGTGGTAGATCATCTGGTCGACGGTGATGGGGATGGTGGTCTCGTGTCCGGCCATCACGTTGGCGGCCGAGTCTCCGACGAGGACCACGTCTATCCCCGCCTCGTCGACGATGCGGGCCGATGTGAAATCGTATGCTGTGAGCATGGCGATTTTCTCGCCTTTCTGCTTCATTTCCAGTAGTCTGTGGGTGGTCATCACCCTTACGTTGCCTTCTGTTGACATGTCTTTGCCTGTTTTATCTTGGATTTGGACCTGCAAAGGAAGAGAATAATTATTACAATTCCAATATGACATGTTGTCAGTTTCCGCCATTTGGCATAATCTTGGAGTATGAGAGTTTCGACCGCTTGAAAATCAGGCGGCGGCAATGTAGAAAATAATTAGAAAATATAAGAATTATGGGAAAGATTATCGGTATAGACCTTGGAACCACCAACTCCTGCGTAGCAGTGATGGAAGGTAACGAGCCCGCTGTAATCATCAACAGCGAGGGCAAGAGGACCACTCCTTCAGTAGTGGCATTTACGGACAACGGGGAAAGGAAGATCGGCGACCCCGCCAAGAGGCAGGCGATCACCAACCCCAACAAGACCATATTCTCTATCAAGAGATTCATGGGTGAGCCTTATGACAGAGTTCAGAATGAGATATCCCGCGTGCCTTATAAAGTAGTGCGCGGCGACAACGGCACCGCACGTGTAGACATCGACGGCCGTCTCTACTCTCCTCAGGAGATTTCGGCCATGATACTTCAGAAGATGAAGAAGACTGCCGAGGACTATCTCGGACAGGAGGTGACCGAGGCTGTCATCACGGTGCCCGCCTACTTCAGCGATTCGCAGAGGCAGGCCACCAAGGAGGCCGGTGAGATCGCAGGCCTGAAGGTAAAGCGTATCATCAACGAGCCTACCGCAGCTGCACTGGCATACGGTATGGACAAGAAGAAGAACGATATGAAGGTGGCTGTCTACGACCTCGGCGGCGGTACATTCGATATCTCCATCCTCGAGCTCGGTGACGGTGTCTTCGAGGTTAAGTCCACCAACGGTGATACCCACCTCGGCGGCGATGACTTCGACCACAGGATCATCGACTGGATGGCCACTGAGTTCATGAACGACAATCCCGGCGTGGACCTGAGGAAGGACCCCATGGCCCTGCAGAGACTGAAAGAGGCAGCCGAGAAGGCTAAGATCGAGCTTTCCAGCCAGACCTCCACAGAGATCAACCTGCCTTACATCATGCCTGTGGACGGTGTGCCCAAACACCTTGTGAAGACCCTCACCAGGGCTAAGTTCGAGCAGATATGCGACGACCTGATCCAGAGGACTATCGAGCCTTGCCGCAAGGCAGTCGCCGATGCCGGTCTGAAGGTATCCGATATAGACGAGGTGCTGCTCGTCGGCGGTTCGACCCGTATCCCCGCCATCCAGCAGATCGTCGAGAAGTTCTTCGGAAAGGCTCCCAACAAGGGTGTCAACCCCGATGAGGTAGTGGCTGTCGGCGCTGCCATCCAGGGCGGTGTCCTTGCCGGTGACGTGAAGGATGTCCTCCTGCTGGACGTGACTCCTCTGTCCCTGGGTATCGAGACCCTCGGCGGTGTGATGACCAAGCTGATCGAGGCCAACACCACCATCCCTACCCGCAAGTCTGAGGTATTCTCCACCGCATCGGACAACCAGCCTTCAGTGGAGATTCACGTCCTCCAGGGCGAGCGCTCCATGGCCCGTGACAACAAGACCATCGGCCGCTTCCACCTCGACGGCATCACCCCCGCTCCCCGCGGTATCCCTCAGATCGAGGTTACCTTCGATATCGATGCCAACGGTATCCTGAACGTATCCGCCAAGGACAAGGCTACCGGCAAGGAGCAGAAGATACGTATCGAGGCCTCTTCCGGACTGAGCGAGGACGAGATCAAGAGGATGCGTGACGAGGCCAAGGCCAACGAGGCCGCTGATAAGGCCGAGCGCGAGAAGATCGATAAGATCAACGGTGCCGATGCCCTCATCTTCCAGAGCGAGAAGAACCTCAAGGAGTACGGTGACAAGATTCCCGCTGACAAGAAGGGCGCCATCGAGAATGCCCTCGGCCAGCTGAAGGAAGCCCACAAGTCGCAGAACATCTCCGACATCGACCGTGCTACCGAGGCCCTGAACAACGCATGGCACGCC
Organism: uncultured Bacteroidales bacterium; assembly: GCA_944322575.1. GTDB lineage: Bacteria > Bacteroidota > Bacteroidia > Bacteroidales > UBA932 > Coprenecus. Next base: position 13,178 of record CALUPK010000013.1, on the reverse strand, counting down.
GCTTCCGAGGATATGGCCCGCGCCGCTCAGGCAGGTCCTTCCGCAGGTGCCGGCAGTCAGCCCGGCGGACAGACCGGCAGCGCCTCCGGTTCAGGCAACTCCGGTGATGACAATGTCAAGGATGTGGACTACGAGGAAGTAAAATAATTACTTCATATAGTATTGATTAGTGTTAAGGCCGCTTCGGAAGTGCTCCGGGCGGCCTTTTTATTTGTTATCCGTCGTTTCAGTGTATGTTTATTCGTCGGCTATCATTATGGCGGTCCAGTAGAGCCATTCGGTGGCTGACTGGAGTATCTCAGGGTTGATGGACGAAGGGTTGTCCTTGGGGTGGTGGTAGTAGCCGCCGCCGGCAGCTCTGATGTCGAGGACGGGATAGCCGGCTTTCATGAATACCACGCCGTCGGTGCGGGGACGGGTGACGTAGCGGGATTCGCGCTGGAATAGGATGCGGTGGATGTATCTGTCATTGGCCTGTTCGGTGTACTTGGGCAGGTCGGGGAAGTTGTAGGGGTAGCTGGCCGAGAGCATCTCTCCGGCGCCTACCTGCTCGAGATTGATGACGGCCTTTACCTTTTCTTTGGGGAAGAGCGGATGCGTAGTATAATAGGTGCTTCCTGTCAGTCCGGCTTCTTCACCGTCGAGGCTGAGGAATACGACTGTGCGCTTGGGCTTGACCTGGCTCTTTGCGAGGGCCTCGGCAGCTCCGAGCAGGGCTGCGGAGGAGGCGTTGTTGTCATTGGCTCCGGCGATGTGGTAGGGAATCATGCCGAGGTGGTCTAAGTGGGCGGAGATGATGACGTACTCGTTCTTGAGGACGGGGTCGCTGCCCTCCACGATGCCGACGATGTTCTTACCGGTGGCATCGGGATTGTAGGTGGCGTTCATGCGGATATGGGCCTTCTTGCCGGTGTGGAATGACTGGGGCTTTTTGGTCTCGTAGATCTTCTTGACGGTCTCGGCGTAGGTGCGTCCGGTGCCGCGGAAGATGTCGTTGACTACTGTGTCGGTGACGTGGGCGTAGACAAATCCCTCGTTGTATGGTGCGTTGGGACCGGGTACCCAGAGGTAGAGGAGGCCGACGGCTCCGTGGGCTACTGCGTTGTTGAGCTTGGTCTGGTGCAGGGTGTGGTCGTACCACATGCGCAGGGTGTCGTCGTTGCGGCTGGTGTTGGGGGTCTCTCCCTCGACGAGGACTATCTTGCCGCGGACGTCTATGCCGGCATAGTCATCGTATCCGAGCTCGGGGGCGGTGACTCCGAATCCGGCGTAGACGATCTCGGCGGTGATGTCGCCGTTGCCGGTCATGCCGCCGGCGAACCAGCCGTCAGCCCAGGGGTAGGACTTGGAGATCCAGACGGTGTCCTTGCGTTTCTGACCGTACACAGGAAAGAGTATCTCCATGGTGCTGCCGGGGAAGACCTCTACGCAGGGATGGGGGAATTCCTGAATGTAGGAGCCGTTGTCTCCGGCCGGTTTCAGCCCCCATTCTTTGAAGTAGTTTTCAACGATGTTGACAGCTTTGGCCATGCCGGGGGAACCTGCAAGCCGTCCCTCGAGGGTGGAGTCCGATAGCTGTTCTACGTATCCGAAGAGTTTGTCGGAGGTGATGTTGCGGTGCATGGCGTCCAAGTATTTCTGCTCGTCTGTCATCTGCATCTGACGTCTCTGTGCTGAGGCGGGAGCAATGGATGCCGCGGCGAGGAGAAGGGCCATGGCGGAGATTAAGATAGTTTTGGTTTTCATGGTGTCTGAGTGTTTTTGAGTTGGTTTCTTATCTGAGTGGAAGATATGTCAAGCAGGGGTGCTCCTTTGAGGAATCGTATGCGGCGTGCATCTGTCCTTGCCGCACATTCCCGGCAGAGGGCGGCTCCGTCGAAGCCCTTGCGCGGATAGACCCATACCTCGAATTCCCGGAGTATCTGCGGCCCTTTGTACCATCTTTCGAGACTTGCGATGTTGTCGGCGCCTATCAGGAGGATAAGTTCTGTGTCAGGTTCTGCATCCTGTATGGCGTGGAGGGTGTTGATGGTGTAGAGAGGCTCGCTGAGGCGGTACTCGATGTCGCTGACGCTTATCTTCGGGGAGATGCCGTCGAAAGCCCGGCGGACCTGCTCTAACCTGAGCTGCGGGTCAGCGAGGATGGAGGTGTCCTTGAAGGGATTGTGAGGGGAGGGGACTATGACCACAGCGTCGACTTCCTCCATTGCCGCCACGTACCGTGCGATGGAGACATGCCCGTAGTGGACGGGGTTGAAGGAACCGAAGTAGAGGGCCTTTGTCATTGTCCTGTGAATGTCTTTACTATCTCTTCCGCCTCTGCGAGAGTCTTCTCGAGGCGGTCATTTTCCAGTACCCGGTCGAACCTGGACTCATATTCCAGCTCCTCGCGGGCCTTGGCGACCCTTTTCTCTATTGCCTCGGGCGAGTCCGTGCCGCGGCCGACGAGTCTGCGGCGCAGCTCCTCCACCGAGGGAGGGCGGACGAATACAGAGAGGGCATTGTCCCCGAAAATCCGCTTTAGGTTGACACCTCCCTTAACGTCGATGTCGAAGAGGATTACGTGACCCTTGGCCCAGATGCGCTCCACTTCCGAGCGGAGGGTGCCGTAGAATGAGCCGGGATAGACTTCCTCGTATTCCACGAATGCGTCCCTGGCGATGAGGTCGCGGAACTGCTGCTCGGAGAAGAAGTAGTATTCGACTCCGTCCTTCTCGCTTCCCCTCGGAGAGCGTGAAGTGGCTGAGATGGAGAACTCAAGAAATGGAAATGTCTTAAGCAGGTGGCCTACCACCGTGCTTTTGCCTGCTCCGGAGGGAGCTGAGAAAATGATTACTTTTTTGTTCATATTACAAAATTATCTAAATTTGCGTGACTTTAGTCAATAAAGTCGGATTTTAACTTTAACTAAGGTATATTTATTATGGTATCTTACAAAGAGCTCGGCCTCGTCAACTCAAGAGAGCTGTTCAAGAAGGCCATCAACGGCGGATATGCGATTCCCGCCTTCAATTTCAACAACATGGAACAGATGCAGGCTATCATTCAGGCCTGTGTGGAGACTAAGTCACCTGTGATCCTGCAGGTGTCCAGCGGTGCGAGAAAATACGCGAACCAGACTATTCTCCGTTATATGGCCCAGGGCGGCGTGGAATACGCCAAGGAGCTGGGCTGTAATATCCCTATCGTTCTTCACCTCGATCACGGTGACAGCTTCGAGCTCTGCAAGAGCTGCATCGAGTACGGCTTCTCGTCCGTGATGATTGACGGCTCCTCCAAGCCCTATGACGAGAACGTGGAGCTGACCCGCAAGGTGGTGGAGTACGCTCATAAGTATGATGTTACCGTAGAGGGTGAGCTCGGAGTGCTGGCAGGCGTCGAGGATGACGTAAAGGCCGAGAGCCACACTTACACCCGTCCCGAAGAAGTCGAGGACTTCGTAAGCAAGACAGGTGTGGACTCACTCGCCATATCCATCGGAACCTCCCACGGAGCCTACAAGTTCAAGCCCGGTCAGAAGCCCGAGATCCGTCTCGACATCCTGCACGAGATAGAGAAGCGTATCCCCGGATTCCCTATCGTGCTTCACGGTTCTTCTTCAGTGCCTCAGGACATCGTGGCTGAGATCAACCATTACGGCGGACATCTGAAGGATTCCATCGGTATCCCTGAGGACCAGCTCCGCGAGGCCGCCAAGTCCGCAGTCTGCAAGATCAACATCGACAGCGACGGACGTCTGGCCATGACAGCGGCTATCCGCAAGGTGATGGTGGAGCATCCTGAGGAGTTCGATCCCAGAAAATACCTCGGACCTGCCCGCGACAAACTGAAGCAGCTGTACATCCACAAGATCAACAACGTGCTCGGCAGCAACGACAAGATGTAATTTTGAAAAAAAAAGTGTGAGTAGGAGTGTCACATTTTGATGGCACTCCTATTTTTATTGCAATTGTTGAAAAAGATATTAAATTTGTATTTTAAATTATTAAATCATTAAACGTATGAAAACAAAACTTTTCCCTATGGTTTTCGCAGTCATCGCAATGGTGGTGGCTGTTTCATCCTGTGGCGGTCAGAAAAATGCCATGAACGCCGGTAAGACAGAGATTATCATGCCTTTCAACACCCCTGCCGACAAGTCTGACATGGAGTATTTCCGCGCTACAGCCTCCGGAACCAGCCCCGATCAGGAGATGGCAAGAACTATCGCAGACCTGAATGCCCGTACACAGCTCGGAACCCAGATCTCCTCTGTGGTAAAGGCTGTGACTGAAAGGTATATGAATCAGGTGAATGTGGCCAATAAGGCTGAGTTCGCCCAGAAAGTGGAGCAGAATGTAAGACTCGTTGTCAATCAGGAGCTCAACGGAGCTGTAGTCAGAGGTACCAAGCTCTATCAGAATGAGGACGGTTCTTATGAGTTCTGGGTAAATGTCGAGATGCCCCGTACAAAGGTTATGGACGGACTCGAGGACGCTATCTCCAAGGACGAGAAGCTGGCATTGGATTTTGACAAGCACCTCTTCATGAAGACATTCGATGAGGAGATGGCCAACGAGATGCAGAAGAACCGTTAATATACGATACTCGTAATCGATCAAGCTCCCCTGGATGGAAAGTTCGGAGGGAGCTTTCTTTTAAAATGTAATGTTATGTCGAAATCACTGAAATTTATCCTCCTTATTGCCTTGGCGCTCGGCTCGTCTGCAGTCGCCAGGGCCCAGAATGATGAGTCGTTCCTCGAATTCTACAAGCAGAGGAACCAGGAGTTCAAGGACTGGCGTTCCAAGGCCAACTCTGAGTTCTCGCAGTATCTCGCCGCCGCATGGGAGGAGTTTTTGGTAAAGAGGGGCAAAGAGGATCCCATAGGACCTGTTTCGGATGAGCCCGTGTTCTACGATCCGGCCGAGGCTGCTGCCGCTTCTTCTCTGCCTGGTCTGCCGTGTCCTGGCTTTATGACCGCGCCTGTGGTCCCGGTGCCTGTTCCGGCAGTGGCGGCTGTATATAGCGGAGGGGAGTCTGTGACAGTGGATTTTTTCGGAATATCTGCAGATATTCCTTTCCCTGAAAGCATGAGGCTTCCCCGGATTCAGGCTACGGAGCAGGATGCCTCATCGGGCTGGAAGTTCCTCTCTGATTCGGATTTCATGTCCACAGTGGACGCCCTGACGGATTTTCAGAAGGAGCATTCCATAAGTGACTGGGCCCTTTACACCATGATCAAGAAACTTACGGATGCGGTGTATATTGAAGAGTATGTCAACGAGAAGGTACTTACGCAGATGTTCCTGCTGTGCCAGATGCAGTACAAGGCCAGAGTCGGGTCCTCTGGCGGTGAGCTTATTCTATTGCTGCCGTTTACCGCACCCATCTACCAGGTGTCCTACATAACTGCCAATGACGAGGATTATTATATCTACAGCTATTCCAGACTCAACAGTCAGAATCCTCTTTATACCTTCTCCAATGACTTTTCTGCTGCCGACAGGAAGCTGGATTTAGTCATAGACTCCCAGCTGAGGGTCGGTTATGATTTCTATCAGGTCAAAACTCTGCCGGTGTGGACGCAGTATGTGGGTGAGGATGTGAAGGTGCCCCTCAATATACCCTGTGTCAAGTTCACGCTTGATTATCCCCAGTCCGATCTGTTGACGTATCACCGCTCGGCTGTAGACCCGGAGCTGACCAAGGCTGTGTTTACTGTCGTGAAGTACAAGATTCTCAAGGACAGTATGAGCCCGGAGCAGGCTGTCTCATTTGTGTTGACTTTGATTCAGAGAGGCTTTGACTACAAGACAGACTACGAGATGTTCGGCAGGGCCAAGCCGCTGTTCGTCGAGGAGTCGTTCTTCTACGGATCCAACAACTGCAAGGACCGGGTGCTGCTCTTCTCCTGGATAGTCAAGGACCTGCTCGGTTTGGATGTGGCTATGTTCTGTTATAAAGGACATGTCGCCTGCGGTGTGGTGCTCCCGGCGGGTGTCAAGGGAGACGGTTTTGACTTTGAGGGTGACCGCTATGTGATGTGTGATCCTACTTATATAGGTGCGCCTATCGGAGCCACAATGCCTAAGTACCGCGGTGTCCAGCCTCAGATAATCAAGTTGTGACGAAGTAGGAGAGAATACTGACATTTTGTCGATTCTCTCCTCTGGCAATGTTTTTGCTGTAGAGATTGCGACTTGAAAAATACGGTTATGAAAGAGAAAGAGAAAGATATAAAGAAAAAGGAGAAAGGGGCCGTTCCTCCTGTGGAAGGTGGCGCTGATTCACCTCAGGAAACCCTTGAGTCAAAGGATGCTGCTGATGGCGAAAAGGCAGAGGCGGTGGAAGAGGATGAGGCTCTTAAAGCAATGGAGGCCAGGGTGGCCGAGGTCAATGACAAGTATGTCCGTCTTGCGGCGGAGTTTGACAACTACCGGCGCCGTACAGCCAAGGAGAGGCTTGAGCTTATATCCACGGCAGGCGAGGATATCATAAAAGGGATGCTCCCTGTTTTAGATGACTGCGAAAGAGCTCTTCAGGTGCTGCGCGAGTCTGGCTCGGACAAAGCTGCAGTAGAAGGCACGGAGCTGATATACAGCAAGCTGATGGCTTTCCTCAAAGGCCGAGGCCTGTCGGTCATAGAGGCCCTCGGCAAGGAGCTTGATACTGATTTCCATGAGGCCGTGGCTCAGATGCCGGTGCAGGAAAGCGATAAGAAAAATAAGATTATCGATGTGATTCAGCAAGGCTATAAGCTGAATGACAAAGTTATACGTTTTGCAAAAGTGGTAGTGGGGGTGTAGGCGATGGCAGAGAAAAGAGATTATTATGAGGTATTGGGAGTGTCTAAGGACGCTTCTGCGGAGGATATAAAGAAAGCTTACCGCAAGATGGCCTTAAAGTATCATCCGGACAGGAACCCGGGTGACGCGACGGCCGAAGAAAAATTCAAGGAAGCGGCAGAAGCATACGATGTGCTCAGTAATCCTGACAAGAAGGCACGCTACGACAAGTTCGGTCATGCAGGAATGTCGGGAGCAGCCGGCGGAGCAGGTGGTTACGAGGGATTCGGAGGTTTCTCGATGGAAGATATCTTCAGCCGTTTCGGAGACATCTTCGGAGGAGGATTCGGCGGAGGTTTCAGCGGATTCGGCTCTTCCGGCCGCGGTGGCGCAAGAGTTCAGAAGGGGTCAAATATCCGGATACGTGTCAAATTGTCACTTTCAGAGATAGTCAACGGTGTCACCAAGACAGTCAAGATAAAGAAAGCAGTCAGATGTCCGCAGTGCGGTGGTCGCGGTGCGGAGTCTGAGGCGGATGTTCATACATGCGAAACCTGTCACGGAACTGGTGTAGTAACCCGCGTAGTGCAGTCCTTCATGGGAAGGATGCAGACTACGTCGCCCTGTCCTACATGTGGCGGAGAGGGCAAAGTGATTACCAAGCCGTGCTCCAAGTGTCACGGAGCAGGGGTCGTGGAGGCGACAGAAGAGGTCTCTTTCAAAGTCCCTGCCGGAGTCGTGGAGGGCATGCAGCTTACCGTACACGGTAAAGGCAATGCGGCCAAGGGCAATGGTGTAAACGGTGATCTCCTCGTTCTGATAGAAGAGGAAGAGAACGGCGAACTTCAAAGGGATGGAAATGATCTGATCTATACACTGTTCATCTCTATTCCCGACCTTGTTCTCGGTACATCTGCCGAGATACCGTCCGCTGACGGCGGCAAGGTGAGAATAAAGGTTGATGCCGGTACTCAGTCCGGAGCCATCCTTAGAGTACGCGGTAAGGGTGTGCCGGATATCAACGGATACGGTCGTGGTGACCTCCTCGTGTATGTACAGGCATGGACTCCCAAGAAGTTGGATCGAGAAGAAAAGGAGATGCTTGAAAAGCTCAGGAAATCAGATAATTTTGCTCCTCAGCCTACCAAGATGGACAGAAACTTCTTTGAGAGATTGAAAAAAATGTTCAGTTAATCTTTAAAAAAATTTGGAATGTATTCTGTTTTGTATATCTTTGCAGTCCCAAAAAATAAGCAACCTCTTGCATAGATGTCGATGATGACAGCAACGTTGCCAAAAAGTGAAGAAAGAAAATGGACTTAATTAAGATTGCAGAACAGGCTTTTGCACAGAACGAGAAAAAGTATCCCGAGTTTAAGGCCGGAGATACAGTGACTGTGACTTATAGAATTAAAGAAGAAAACAAGGAGAGACTCCAGAAGTTCCGTGGAGTAGTAATACAGAGGAAAGGTGCCGGTACTACCCAGACTTTCACTGTCCGCAAGATTTCCAACGGAATAGGTGTCGAGAGGATTTTCCCTCTGTACTCACCATTCATCTCTGAGATAGAGCTCAACAAGAGCGGTAAGGTACGCAGGGCAAGAATCTTCTACCTCAGGAACCTCACAGGTAAGAAGGCCCGCATCAAGGAGAAGAAGTTCGCAGGTGTGGTAGCCGAGGAAACAGCAAAGGCAGAATAGTATTTCTGACATATTGGCCTCGTAGCTCAACTGAATAGAGCATCTGACTACGGATCAGAAGGTTGTGGGTTTGAATCCCGCCGAGGTCACAGCCATAAAGGCAGTAAGGGACGGCAGCAATGCGCGTCCCTTTATATTAAAAGACAGACAGAAGGAAGTTTACTCCCTTCTGTCTGTCTTTTAATATAAAGTATGTGGCAAAGCCACATTGCAGGAACTCTGTTCCTGCGGACGCCTTCATAAGGCCTGCCTCAGTGCGGGAAAAGCAAGCGCAGCTCGCTAATCCCGCCGAGATAGCTCCAGTCTCAGTGCGGGAAAAGCAAGCACAGCGCTGCTAACCACGCCGTACGGTGCAGGAAGCATCCGCTCACCTTTCGAAGTGGTGCCGATGGATACGGTAATGTTCAGTAGGGGAGCGCGGTTGAAAGTAATATGCTTGATTGTCAGTGTGTTGTTCTTTTGGTGCGCTCCGCAAATGGTGTTGTGAAGGCGTTTTGGGAGCAGGTTGATATGTTATATGTTTGTGAATTAGGCGCTTACGATTCTTGTGCGCTCCCGCTCCCATGAAAATTCTGTTCTGGGCACAAAAAAAGTCTGAATCAACTGATTCAGACTTTTTTTGTGCCCAGAACAAGACTCGAACTTGCACGCCTTAAACAGGCACTACCCCCTCAAAGTAGCGTGTCTACCAATTTCACCATCTGGGCTCTTTTTGGGTTTCGGGCTGCAAATATACATTGTTTTTTTTAAAATGAAACATTTTTTGAAAATTTTCTTAAATTTACGTCAATTTTGAACCAAAACCACTAAGGCCATGAAAGAGACAAACAGCAGTTTTGTACAGAAGGGCGACACGTTGTATCTTGTAACGTCCTCGGAGGCAGTGGATTACCTGAATTCGAGCATCGATTCGGGCTTTATCACCTCCCTCCACCGCATATCCGGAAAGGGTATCTTTCATTCGCTGGTCGAGTGCTGCAGGGACAAGTCCCTTGGCTTCGATATTACTGGAGACTCCGACCTCACTGACGAGGAGTTTCTCTACGGCAATACGAAGTACGTGGCTATCGTCTCCGTAAACAACGACCAGGAAGGAGATTTCGTCAACTTTATGTTCAACCACGGGATTGAGACCACGCTCCTCGGCCATGTCACCAAGGGTGAGCTGAGGATGGACGACCATTCCTACGGTTTTATCTCGGAATATGCCGGAAAGACAGCTTAACAAGAGCCGGGAGACGATCTCCTCGATGTTCGATTCCATCGCCCCGGTGTACGACAGACTGAATCATCTTCTCTCCTTCGGGATAGACCGTTCCTGGAGGAGACGTCTGGTGCATGCAGTATCCTCGTTCTGTGCTCTCAGAGGCGGAGAAGTCAAGGTCCTGGACATGGCCTGCGGGACAGGTGACGTCTCCATAGCCCTGAAGCGGAATGGACTCGATGTAGTAGGTGCCGATATATCGGAGAACATGCTGGCCATAGCCAGGAAGAAGGCACCGGAAATAGATTTCCGCTACGGGGACGCCTCGGAACTGCCCTTCGCCGACGGAAGTTTCGATGCTGTCACGATAGCTTTCGGCATCCGTAATTTCGACAAGCGCGCGCAGTGCATCCGCGAGCTGCACCGTGTCCTCAAGGACGGGGGCATGCTTGCCATCGCGGAGTTCTCCATACCACGCAACAGACTGTGGCGGGGCATTTACACATTGTACTTCAAGAATATTCTTCCGGCCGTAGGCAGGCTTGTCTCCAAGCAGGCTTATGCCTATTCCTATCTGCCGGAGTCCTCGTTCGATTTCCCCGCGCCGGAGAAGTTCCGCGCGGAGCTTTCCGACGGGGGATTCAGGGAGGTGACCGCCGGGTCCATGACCGGAGGAGTGGCTTACCTTTATATCGGGAGGAAGTAGCTCATGACATTCACCAGACTCTGGCCTGTATTCACCACGCTTCTGTACCTGCTGAACATTGCTATAGCGGTGTACTCCTCCATTATGTTGATTTCCAGCAAGAGGGATCCGGTCAAGACCCTCTCGTGGGTGATGGTGATGATGATGCTGCCGTATATCGGCATCATCCTGTATTTTTTCTTCGGCCGCAATTTCCGCAAGGACAAGATGTTCTCCCGCAAGGGAGCGAGGGACCTCGGGCTGAGGAAGGAGCTGTGCAAGGAGATGTTGGAGAAGTTCGAGGACAGGGAGAATATCCCGCAGGAGGTGAGGCGCCACCACAAGCTCGTGGTGCAGAATATCCGCAGCGCCTACAGCCTGCTCTCGGCCAATGACAGCGTGCAGATCTATTTTTCCGGAAAGGAGGCTCTCTCCGCCATGCTCGAGGCGATGCGCGGGGCTAAGACCCATATCCACCTGCAGTCGTTCATCATAGAGGACGACAGGGTGGGCAATACCTTCAAGGAGGTGCTGATGGCCAAGGCCCGGGAGGGGGTGGAGGTCCGGATGATGTACGACGGGTTCGGAGGACGGCGTCTGGGCAAGAAGTTCCTGGGGGAGCTGCAGGAGGCTGGGGTGGAGATTCTCAATTTCTCCCCGTTCCGGCTCTTCTTCCTTCCGCCCATTGTCAATTACCGCAACCACCGCAAGATCCTGGTCGTGGACGGACGCATCGGTTTCTTAGGTGGGTGCAATATCGCGGACCGCTACTTCGACGGAGGGGAATTCCCCGAGTGGAGGGACACCCACGTCCGCATAGAGGGGATGTCGGTGATGTCGCTGCAGGCCACCTTCCTGCTGGACCGGTATTTTATCCTGAACAAGAATCTGGGACGGCGCCGCAAATATTACCCTTACGTCGATGCGAAGGACAAGGAACTGCTGGCGGCCGGCACGGCGGGAGGCAGCCGCTACTATGCGCAGATCATCGCTTCGGGACCGGACAGCGACTGGGCTGCCATCATGCAGTGCTACTTCACGGCCATCACCAAGGCCCGGGACCATATCTGTATCATCACCCCGTATTTCATCCCGTCCGAGACGATTCTCAATGCGATAAAGATAACGGCCTTGTCTGACGTGAAGGTCTCGCTGATGATACCTGAGCGCTCCGATACCTGGCTGACCAACTGGGGTACGATGTCCTATATCTCGGAACTGATAGACGCCGGGGTCAAGGTGTATCTCTTCAAGCGCGGGTTCAACCACTCGAAGGTGCTCAGCATCGACGGGGAGTACTGCATCATCGGTTCGGCCAATATGGACAACCGCAGCTTAGAGCATCATTTCGAGGTTACTTCGGTCATCTACGACCCGGAGTGCGCCCGGACGGTAGAGGACCAGTTCCGCAAGGATCTTTCCCGCTGTACCTTGGTAACCAAGGCCAAGTGGCACAGGCGTCCCGGGCGCAATAAATTCTACGAGTCCGTGGCCCGTCTGGTAAGCCCTCTGCTATAGCTGTTTGCGGTACTGCAGCGGGGTGGTGCCGGTATGGTGGCGGAAGAACTGCACGAAGACCGACGGACTGGAAAATCCCAGCTCCTCCGATATCTCCAGTATGGTCATGTCTGTGGTCTGGAGCAGCAGTTTGCTGTCGCTCAGCAGCATGGTGGCTATCCAGTCGGATACGGAGCGTCCGCTGATGCGGCGGATGGCCTCGGAAAAATATTTCGGGGTGCGGTTGAGCCGGCCGGCATAGAAGGCCACGTTGTGCTCGCTGCGGTAGTGGGCGGTCAGCAGTCTGAAGAAGTCGTCGGTGAGCTGTTCCTGACGGGGCTTGGTCACCTCGCTCCGGTCTCCGGAGATGCCCCGGTAGATGTCGCTGATCTCGAGCATGAGGGCGTAGAGCAGGGTCTTGTGGAGCTCCTTGTCGTAGACATTGTCGCTTCTTCCGGTGTGTCTGCTGATGAAATCGTAGTATTCTAAGAGGCCGGCGGCCCTTTCTTCACTGAGACGGATGACCGGGTGGAGGAAGGTGACGTTTAGAATGTTGATATCCACCGGGCTGGGGTGCTCTAAGATGGCTTCAAGAGAGGCGCTGAGAGTCCTGGCGCTGAAGTCCCCGGAGCAGGATATGTCCTCCGTGAACTGCTGTGGAATCAGGATGAAGAGGCAGCCGGGAACTATCTCCCAGGTCCGTCCGCTGATGCGCAGTTCCCGCTTTCCGGCGGTGCACAGTCCTATGGTAAAGCCCTTTTGCTCCGAATTCATGCTTAAATCCGACTTTTTCTACATTTTTTCTGCTGCAAACATAACAATTTATACGGAATGAAGTGCCAATTTTGCAGCCGATTTAATTCCTAAGATATGAAGCAATACTACAATCATTCCATCGAGGAAGTCTCGAAGGAGTTCCAGACCGATGCGGAGCGTGGACTGAGTCCCGACGGGATAGCCGCACGGATTGAGAAGTACGGCAAGAACACGCTGGTGCAGAAGAAGGGACGTCCGTTCATAGTGATGTTCCTCGAGCAGTTCAAGAGTTTTCTCATCATTCTGCTGATCATAGCCGCCGTGATTTCCGGTGTCATGGGTGTCAGGACGGGCGAAGGCCTTTTAGACACCTATATTATAATGGGTATTCTGCTGCTCAATGCCTTTATCGGTGCCTACCAGGAGTACCAGGCCCAGAAGTCGATGGACGCTCTCAAGAAGATGGCGGCTCCTATGGCCAAGGTCATCCGAGGCGGGGAGTCCTACATCGTCAATGTGGAGGACGTGGTGCCCGGCGACATCGTAGTCCTGGAGGTGGGCGACATAGT